>NZ_JBITEN010000007.1:0-374894 GCF_044455165.1 Streptomyces sp. NPDC051315
GCAGCACCCCCGAAGCCGTACACGCCCGCCTGACCGCCTCGCCGGGGGGCGCCCCCCCCCCCCCCCCCCCCCCCCCCCCCCCCCCCCCCCCCCCGCCCCCCGGCGGCCCCCCCCCCCCCCCCCCCCCCGCGGCGGCACCGGGCACCCGCCCGTCGGCCGTTTGTTCCCGTCCGCTGTTCGCTCCTGGCGTGGACGGCCGCGCGATGTCCGTCCCCTCGCCGGGCTAATGTGTGCAGCGTACGGCGCGGACGCCCGCGCATCACTGACCGTCGGAGGGACATAGCCGTGGAGGTCAAGATCGGCGTGCAGCACGCGCCCCGCGAGATCGTTCTGGAGAGCGGTCAGACCCCCGAGGAGGTCGAGCGCGTGGTGGCCGAGGCACTGGCCGGGAAGTCGCAGCTGCTCAGCCTCGTGGACCAGCACGGCCGCAAGGTCCTGGTCCCCGCCGACCGCCTGGCCTACGTCGAGCTGGGCGAGCCGGCCCCGCGCAAGGTGGGCTTCGGCGCTCTGTAGGCGGACACATGCGTGAGGGGCCCGGCAGCCGTGCGGCTGCCGGGCCCCTCACGCATGTTCTCCACGGATGGCGCACGCCCCGGCCCCACAGGAGGATTGCATTCCGCAGGTCACGGGTATGACGGGCTACGACTTCGATGCACAGCCCGGCCGTCTGGGAGGGACCCGCATGATCTTGGAAGCGCTCGGCTCCGCTGTGCTCGGTCTGGTGCTCGCCTGGGCGGCGGTCCACCGCCTGTCCCACCGGCTGCCCAGGCCCACCCTGGTGCTGGCGACGGGCGTCGCCGGAGCCCTGTTCGGCGACTTCGTCACCCACAGCGCGCTGGGCCCCGGCTCCGCGCTGCTGAGTCTCCTCGGCGCGGCGGTCGTCTCCGCCGCCTCGCTCTCCCTGCTGCTGCGCCCCTCGGGCCGACTGCGCCGACGATCAGCCACGGCCTAGGTGCGCTGTCCGACGGATCATGCCGGACAGGCCGTCCCCGAACGACGCACCTGGGCCGACAGCATCGAGAGGGGAGCGCGGCACTCCGCCCGCAGCCCTTTCCCCCACTCCCCTGTGCCTGCGCCGATCGGTTCACGGCCGGTCTCCTGCGGCCCGATCCGCCGGACACGCGCCGCCCAACCCGCCGGAGAGGCGCTACCCGATCCGCCGGACAGGCGCTACCAAGGCTCTGCACGATCCGCCGGACAGCCGCTGCCCGATCCCCGGACGCGCGCTACGCGGCCAGGCCCAGCGCGGCCATCCGCTTGGTGTGCGCCTCGGTGATCCGGGAGAACATCCTGCCGACCTCGGCGAGATCGAAGCCGTCCGCGACACCGCCCACGAGCATCGTCGACAACGCGTCGCGGTCCGCGACCACCCGCTGGGACTGCGACAGGGCCTCACCCATCAGCCGCCGCGCCCACAGCGCGAGGCGTCCACCCACGCGCGGGTCCGCGTCGATCGCCGCGCGCACCCGGTCCACGGCGAAGCCGGCGTGACCGGTGTCGTCGAGCACGGCCAGCACCAGGGCGCGGGTGTCGGAGTCCAGGCGCACGGCGACCTCGCGATAGAAGTCGCTGGCGATCGAGTCGCCGACATAGGCCTTGACCAGGCCCTCCAGCCAGTCCGAGGGGGCCGTCTGCTTGTGGAAGCCGTCGAGCGCGGCCACGAACGGCTCCATCGCGCGCGTCGGCTCCTCACCGATCTCCGTGAGCCGGTCCCGCAGCCGCTCGAAGTGGTGGAACTCGGCCGACGCCATCTTCGCCAGCTCCGCCTTGTCCTCCAGCGAGGGCGCCAGCTTGGCGTCCTCAGCGAGCCGTTCGAACGCCGCCAGCTCGCCGTACGCGAGCGCACCGAGCAGGTCCACGACCGCGGCCCGGTACTGGGGATCCGTGGAGGCGTTCGCCCAGTCCTGGGCGGCGATACCGGTGGCGGCGTTCTCAGGCTTGTCAGAGGTCGTCATGAAGCGCACAATAGCCCGCCCGTCGCATGACGGAAGTCCCTGCTCAGTCAGTGCGCCCAGGACACCCCGAAGGACCGGACCCGTCGGTGTGACAACCACAACGTGACCGAATCGGCCATCGCGTGTGCGCGATTCCGGGGTATGGTGGTAATGCGCCTGCTGAGTACTTCGACGTATCTCGACGGGCCGCACGCATGAGGATGCCCGGTCGGTGGCCCGATCGGCTCCGACCCGACAGCCCTCCCTGACCGTACGGCACCACGCGTACGACGATCGGAGGGAACCCCTCAGCGGTACGAGCGCTAGAGCGTCGGCAGAGGTCCCGTGTCCTGACGGCCAGCCCGTGAGGCAGCCGACGTCCCCGGCACGGTCCGACACGACCCCCGCGCTCGCCTCGCACCGCGCACACAGAAGAGGCAGCACCCTGACTACGACGTTCCGAGAGCTCGGAATCCTTCCCGAGACCGCCGAGGCCCTGGAGGCCGTCGGCATCACCACCCCCTTCCCCATCCAGGAGATGACGCTGCCCGTGGCCCTGTCGGGCTCGGACGTCATCGGCCAGGCCAAGACCGGCACCGGCAAGACGCTCGGCTTCGGCCTGCCTCTCCTCGAGCGCGTCACCGTCCCCGTCGACGTCGAGGCCGGCCGCGCGCAGCCCGAGGACCTCACCGACGCCCCGCAGGCGCTCGTCGTCGTCCCCACGCGCGAGCTGTGCACCCAGGTCACCAACGACCTGCTGACCGCGGGCAAGGTGCGCAACGTGCGCGTCCTCGCCATCTACGGCGGCCGGGCCTACGAGCCCCAGGTCGAGGCCCTGAAGAAGGGCGTCGACGTCGTCGTCGGCACCCCGGGCCGCCTGCTGGACCTCGCGGGCCAGAAGAAGCTGAACCTGAAGCACATCAAGTCCCTCGTCCTCGACGAGGCCGACGAGATGCTCGACCTGGGCTTCCTGCCCGACGTCGAGAAGATCATCAACATGCTGCCGGCGAAGCGGCAGACCATGCTGTTCTCGGCGACCATGCCGGGCGCGGTCATCGGTCTCGCGCGCCGCTACATGTCCCAGCCCACGCACATCCGCGCCACCGCGCCGGACGACGAGGGCGCGACGGTCGCGAACATCAAGCAGCACGTCTACCGCGCCCACTCCATGGACAAGCCGGAGATGGTCTCCCGCATCCTCCAGGCCGAGGGCCGCGGTCTCGCGATGATCTTCTGCCGGACGAAGCGGACCGCCGCCGACATCGCCGAGCAGCTCGAACGCCGCGGCTTCGCCTCCGGCGCGGTCCACGGCGACCTCGGCCAGGGCGCCCGCGAGCAGGCGCTGCGCGCCTTCCGCAACGGCAAGGTCGACGTCCTCGTCTGCACCGACGTCGCCGCCCGCGGCATCGACGTCGAGGGCGTGACCCACGTCATCAACTACCAGTCCCCCGAGGACGAGAAGACGTACCTGCACCGCGTCGGCCGGACCGGCCGCGCGGGCGCGAAGGGTACGGCGATCACGCTCGTCGACTGGGACGACATCCCCCGCTGGCAGCTGATCAACAAGGCGCTGGACCTCGGCTTCAGCGACCCGCCGGAGACGTACTCCACCTCCCCGCACCTCTTCGAGGAGCTCGGCATCCCCGCGGGCACGAAGGGCGTCCTGCCGCGCTCGGAGCGCACGCGCGCCGGGCTCGACGCGGAGGAGCTGGAGGACCTGGGCGAGCCGGGCGGCCGTGGCGGCCGCGGTCGCGGTGACCGCCGGGGTGGCGGCCGGGAGGAGTCCCGGTCCGAGGACCACGAGCGCTCCAGCCGTACGCCGCGCCGCCGTCGTCGTACGCGGGGCGGGTCCGCGCTCGACGCGACGCCGGCCGCCGAGCAGACCCCGGTGGCGGAGGAGGCGGCTTCCTCCCGCACTCCGCGCCGCCGGCGCCGTACCCGAGGCGGGGCCGCGCCGGAGGCTGTCGCCGCCGCGCCCGCGACGCCCGTCGAGTCCCCCGCCCCCGAGGCCGCGGAAGCGGCCGTGACGACGGCGGAGGGCCCGGCCCTCGACACCGCCGACACCCCGGCGAAGCCGCGTCGCCGCCGCACCCGTCGTGGCGCGGACAGCACGGTGGAGACGGTCCGGACCGGCGAGACGGTGACGGAGACCCCGGCCGCCGAGGTCGCCGTCGACACGGCGGAGACCGTGGAGGCCACGCCGCGCCGCCGTACGCGCAAGGCGACGGCCCCGGCCGCCGAGGCCGCGCTCGACACGGCGGAGGCGACCGAGGCCAAGCCGCGCCGCACCCGCAAGACCGCGGCCACCGCCCCCACCGAGGCAGCCGTCGACACCGGCGAGGCCACGGAGGCGGCACCGGCGGACGCGACGGAGGCCAAGCCGCGCCGCACCCGCAAGGCGACGGCCACCGCGGCCGAAGCCGCCGTCGACACCGCCGAGGCGACCGAGGCCAAGCCGCGCCGCACCCGCAAGACCGCGGCCACCGCCCCCGCCGAGGCAGCCGTCGAAGCCGCCCCGGCCGAGGCAGCCGTCGACACCGCCGAAGGCACCGAGGCCAAGCCCCGCCGCCGCACCACCCGCAAGGCCACCCAGCCGGAGGCGGTCACCACCGCCGACATCCCGGCCCAGGCCACCGCGGAACCGGAGCCCAAGCCCCGCCGCACCCGCAAGGCCACGGCCACCGCGGCCGAAGCCGCCGTCGACACGGCGGAGGCCACCGAGGCCAAGCCGCGCCGCACCCGCAAGACCGCGGCCACGGCGGAAGCCGCGGTCGACACGGCGGAGGCGGTCGAGGCCAAGCCGCGCCGCACCCGCAAGACCGCGGCCACGGCGGAAGCGCCGGCCGAGGCGACCGAGGCGACCGAGGCCAAGCCCAAGGCGCGGCGTACGCGCAAGGCGACGGCCCCGGCCGAGGCCGCGGTCGACACCGCCGAGGCCGCGGAGGCCAAGCCGCGCCGCACCCGCAAGACCGCGGCCACCGCCCCCGCCGTCGACACCGCCGAGGCGACCGAGGCCAAGCCCCGCCGCCGCACCACCCGCAAGGCCACCCAGCCGGAGGCGGTCACCACCGCCGACATCCCGGCCCAGGCCACCGCGGAACCGGAGCCCAAGCCCCGCCGCACCCGCAAGACCGCGGCCACGGTGGAAGCGCCGGCCGACGCGGCCGAGGCGAAGCCGAAGGTACGGCGTACGCGAAAGGCGACGGCCGCCGCGGAGCCCGCGGACAGCTGATTGCCCGGCGAACACCCGGCAGGACGGCCCGGCCCCTCCCTCACGGAGGAGCCGGGCCGTCGGCGTTGCGCCCGGGACTCCGCCTCGCCGCAGGGCCTCCCTCCGCCCCACGGCCGCCCTCGACCCCACGGCCTCCCTCCATCCCACGGCCACCTGCCGGTAGCCTCACCCCGTGACCACGCCGATCAGCTTCACCCCGCCCGCGGGCGCCCGCGCCTACCAGCTGCGGACCGAGCGCGGTGAGTTCGCCGTCGTCGACGCGCCCGTGGCGACCGGGGTCGAGCCGCGGGGCGTCGCGCTGATGCTGCCGGGCTTCACCGGCAGCAAGGAGGACTTCCACTTCCTGCACGAGCCCCTCGCGGCCCGTGGGTACCGGACCATCGCCGTGGACGGGCGCGGGCAGAACGAGTCGGACGGGCCGGCGGACGACGAAGCGCCGTACGCGCAGGAGGAGTTGGCGCGGGACGTGCTCGCGCAGGCGGCCGCCCTCGACACTCCTCTGCACCTCGTCGGGCACTCCCTGGGCGGCCAGATCGCCCGGGCCGCCGTCCTCCTCGACCACTCCCCCTTCGTGTCGTTCACCCTGGTCGCGTCGGGCCCGGCGCAGATCTCCCCGTCCCAGCAGCAGCGCGTGAAGCTGCTGCACGAAGCACTCACGGTGATGACGATGCCCGAGGTGTGGCAGGCCATCCTCGCGATGGGCCCGCCGGAGGAGGTCGGCGGACCCGCCCGCGGCTTCGGGGAGCTCGCCCTGCTGCGCCGACGCTGGCTCAACCACAAGCCCGCCCAACTCCTGGCGACCGGACGTCAGTTGACGGTCGAGCCGGACCGGGTCGCCGAACTCGCCGCCGTGCCGCTGCCGTTCCACGTCCTGTCGGGCGCGCGTGACGACACCTGGCCGGTGACCCTCCTGGACGACATGGCCGTACGCCTGAACGCGCACCGGACGGTCGTCCCGGGAGCCGAGCACTCCCCCAACATGGACCAGCCGCTGCCGACCGCCCACGCCCTCGCCGACTTCTGGGACAAGCACCCTCAGGATCGCTGAATCCCGCCCGGAGGGGGCCGTCGGCGTGGTCCTCGTGACCGGCCGACGGCGCTCGCGCCGCCTCGGCCGGCCTCAGGAGCTCGTGAGGACGACGAGTTGTCGGGTGGCTCGCGTCATCGCGACATAGCGGTCGACCGCTCCCCCGGCCCCCTGGCCGAACTCCTCCGGGTCGACGAGCACGACCAGGTCGAACTCGAGCCCCTTCGACAGCTCCGGGGTCAGCGACCGGACGCGGGGCGTGGCCCGGAACGTGGGATCGCCGATGACGCAGGCGATCCCCTCGGCATGGGCGGCGAGCCAGGTGTCGAGGATCGAGTCCCGTTCCGCGACGGACCCGTGGACGACGGGGACGCCGCTGCTGCGGATGGAGGTCGGCACGTTGGCGTCCGGGAGCACGGCCCGGATGACCGGCTCGGCTTCCGCCATCACCTCTTCCGGCGTCCGGTAGTTGACGCTCAGGGTGGCCACGTCGATCCGGTCGAACCCGATCCGTTCGAGCCGTTCCCGCCAGGACTCCGTGAAGCTGTGCCTGGCCTGGGCGCGGTCCCCGACGATGGTGAAACTGCGGGACGGGCAGCGGAGCAGCAGCATCTGCCACTCCGCGTCGGTCAGTTCCTGTGCCTCGTCGACGACGATGTGCGCGAACGGGCCGGCCAGCGGGTCCCGGTCGGCGCCGGGCAGCCCGGTCTCGTCGATCAGGCTGTCCTGCAGGTCCCGGCCGCGCAGCATCGTCACCGCGCCCTCACCGTCGTGGTCGGCCGCGATCACGTTGTCGATGACGCGGGCCATGCGCTCGCGTTCGGCGGCTACGGAGGCCTCGTGCCGACGGCGGCGCAGTGACGCCTTCGGGTCGCCGAGCCGTTGCCGTGCCGCGTCCAGGAGCGGCAGGTCGGAGACCGTCCAGGGCTCGGCGTCCGCGCGCCGCAGCTTGCGGACGTCGTCGGGACCGAGCCAGGGGGCGCACATCCGCAGATAGGCGGGTACCGACCACAGGTCTGCGACCAGGTCGGTCGCCTCGAGCAGCGGCCACGCGCGGTTGAGGGTCCCGACCAGTTCCTTGTCGTGCAGCAGCGCCCTGCGGAACTGGTCGTGCGGGATTTCGCCGTCGTGCTTGTCGATCAGGATCTGGAGCAGTTCCTCCCAGATCTGGTCGCGTGCCTCGTTGTGCGGGGTTCCTGGTGCGGGCGCCGCGAACGCCTCGGCCCAGTCGTCGGCGCTCAGGCGGACCTCGGACCAGGGGGTCGTGACCGTCATCCCCTCGGTGGGCGGCTCCTCGTAGAACCTGACGGCCGTCTCGATCGCCTTCACCATGTCCGCGGACGACTTCAGGCGGGCCACGTCCGGGTCGGTCTCGGCCGCCGCACCGGCTCCCTCGGCCACGAGGTCCCGCAGGGTGCAGGTCTGCACGCCCTCCTCTCCGAGGCTGGGGAGGACGTCGGAGACGTAGGCCAGGTAGGGCTGGTGCGGGCCGACGAACAGTACGCCGCCCCGACGGTGGCCCAGGCGGGGGTCGGAGTAGAGGAGGTGGGCGGAGCGGTGCAGGGCGACGACGGTCTTGCCGGTGCCCGGACCGCCGTCGACGACGAGCGCGCCGCGGGATCCGGCTCGAATGATGGCGTCCTGGTCGGCCTGGATGGTGGCGAGCACGTCCCGCATCCGGGCCGACCGGTTGCCGCCCAGGCTGGCGATGAAGGCGGACTGGTCGTCGAGCGCGGCGTGTCCTTCGAGTCCGTCGGCGGTGAACACCTCGTCCCAGTAGTCGCTGATCCGGCCACGGGTCCAGCGGTACCTGCGGCGGCTCGCCAGACCCATCGGGTTGGCGTGGGTCGCCGCGAAGAACGGCTCGGCCGCCGGGGAACGCCAGTCGACCAGGAGCCGACGACCCGCGCTGTCGGTGAGGCCGAGTCGTCCGATGTACAGGGGCTCGGGGTCGTCCGCGCTGACGATGTGGCCGAGGCACAGGTCCAGACCGAAGCGGCGCAGGGTGCGCAGACGGCCGGTCAGCCGGTGGATCTCCAGGTCCCTCTCCATCGCCTCCCGGCCGATGCCACCGGGCGCCCTGCGTTCGGCGTCGAGACGGTCGGACAGTTCGGCGATCGTCTGCTCGAGGCTCTCCGCGATGGCCGCGAAGTGTCGCTCGTCGCCGGTGATCAGTGCCGGGTCGGCCTTGGGGGCGAGGTGGTCGGGAAGGTCGAACGCGCTGTCGGTCAGAGAGTTCATGTCATCGGCTCCCGTCCGGGATCGTTCCCGTGAGTCCCGGCGGGACACCGATCCTCGGCTCGGCGTCGAACGCCCGTAGCCGCGGCGCGGGTTCCCCCACCGGCTCGACGTCGCCGCACAACCCGTATACCGACATAGGCAAGCGCACTTAGTGAATCTCCCGTTTCTGCAGGTTCCTGGCCTTGGCGAGCGATTCTGCGGTACGACGGGGGCCTTGCCGCAAGCCCCCCGGTGCGCTATAGGTTGACAGTGGCAAGGAGTGGGGACTCTTCTACGCCTCCGCCCGGCCTGCTCACGGCCGCCTTCGCGCCCTGCGGACCCCCTGCGCCTCCCACCAGCGCCCGCCCCCGCGCCCGCGCCCCTTGACGTCCGCCATGGACGGACGACCTCTCAGCCCTCCGCCGGAAGCACGGGCCGGAGCGCCGCCACCAGCCTCAGTACTGCGCCTGCAAGTGCTCCCAGAACCCGTCGCGCAGGGCCCGTCTGAGATCCGCCTGGCCGCGCAGCGAGTACTGCAGGACGCCCTCCGCGTCGACCAGGAGATCCTGGTCGACGGAGCCGGGCAGGTAGGGGTGGCCGGGCAGCAGTTCCACGAGGGCCTCCCTGCCCCGCGCCGCCAGCCACTTCGCGGCGATCTGGGCGCCGACGAAGCGGACGTCCTCGCGGGTGGGCCTGGCCGCGCCGACGGCCTCGTAGGCGGGGGCGGTGCGCCGTGAGACGTACGGCTTGAAGAAGTCGAGGTCGAGGGTGCGCTGGCTGTCGACCTCCCAGAGGAGGGGCTCCGCCTGGTTGCGGCCCTCCGGGGCCTCGATGCCCCACAGGTGGACGCGGGCGCCGTAGCCCTGGGCCGCCTCGACCGCCGACACCAGGTCCTCGTCGCCGCCCAGCAACGCCGCGTCGCTGATCGCCCGGTGCCTGGCCAGGGACTCCAGGTCCGACCTGATCAGTGAATCGACGCCCTTCTGCTGGTTGTTGGCGTTCAGATTGCCCAGCCGGACCTTGACGTCCGGGAGTTCGGCGATGGACTGCTGCTCGGCGGTGTGGATGCGGCGCCGGGCGCCGTCGTACCAGTAGACCCGCAGCAGCCGGCTGTCCGCGAAGATGCTGCGGGCCCGGTCGATGAGCGCCTCGATCAGGCCCTCGGCGTCCACCTCGAAGGCCCGGCGGTCCTCGGTCCCGGCGACCAGCCGGCCCGCGGCCGCGTACAGGTATCCCGCGTCGACGAAGATCGCATGGGTCGAGGGTGTCTTCGCCACCTCGGCGAGCATGCGGGTGAGCAGCTCGTTCGTGCGGTCGATGCGGGCGGCGAGGGCCGCGAGGTCGTCGTTCATCACATCCATTGTCCTGGCGGTCACGCTGCGAACACAACCGGTCCCGTTCGGTCCACCGAAGTCTCTTACTCGCTAGTAATTAGTCGTTCGAAAAATTTCTTTAGCGTAGGGAATGTTTGTAACAAGCACCGCGTTGAATACGAACGGAACAGGGGGCACCGTCGTCCCGTGGGCCACACATCAGTAGTTCTCCTCAGGAGGATGACCAGACGAAGGGAGAAGCCATGCGCTTCGAAATCATGCGACTCGACGACGTCGACGGCACGCCCGTGGACAGCACCGTCGTGGACGCCGCCTCCGTCAACCGGATCGTTCAGCAGGCCGCCGCCATCGGGCAGCGGTTGTGGATCCGTCCGGCCGACACCTCGGCCTCGTAACCCCACGGGTCCCTTACACACACTTCGGAGCCCCGTACGTCATCACTCGAATGGCGTACGGGGCTCCGCGTATGTGTACGTCGGGGGCGCCCCGCAGGGGTACGCGCCAGGCGCCCGGCAGGGCTCAGCTTCCCTGGATCACCTGGGTGACCCCGTTGATGATCTGCTGCACGGCGATGGCGGAGAGCATCATGCCCGCGAGGCGCGTCACCAGGACCACACCGCCGTCCTTGATGACCCGGATGATCAGCAGCGAGTGGCGCATCACCAGCCAGAGCACGACGTGGATGGCGAGGATCGCCGTCCACACCGACACCTGTGTGGCGGCGCTGTCGGCCTTCTGCACGGCCAGGATGACCGACACGATCGCGCCGGGGCCGGCCAGCAGCGGCATCCCCAGCGGGACGAGCGCGACATTGACGTCCTTGGTCTGCTTCGGCTCGTCGGTCTTGCCGGTGAGCAGGTCCAGGGCGATCAGCAGGAGCAGCAGGCCGCCCGCGATCATCAGCGCGGGCACGGAGACGTGCAGATAGTTCAGGATCTGGTGCCCGAGGAGTCCGAAGACGGTGATCACACCGCCGGCCACGCAGACGGCCTGGAACGCCATGCGCTTCTGCACCTTGCCGGGGCGCCCGGCGGTCAGCGCGAGGAAGATCGGGGTGATCCCAGGGGGATCCATGATGACAAAAAGGGTGAGGAACAGGGAGCCGAAGACGGCGACGTCGAACATCAGTACAGGGGCCTTGCGAGAGAGTGAGCGGAACGTGGACGAGCGGGGGTGATCCTCAGGCCCCGCCGGTCCCGGGGACGGGGAACGCCCCGGTCGCCCGCCGCGTGATCTCCCCGTACACCTCGGGGTCGGTCGTGTACTCGCCGAGCACGCAGGTCTTCCGACTGCCGTGGTAGTCGCTGGACCCGGTCACCAGCAGCCCCAGCTCCCCGGCGAGCCCGCGCAGCCGCGCGCGCGTGTCGGGGTCGTGGTCCATGTGGTCGACCTCGATGCCGTCGAGGCCGGCGGCGGCCAGCTCGGCGATCGCTGACTCCGGGACCGTACGGCCCCGCTTGCGCGCGGCCGGGTGGGCGAAGACGGTGACCCCGCCCGCGGCCTTGACCAGCCGGATCGCCTCGAAGGGGTCGGTCTCGTGCTTCTCGACGTAGGCCCGGCCGCCGTCGGCCAGCCAGTCCTGGGTGAAGGCGTCACTCACGGTCGGGACGACACCCAGCTCCACCAGCGCGGTCGCGACGTGCGGCCGCCCGACGGACCCCTCGCCCGCGATCCGTGCGACCTGCTCCCAGGTGACGGGCACGCCCAGCGCCTGGAGCTTGGCGATCATGCCCTGGGCCCGCGGCATCCGGTCGTCGCGCACCAGCTCCCGCTCGGCGAGCAGCGCGGGCTCCTCGGGATCGAAGAGGTAGGCCAGCATGTGCATGCTGATGCCGTCTATACGGCAGGACAGTTCGGCGCCGGTGACGAGGGTGAGCCCCGGGGGCAGCGCCGCGATCGCCTCGGCGTACCCGCGCGTGGTGTCGTGGTCGGTCAGCGCGACGACGTCCAGACCGGCCGCGGCCGCGTTGCGCACCAGCTCGGCCGGGGTGTCCGTGCCGTCGGAGGCCGTGGAGTGGCAGTGCAGATCGATGCGCACGACGCGGGCTCCAGGCGGTGACGGGGCGGAACGGGACGCTCCAGCATAACGGGAAATCGAACGCCCCCGTCACACCCACACAGGGTGAGCACCCCCTACACCTACCGCGCGAGCACCCCCTCACGGGCGCGACGAACCACGCGACCCGCCCCCCCTTCGACCAGCCCGCCTCGGCCTGACCGGGCCTCGCCCCGGCCACTCGACCCGACCCGCTTCGCCCGAGCCACCTCGACCCACAGCCGCCCCGCGACCGGACGCGCCCCTTTGCCGCTACGGCTTGAGCAGGCGCGGCGACAGCGCCCCGCACGGCACCAGCTCGACCTCGGCGCCCGCGTCCCGCAGGTCGGTCAGCACCAGCTCGTCGTACATCAGCAGCCCGGACTGCTCGGGCCAGACCACCGCCCAGAGCCACAGACCCCGCGCCTCGCCCGCGAAGACCGCGCGGTCGTCGGGGGCGCCCGAGACGTG
Source organism: Streptomyces sp. NPDC051315 (assembly GCF_044455165.1). NCBI lineage: Bacteria > Bacillati > Actinomycetota > Actinomycetes > Kitasatosporales > Streptomycetaceae > Streptomyces > Streptomyces sp. NPDC051315. The sequence goes on from NZ_JBITEN010000007.1 coordinate 12,254, forward strand.
CCACAGCGGCGTCGGGCGGCCGGCGGCCAGGACCTTGGCCTGGGGCGGCTTCTCGACGTTCAGGTACGGGCCGGGGTCCGGGCCGTCGATCCCGGCGTACCGGGCACCGAGTCCGACGCCGAGCTCCTCGGCGATGAGGATCAGCTCGCCCACACCGCCGAGCGGACCGGGACCGGAGCAGGCGACGGCGGACGCGCGGCCACCGCTGCGGTCGTCACCGGCGTACGCCACACCCGTGAACAGCCAGCCGACCGGCAGCGGCCACGGCATCCACACCGGCACCTGCGTGCGGTGCACGACGACACTGAGGGCCTCGACGCTGGGCGGGATCACGGGCTGCAGCGGATGCACCGTCCCGTGCACATCGCACTGCCAGGAATCGGCGAAGAGTCCGGGAGCCCTGACCCGGCCACCACACTTCGGGCAACTGGGTTCGCCCCTCATAGGGCCCCACGGTCCTACCCCTTCCGCGCCACGTCAAGGACGATCACCCGTCCGGGCGGAAGTCGGCCCGTCGCCAGGATGTAGATGTAGTTTGCATTATTTAGCATGACTAACTTACTATGTGCATATACCAACTGTCTACGTGCGGATGGGAGCAGTCATGGACCCCTTCGACGCGGGTGCCGGGGGCATCCTGCGGCAGCCCAAGGCGGTCTGGGCGACCGCCGGCGCGTCCGTCGTCGCCTTCATGGGCATCGGGCTCGTCGACCCGATCCTGCCGTCCATCGCCCGGGGCCTGGACGCCTCCGCCGGCCAGGTCTCCCTCCTCTTCACCTCCTACTTCCTGATCACCGCCCTGGCGATGCTGGTCACCGGCTTCGTCTCCAGCCGCGTCGGCGGACGCAAGACCCTGCTGCTCGGTCTCGCCCTCGTCGTGGTCTTCGCGGGCCTGGCCGGCACCTCCGACACGGTCGGCCAGCTCGTCGGCTACCGCGCCGGCTGGGGCCTGGGCAACGCCCTCTTCGTCTCCACGGCCCTCGCGGTGATCGTCGGGGCCGCGGCCGGAGGGAGCGCCGCCGCGATCCTGCTGTACGAGTCCGCCCTGGGCCTCGGGATGGCCTGCGGGCCCCTGCTGGGCGCGCTGCTCGGCGACGCGAGCTGGCGCTACCCCTTCTTCGGCACCGCGTTCCTGATGGCGGTCGGCTTCCTCTGCATCACGGCGTTCCTGAAGGAGCAGCCGAGGCCGGCCCGCAAGACCTCCCTGCTCGACCCGATCCGGGCGCTGGGCCACGGCGGTCTCGCCTCGGCGGCGGTCTCGGCGTTCTTCTACAACTACACGTTCTTCACCGTGCTGGCCTTCACGCCGTTCGTGCTGAACATGACGCCCTACCGGTCGGGCGCGGTCTTCTTCGCCTGGGGCGTGCTGCTCGCCGTGTTCTCCGTCGTCGTGGCGCCACGTCTGCAGAAGCGGTTCGGCTCGCTGAAGGTGCTCGGCGGTTCGCTGGTACTGCTCGCCGCGGACGTGCTGGTCCTCGGCTACGGCGGCCACACCGCGGCCGTCGTCTGCACCGTTCTGTCCGGCGCCTTCATCGGCGTCAACAACACCGTGTACACGGAACTCGCCCTGGGCGTCTCGGACGCCCCGCGCCCGGTGGCGAGCGCGGGCTACAACTTCGTGCGGTGGTTCGCGGCGGCCGCCGCGCCCTACTTCGCGCCGAAGATCGAGGAGTGGACCGACGTCCACATCCCGTTCGTGGTGGCGGCGGTCACCGCGGTCGCGGGCGCGCTCGTGGTCGTCGTACGGCGCGGGGCGCTCACCCGCGAGGCCGAGGAGCTGGAGCCGCGGCACGCGGCGGAGGACGGGGTCACCGTCTTCGCCGGCTGAACAGACACCGGGTCAACTGACCTGTTGACACGACCGGTTGGTGACCTTCCTCACGTGACGTCAGTCCAGCGGGACGGATCTGCGGGACGCATCCCGCAGGTCCGTTCCGTTCGTCAGCCAGCGCTCCTGGAGGGCCTGGGCGCCGTGGACGCGCTTCCAGGCGGCCTCGTTCGCGGTCATCGGCAGCAGCGGCAGGAAGCGGACCGGGTCGAGGGGCTCGTCGAGCTCCAGGTCCTCGACCAGACCGCCCGGCTCGGCGACCAGCACCGAGGTGAACGGCGCGCCGGGCCACAGCGGCTCACCGACGTCGAGGGAGGCGCCGGGAGCCACGATCACTCCCTCGACCTGCGGGGACGCGGCGAGCACGGCGAGCGGGCGGAGCACCTTGTCGGTGTCGGCGAGACCGCCGCGCACGGACAGCAGCAGCTCGGCGCGCGGGCCCCTGACCGGATCGGCGATCATCGCCGTGGGATCGCCCATCGGCTGCGCGGACATGCCGAGCGTGGCGTAGCGGACGACGTCGCCCTCATGGAAGCGCAGCACCTCGATGCGGTCCGTACCGAGGAAGGTGACCGCGGCGCGGGCGTCCGGCTCGCCGAGCGCGGTGAGCAACCGGGCCTCGACCAAAGGGAGAACATCAGTCATGTCGCGAGAATAGAACTCGTCAGTACCGGGCAAAGCAGCGCCTTGACACTTCGGCCGGCTGATACTCTTGCCCGGTGGTTCGGGGCAGCACGCAGAAGCGTCGCGATCAAGCCCCGACGCCGAAGAGATTCCCCTACGGGGGACCGGCTGGAGGAGGTGGGGCTGTCATGGATCGAAGTCGACCGTGCAGTACCACTCGCTCTTCCCGCCGCTGATGTAGCTGGCTCCGGCCGACCGCCGCCTCTCGCGCTCGCGTCTTCACACGGAAGAGCATTTCGTTTCGTTTTACCGGATCTCCCGGATCTTCCGGATCTGTCCGATCCATCTGATCCATCCGATCTGTCTGATCTGAGCAGTAGCTGAATCAGTAGCGAAACCCGCCACCGCGACGGTGCGGTGCTCCCCGCTTTGTGGACGTGCCAAACATCCGCAGTCAGGACGTCCCCATTCCGGGTAGTTCCACCCGTCGTCGGCGCCTTTCGTTGCCCGTCGCGAAGGAGCCTGCCATGTCGATGATCCGCGACCTGCGTGCCGCCGTCCGCCCGTCCCGCCCCTCCCTGCGCAAGGACGGCGGCGCGTACGACACCACCCGCGACCCGGCCACGCCCTCGGCCGTCGTCGACTGCGCCGTCTACCGCGACGGCGCCCGCGTCCCGAGCGCCACGCCGCTCACCCCGCACGAGGCGATGCGGCACGTGCGGCGCGACGGCGGCTTCGTGTGGATCGGGCTGCACGAGCCGACCGAGGCCGAATTCGCCGGCATCGCCGGTGAGTTCGGGCTGCACCCGCTGGCCGTGGAGGACGCCGTCCAGGCCCACCAGCGCCCCAAGCTCGAGCGCTACGACGACTCCCTGTTCACCGTCTTCAAGACCATCCACTACGTCGAACACGAGCAGCTCGACGCCAACAGCGAGGTCGTCGAGACCGGCGAGGTCATGTGCTTCACCGGCAAGGACTTCTTCATCACCGTCCGGCACGGCGGCCAGGGCTCGCTGCGCGGGCTGCGCCACCGCCTCCAGGACGACCCCGAGCTGCTCGCCAAGGGCCCCTCGGCCGTGCTGCACGCCATCGCCGACCACGTCGTCGACGGCTACATCGCGGTCGCGGACGCCGTGCAGGACGACATCGACGAGGTCGAGACCGAGGTCTTCTCGCCGGGCCGCAAGGGTGCCCCGCGCGGCACGGACGCCGGCCGGATCTACCAACTCAAGCGCGAGGTGCTGGAGTTCAAGCGAGCGGTCTCGCCGCTGCTGCGCCCGATGCAGCTGCTGAGCGAGCGGCCCATGCGGCTGATCGACCCCGACATCCAGAAGTACTTCCGGGACGTCGCCGACCACCTCGCCCGCGTCCAGGAACAGGTCGTCGGCTTCGACGAGCTGCTCAACTCGATCCTCCAGGCCAACCTCGCGCAGGCGTCCGTCGCCCAGAACGAGGACATGCGCAAGATCACGTCCTGGGCGGCCATCATCGCCGTACCGACCATGGTCTGCGGTGTGTACGGCATGAATTTCGACCACATGCCGGAGCTGCACTGGCGGTACGGCTACCCGGTGATCATGGGCGTCACGGTGATGCTCTGTCTGGGCATCCACCGCACGCTGAAGCGCAACGGCTGGCTGTGAGCACGCCTGGATAGGGTGAGGTCATGACACGCGAGCTGCTCGACCGGGCCCTCATCGAGGAGGCCACCAAGAAGTCCGGCCTCATCTGGGTCAGGGGATCCGGGGAACCGGCCGCCCGGGCGCTGTGGCACGTGTGGCACGAGGGCGCGGCCTGCCTGGTCGGCGACGGGCCCGGCGAGCAGCCACTGCCGGGGCTGACCGACGGTTCGTCGGCAGAGGTGACGGTCCGCAGCAAGGACAAGGGAGGCCGGCTGGTCTCCTGGACCGCGCGGGTCGTCCAGCTCCCGCCCGGCACCGAGGCGTGGGACGCCTCCGTCGCCGAGCTCAAGGGCAAGCGCCTGAACGCACCCGACGGCGAGGCGATGACCGAGCGCTGGGCGCGGGAGTGCCGCGTGCTCCGCCTGGAACCGACCGGGGCCACGGTGCCGTTGCCCGAGGGCACCCTGGCCGAGGCGCCGCGGCCCTCACCGGCCACGACCCGTCGGGAGATTCCCGCCGGCCTGCCGCGGCTGCTGCTGAAGAGGCGGAGGAGAAAGTAGCGGGCCGCCGGCGTCGTCGCCCGGCGGCGGCCCGGCCGGCGGTTACCGCAAGCCGCGGAGGGGGCCGCTCACGAGGTCGGCAGCTCCTTGCCGTAGTCCACCGTCTCGTCCTTCGCCGGCTCCTCCAGGGCGAAGTCCTGGCCCCAGGCCGAGAAGCTCAGCGTGCCCGCGCCACCCGCGCGCACCAGGCGCAGCGGGTACGGCTTGCCCTCCAGGGAGACGTCCAGCGTGCCACCGGAGCCGCCGTCGCCGGTGATGCGGATGGTGCGCACGCCCGCCTGCTCGTGGTGCCCGTCCTTGCCCAGTGAACCGTGCAACGTCAGCAGATCGCCGAGAAGGAGGTCCTTGTCCGTGAAGCCGCTGAACTTCTTGTACGAGGGGTCGCCGGTCGGCACCTTCACGTACTTGTCGTCGAGCTTGTCGGCGGCCGCCGTGTCCGAGTCGCTGGTGCCCGCCTCGCCGTCCTCGTTCTTCCAGAACGCCGCGTCCGCCTTCAGGTACAGCTGCTCACCGACCCGCAGCAGGTGGAAGGCCACCCCCTCGGCGGTGACCGACCCGGTGCCGCCGTCCGCCTTCAGGCGCATGTCGAGCTTGTACGACTTCCCGCCGGCGACCACCGTCCCGGACAGCCGCACCGCGTCGACCGCGCCCGCGGCCGCCTTCGTCTTCGCCTGGATCCGGTCGGCCGACAGTTTGCCGACCCCGTTCGTGCCCGCGTCCGGATCCTCGCTGCACCCCGTCACGCCCAGGCCCGTCACGACCAGTGCGCACGTCGCGCTCACCAGCGCGGCCCGACGGTGGGTACGGCCCTGGGGAATCGCAGTCACAGAGGAGGCTGCCTTTCTGCGGGGGAGTCCTGAGCGGCGTACCGCAGCGTACCGGGGTCGTGGACCGGGAGCGGAGCCAGTCCGTCCGGACCCCTCACCAGGGCGTACCCGATCGGGACGGGCTAGCCTGAAGCCCGCAGCAGCGGGCAATTGGGAAAAGAGCCCCACAGGAAACGACCCGGCAGACAGCCCGGGAGACCCCCGGGCGAGGGCCCGGACAGACACCCCGGTACAACGGGCAGCGAACGTCTCGTACGAGCGCTCACGAAAAGGAGGTGCGGCCATGGCCGCGGGCGTCCCCCGGATCTTCGTCTCGCACCTCGCCGGTGTCGCCGTCTTCGACCCCAACGGCGACCAGGTGGGACGCGTGCGCGACCTGGTCGTGATGCTGCGCGTCCGCCGGCGTCCGCCGAGGCTGCTCGGACTGGTCGTCGAACTGCCCACCCGCCGCCGCATCTTCCTGCCCATGACCCGGGTGACCAGCATCGAGTCCGGCCAGGTCATCTCCACCGGTGTGCTCAACGTCCGCCGCTTCGAGCAGCGGCCCACCGAGCGCCTGGTCTTCGGAGAACTGCTCGACCGGCGCGTGACGCTCGTCGAGACCGGCGAGGAGGTGACCGTCCTCGACGTGTCCGTGCAGCAGTTGCCGGCCCGCCGGGACTGGGAGATCGACCGCGTCTTCGTCCGCAAGGGGAAGAAGACGGGCGCCTTCCGGCGCGGCAGGGGCGAGCAGCTGACCGTGGAATGGTCGGCCGTCACCGGCTTCTCCCTGGAGGAGCACGGGCAGGGCGCCGAAAGCCTGCTCGCCACCTTCGAGCAGCTGCGCCCGGCCGACCTCGCCAACGTCCTGCACCACCTCTCCCCCAAGCGCCGCGCGGAGGTCGCCGCCGCCCTCGACGACGACCGCCTCGCCGACGTCCTGGAGGAGCTGCCGGAGGACGACCAGATCGAGATCCTCGGCAAGCTGAAGGAGGAGCGCGCGGCGGACGTGCTGGAGGCCATGGACCCCGACGACGCGGCCGACCTGCTCGCCGAGCTCCCCGAGGCGGACAAGGAGCGGCTGCTGAGCCTGATGCAGCCCGACGACGCGGCCGACATGCGGCGCCTGATGTCGTACGAGGAGCACACGGCGGGCGGTCTGATGACGACCGAGCCGATCGTGCTGCGCCCCGACGCCACCGTCGCCGACGCCCTCGCCCGCGTCCGCAACCGCGACCTCTCCCCCGCCCTCGCCGCCCAGGTCTACGTCTGCCGCCCGCCCGACGAGACCCCCACCGGCAAGTACCTCGGCACCGTCCACTTCCAGCGGCTGCTGCGCGAACCGCCGTACACGCTGGTCAGCGCGGTGCTCGACGACGACCTGCAGGCCCTCGCCCCGGATGCCACGCTGCCGCTCGTCGCCGGGTTCTTCGCGACGTACGACATGGTCGCGGCGCCCGTCGTCGACGAGGCCGGGTCGCTGCTGGGCGCGGTGACCGTGGATGACGTGCTGGACCACATGCTGCCGGAGGACTGGCGGGAGACCGAGTTCCACCTGGTCGAGGAAGAGGTGTCCGATGGCGCCTGAGCGTGAGAGCGGCCGCGCCGAGCGCACCCCGGCCGGCGCCACCGCCACGGGCCGTCCCCGCGTCCGCCTGGACCAGCCGCGCCCGCCCCGGCGCCGGATCGTGCCCGAGTGGGACCCGGAGGCCTTCGGGCGTCTCTCGGAACGCATCGCGCGCTTCCTGGGCACCGGGCGGTTCATCGTCTGGATGACGATCGTCATCATCCTGTGGGTGGTGTGGAACGTGTCCGCGCCGCGCGACCTGCGGTTCGACGAGTACCCGTTCATCTTCCTGACGCTGATGCTGTCCCTCCAGGCCTCCTACGCGGCCCCGCTGATCCTGCTCGCTCAGAACCGGCAGGACGACCGCGACCGGGTCAACCTGGAGCAGGACCGCAAGCAGAACGAGCGGTCCATGGCGGACACCGAGTACCTCACCCGTGAGATCGCCGCCCTGCGCATCGGGCTCGGCGAGGTCGCCACCCGGGACTGGATCCGCTCGGAGCTCCAGGACATGGTCAAGGAGCTGGACGGGCGGCACAACGGGCACGGCGTATTCCCGACAGTCACGGCAGAACGGTCGCACGGACGTGACGTAGACGACCGCTGACGGGCATCCCGGGGCGCCCGCGGGGCGCCGTACCATCGTCCTTATGGCTACGGAAGACGCGGTGCGCGAAGCACTGTCGACGGTGAACGACCCCGAGATCAACCGCCCCATCACCGAACTCGGGATGGTCAAGTCGGTGGAGATCGGTGCGGACGGAGCGGTCGCGGTCACCGTGTACCTGACGGTCTCCGGCTGCCCGATGCGCGACACGATCACGCAGCGCGTCACCGAGGCGGTCTCCCGGGTCGAGGGCGTCACCCGCGTCGACGTCACGCTCGACGTGATGAGCGACGAGCAGCGCAAGGAGCTGGCCACCGCCCTGCGCGGCGGCCAGACCGAGCGCGAGGTCCCCTTCGCCAAGCCCGGCTCCCTGACCCGGGTGTACGCGGTCGCCTCCGGCAAGGGCGGCGTCGGCAAGTCCTCGGTGACGGTGAACCTGGCGGCGGCGATGGCGGCCGACGGTCTGAAGGTCGGTGTCGTCGACGCCGACATCTACGGCCACAGCGTGCCGCGCATGCTGGGCGCCGACGGCCGTCCCACCCAGGTCGAGAACATGATCATGCCGCCGTCCGCGAACGGCGTGAAGGTCATCTCGATCGGCATGTTCACCCCGGGCAACGCCCCGGTCGTCTGGCGGGGCCCGATGCTCCACCGGGCGCTCCAGCAGTTCCTGGCGGACGTGTACTGGGGCGACCTGGACGTCCTGCTCCTGGACCTGCCGCCGGGCACCGGCGACATCGCCATCTCGGTGGCCCAGCTGGTCCCGAACGCCGAGATCCTGGTCGTGACGACGCCTCAGCAGGCCGCCGCCGAGGTGGCCGAGCGGGCCGGCTCCATCGCCGTACAGACCCACCAGAAGATCGTCGGCGTCGTCGAGAACATGTCCGGCCTCCCGTGCCCGCACTGCGGCGAGATGGTCGACGTGTTCGGCACGGGTGGCGGCCAGCTGGTCGCCGACGGCCTGACGCGTACGACGGGTACGTCCGTCCCGGTCCTCGGCAACATCCCCATCGACGTCCGCCTCCGCGAGGGCGGCGACGAGGGCAAGCCGGTCGTCCTGACCGACCCGCAGTCCCCGGCGGGCTCCGCCCTGCGCGCGATCGCGGGGAAGCTGGGGGGCCGGCAGCGGGGCCTGTCGGGACTGTCCCTGGGGATCACCCCGAAGAACAAGTTCTAGAGACACCCGGGGGCGCGGACACACCTGGGGCGCGGGGCCGCAGCCCTCCGCGCCTTGGCCGCGCGGGCGCGGGCGACCCCGTTCCGCAGTCGCCCGCGCGCGAAGCACGACAGCGAAGGGGCGCCGCGAGCCGCGGCGCCCCTGTGTCATGCGTAGGCGGCGATGTCCTTGATCATGGCGAAGCCGAGCCCGTACGCGCTCATCCCTCTCCCGTACGCCCCCACGTGCACCCCTTCCTTCGTCGAGCCGGCCAGGACCCAGCCGAACTCGGACTCGCGGTAGTGGAAGGGGGTGGGCACGCCGTCGACCGGAAGGGAGAGCGTGGACCAGTCCGGGCCGACGAGGTCGTCGGCCAGCACCCACGCCGTCTCGGTCTGCTGCTCCAGCCAGTCGTCGCGCAGGCTGTGGTCCATCTGGCCGGGCCAGGTGAAGGACAGCAGCCCCACCCCGGCGAGCCACGCCGCCGAGGAGACCGACGTGGCCTCCAGCAGCCCCGTGCCGTCGGCGCTCCTGCGGGAGGGGTTCGCGGCCACCGTCACGACGACCGCGAACTTGCCGCGGTCCTCGCCCGCCGTCTCGTGCCGTACGGAGGGCTCGTCACCGTGCCCGATCGAACCGTGCTCGACGGCACCGTCGGCCGCCGTGCCGACCTGCATCAGCCAGCGCGGTCCCGTGAAGGCCTCGTCGAGGCCGTACCACGGGAACGGCGCCTCCAGGAAGCCGTCGACCGTACGCCGGGCGGAGGGGACCTGTTGTCCACCCTCCGCGGCCGGCGTCTGTGCGACTGCCCGACTCGTCGTCTCCATGTGCCCGGACGCCTCCTCGCTCTCGCCGGACCGTCGCGGCCCGCCCCCCTTCGGGCGTACTCGTCCGGTCCGCACAACAACCAGGCAGCATAGCCATCCCGCTCCTGGTAGGGGGGAAGCCGCCCGGCGCGTAGGGCGTGCGCCCCCTCACACCGGGGGGCGCGTGTGGCTCAGGTGGCGTCCGCGTCGAAGACCGGGCGGGTGTCCTTGGCCGGTTCCTCGGGCTTCTTCGACATGTCGACGCGGCCACCGGACGTGGACGACGAGGAAGAGGAGGACGAATCCGGCTCGTGGGCGTGGACCGCGTCCGTGACCTCGGCCATCTCCTTCTTCAGGTCGAAGCCGTTGCGGATCTCCTTCAGCCCCAGTTCGTCGCTGTCCAACTGCTTGCGGATGAACGTCTTGGGGTTGAGGTCCTCGAACTCGAAGTCCTTGAACTCCGGGCCCAGTTCCTGCCGGATGTCCTGCTTGGCGCTCTCCGAGAACTCACGGATCTTCCGGACGGTGCGCATCACGTCCTGAATGACCTTCGGGAGCTTGTCCGGACCGAAGACGAGCACGGCCAGGACGATGATCGTCACCAGCTCGAGCGGTCCTATGTCATTGAACACCTGAAGCTCCTTGCGATGTCCGCGGTCCTCGGCCCTCGGTGGTCAGTTCCGGTCTTCCGTGGTCCGGGCCGGGTCCACGGTACCTGTCGCACCTGTCCGACCGGTACCTTCCGGAGGTGTCCGAGTGGGTGCGGGTGACCTGTTTTCCCCGTTGTTTGCCTAGTCGGGCCGTGTTTCGGGGCCCGATCTGTGAAGTTTCTGTCAATCGGAGGACCCGAGCACCAGGGAGAGGGAGAGTTCCTCTCCGTCGCGTTCGATCGTCAGCTCCAGGCGGTCGCCGGGCCGGTGGGCGCGGGTCTTCACGATCAGCTCCTCGCCGGAGTGGACGCGCCGGCCGTCGACCTCGGTGATGACGTCTCCCGCCCGGATGCCGGCCCGGTCGCCGGGGCCGCCCGGGGTGACCGGGGAGCCACCGTCACCGCTCTGGGTGCCGACCCGGGCGCCGTCCCCCGCGTAGTCCATGTCGAGGGTGACGCCGATGACCGGATGGGTCGCCCTACCGGTGTTGATGAGCTCCTCGGCGACGCGCTTGCCCTGGTTGATCGGGATGGCGAAGCCCAGGCCGATCGACCCGGCCTGCCCGCCCTCGGAGTCGGCGGCGTCGGCGGCGGAGCGGATGGCGGAGTTGACGCCGATGACACGGCCCCGCGCGTCGAGGAGGGGGCCTCCGGAGTTGCCGGGGTTGATGGGCGCGTCGGTCTGCAGGGCGTCGACGTACGACACGTCGCTGCCGTCGCCGCTCTCGCCGCCGGCCGTGATGGGCCGCTCCTTGGCGCTGATGATGCCGGAGGTGACCGTGCCCTCCAGGTCGAAGGGGGCGCCGATGGCGACGACCGGGTCGCCGACCTGGACGTTGTCCGAGTTGCCGAGGTTCAGGGGCTTCAGGCCCTTCACCCCGGTCACCTTCACGACGGCGAGGTCGTAACCGCTGTCTCCGCCGACGATCTCCGCCTCGGCGGTCTGACCGCCGTTGAACACGACCGTTATCTCACCGTCGGAACCGGCGGGCTCGACGACGTGGTTGTTGGTGAGGATGTGGCCACGCGCATCGAGCACGAAGCCGGTACCGGTGCCGGACTCCTCGCTGCCGCTGACGTGCAGCGTGACGACGCTGGGCAGGGCACGCGCGGCGATCCCGGACACGCTGTCCGCCGCACGCCCGGTGGGCTCCGCGGACGCCTGCGGCAGCTCCACGCCGTCGAACCCGCCGTTGCGCTCCAGGTAGACGCCCACGGCCCCGCCGAGCGCCCCGGACACGAGAGCGAGGGTCAGGGCGCCTGCGACCAGCGTCGCCCGCACCCGCCTGCGCCGCTGCCGCTCCGTGGGGACGGCGGCGCCGGTCTGCTGGAGGGGGGCGGCGGACCAGGGGTCGTAACGGTGCCAGGGGGCGGCGGGGGAGGCCGGAAGCACCGGGGGTGCGGCCGCCGCCGGGACTTCCCCGGCGCCGACAGAAGGTGACGGAGGAAGTGGCGAGTCGGGGGCGGGCGCGGACGTGGTGGACGCGTGCGTGACGGGGGCGGGCGCCGCCATGGTGGGCGCTGGGGTGGATATGGCGGGCACGGCGTCGGGCATGCCGGGCGCGGGCGCCTGCAAGGCGGGCACGGGGTCGGCCATGCCGGGCGCGGGGGTGCCCGGCGCCGTGTTCCGGGCGGGCCTGACCGCCGGGTGCTGTACGGGCGGTGCGGGCGCCCAGGGGCCCGGCTCGCCGTACGGCGGGGTGCTGTAGGGGTCGGGGTCGTGCAGGGGCCTGGGCCGGTCACCTGTGGCCGAGGACGGGGAGACGGGGGCAGCGGAAGCAGCGGGGCCGGCCGCACCGTCCGAAGGAACGGGCTGGGGCGACTCGGCGTGCGGGTCCCGCGCGGGTGCCGGCTGGGGCGACTCGGCCTGCGACTCCTGCGCCGGTGCGGGCTGGACCGGCTCGCCGTACGGCTCCTGCGCCCGTGCCGGCTGGGCCGACTCGACGTACGGTCCCTGCTCCGATACCGGCTGAAGCGCCTCCACCTGCGGCTCCCCCGCGGACACCGGCTCGACCAAGCCCGCCCCCGGCTCCCCCGCAGACACCGCCTCGACCGACCCCGCCTGCGACCCCGGCACGGACACCGGCCCGGCCACCGCAGCCGGCCGCTGCTCCACGGACTCCTCGGCGGCGGCCCCGGCCGTCGCCGGAGCACCCCCGGCCGTCCCGGCGGCCCCGGCCGTCGCCGGAGCGACAGTCGCGCTCACCGGTCGGCTCAGTGCGTAGTCACCGTCGTCGCGGCCGTCGTCGGGTGTGCCGGCCGGTCGCCCGGTGTGCTCCTCCGCCGCCGCCCCTGCGGGCCGCGCCAGCTCGAAGTCCCCCTCGGAGCTCTCCCGCCCGGTGTCCGGCCCGCTCTCCGGCCCGGCGGTGCCCTGCGGGCGAGGCCGGCTCCACCACTTCCCCTTCGTGGGCTTCCCCTCGTTCATGCTCTCCCCGCACTCGGGCCCCGTCGCGGCATGGCTCGTCGGCGGGGGGCCGTAGCTCGTCGAACTCCGCCTCCGTGCCGGCCGTCCGGTTCGGGTGCGGTCCTCCCAGGATTCAACCAGGTTCGCGGCGTACCGGCGCCGGCGCCGGATCAGCGGGCGTTCGGCGAAGAGGGGGAGGCGGTGGGGGCGGGGGTGGTGCCGGGGACGGGCGCGGCGAGCAGTCCGGGTGCCGTGACCTCGGGGGCCGTGGACCAGGAGGTCAGGGCGATCGGTGGGGTGGCGCCGAGCGGACGTATCAGGGGGGACATGGCGGCGGCGCCGGCCACCACGGGCGTGGTGAGCCCGTGCAGGGCGGCCTGGTCGGCGTGGACCGCGGCCGGGGCCGGCACTCCGGGCAGCAGCGGCGCGGAGACCTGGGTCGGGGCGACCGGCGTCTCGCCGAGCAGCTGGCCGCCCTGGGCGAGCAGGGGCCCGGTGGTGCGGCGGCGCTGGTTGTCGGGGGTCGTCGCGGAGCCGGTGCCGGGGGGGCGGGCCGGTGTGACGTTGCTGCCGGAGCCGCCGCGGGCATCCGTGTCGACCGTGGGGGCGCCGGTGTTCACCCCGCCCAGCGCGATCGCGGCCAGCGACACGGCGCCGGCGGCGACGAAGGCGAACCGCAGGCCGCGCGAACGCTCGGCGTCGCCGCGGCCGACGGCGTGGATACGGAAACCGCGCTCGGTGGCGGGCGTCAGCACGGACCCGTGCTCGCGCGCGGGGACGTAACCGAACTCGAAGGGTTCGTCCCGCTTCACTCCGAAGACTCCGGCGGCTCCCGGGCGGGAGCCGAAGCGGTCGCCGATTCCTCCCCCGAGCGGCGTTCCGCCGCCGTCCGTGTCACCTCCGCCGGGGAGCCCCTGGAGACGGGCCAGGAAGCTCTCGGAGGGGGTGGGTGGGGCCACTTCCGCGAAGACGTTCTTCAGCCGGCGCTGGGCGTCGACCTCCGCCTTGCACTTGGGACAGGTCGCCAGGTGCGCGAGGACGCGCTCCCGCGTGTCATGACCGAGCTCGCCGTCCACGAGGGCCGAGAGCCGGTCGCCGAGGTGCTGTTCCGCCAGGAGTCGCTCGGCGGGGTTGTGTCGGGATCCGTTCACGCGGTCGCGCCCCCTCCCCCCAGAGCGGGCACGCGGGCCACGAAGGAGCGCCGCTCCGCGCGCGCCTCGGGCGAGCGGTGCGCGAGCGCCTTGCGCAGCTGCGAACGGCCGCGGTGGATGCGCGAACGGACCGTGCCGAGCTTGACTCCGAGGGTCGCGGCGATCTCCTCGTAGGACAGTCCCTCGATGTCGCACAGGACGACCGCGGCACGGAACTCCGGCGCGAGGGTGTCGAGGGCCTGCTGGACGTCCGCGTCGAAGTGGGCGTCGTTGAAGACCTGCTGCGGGGTGGGCTCCTTGCTGGCCAGCCGCTCGGCGGCGTCCTCGCCGAGCGCGTCGAAGCGGATGCGCTGCTTGCGGCGGACCATGTCCAGGAAGAGGTTGGTGGTGATGCGGTGCAGCCAGCCCTCGAAGGTGCCCGGCGTGTACGTCGACAGGGACCGGAAGACACGGACGAAGACCTCCTGGGTGAGGTCCTCGGCGTCGTGCTGGTTGCCCGTGAGGCGGTAGGCGAGCCGGTAGACCCGGCCGCTGTGCATGCTGACGATCTCCTCCCACGTGGGCGGAGTCCACGCCTGCCCGTCCGCGTCGGTGGAGAAGGTCGCGGTCTGGGTCCGGCCGGCGGTGAGACCGGCGGCGTGGCTGTGGTCAGCGGTGTCGTTCACGGATTTCGGCCTGCCCGCCGACCCGAGAAAGCGCCGCAGCACTCCTCCCCGATCCACAGGCGCAGCCGCACCTCCCCTGTCGGCTCTGGTGGTGTCCAGTGGAGCCCCTACCATAGCCACCTCGCCCGTTAGCTCCGGATAAGCGGTTTTACGAGAAATTGATCTGTGCTGACACGGCTCATACGGCTGCGTCAGCACTTGCTCTGCGGCTCGTCCCTCGTCGTGATGCAACTGTGTCCCCCCGGCGTTCGTCCCACCCCTTCAAACGCCCGGTCCCATCTGCGGGTTCCCGGCGCCAACGGATACAGTCACGCCGAGGCAACCAGGGGACAGGAGAGGGTCATCACCGGCAACCGGCAGACGAGCTGGGCGTTCGCCGACGCCTATGTCGCCGAGGACGAAGCGCTGCGCTGGGCCCGTGACCGGGCCCGCGAGGCAGGGCTGCGCTCGGTGTCGCCCAGCACGGGCGCCGCACTGCGGTTGCTCGCCGCCACCGTGGACGCCAAGGCGGTCGCGGAGATCGGTACCGGCACCGGGGTCTCCGGGATCCACCTGCTGCACGGCATGCGCCCCGACGGCGTCCTGACCACCGTCGACCCCGAGCCGGAGCACCAGCAGTTCGCCCGGCAGGCCTTCCGCGCCTGCGGTTTCGCCAGCAACCGGGCCCGCTTCATCCCGGGCCGTGCGCTCGACGTCCTGCCCCGCCTCGCGGACGCCGGCTACGACCTCGTCTTCTGCGACGGTGACCGGCTCGAGGTGATGGACTACCTCGCCGAATCGTTGCGCCTGCTGCGCCCCGGGGGGCTGGTGGTGTTCGAGGGCGTCTTCGCCAACGGCCGCACCATCGACTCCGGGCCGCAGCCCACGGAGGTCATACGCATCCGCGAGCTGCTGCGCGCCGTACGCGAGAGCCAGGAGCTGGTGCCGTCGCTGCTGCCCGTGGGGGACGGGCTGCTGTGCGCGGTCAAGCGGTGAGCGCGGGTCCGTCCGGGCGCGGGGCGTGAGGGTGAGCGGTGCGGGCATGAAACAGCCGCCCCGGCACCCAAGAGGATGCCGGGGCGGCTGAAAGGGTATGGTCGCTTGCGCGTCAGCCGACGACCTTCTTGAGGGCGTCGCCGAGCGCGTCGGCCTCGTCAGGGGTCAGCTCGACGACAAGTCGACCGCCGCCTTCGAGCGGAACGCGCATGACGATGCCCCGCCCCTCCTTGGTCACCTCGAGCGGGCCGTCGCCCGTCCGCGGCTTCATGGCCGCCATGCTCGTTCCCCTTCCTGAAACCAGCTCATCGTCAAAGCCGACGGCCCGTGAAGGGCACGCGCAGTCCAGCGTGGGACACGCGACACCGGCATCGAACACATTGCTTCCCAGCCATTATCCCGCATCTCAGGACCCGATGACCAACATCGGTCGGCATCGCTTGGGCAACGCGCGCGAGCAAAACCACTCAATTCGGCGATGTGACTGCGATACTGCGCGCCCGCACCGACTTCCGGCCACCGGAAATCGTCCCGAATTCTTTGACCCAGGTCACACGTGCTGCGCGATGACCTTCCTTCATGCTGTCCTTCGGAGACGGGCGTACCGGTCGGTACGCCGCAGACTGACACCGGAGGGGACACCCCATGGCCGACACCGTGCTCTACGAGGTGAGCGACGGGCTCGCGACGATCACCCTGAACCGCCCGGAGGCGATGAACGCGCTGAACATCGCGACCAAGGTCGCCCTGCGGGAGGCGGTGCGCTCGGCCGCTGAGGACACCGCCGTCCGCGCGGTGCTGCTGACCGCCGCCGGTGACCGGGCCTTCTGCGTCGGTCAGGACCTCAAGGAGCACATCGGGCTGCTGGTGACCGACCGGGAGACCGGCTCGGGCCGGACCATGACCACGGTCAGGGAGCACTACAACCCGATCGTGCGCGCGCTGACCGAGGCGCCGAAGCCGGTGGTCGCCGCGGTGAACGGGGTCGCCGCGGGCGCCGGCCTCGGCTTCGCGCTGGCCGCCGACTACCGGGTCGTCGCGGACACCGCGTCCTTCAACACCTCGTTCGCGGGCGTGGCGCTGACCGCGGACTCGGGCGTCTCGTGGACCCTGCCCCGCGTGATCGGCCCCGGCCGCGCCGCCGACCTGCTGCTCTTCCCGCGCAGCATCAAGGCGCAGGAGGCGTACGAGCTGGGCATCGCCAACCGGGTGGTGCCGGCGGACTCGCTGCGCACCGCCGCCCAGCAGGTGGCGCGGATGCTGGCCGACGGGCCGACGGTGGCGTACGCGGCGATCAAGGAGGCGATGGCCTACGGCTTCTCCCACTCGCTGGCCGAGACGCTGGAGAAGGAGGACGAGCTGCAGACGCGGGCGGGGCGGTCGGAGGACCACGCGATCGCGGTGCAGGCGTTCGTGAACAAGGAGACGCCGAAGTACCTGGGCCGCTGAGTTCAGGGGATGCGGGTGCCGTCGGGGGCCGCGGCTCCGTCGCCTTCGCGGGGGAGCCGCGGTCCCCGGGCGGCGCCTCTCGCCAGGCAACCCTCCAGGTGATCGTCCACCAGCCCGCACGCCTGCATCAGCGCGTACGCCGTCGTCGGTCCCACGAACCGCAGCCCGCGCTTCTTCAGCGCCTTGGACAGGGCCGTCGACTCGGGGGTGACCGCCGGGACGTCGGCGAGGGTCCGGGGGACCGGGCGGACGGCCGGGTCCGGGGCGTGGGACCAGATCAGCTCGTCGAGGTCGCCCGGGGCCCAGTCGGCCAGCACGCGCGCGTTGGCGAGGGTGGCGTCGACCTTGGCGCGGTTGCGGATGATGCCGGGGTCGGCGAGGAGGCGCTCGCGGTCCTCGTCGGTGAAGGCGGCGACGGACGCGATCTTGAAGTCCGCGAAGGCGGTACGGAATCCGGGACGGCGGCGCAGGATGGTGATCCAGGACAGGCCCGACTGGAACGCCTCCAGGCTGAGGCGTTCGAAGAGCGCGTCGTCGCCGTGGACCGGGCGGCCCCACTCCTCGTCGTGGTACGTCACGTAGTCCGCGGTGGACAGGGCCCACGGGCAGCGCAGGGCGCCGTCCGGACCGGCGAGGGCGGTACCGTCGCTCACTGCGACTCCTGCCGCGCGGGCTTCTCCATGGACACCTGCGGCTCGGGCGTCCGGGCCACGGAGAGGGCGGACTCCAGTTCGGCGATCCGGGCGTCGCGTTCGGCGAGCTCGGCGCCGAGGCGGTTCAGGGCGTCGTCGACGTCCGCCATGCGGTAGCCGCGGGCGGCGAGCGGGAAGCGGAGGCGGTCGACGTCGGACCGGTCGAGGGGGCGGTCCGGGGGCAACGGGTCGTGCAGTCGCTCGGGCGCGACCTCCGGCAGCGGGCCGGTGCCCTCGCCGCCGCCCACCACGGCGAGTGTCACCGCGGCGACCACGACGGCGAGCGCGACGACCAGGAACAAGAACATAACCATCGGTGGGTCCCCACGCTCGCTGTGCTCGGTGTCGAATGTGTCAGGCTCCGATCGTGCCATGCGGGTGTGCCGGTTAGGGTCGCAGGCGGCGGATGTCCAGGACGTACTAGGAGAGGTCACAGGGGATGCTCAGGCTGGGCAGGCGCGCGTTCGGCGCGCACGAGCCGGTGGTCATGGCGATCGTGAACCGGACCCCGGACTCCTTCTACGACCAGGGCGCCACCTTCCGTGACGAGCCGGCGCTGGCGCGGGTGGAGCAGGCGGTCTCGGAAGGGGCCGCGATCATCGACATCGGCGGGGTGAAGGCCGGGCCCGGCGAGGAGGTGACCGCCGAGGAGGAGGCGCGGCGGACGGTCGGCTTCGTGGCCGAGGTGCGACGGCGCTTCCCGGACGTCGTCATCAGCGTGGACACCTGGCGGGCCGAGGTCGCCGAGGCCGTCTGCGAGGCGGGCGCGGACCTGCTGAACGACGCGTGGGGCGGAGTCGACCCCCGGCTCGCGGAGGTCGCCGCGCGCTTCGGGGTGGGGCTGGTGTGCACGCACGCCGGAGGCGCGGAGCCGCGGACCCGTCCGCACCGGGTGACGTACGACGACGTCATGGCCGACATCCTGCGGGTGACCGTGGGGCTGGCCGAGCGGGCGGCGGCGCTGGGCGTGCCGAGGGAGTCGATCCTCATCGACCCCGGGCACGACTTCAACAAGAACACCCGGCACAGCCTGGAGGCCACGCGGCGGCTCGGGGAGATGGTGGAGACGGGGTGGCCGGTGCTGGTCTCCCTGTCCAACAAGGACTTCGTCGGGGAGACGCTGGACCGTCCGGTGAAGGAACGGGTGGTCGGCACGCTGGCGACGACCGCGGTGTCGGCGTGGCTCGGCGCCCAGGTGTACCGGGTGCACGAGGTCGCGGAGACCCGGCAGGTCCTGGACATGGTGGCGTCGATCGCGGGCCACCGGGAGCCGGCCGTGGCGCGGCGGGGACTCGCGTAGGCCGGGCGGGGGCGGGCCGCGACGACCGTGGCCCGCCCCCGGCCGGGCCGCTACCGGCCCGCTTCCTTGGACACCAGCGCCACCGCCTCCTCCACGTCGTCCGTGACGTGGAAGAGGAGGAGGTCCTTCTCGGACGCCTTGCCCTGGGCGATCAGGGTGTTCCTCAGCCAGTCGATCAGGCCGCCCCAGTACTCCGTACCGAACAGGACGATGGGGAAGCGGGTGACCTTCTGGGTCTGCACGAGGGTGAGGGCCTCGAAGAGCTCGTCCAGGGTGCCGAGGCCGCCGGGCAGGACGACGAAGCCCTGCGCGTACTTCACGAACATCATCTTGCGGACGAAGAAGTAGCGGAAGTTCAGGCCGATGTCGACGTAGGGGTTCAGCCCCTGCTCGAAGGGGAGCTCGATGCCGAGTCCCACCGAGACGCCACCCGCCTCGCAGGCGCCCTTGTTGGCCGCCTCCATCGCGCCCGGACCGCCGCCCGTGATGACCGCCCAGCCGGCCCGGACCAGGCCCGTGCCCAGCCGCACCCCGGCTTCGTACTCCGGCGAGTCCACCGGTGTCCGGGCCGAGCCGAACACGCTGATGGCGGGAGGCAGTTCGGCGAGCGTGCCGAAGCCCTCGATGAACTCCGACTGGATGCGCAGCACCCGCCAGGGGTCCGTGTGGACCCAGTCGGAGGGGGCCCGTTCGTCCAGCAGCCGCTGGTCCGTGGTGCTCGTCTGTACCTGGTCCCGCCTCCGGAGGACCGGTCCCAGGCGCTTCTCCTCCGGTGGCTGCTGCTTGCCCTCCGGGTTGCCGGTAGCCATATGAGCTCCCTCCGCTTGCGGGTCGTTCCACCTCAGCGTAGATCTACGCGGGTTACGGGCGGGGGACGTCGGCGTGTCCGCCGCGAAGCGCCCTCGGCTCGTATGCCCCAAGATCACGCCGTGAGCCAGGCCCGCAGCCGCTCCTCGCCCGCCAGGATCTTCGCCGTCTCCACGCGCTCGTCCCGCTTGTGCGCCAGGTGCGGGTTGCCGGGTCCGTAGTTGACGGCGGGGACGCCGAGCGAGGAGAAGCGGGAGACGTCCGTCCAGCCGTACTTGGGCATCGGGGTGCCGCCCACCGCGTCGATGAAGGCCGCGGCGGCCGGGTGGGAGAGGCCGGGCAGGGCCGCGGGGCTGTGGTCGTCGACGACGAACTCCTCCACCCCGCAGTCGGCGAAGACCTCGCGGACGTGGGCGACGGCCTCCTCCGGCGTGCGGTCCGGCGCGTAACGGAAGTTGACCGTGACGACGCACTCGTCGGGGATGACGTTGCCCGCGACTCCGCCCGTGATGCCGACCGCGTTGAGACCCTCGCGGTACTCCAGGCCGTCGATCACCGGGTAGCGCGGCTCGTAAGCGGCCAGGCGGGCGAGGATCGGGGCCGCGGCGTGGATCGCGTTGGAGCCCATCCAGCCGCGCGCCGAGTGGGCCCGCTCGCCCTTCGTCCTCAACAGGACCCGCAGGGTGCCCTGACAACCGCCCTCGACCTGGCCGTCGGACGGCTCCAGCAGCACCGCGAAGTCGCCCTCCAGCCACTCCGGGCGGGCCTCGGCGACGTGCTTGAGTCCGTTCAGCTCGGCGGCGACCTCCTCGTTGTCGTAGAAGACGAAGGTGAGGTCGCGGTTGGGGGACGGGACCGTGGCCGCGATACGCAGCTGCACCGCGACACCCGCCTTCATGTCGCAGGTGCCGCAGCCCCAGAGCACGCCGTCCGCGTCCAGCCGGGAGGGGACGTTGCCGGCGATCGGGACGGTGTCGATGTGGCCGGCGAGGACGACCCGCTCCGGACGGCCCAGGTCCGTGCGCGCGATCACGTTGTTGCCGTAGCGGTCCACCGTCAGGTGGGGCAGGGCGCGCAGGGCGCTCTCGATCGCGTCCGCGAGCGGCTTCTCGGTGCCGCTCTCCGACGGGAAGTCGACGAGCTGTGCCGTGAGGAGCGCGGCGTCCAGGGTGAGGTCAAGCGGGGTCTCGGCCATGCCGTCGACCCTAACGCGGGGACCGCGCGTCGCGCTGGCCCCACCGTTTCCCGTCCGCCTCCCCGGTTTCCGTACTGTCCAGTACCTTGTACGCGTGCCAGAGCCGTCACCCTCTCCCCAGCGCCGCGGCCGCCTCCTCCGTTTCGGGGCGGCCTGCGTGGTCCTGTCCGCCGTCGCGGGTTATGTCGTGGTCCAGTACGTGACGGGCGGCGCCGGGAAGCCGGGGTGCAGAGTCGTTTCCGCACAGGGTGGCGGGACGACGTACGAGTTCACGCCGGAGCAGGCGGTGAACGCGGCCACGATCGCGGCCGTCGGCACCAACCGGGGCATGCCCGAGCGGGCCGTGACCATCGCGCTCGCGACCGCGCTGCAGGAGTCGGCGCTGCGCAACCTCGACCACGGCGACCGGGACTCGCTCGGCCTGTTCCAGCAGCGGCCCTCCCAGGGCTGGGGCACCGCGCAGGAGGTCACCGACCCCACCTACGCGGCGAACATCTTCTACGAGCACCTCGCCAAGGTGCCCGACTACACCGAGCTGCCCCTCACCGTCGCCGCGCAGCGCGTGCAGCGCAGCGGTTACCCGGAGGCGTACGCCAAGCACGAGCCGGACGCCACGCTGCTGGCCGCCGCCCTCACGGGCACCTCGGCCGCCACGCTGACCTGCAAGGGGCGCCCGGAGACCGCGACGGCCACCGGTCCGGACGCGGTGCGCGCGGCGCTGGTACGGGACTTCGGGCGGGACGCGCTCGAGCAGGCGGGCGCGCAGATCGGCACCGGGACCGGTACGGCGGCGGCGTCCACGCCCGCCGAGGACGTGCCCGCCGCCGAGACCAGCGGGCGGACGGTGACGCTCCCCGTCACCGACGCCACCGCCGCCGGACGCGGCGTCCGGGAGCGCGGCTGGCAGCTCGCCCACTGGGCGGTGGCCAACGCCTCGGCCCTGCACATCGAGCGGGTCGCGTACGCCGGCCGGGAGTGGGTCGCCGGGAACACCGACAGCACGTGGCGCGCCACCAGGACCGGCGGGACCGCGGCCGCCGGCGCCCCGGGTTCGGCTGCCGGCGCCGGGACGGGCACCGTGCGGATCGTCACCGCGCAGTAGTACGGGGCATCGCCCGGACGGGTTGTGCGGGGCGGACGGGGGACGCCGTACGGTCAGGTTTTCGCGGCCTCACTCCCCCGTCCGCCGAAACCGTTGGGAACAAAGGGCTGCACCGGTTTGGCGGACTTTCACACCGGGCGCTTTTTGCCCGCTTTCATCCGCAGCCGATAATGCGACGCATTGCCAACTCTTTACGTCGGCGGTCCGCAACCTTCGCGGGCTTCGAGCGGTAGTCACTGCGTCCGAGCCCGGACGATCGACAGTCGGTCGGTCAACGCCGGGCACGGACCGATTCTTCAGCGTCTCCACCGTTTCCTCCCGTCTAAGGAGCATCATGTCCCTCCCCCTGACCCGCAGGATCGCCCGTGCCGCGCTGCTCGTCGCTGCGGGAGCGGCTGCCGGGGTCGGTGCGGCCGGCTCCGCCGGCGCGGCACCCGGTCTGCCCGCCACCCCGAACCTCGGCGGCCTCACGGCCCTGGACGGGGCGAACGCCGGCACCACGGTCGACAGCGCGGCGCAGAACGTCACCGGGACCACGGCCAAGACCGGCGGCAAGGCGGTCGAGCAGGCGGTGCCGGCCGCGGGCAAGGCCGGCGGCAAGGCCGTGCACAAGGCGACGCCGGCGGCGCAGAAGGCGGCCGGTGAGGTGGCGGGCTCCGCCGGTGACGTCCTCGGCGACACCGCGTCGACGGCGACGAAGGGCGGCCTGCCGACGGAGTCGCTCACCAAGGGCGGGCTGCCGGGGGCGAAGACGCTGCCGCTCGGCTGAACGCGTCCGCACCGGGCACGGTGACGGGGTCCAGGTCCGCCCTGGGCCCCGTCGCCTTGTGTCTCCGCTCAGGCGGTGTCTCCTCCGCCCAGGCCGGCAGGGCCCCGCGGCGGCTGCGGCCAGGGGGGCCGGCTATCGGGCCCTGAGCCGCTCCACCGCCGCCGCCACCCGCTCGTCCGTCGCCGTCAGTGCCACGCGTACGAAGGTGTCGCCGGCCGGGCCGTAGAAGTCGCCGGGGGCGACCAGGACGCCCCGCTCGGCGAGGTGGCCGACCGTGGTCCAGCAGGACTCGTCCCTGGTGGCCCAGAGGTAGAGGCTGGCCTCGCTGTGCTCGATGCGGAAGCCGTGGGCGACGAGCGCGTCCCGCAGGAGGGTGCGGCGGACGGCGTAGCGTTCCCGCTGGACGCGGACGTGCTCGTCGTCGCCCAGGGCCGCCACCACCGCCGCCTGGGTGGGCGCCGAGGTCATCATGCCGCCGTGCTTGCGGATCTCCAGCAGGGGGCCGAGGACGGCCGGGTCGCCCGCGAGGAAGGCCGCGCGGTAGCCGGCCAGGTTCGAGCGCTTCGACAGGGAGTGCACCGCGACGATGCCCTCGTACGAGCCGCCGTTGACGTCCGGGTGGAGGACCGAGACCGGGTCGGCCTCCCAGCCCAGCTCGATGTAGCACTCGTCGGAGAAGAGCAGGACGCCGTGCTCGCGCGCCCAGGCGACGATCCTCGTCAGGTCCGCCTTCGACAGGACCCTGCCCGTCGGGTTGGACGGGGAGTTCAGCCAGAGCAGCCTGAGGCCGGCGGGGTCCAGCTCCGTCGGGTCGTCGTAGACCTCGTGGTCCGCGCGGGCCAGGCGGGCGCCGACCTCGTACGTCGGGTAGGCCAGGCGCGGGTACGCGACCCGGTCGCCGGGGCCGAGGCCCAGCTGGGTCGGGAGCCAGGCGACCAGCTCCTTGGAACCGACGATCGGCAGGACGTGGCGGTGGGTGACCTCGCGGGCGCCCAGCCGGCGCTCCAGCCAGCCCGTGATCGCGTCGCGCAGGGCCGGGGTGCCCCAGACCGTCGGGTAGCCCGGGGAGTCCGCCGCGTCGATCAGCGCTTTCTGGATCAGCTCGGGGACCGGGTCGACCGGGGTACCGACGGAGAGGTCGACGATGCCGTCCGGGTGCGCCGCGGCCGTCTTCTTGTACGGCTCCAGCTTGTCCCAGGGGAAGGTCGGCAGACGGTCGGAGACTGCGGACACGGTTCTCTGGCTCACTTTCGTCGGGACGGCCCGTACGGCAAACGCCTCGGTCCCGTGCGGCGATCGAGGCGATCAGGCCGTACGGGACCGAGGCGGCACGATGTGCGGGCCGCTCAGGTGATTACTCGGCCTGCGGCGGCAGGGCGGCGACGAAGGGGTGGTCGCGTTCGATCAGCCCCAGCTTGCTGGCGCCACCGGGCGAGCCGAGCTCGTCGAAGAACTCGACGTTCGCCTTGTAGTAGTCCTTCCACTCCTCCGGCACGTCGTCCTCGTAGAAGATCGCCTCCACCGGGCAGACCGGCTCACAGGCACCACAGTCGACGCATTCGTCCGGGTGGATGTACAAGGACCGGGAGCCCTCGTAGATGCAGTCGACCGGGCACTCCTCGATGCACGCCTTGTCCTTCACGTCGACACAAGGCTGCGCGATGACGTAGGTCACGCTGTCGTTCCTCCTCGATAGGGCGCTGGCGGGCCTCCCACAGGCTCCGCCGCCTGGCGCGCGGGAGCGCGGCGTCGTCGATGCCCGCCCCTAGTATCTCCGTTCTTGGGCACGATCCGAACAGGAGGGGTGAACTGACCTGTGGAAATCTCGGTCGCCGGACGCCTCGAGGTCTGTATCACCACTGCTGACGTGGGCAAACGCGTTTCCGTACGCCGCTTGAGCGAGCCTGGGGTCACAGAGGGAATCTTCACCGACACGGTGGGTGTTCTCACATCATGGAACGCCGGTGTGCTGCTGATCACACGGAAGAGCGGGGAGACCGTCCGGATTGCCGAGTCCTCGCTCGTCGCCGGGAAGGTCGTGCCGGCGGCTCCGGCGCGGCGCCGGGGACCGGCCGCCTCCTACGAGGAGCTCGCCCGGGTCTCCGCGCGGGCCTGGCGGCCGCTGGAGAGCGAGCGGCTCGGCGAGTGGGAACTGCGGGCCGCGGTCCAGCGGGCGCGCGGAGCCGGTCCCTCGGAGGCGGTGCCCGGCCGGCCGGCGGGCTTCACGCGCCGCGCCAACTCCGTGCTCCCCCTCGGCGACCCCGGCCTGCCGCTCGACGAGGCGCTGGACGCCGTACGGCGCTGGTACGGCGAGCGGGGGCTGCCCGCCTACGTGCAGACCGCGACGGGCGCCGAGGGCACCCAGGAGCTGCTCTGCGCCGAGCTGGAGCGGCGCGGGTGGGTGCGGGAGGTGACCGCCGGTCTGTGGATCGGGGCGCTGGCGCCGGTCGCCGACCGGGTGGAGGCTGAGGGGGTGGTCCTCACCCGGGAGGCCGACGAGGCGTGGCTGGCGCGCTACCAGCGCAAGGGGGTGAGCGAGGTGGCTCTGCAGGTGCTGGGGAGCGGGCCCTCGGTGTGGTTCGCGTCCGTGCCCGGCGAGGAGGGGGCCGCTCCGGCCGCCATCGGGCGGTGTGTCGTGGACGGGCGGTGGGCCGGGTTCGCAGCCGTCGAGGTCGACCCGGAGCAGCGCCGGCGGGGCCTGGCGACCACCGTGATGGCCGCGTTGGCGCACCGCGCGCTGGAGGAGGGCGCTTCGGCCGCGTGGCTGCAGGTGGAGGACGACAACGCGGCGGCGAGGGCCCTGTACGGCGGCATGGGTTTCGGGCCGCATCACTCGTACCACCACTACCGGGAACCGGGGGCCGGCGCGCCGTGAACGGGTTCGAGCCGGCCGAGCTGCGGCGGCGGTTCGCCGAGGAGGCGCGCGCCGAGCGTCCCGATCTGGCCGTGCTGTGTCTGCTGGTGGGGGCGGAGGGCGACCGCGGGCTCGACGAGGCCGGTCTGGACGCCGCGCAGGTCGAGCTGGACGACCTGGCGGGGCAGGTGCCGTTCCGGCCCGGCGGGCCGCGGTCGTGGGCGGTCGCGCTGCGGGAGCTGCTGGGTGAGCGGTACGGCTTCCGGGGCTTTGCCGCGGACTATGAGCGGCTGGAGTCGTCCCTGCTGCACCAGGTGCTCCGGCGCCGGCGCGGGCTGCCGATCCTGCTGTCCGTGGTGTGGATCGAGGTCGCCCGGCGGGCGGGGGCGCCGGTGTACGGGGTGGCCCTGCCGGGGCACTTCGTGGTGGGGTTCGGGCCGCCCGGGGAGCAGGTGCTCGTCGATCCCTTCGACGGGGGGCGGATTCTGACGGAGCGGGACGCTGAGCTGCTCGTGGCGGGGGCGACGGGGGCCGCGCTCGAGCCGTCCATGCTGGTGCCGGCGGAGACCCTCGACGTGGTGATGAGGATTCTGAACAACATCCGGGCGTGGGCGGCGGCCCGGCCGGAGCGGTCGGAAGTCGGCCTGGCGGCGGTCGAGTTGTCGTTGCTGCTGCCCTCCCACCCGGCTCGGCTGCGGTACGAGAGGGGCCGGCTCCTGGTGCTGCGGGGGGAGTTCCTGGACGGCGCGGCGGAGATGGAGGAGTACGCCGGGCTGGTGGAGGTGGTGGATCCGGGGCTCGCCGAGCGGGTGCTGAGGGAGGCTCGGGCCGCCCGGGCGATGCTCAACTGACGGCCGCTCCCCACGGCCGGCTTTTCTCCCCCGCTCCCCGCACCGCCCCCGGCAACGACGGAGAGGGCACCCGGGGGTGCCCTCTCCTGTCGGCGCCGTGCGTCAGCTCGGGTCGGTCTCGATCACCGCGACGCGGTCGGTCCTGCTCTTCAGGGCCTGGCGCAGGGCGCCGATCACGTCCTGGACGGTGACGTCCGTCTTCTGGCCGGTGGCGCGGGTGATCTGGACGCCGTCGAAGGTGCCGCCGTACAGCTCGGTGAGGGCCGTCTCGTCGTAGCTGTCGACGAGCTTGCCGTCGACGGCCTTGACCTCGAGGAACTTCCACAGGGAGTTCTGCGGGCTGAAGCGGACGGTGTGCGCCGCGTCGGTCTGGACCGTGACGGTGCCGGACATCGCCGGTTCGGCGAACTCCTTCATGAACCGGTCGACCTCGGCGTCGGAGACCGTCGGCTGCCTGGTGGTCGTCGGGACCTTCACCGGGGTGGCGGTGCCGCTCTCCACCTGTGTGCGGTAGGCGGCCACGACGGCCGTCTCGGCCTTGGTGGCGTCGATGCCCTTGCCCGCCTTGCCGTAGACGGCGACGGCCTTGCCCGGCTTGTAGGTGACCGTGCCGTCGGTGGCCGAGCCGGCCCCGCCCGCGGCGGTCTCCAGGGCGGCCTGGAGCTTCTCCTCGTCGACCGGCATGACCGGCTCGACCTGGCGGTGCTCCCCGAACAGCGAGCCGATCACCGAGACGGGGTTGTAGTCGCTCCTGGCCGCCTGGTCGACCGTGGACTGCATGTCGAACTGCAGGCCCGCCTGGTCCGGCTTGAGGGTGACGGTGTCGCCGTCCACGGACAGCTTCAGCGCCTGGTTCACCCGGGTGTCGAAGGCCTCGTCGAGCTTCTTGACGGCGTCGTCGCGGGTGCCGCCGCCGATGTCGACGCCGAGCACGGTGGTGCCCTTGGGCACGTCGGAGTGGTTCATCAGCAGTCCGGCGCCGTAGGCGCCGGCCGCGGCGACGACGACCACGCCGCCGAGCAGGACCAGCTTGCTGCGGCCCTTCTTCTTCGAGCCGGCCGCGGGAGCGTTCTGCGCGACGGGCCCGGACGCCTTCGGCGGGGTGTGCGGCAGCGGCCCGTCGGGGTGCTCGCCGGGCGCGAACGGTCCGCCGGGACCGGCGCCCTGGCCGGGCGGCGGCACGACCGGGATGCCGCTGGTGACGGTGTGCCCGGAGACGTTGTCATGACGGCCGTAGCCGCCGCCCGCGCCCGGCTGGGGGGCCGGCTTCTGCGGGGTGAGGATCGCGGTGTCGTCGCTGAGACCGCCGCCGGGGAGATGACCGGCTCCGGGACCGCCCTGGACACCGGGGCCACCGGGCCCGCCGGGACCGCCCTGGACACCGGGACCACCGGGACCACCGGGACCACCCGGGGCACCCGGGCCGCCGGGGCCGGTGGGAGCACCGGGCGCCGCGCCGTTCACCGGCGGCACCATCGGGCCGTCGCCGGTGACCGGGCCGCCGGTCGGGCCCGCGGGGCCCTGCGGGCCGCTCCGGCCACCGCGGCCGCCGGGGCCCTCCGGGCCGTTGAAGTCGCTCGGGCCACCGGGACCGCCGGGGGCGCCGCCCTGGCCGTTGGCCCCGGCGAAGCCGTTCTGGCCGCCGCCGTTGTCCGAGAAGTACGGCAGGCCGTCGCGGCGCGGTTCGGCGTCGCTCCCCTGCCCGGGACGGGCACCGCCGCCCAGCGGGCCCGCGGCGAGCGCCTCGGTCACGTCGAAGGAGCCGGTGCCGCCGCCGTGCCCCGGAGCCACGGGACCGCCGGTGGCGCCTGGCAGCCCGGCGCCGTTCGTACCGCCGGGGCGGCCGGCGCCCGGTGCGCTCATGGAGCCGACGACACCGCCGGGCCGCCCGGCACCCGGACGTGCGCCACCCGGCGCACCGCCGCCGGATCCGGCCGGACGCGCGCCCCCCGTGCCTCCGGGGGCACCCGCGGCCGGGCCCGCACCGGCGCCCGCGGCCGAACCGCCCGCCGTCGCGGCACCGTTGGCGGCGCCGCCGCCCTGACCGCCCTTGGCCGGCGCGGACTTGCGCGGCACGAACCAGTCGCTCGGCTTCTCGTCGCCCGCCGGACCCTGCTCGGCGGACGCCTCGACGGGACCCGCGGAGGGCGCGGAACTCCCGCCGCCGGAAGCCGCGGACGCCGCCGCGGCGCCCGCTCCCGTGGCGGAGCCCGGGGCCTGGGCGTCGGCGCCGCCGTCGCCCGCGCCGTCCGCGTCCGTGACGGGTTTGCGCATGACGACCGGCGGAATGGGCCGCGACCCGGGGATGTTGATCCGGATCCGGGTCGTCAGCGTGGTCTCGGTCTTGCGTTCCTCCGGCTGCGCGGACGAACGGCCCGCGTCCGCACCGCCGTCGGACACCATCGGGGTGCCGTAGGGCGGGGTGCCCGAGGGGTATGCGGCTCCGCCGCGCCCGTTGGGTCCGGAGGACGGACTGTCAGTTTCACGACTCAAGGCAGGTTCTCCAGGTTGGCTCCGCCGCCCGCCACGACCTCACGGGCGGCTCGGCGGCGCGCACCACCATACTGGCCACTTCTGGCGCGTATACCGCGACCGCCGCTGAAACCCACACCGGACTCGCACGGTCACGTCATGGCGAAGTAGTACGTCACTTGCCAAGTCGGACGGTGCCGCCGACAGGTTGCCGCCCGGGGCCAAGGGTGGCGCAGATCACAGCCAGGGCCATACCTCCGAGGAGGAAGAGGTAGGAGCCGCCTGCCGCGCCGAACAGGAAGTCGCCCTCGGGGCGGCCGGCGGTGAGCAGGACGACGGTGACCATCCAGCCGACGGCGGGCGCGACCGCCCCGCCCCGGCTGTTCAGGGCGCGCGCCCCGCCGAGGAAGAGGCCGGCGGCGCCCACGAGCGCGAGCACCAGCCCGCCCGGGAACCAGGCCGCCTGGACGAGCGCCCCGGCGAGGGCGGTGACCGCGCCGAGCAGCAGGAGCCCCAGGTGGGCGGCGATCCGTCCGGCGGAGGGGCGGGGGAGCGGCTGGGCGAGCATCGGACCCCGGTCGGACATCACGCCACCTCCTCGACGCCGGCGAACAGGTCGGTCTCCCGCCCCTGAGCGGGCTTCCCGCGGACGAGTTCGTAGTACTCGGTGGTGAAGAGGGGCTGCGCGAGCTCGTTGGAGAGCACGAAGGACCGCCCGTCGGGGGCGACCTCGATCTGGGTGGCGTGCGCGCCCATCGCGGCGGCCTTGGCGGCGGCGTACGCGGTGCCGTCGATCTCGGTGGTGATCCGCTCGTCGTCGACGACGCCGGGGACGTCCGCGACGGTGGCGCTCCTGGTGAAGGGCAGGCCGGGCAGCTCCTGCCGGAGCCGGGCGAAGGCGGCCTCGGCGACGGAGCGCGGGACGCGGTTCCAGTAGACCTTGGGGACGCTCCAGCCGGCGTCCGCGGCCAGCTCCACGGCCCGCGTGGCGACGCGGTGGGCCTGGATGTGGTCGGGGTGGCCGTAGCCGCCGTCGTCGTCGTAGGTGACGAGGACCTGGGGGCGCAGGTCGAGGATCACCTCGGCGAGCGCGGCGGCGGCGGTGTCGACGTCGGCCTGCCAGAAGCAGGCGGGGTCGTCGTTGTCGGGGATGCCCATCATCCCGGAGTCGGCGAAGCGGCCGACTCCGCCCAGCAGCCGGACGTCGCCGACGCCCAGCTCGGCCATGGCGGCGGTCAGCTCACGCAGCCGGTGCTCGCCCAGGGCGGCGCCCGTGAGGTGCCGCAGCTTTGGCGGGATGACCTCACCGCGTTCACCGAGGGTGCAGGTGACCAGGGCCACGTGGGCACCCTCGGCCGCGTACCTGGCCATGGTCGCGCCGTTGTTGATCGACTCGTCGTCCGGGTGCGCGTGCACCAGCAGCAGACGCCGGGAGGGCGGTTCCGTCATGGGGCCAACCCTACGAGGCGGCGCTGGTCACCATGCCACCTCCCTCCCGACGCTCACTCCCGTCGAGTACGTGGGCGATGACGAGCGATTCGCTCGATCCAGTCGATGGCGTCGTTCACGAACGGCCTCGTCGATGGGGCGGCGCTCACCGTCGATCAGGTCGGCATCATGAGCGATCTTGTTGCGACGCCGCGTGATCTCCAGATAACGACTGCGAAAAGCGTCTTCTCGTTCAGCGAAGTACGTCCCCTGGAAGAACGTCGTGTTGATCCACCCGGCGGACAGATACCAGACCTTCTTCTCCGTGACGAGCTTGAGCACCTCCGAAATCTTTCCGGGGCTGGAGGGACTGTGCCGCGAGCTTTTCCCGCAGGTGGTCGACGACAGCCTCGGAAAGGGTGACATCACCTCGCCGCACTGCCTCGACCCTGTGCAGCGTCAATTCGTAGACGCGCAGGTGGCGCGGCATGTCGGGCTGTCCTTGGCCGCGAGCTCGCCGACCCGGCGCAGGACCTTTTCGTGCAGCCAGTGGTCGATGGCTGCGACCGCTTGCACCCAGGCGGCACGGTAGAAGTCGTCGATGTCGATGGTGGGCGATTCGAAGGGGGTCAGCATCCGCCCCGCCTCGCTGCTCGGTGGAAGGTGGCCGAATTCGGCCCTTCGGTTTCCGGATCACGTTCGTACACATGGCGGCCGGTCGGCATCCGCAGCCGGAGGTGACCCGGATCACGCGGGACCGGACACCGACTCGTGGCCCCCGGCCGTTCACTCCGAGAAGATGTCGCCATGCCGAAGACCACACAGTTGCGTACGTACACCGTCCGGGACGGCCTGCTCGACGAGTGGGTGGAGCGCTGGCGGGAGGAGATTGTTCCACTGCGCCTGAAGTTGGGGTTCGCCATCGGAGGGGCCTGGGTGGACCGGGAGCACAACCAGTTCGTCTGGCTGATCGCGTACGAGGGCCCGGAGTCCTTCGCCGAGCGCAACGCGCTGTACTGGTCGTCGCCCGAGCGCGAAGCCATGGGCCTGAACCCGGACGACTACCTTGTCCGCACGGAGGAACGCACGGTCGAGACGGCCTACTGATCACACGGTCAAGCGGGGTCGAGCGGCAGCAGGTGCTGCCGTCGTTCCTCGTGGGTGAGGGTGCGGAAGACCCTTCCCCGGGCGGTCGCTTCCAGCCGGTCGTAGTCCGGCTCCGCCCGCCAGACCCGCGCCGTTCCGTCGGCCGATCCCGTGAGCAGCCGCGTGCCGTCCGAGGACCAGGCCACGGAGGTGACCTTGTCCTGGTGCACACCGACCACGGCGATCTCCTCGAGGGTGGCGGCGGACCAGACCCGTACGGTGCGGTCGTCGGAGCCCGTGGCGATGTGGCGTCCGTCGGGCGACCAGGCGATGGCGCGCAGCCGCCCCTCATGTCCCTTCAGCACCTCGATGCGGCGTCCGGTGGCGATGTCCCAGACAGCGGCGGTCCAGTCGCCGGAAGCGGTGGCGATCCTCGTCTCGTCCGGGGACCAGGCCGCGTCCTCCACGTAGTTGTCGTGGCCGCGGAGCACGGTGAACTGCCGCCCGTCGCCGATGTCCCACAGCCGGCACGTGCGGTCGTCGGAGCAGCTGGCGAGCAGCCGTCCGCTCGGCGACCAGGCCACGCGGCCCACCCAGTCCTGGTGCTCCGTCAGTTTCAGCAGCTCGGTCCCGTCCGACGCGGACAGGACGCGCACGGCGCCGTCGTGGCCACCGGTGGCGATACGGCCGCCGTCCGGGGACCACGCGCACCCCTCGACGACCTCGCCGTGCCGCTCGAACAGCGTGCCGCCACGCCCGTCGGCGACCCGGAACAGGCCGTCGTTGCTGCTGAAGGCGGCCCGCTCTCCCCGCGGAGCCCAGGCCACGGCCCAGGCACGGTCCTCCAACGCGGTCACCGGTCCGGCCGGAACTCCGGTGCCCGCGTCCCACACCCGTACGGTGCCGTCGTCCGAGGCGGTGGCGAACCGGTCGCCGTCGCCGGACCACGCGGCCTGGTTCACCGGACCCCGGTGTCCGTCGGCCAGCACGGCCTCGGCGCCGCGCGGGCGCAGGTCCCACACCATGCCCGTGCTGTCGGTGGAGCTGGTGGCCAGCATGGTCCCGCAGGGCGACCAGGTGACGCCCCACACGGTGTCCGTATGGCCCCGCAGCACGGCCAGGACCTTGGCGTCCTCGGTGCCGACGATGCGCACGGTGCGGTCTGAGGAAGCACTGGCCAGCATCCGCCCGTCCGGCGACCAGGCCAGGTTCCACACGTAGTCGGTGTGTCCTCGCAGCAACATGCGCAGGTCGCCGGTCGTGGCGTCCCAGATGCGGGCGGTGTGGTCCCCTGACCCCGTGGCGATGCGCCGGCCGTCGGGTGACCAGGCCACGCCTTCGACGAAGTCCGAGTGCCCGGTGAGCGTGGTGGCTGCCATACCCGTCGTCAGGTCCCACACGATCGCGGTCTGATCGTGGGAGGCGGACGCGAGACGGTTGCCGTCCGGCGACCAGGCCACACCCCACACGTCGTCGCCGTGCCCGTGGAGTTCGTGCACGAGCCGTCCGGTAGCGGACTCCCAGACCCGGACGATCCGGTCCTTGGAGCTCGCAGCCAAGTGCCGGCCGTCGGGCGACCAGGCCACCTGCCGATTGATGTCCCCGGCCCCGGTGAGCAGCCGGACCGGCTCCCCCGATACGGCGTCCCAGATCCGTACGACACGATCACGGCCGACGGTGGCCACCCTCGTCGAGTCCGGTGACCAGGCCACGGACTCGACCATGACGCCGTCGCTCGGCAGCACCAGCAGGGTGCGACCGGACCGCGCGTCGTAAAGACGGGCCGTGCCGTCCCTGGACGCCGTGGCCAGCGTGCGTCCGTCGGGTGACCAGGCGATGTGCCGGACGGTGTCCGTGTGTCCGTCGAGCCGGGAGCGGAGGTGACTCGCCGCCAGCGCCGCCATCAGCCCGCGCCTGGCGGAGGGCGTGGGCGTGCACTCCCCGAGCGCGGCGAGCGAGAGCAGCAGGGAGCGTTCCGGTTCGCTCTCCGCGCTCAGAAGGACCTGCCTGCCGATGCTGTCGGAGACCCGGCTCAGGAAGGTCAGGTCGCGGCGCTGTGAGGACTCGACGAGCGCGCGGGCGGGTACGGATGCCTGCCCGGATTCCTCCAGCGCCTCCAGCCAGCGCCGGGCCGTCGTGAGGCGTTCCCCGGTGAGGAGATAGTCGTCGCTGCGTCCGGCCCGCTCCCAGTCGGCCGCCCACCGCTCCAGTTCGGCGCGCTCGCGGAGTCGTTCCGCCCGCGCCTCGACCTCCTGCCGCAGCGGGGCCCACTGGCGGAACAGGGCCTCGTGCGTCACCTGCGCACAGGGCTCACTGCCGGCCGTGGAGCCGCTGCCCGTGACGTCGGTGCGCAGCAACCGTGCTTCGACGAAGGCGTCGACGACGTGACGGTCCTGTTCGTCGAGTTCGGACAGCGGTACGTGGCGGCGGGCCACGTCCTGGTCTTCGACGGTGACGAACCTGAGCAGAACGCGGAGGACGGAGTCGATGCCCACACCGGTCCCGAGCCCGGTCACGGTGTTGTCCGCCTGCCGCGCGAGTGCTCCCGGCACCCCGCCGAGCCGCCTGTACAGCTCCTCCGTCACCGTGCCGCCGGGTCCGCAGGCGAAGTACAGCTCCTGGAGGAGGTAGGCGAGCAGCGGCAGCGCGTCGTCCGTCCCCGTCTCGCTCACGATGGAGTCGACCACTCCGGGCTCGAAGTCGAGGCCGACGAGGGACCCGGGCCGCTGCACGACTTCCATCAACTGCACTCTGCCCAATGTGCCGATGGCGACGGGGTGTTGCAGGAGTTCCGCCTGCCCGGTGCCGAGGAGCCTGCCCAGCAGGTCCACCCGGAGAGTGGCCAGTACGCGGACCGCCGGATCCTGTTCCACGCAGGTGCGCAGGGCTTCGAGGAACTGGGCGCGTTCACGCTCCCCCGCCAGGGTGACGACCTCCTCGAACTGGTCGACCACGAGGAGCACCCGTCGGAACCGACCGCCGCGCAGCCGCGACAACTCGGCTCGCAGCGCGCCCGGTCCCTGGCGCAGCCTGCGCAGTACGGCACTCGCCGGTTCCTGCCCGTCGGCAGCGGCCGCCAGCGCACCCGCGAGGGCACCCAGCGGGCTGGGACCGGGGGCGAAGGCCGGTACGACGGTCCAGCGGCGTTCCCGGAGCCGGGGCATCACTCCGGCCCTGACCAGCGAGGACTTTCCGCTTCCGGACGCCCCGACCAGCAGCAGGAACCGATCGGCGGGGTGGGTCGCGGTCGCGTGCAACCTGCGCGTCAGTTCGACGGCCTGCGCCTCCCGGCCGAAGTAGACCGGCGCCTCGTCCTCGTCGAAGGCGTCGAGGCCCGGGTAGGGAACCCGGTCGCGCGGCCATTCGACACGGGGTGGCGCGGGATTCTCCAGCCGGTAGACGACGACCTGCCCGACCACGAGTGCCACGATCAGCAATCCGATGGCCGGAACGGAGAACCTCTGGATCGCCTCCAGCACCCAGGGAGCCTCGTCGGTGCTGGTCGCGTAGTTGGTGGCGATTCCGAGTAAGCAGGCGACGAGCGCCAGCATGATCTGGAGCGCGACCTGTAAACGGTTCCTCATCCGGCACCACTCACGACCGCGTCGCCACCTGCCAGCACCGCTCATCCCCCGATCCACCGGTTGCGAAGCACCGGCATCGCGTCATCCGCCCATGACCATCCTCCGAGGCCGCACTAAGGCGTTCAACGGTGCATACGGGTTTCGGCCAGCAGAGGGAGTGGTCCGGCTCGAAACCTTCAGCAGCGCCGGTTTCCCCGATTACGTCACACCGAGTAGCGGACCCGACCTACCGTGATGAGTGACGGGGCGACTACGAGTGGTAACTGTCGGGACTCTGTCCAGCGTTGTCCGGGCAGGTCGGGGTGCCGGGCACGGGTAGAGCGTCGTTGCCAGGTCGTACGACGGGAGGACGCGGAGTGAGCGTGGACAGTGACGCGGGACGGCTCGGCACGGGCGAGACGGACGAGCCGGGTTGGGAGGTGGACCCGGACGACGAGTGGGGCCTCGCGGTAGTCGCCACGGTGGGAAGGCAGTTGAAGCTGCGGCGCGAAGCCAAGGGGATGCGGGCGGCACAGTTCGCGGAGGCCGTCGGCTACGGCGAGGACATGATCTACAAGATCGAGGGCGGAAAGCGGATCCCCCGACCGGAGTTCCTGGACAGGGCGGACGAGTTGCTGGGGGCGGGCGGGTTGCTCTCGGCTATGAAGGAGGACGTGCGCAAGGTCCAGTATCCGAAGAAGGTTCGGGACCTGGCAGAGCTGGAGGCGAAGGCCGTAGAACTGCTCTCGTACGGCAACCACAACTTGCACGGTCTGTTGCAGACCGAGGAGTACGCACGCGCGTTGCTGCGCACCCGACGGCCGGTCAGTCTGGAAGACCAGCTGGAGCAGGCAGTGGCGGCGCGCATGGCCCGCAAGTCGATCTACGAACGTTCCCCCGCGCCTGAACTCAGCTTCGTCCTGGAAGAGACCACGCTGAGGCGCCCAGTCGGAGGCAGGATGGTGTGGAGCAGGCAGCTCGAACACCTTCTGGAAATGGCCAAGTTGCGGAATGTCGAAGTTCAGGTGATGCCTACGGACCGCTGGGACCACCCTGGCACGGGAGGACGCATCCAGGTGCTGAAGTTCGGAGACGGTACGGCAGTTGGGCGTATGGACGACGAGTTCAACGGTCGCCCCGTCCACGATCCGAGGCAGCTCCGGATCCTCGAACTGCGCTATGGCATCATCCGGGCCGAGGCTCTGACCGCACGAGAGTCACTGGCCTTCATCGAGCAACTGGTGGGAGAAACATGATCGGCAAGGCCTCCAACGAAGACGTGTCCGGGTTGGCATGGTTCAAGAGCAGCTACAGCGACAGCAGCAACCCGAGCGACTGCGTCGAGGTCGCCGCCAGTCCCGGCACTGTCCACGTCCGCGACTCCAAGCGCGCCGCCGGCCCTCGCCTCCAGCTCTCACCGAAGGCTTGGGCCGACTTCGTGCCGTACGCGTCCGCAGGCTGACGCCTACTCGACCTCAGCCTCGGGTACGTCGACCTCGCCGCCCAGGGAGCGGGCGATGGCCGTGAACTCGATCAGCGCCGACTGGAGGTCGCGGACGATCTCCTCGGCGATCTCCTCGGGTGAGAGTCCGCTGTCGGCGTCGTCGAGGGCGGGGTCCTTCATCCACGTGATGTCGAGGTTGACCTTGTCGCGGGCGATCAGGTCCTCGTAGCTGAACTTCTTGAACGGCCCGTTCTCGTCCTCGGACTCGACGCGGGACGACGGGGCTCGCCGGGCCCGGTAGGCGGCCACGAAGTCGTCGAGATGGGCGGGGGTCAGCGGGCGCTGCTTGGAGGGCAGCGCGGAAGGTGGGGGTGTCCGGTTCCTCGTCGGCCCGCTTCATCCACGCGGCGATGGTCTCGGGGCGGTGGAAGGCGAAGACCTCGCGGGAGCGGGCGTCGGGGTCGCCACGGTTCAGGAAGTACGTCTCCGTGCCCGTGCTGACGTACCGGAACGCGAAGGGCTCCTCCCGGCGCCACACGGCCGTCGCGTGCTCCTTGAGCACCCCGGCCGCATACCGCTCGTTCTGGGCGAGGGCCCCGGCGAGCGCGGTTCCCTCCCGCTTGGCCTCGATGACGCCGCCGATTTTCCCGTCGACGTAGATGACGCACGCCGGCCCGCGTGAGCGCGTTGAGGCGGTCGAACTGGCTGGTGCCTTCGACCCGTGTGCCGGTCCGGGTGACGAACTGCTCGCCAACACCTCGCCGAACTGCCCCGCGCTCACATAGGCGGCGTTCGGTTTGGTCAGGACGGTGAGCTCCGCCTGCGAGCCGTGGATGGCCAGGAGAGGCTGGTACGCGTGGAGACGCCCGGAGTCGGGCGAGGCCTTCGCCGGCTTCCGCAGTCGGTCGTCAGCGTCGAGTCCGTTCACGCGCCCCCGCTCCAGCCCCGCACTCGCCCCGGATCCGACGGGCTTATGGATCCGGATGCGGGGAAGTCGTGGGGCTCCGGTCAACCGCCCACCGGAGCCCACGGGCCGGCACGCGTCAGAACTTGATACTGCCGATCATGCTCGCCACGCTCGTCGTCAGATCGCTGATCGTGGGCGCGACCGTCGAGGAGGCGAGGTAGAAGCCGAGCAGGATGCAGACAACCGCGTGACCGCCCTTCAGCCCTGACTTCTTGATCAACAAGAAGACGATGATCGCCAGCAGCACCACCGCCGAAATCGAGAGTGCCACGGCGGCTCACCTCCAAGAACCCGGGTACGTGGGGGAAACAGAGCGAGGGAACTTGTAAATCCATACAACTGCCAGCAGGTTCATACCCACTCAGCGCTAGTGATCATAACTATGAGTACGTGCGCATCGAGTGGCGCACAGCCGCACAAGGGGGCGCATGGCCAATATGGTCGGGGGATGACGACCGAGTCCGACTCCTTCCCCCGGCGGCACGCCCGCACCCAGCGCTTCACGCTCGGCGCGCCGCGTTCGTTCACGGTGGCCCCCGACGGCTCCCGTGTCGTGTTCCTGCGCTCGCACTCCGGCACGGACCGGGCGGGCGCGCTGTGGGTGCTCGATCCGGCGGACGGCCGGGAGCGCGTGGCCGCCGACCCGCGCGCCCTCCTGGGCGGCGCCTCGGAGGACCTCTCGCCCGAGGAGCGGGCGCGCCGTGAACGCAGTCGCGAGGGCGGGGCGGGGATCGTCGGCTACGCCACCGACGATGCGGTCGAGTTGGCGTCCTTTGCCTTGTCAGGGCGGCTTTTCACGGCGGAGTTGCGGGCCGGCACGGCACGCGGGATCTCCGTCCCCGGGCCGGTGATCGACCCCCGGCCCTCGCCGGACGGACGGCTCGTCGCGTACGTCGCGCGGGGCGCGCTGCGGGTCGTGGGCGCCGAGGGCGAGGGCGATGTGGCGCTGGCCGAGCCGGAGTCGGAGTCGGTTTCCTATGGATTGGCCGAGTTCATCGCGGCCGAGGAGATGGGGCGTTCGCGGGGCTTCTGGTGGGCTCCGGAGTCCGACCGGCTGCTGGTGGCGCGGGTGGACGACACGCCGGTGGAGCGGTGGTGGATCTCGGATCCGGCCCAGCCGAAACGTGACCCACAACACGTCCGGTATCCGGTGGCCGGGACGGCCAACGCGGAGGTCCGGCTCTTCCTGATCGGCCTGGACGGGGTGCGCACTGAGGTCGTCTGGGATCGGGCGCGTTACCCGTATCTGGCGCGAGTGCACTGGTCAGGGGCGGGGGCGCCACTGCTGCTCGTACAGGCGCGCGACCAGCGCAGTCAGTTGTTCCTGGCGGTGGACACCGACTCCGGGGTGACCCGGATGGTGCACGCGGACGAAGATCGGATTTGGCTTGATCTTTTCCCTGGAGTGCCGTGCTGGAGCCCCTCGGGACACCTGGTCCGGATCGCCGACGAGGGCGGAGCGCGGGTTCTCGCGGTCGGCGACAGGCCGCTGACCGGAGGGCAGTTGCACGTGCGGGCCGTGCTGGACGTGACGGCCGACGACGTGCTGGTCTCGGCGTCGGCCGGCGAGGGCGCGGAGCAGCCGGAAGTCGGCGAGGTGCATGTCTACCGCGTCAACGAGCTCGGCGTCGAGCGCCTTTCCCGGGAGCCCGGGGTGCACTCGGCGGTGCGCTCCGGCGGGGTGACCGTGCTGGTGTCGGCGGTGCCGGACCGGCCGGGGAGCCAGGTGCGGGTGATGCGGGACGGGAAGCCGACGGTGACTGTCCGTTCATATGCGGAAGATCCCGGTCTGTCCCCCCGCGTGAAGCTCACCCAGGGGGGCGCACGCCGTATCCCGTGCGCCGTGCTTATGCCTACGGACTACCCCGGTGACACCTCGCTGCCGGTGCTCCTCGACCCCTACGGGGGGCCGCACGGGCCGCGGGTGCTCGCCGCCCACAACGCGCATCTGACCTCGCAGTGGTTCGCCGACCAGGGCTTCGCGGTGGTCGTCGCCGACGGCCGGGGCACGCCGGGCCGCTCCCCCGGCTGGGAGAAGGCGATCCACCACGACCTCACGGTCGCCCTCGACGACCAGATCGAGGCGCTCCAGGACTTGGCGAGGAACCACCCCCTGGACCTGTCCCGGGTGGCGATCCGCGGCTGGTCCTTCGGCGGCTACCTGGCGGCCCTGGCGGTGCTGCGCCGCCCCGACGTCTTCCACGCGGCCATCGCGGGCGCCCCGGTGACGGACTGGCGGCTGTACGACACCCACTACACGGAGCGGTACCTCGGCGACCCGACGACGGCTGCGGACACGTACGCGAGGAACTCGCTCGTCACGGACGGGGGGCTCTCCTCCCCCGCCGAGCCCCACCGTCCGCTGATGATCGTGCACGGTCTGGCCGACGACAACGTGGTCGTGGCGCACGCCCTGCGGCTGTCCTCCGCACTACTGGCCGCCGGCCGCCCGCACGAGGTGCTGCCGCTGTCCGGGGTCACGCACATGACCCCGCAGGAGCAGGTCGCGGAGAACCTGCTGCTGCTCCAGGTGGACTTCCTCAGGCGCGCTCTCCGCCTGGACTGAGGCCCGAGAAGGGCAACGGGCCGGGATGACATGGCGCATCCCGGCCCGTTCACGGCACCCGCACGGCCGTACGCTGTTCAGCCTGACGCGTCCGTATATCGGAATCGGGTCAGCCAAGTTGCCTGCATGTTAACGCGGTTGCTGCACAAATGTGCTGCTCTGCGCCGCCTCGGACGCGAAGTGGCACGCCGAGTCGTGGGCCGCCGGGCCGCCCGGGTGGCGGAGCTCCGCGGGGACCGCGAGGACCGGGACCTCCAGGGCGCAGCGCTCCCGCGCCTTCCAGCAGCGGGTGCGGAAGCGGCACCCGGAGGGGACGTCGGTCGGTGAGGGCACGTCGCCCGAGAGGATGATCCGCTCCCGGCGTTCCCGCGCCCCCGGGTCGGGCACGGGCACCGCGGACAGCAGCGCCTGGGTGTAGGGGTGCGTGGGGTGGTCGTAGATCTCGGTGTCGCTGCCCATCTCCACGATCCGTCCGAGGTACATCACCGCGACCCGGTCGGAGACGTGCCGCACGATCGACAGGTCGTGCGCGATGAAGAGGTACGACAGCTCGAACTCGCTCTGCAGCCGGTCGAGGAGGTTCATGACCTGGGCCTGGACCGAGACGTCCAGCGCGGACACCGGCTCGTCGGCGACGATCACCTCGGGGCGCAGCGCGAGCCCGCGGGCGATGCCGATGCGCTGGCGCTGGCCTCCGGAGAACTGGTGCGGATAGCGGTTGATGTGCTCGGGGTTGAGGCCGACGACGTCCAGCAGGTCCTGGACCTTCCGGCGCCGGTCGCCCTTCGGGGCCACCTCCGGGTGGATCTCGTACGGCTCCCCCACGATGTCGCCGACCGTCATCCGGGGGTTGAGGGAGGTGTACGGATCCTGGAAGACCATTTGGATGTTGCGGCGGACCGCCTTGAGGGCCTTTCCCGACAGCCCGGTGACGTCCTCGCCCCGGTAGCGGATCCGGCCCGCCGTCGGCTTCTCCAGGTGGACCAGCATCTTCGCGACCGTGGACTTGCCGCAGCCCGACTCCCCCACGATGCCCAGGGTTTCGCCCCGGCGGAGGATGAAGTCGACGCCGTCGACGGCCTTCACCGCGCCGGTCTGCTTCCTGAGGAGGACGCCCCGGGTGAGCGGGTAGTGCTTGACGAGGCCGCTGACCTCCAGGATCGGCTCAGCCGTGGTGGCCATGCAGGCACTCCCTCCAGAAGTGGCAGGCGCTGCCCCGGTCCTCGTCCACCTCGTACCGGGGCGGCACGTCGGTGCGGCACACGTCCCGGGCCGTCGGGCAGCGCGGGTGGAAGGGGCAGCCCGGCGGGATGTCCGTCAGGCTGGGCGGCAGGCCCCTGATGGCGTAGAGCTCCCGTCCCTTGTGGTCCAGGCGCGGGACGGAGTCGAGCAGACCGCGGGTGTACGGGTGGGCGGGCGCCTTGTAGAGGTCGTGGACCGGGGCCGACTCCACGACCCGGCCCGCGTACATCACGGCGATGCGGTCGGCGACGTCGGCGACCACGCCCAGGTCGTGGGTGATGAGGATCAGGGCCATGTGGTACTCGCGCTGCAACTCCGCGAGCAGGTCCATGACCTGGGCCTGGACGGTGACGTCCAGGGCGGTGGTCGGTTCGTCGGCGATGATGAGCGCGGGTTCCAGGGCCATCGCCATCGCGATCATGATGCGCTGGCGCATGCCGCCGGAGAACTGGTGCGGGTAGTCCCTGACCCGCTCCCTCGCGGCCGGGATGCGCACCCGGTCCATCAGCTCGACGGCACGGGCCCGCGCGTCCTTCTTCGACAGGCCCCGGTGGACGACGAACATCTCGGCGAGCTGGTCACCCACGCAGAGGACGGGGTTGAGGGAGGACAGCGCGTCCTGGAAGATCATCGCCATCTCGGCGCCCCGGACCCTGCGGCGCTCCTCCTCCCTGAGCTTCAGCAGGTCCCGGCCCCGGAAGAGGACCTCGCCGGCGGTGATCCGCCCCGGCGGCATGTCGAGGATGCCCATGACCGCCTGGGCGGTGACGGACTTGCCGGAGCCGGACTCGCCGAGCACGGCGAGGGTCTCGCCGGCGTCGACGCCGTAGGTGACGCCGTTGACGGCCCTGGCGATGCCGTCGCGGGTGCGGAACTCCACGTGCAGATCGCGTACTTCGAGCAGCATGCGGCCGTCACCTCAGCTTCGGGTCGAGGGCGTCGCGCACCGCGTCGCCGAGCATGATGAACGCGAGCACGGTGACCGCCAGCGCGCCGGAGGGCCACAGCAGGGCGTGCGGGGCGTTGCGGATGTAGGGCGAGGCGGCGGAGATGTCGATGCCCCAGGAGACGGTCGGCGGCTTCAGGCCGACGCCGAGGTAGGACAGGGTCGCCTCCAGGGCGATGTACGTGCCGAGCGCGATGGTCGCCACGACGATCACCGGGGCGACGGCGTTGGGCGCGATGTGCCGCAGCAGCAGGCGGGAGGGGGAGGCGCCCAGGGCGCGGGCGGCCTGGACGTAGTCGTTCCGCTGGACGGTGATGACCGAGCCCCGGGCGATGCGGGAGATCTGGGGCCAGCCGAGCAGCACCATGAACCCGATGACCGGCCAGACCGTATTGCTGGTCACGACCGAGAGGAGGACCAGACCGCCGAGGACGACCGGGATCGCGAAGAAGACGTCGGTGATCCGGGACAGGATCGCGTCCCCCACCCCGCCGAAGAACCCGGCGAGTCCGCCGAGGACGCTGCCGAGGACGGCGACGCCGAGCGTGGCCAGGACGCCGACCGTGACGGAGGTGCGCGCGCCGTGGACGGTGCGGGTGTAGACGTCGCAGCCCTGGCCGTCGAAGCCGAAGGGGTGGCCGGGCCGGGAGCCCTCCTGGGCCCTGGCGAGGTCGCACTTCAGGGGGGAGCCGGGGGCGATGGCCGAGGGCCACAGGGAGACGAAGACCAGGAAGAGGATGACCAGCGCGGAGACGATGAAGACCGGGTTGCGGCGCAGGTCCCGCCAGGCGTCGGACCACAGGGAGCGCGCCCGTCCGTCGGCGGCGGCCGGCGGGACCGGCGCGAGGGGGCCGGTGCCGTCCGGCCCTCCCGGGGCCCGTCCGGCCGAGGCGGCCTCGCGCGCCGGTGCCCGCCGCTGCTCCAGCGTCGCCCCCTCGGTCGCCGCCAAATCCATCGCGCCGCCCATGCCGGTCGCGGCGACGACGCCCTCGGGCTCGTACGGCTGTTCAGGCATAGCGGATCCTCGGGTCGAGTACGGCGTAGAGGAGGTCGACGAGCAGGTTCGCCACCAGGAAGACCAGGACGAGGACCGTCACGAAGCCGACGACGGTCTGGGTGTTCTGGCGGAGGATGCCCTGGTAGAGCTGGAAGCCGACGCCGTGGATGTTGAAGATGCGCTCGGTGACGATCGCGCCGCCCATCAGCGCGCCGATGTCGGTGCCGATGAAGGTGACGACGGGGATGAGGGAGTTGCGCAGCAGGTGCCGGGTGAC
Source organism: Streptomyces sp. NPDC051315 (assembly GCF_044455165.1). Lineage (NCBI taxonomy): Bacteria > Bacillati > Actinomycetota > Actinomycetes > Kitasatosporales > Streptomycetaceae > Streptomyces > Streptomyces sp. NPDC051315. The sequence continues at coordinate 55,681 of NZ_JBITEN010000007.1, forward strand.
GACCCGGTGCCGGGGCAGGCCCTTGGCGATCGCGGTGCGGACGTAGTCGGACCGTTTGTTCTCCGCGATGGAGGTGCGGGTCAGCCGGGTGACGTAGGCCAGGGAGACCGAGGCCAGCACCAGGCCCGGGACGATCAGCTCGCCGAAGCCGGCCTCGGAGGACACCGACGGTCTGATCCACCCCCACTCGACGCCGAGCAGCAGCTGGAGCAGCAGGCCGGTGACGAAGGTCGGGACGGAGATCACGACGAGGGTGACCAGCAGGACACCGGTGTCCACGGGCCGGCCCCGGCGCAGGCCGGTGACGACGCCGAGGGTGACGCCGACGACGATCTCGAGAAGGATCGCCACGATCGTCAGCCGGATGGTGACCGGGAACGCCGTCGCCATCAGCTCGGTGACCGGCTGGCCGTTGAACGCCGTACCGAAGTCACCGGTGAAGACGTTCCCCATGTAGGTCAGGTACTGCTGCCAGACCGGCTGGTCGAGGCCGAACTCCTTCCGCAGCCGGGCGGCGGTGGCCTGGTCGCACTCCCGGTCGCCGCACAGCCCCGCGACGGGGTCGCCCATCACGTTCACCATCAGGAAGATCAGCAGGGTGGCGCCGACGAACACCGGGATCATCTGGAGCAGGCGCCGGATCACATACCGCCCCATGGCGGGTCAGCTGACCTTGATCTCGTCGTAGACGGGGACGGAGAACGGGTTGAGCCGTACGCCGGACAGCCGCTCGGAGTAGCCGGCGCTGCCGTTCTGGTACCAGAGCGGGATGGCGGCCATGTGGTCGCGGACGATCGCCTCGGCCTGCTGGAACTTCTCGACGGCCGTGGCGGCGTCGCTCGCGGCGTTGGCCTCGTCGACCAGTCGGTCGAACTCCTTGTTGGACCACTTGCCGTCGTTGGAGGAGGCGTTCGTGTAGTAGAGCGGCTGGACGAAGTTCTGGATGAGGGGGTAGTCCATCTGCCAGCCGGCGCGGAAGGGGCCTGTCATCTTCCGGTCGCCGATCTGGCCGCGGAAGTCGGCGAAGGTGCCGACGGGGTTGCCGACGCAGGCCCTGTCGTTGCCGAGGGCGTTGTTGATGGAGTTGCAGACCGCGTCGACCCACTGCCGGTGGGAGCCGGTGTCCGCGTTGTATGTGATCTTGACCTGGCCGCCGGGCAGCCCGCCGCCCTCCTCGATGAGCCGCCTGGCCTCGGCGGGGTCGTAGACGCAGGCGTCCCCGCACAGACCCTTCTTGTAGCCGCCGTCCTCGCCGAGCACCGGGGAGGCCCAGTCGGTGGCGGGGGTGCGGGTGTCGTGGAAGATCGTCCGGGTGATCTGCTCGCGGTTGATCGCGCGGGACAGGCCGGCGCGGACCTTCCGGGCGCCCGCCGTGTTCCACCGCTTGTCGTAGTGGGGGAAGGCGAGCGTCTGGATGATGCCGGCCGGGGTGTTGAGGTAGCGGTCGCCGAGGTCGTTCGCGACGTTCTTGAGCTGGGAGGCGGGCACGTCGTCGAGGAGGTCGAGGTTGCCGGCCATCAGGTCGGTGTAGGCGGTGTTGTTGTCGGTGTAGACCTTCAGGGTCACCCCGTCGTTCGCCGGCTTGTCCGGGCCGGGGTACTCCTCCCAGGTCCTCAGCTCCATCTGCGAGCCCTTGGTGTAGGACTCGATCATGTACGGGCCGTTGCCGACGGGTTTCCGCAGCCAGCCGGCGTGGTCGGTGAAGAAGGCCCGGGGCAGCGGGGCGAAGGCGGGGTAGCCGAGGGTGTCGGGGAACGTCGAGAACTTCTGCCGGAGCCGGACGGTGAAGGTCCGCTCGTCGACGACCCTCAGTCCGGAGAGGGTCTCGGCGCTCTGCTTGCCGCCGTCATCCGGGTGGGTCTCGGTGTAGCCCTCGATGTACGCGAAGAAGTAGGCGTTCTTCTGGTTGTTCCTCAGGCTCGCGCCGTAGTTCCAGGCGTCGACGAAGGACTTCGCCGTCACTTTCTCGCCATTGCTGAACGTCCAGCCGTCCTTGACGGTGATCGTGAAGTTCCGCGAGTCCGAGGTCTCGATCCGCTCGGCGAGCATGTTCTCGGCCCGGCCGGTCCGCGGGTCGTACCTCTTCAGACTCCGGAAGATCATGTCGAGGACCTTGCCGCCCTGCACCTCGTTGGTGTTGGCGGGCTCCAGCGGGTTCTGCGGGTCTGACCAGGACGAGCTGAGCACGGCACCGGTACCGCCGGCCTCGGCTCCTGCCCCGCAGGCCGTCGCCGTGAACGTCAGCGCCACCGCGCATGCGGCCCACCGGGCGTGCGTGGCTCCACGCATGGATGCCTCCTCATTGACCGCGCCTTTACCTGAGCGCCGTGCCGTCGGTGCCAAGGTCCTGATCCGTATCGATCCAGATCGATCCACTACCGGCCAATATCAGCGCTAAAGGTGCATACCGCACACGCACCGCGCCCGTCGGGCGCCCGTTGGAGGGACGCCCGAAAATCCTCCCTCGCGACAACAGGCGCCCGCCAAAGGGTCGAAAAGGATCTTCTGCGCAGGTCACAATGGATCTCCGCCGGAGGACGCAACGGATCATCGGGATCCGATGCCGAACCGTTGGATTGTGACCACAAGATGTACGCATTTCGACACCCAGGCGTCCGGATATCGAACTCGTTGTCCGCTTCGCCCGATTGGCCCGAATGCGGACACGGAACGATTACGGCGCGCTACACGCGTAGCTACGGAATGGTCAAGACGAGGTAAAGAAGGTAAAGAGAAGACCAAGGCAGACCAGAATTTATTGACCTTGAACGAATTGCGTTGAAAAAGTCCCGCGTAGCCCGTAGGGGAGTGCCCTGCGGAGTCATCAGACCCTCCCTTGGGCCAGGAGCACCATGACCCCCCCAACTCCATCAGCGGCTGCCCCGCTTGAGGTGACCGACGAGAGCGTCGAGAAGTCGACCACTTCTGACGCCCCGAAGGCCAACGAGAGCCGCTCCCCCGGGCAGCTGGCCTGGCGCCGGTTCAAACGGGACCGCACGGGCGTCATATCGGCGTGCATCGTGATCTTCTTCTTCGTGATCGCACTGTGTGCCCCGCTGATCGCCAAGCTCTACGGCAAGGACCCGTACACCACGTACGGGCTGAACACGCCGGGGCTGCTCGGTGACAACAGCTACCCGGTCCTGCCCAACGGCGGCATCAGCAGCGAGTTCTGGTTCGGCATCGAACCCGGGCTCGGCCGGGACGTCTTCACCTTCCTGCTCTACGCGATCCGCAACTCGCTGCTGATCTCGGCGGCGATCACCCTGCTGGTGGTGATCATCGGCGTCATCGTCGGTGTGACCGCCGGCTACATCGGCGGCAAGACGGACTGGTTCATCGGCCGGGTGATCGACATCCTGCTGGCCTTCCCCTCGCAGCTGTTCTTCGTGGCCTTCACCCCCGTCGTGCTCGCGCTGTTCGTCTCCCCCGAGGAGAACACGCCGGTCTGGCTCACGGTGGCCTGCCTCATCGGCCTGCTCACCCTCTTCGGCTGGGCCTCCATCGCGCGACTGCTGCGCGGTCAGGTCCTGGCCCTGCGCGAGCGGGAGTTCGTCGAGGCCGCCAAGGTCACGGGCGCCTCACCGGCGCGCATCATCTTCAAGGAACTGCTGCCCAACCTCTGGACGCCGATCCTGATCCAGGCGACCCTCAACCTGCCGTTGATGGTCACCACGGAAGCGGGTCTCGCCTTCCTCGGAGTGGGTATCCAGGACCCCACTCCCGACTGGGGCGTCATGATCGGGCGAGCCGCCCAGGTCTACCAGGAGGACATCACCTACCTGCTCTTCCCGGGCCTGTCCATGGTGATCTTCGTCCTGGCCTTCAACCTGCTCGGTGACTCGGTACGCGACGCCCTCGACCCGAAGACCAAGCGCTGACTCCGGCCCTTCAGGACCACGGCAAGGACGCCGGGGTGCCGGATCTCTCTCATCACTCTCACTTCCAAGGCAGGATGCGATGTCCTTTTCGCGTAGAAACTTCCTGATAGCCACCGGCGTTGCCGCCGCCGCGGGCTCCGTGCTGACCGCGTGCAGCAGCGGTGACTCGACCAGCAACACCGGCGGTGGCGGTGGCAAGCAGGAGGCCGCCAAGGCCAACGCGACCGTGGTCAAGATCGGTACCGCGGAGGACTCGAAGGGCCCGGCCCCCGAGGTCTCCGGCGCGAAGAAGGGCGGCACCGTCTACCTGCTGAACGACGACGACTTCTCGCACCTCGACCCGCAGCGCATCTACTACGCCTGGAACTCCCTCGCGGCGATCGTCATCTCCCGCACCCTGACCGGCTACAAGGTCGCGGACGACGGCTCCATGACGCTGGTCGGCGACCTCGCCACCGACACCGGCACCATGAAGGACGGTGGCAAGACCTGGTCCTTCACCCTGAAGGACGGCGTCAAGTGGGAGGACGGTTCCGACGTCACCGTCGACGACGTCCGCCACGGCTTCGAGCGCGCCTTCGCCAGCTACATCACCGAGGGCGCCAACTACGTCCAGCAGTGGCTGACGGGCAGCGCCGAGTACCGCAAGGCCTACCCCGGCCCGTACGGCGGCAAGCACCTGAAGTCGATCGAGACCAGCGGCAAGACCATCACCTTCCACCTCTCCGAGGCGCGCCCCGACTTCAACTACGTGGTCGCGATGCACACCTACGCGCCCACCCCGGTGAAGAAGGACACCAAGGAGAACTACGACAAGAAGCCGGTCTCCAACGGTCCCTACAAGATCCAGTCGCACACCACCGACAAGTCGATGGTCCTGGTCCGCAACACGAACTGGGACCCGGCCACCGACCCGATCCGCAACGCCTACCCGGACACCTTCCAGTTCAGCTTCGGCATCGAGCAGCTGACGGCCATCGACCGTCTGCTGGCCGACACCGGCAACGACCAGTACGCCGTCAGCTGGCGGACCATCCCGCAGGAGCGCGTCCAGAAGGCGCAGACCGAGGCCAAGGACCGCGTCTTCTCGGCCCTGAGCAACGGCGTCAGCTGCTACTGGATCAACACCAGCCGGGTGACGGACAAGGCCGTCCGCGAGGCCCTCATCAAGGCCTGGCCGACCGCCGCGATCCGTCAGCTGCAGGGCGGCGCGGTCCGCGGTGACTACGCGACCGGCATCATGAGCCCGCTCGTCGCCGGCTACGAGTCGCAGGACGTCTGGGGCAAGCTGAAGAACCCGGCGGGCGACCCGGCCGCCGCGAAGAAGATCCTGGAGAAGGCCGGCAAGTCCGGCGCCAAGATCGTCTACGCCTACCAGCAGGACGACACCCAGTCGAAGATCAAGGTCGTCATCGAGAACGCCCTGAAGGCGGCCGGCTTCGACGTGGTCACCAAGCCCGTCGACTCCACCACCTGGTACGACCAGATCGGCAAGCTGGACAACCCGTTCGACGTCTACTGGGGTGGCTGGTCCTCCGACTGGCCGACCGGTTACTCGGTCTTCGACCCGCTGTTCGCCAGCAAGAACGTCGTCGACCAGGGCCAGAACTACTCGCACCTGAAGGACCCGGCGATCGACGCGGCGATCAAGGCCGCCACCGCCGAGCCCGACCAGGACAAGGCCAACAAGATGTGGGCGGCCCTGGACAAGCAGGTCACCGAGACGGGCGCCTTCATCCCCGACGTGTACATGAAGCGCATCTACCTGCACGGCTCCAAGCTCGGCAACGTCAAGATGGACCCGAACTTCGACGGCTGCATGCTCTACAAGCTGTACGTCAAGGCCTGATCCATCCCCTGAGAGGTGGGGGCGGCACCCGCCGTCCCCACCCTCGGCTCGTCCTCGTGGCCCCCGGTCACCCCGGTTCGGCCCCTCCGCACGACGGCCCTCCCAGGAAAGCCACTCCCCATGCTTCGCTTCATCGCCCGCCGTCTCCTCGGCGCCGTGATCACGCTGCTGATCATCAGCGCGGTCACCTTCATGCTCTTCTACGCGGTGCCGCGCGACCCGGCCCGGCTGGCCTGCGGCAAGCTCTGCACGCCGGAGACGCTGGAGGTGATCCGCCACAACATGGGGATCACGGACTCTCTGCCGGTGCAGTACTGGCACTGGCTCACGGGCATCTTCGTCGGCCGGGACTTCGCGTCCTTCGGCAACTGCGACGCGCCCTGCCTGGGCTACTCCTTCGTCAACCGCGAGCCCGTCCTGGCGACCATCTGGGACCGGTTCCCGACCACGCTCTCCCTGGCCCTCGGCGCGTCCGTGGTGTTCCTGATCTTCGGTGTCGGCATGGGCATGGTGGCCGCCATGAAGCAGGGCAAGGCAGTCGACAAGATCGCCAGCAGCGCCTCGCTGGTCGCCTCGTCGATGCAGATCTACTTCGTGGGCACGCTGGCCCTCTACTTCTTCGTGTACCAGTGGCACATCCTGGACCAGCCGTCGTACACCAACTTCTCCACGAACCCCGGCGCGTGGTTCAGCGGGCTCATGTTGCCCTGGATGATCCTGGCGCTCATCTTCACCGCGAACTACACCCGTATGACGCGCTCCCAGATGGTCGAGACGCTCAGCGAGGACTACGTCCGCACCGCCCGGGCCAAGGGTCTGTCCGGACGCACCGTCTTCTTCCGCTTCGCCTGGCGCGGCGCGATGGGGCCGATCGTCACCATCTTCGGTATCGACCTCGGGGTCCTGCTCGGCGGCGCGATGATCACGGAGAAGACCTTCAGCCTTCAGGGCATCGGCATGCTCGCCGTGAAGTCCGTGCAGACGAGCGACCTGCCCATGCTGCTCGGCGTGATGGTGCTGACCGCCTCCTTCGTGGTCGTCGCCAACATCGTCGTGGACGCCTGCTACGCGCTCATCGACCCGCGTATCCGGCTCGCCTGACCCCCGCCCGCCCCCGCCAGCCAGCTCTCGCATCACCCCCCTCTGGAGCGTCCCCGTGACGAGCACCGATCAGCAGCCCTTCCTGTCCCTCAAGGACCTGAAGGTGCACTTCTCGACCGAGGACGGCGTCGTCAAGGCCGTCGACGGTCTCTCCTTCGACCTCGAACGCGGCAAGACGCTGGGCATCGTGGGTGAGTCGGGATCCGGCAAGTCGGTCACCAACCTGACCATCCTGGGCCTGCACAACCCGGACAGCACCCTGGTCGAGGGATCGATCGTGCTGGACGGCGAGGAGCTGAACGGCGCTCCGGAGAAGACCCTGGAGAAGCTGCGCGGCAACAAGATGTCGATGATCTTCCAGGACGCGCTGACCTCGCTGTCGCCGTACCACACGGTGGGCGCACAGATCGCCGAGACCTACCGCAAGCACACCGGGTGCTCGAAGACGCAGGCCCGCGTGCGGGCGGTGGAGATGCTGCGGCGGGTCGGCATCCCCCAGCCGGAGATCCGGGTGGACGACTACCCGCACCAGTTCTCCGGCGGTATGCGCCAGCGCGCGATGATCGCCATGGCGCTGGTGTGCGACCCGGAGCTGCTGATCGCCGACGAGCCGACCACGGCCCTCGACGTGACCGTGCAGGCGCAGATCATGGACCTGCTGAAGGACCTCCAGAAGGAGTTCGGCACCGCGATCATCTTCATCACGCACGACCTGGGCGTGATCGCCGACATCGCCGACGACGTGCTGGTGATGTACGGCGGCCGGTGCGTGGAGCGCGGCACGAAGCAGGAGGTGCTGCGCGACCCGCAGCACCCCTACACCTTCGGCCTGCTGAGCTCCATGCCGAGCCTGGACCACCCGGTGGACGTGCCGCTCAACCCGATCCCGGGTTCGCCGCCCTCGCTGCTGAACCCCCCGTCGGGCTGCCGGTTCCACCCGCGCTGCGCCTTCGCCGAGAAGGTCGAGGGGGGCCTGTGCCGCAAGGAGCGTCCGCTCCTGGAGATCGTGGACGGACGCGGTTCCGCCTGCCACCTGACCGCCGGCCAGCGCCGCGAGTTCTTCGGCGACCTCGCCGACAGCGCGGCCAACTGACGTACAAGAGACGGGATTTCACCACCATGAGCAGCACCACTCCCCTCCTGGACGTCTCCGGGCTCACCAAGCACTTCCCGATCAAGGGCGGCTTCCCGATCCGGCGCACGGTCGGCCACGTCCAGGCCGTCGACGGGCTGGACTTCCAGGTCGGTGAGGGCGAGAGCCTCGGCCTGGTCGGCGAGTCCGGCTGCGGCAAGTCGACCACCGGCCGGCTGATCACGCGTCTGCTGGAGCCGACCGGCGGGACGATCAGGTACCAGGGCAAGGACATCACCCACGCCAACCGCAAGCAGCTGGCGCCGGTCCGGTCCGAGATCCAGATGATCTTCCAGGACCCGTACGCCTCGCTGAACCCGCGGCAGACCGTCGGCAAGATCATCTCCGGTCCGATGGAGATCAACGACATCAACCCGGACGGCGGACGCGAGAAGCGCGTGCGCGAGCTGCTGGAGATCGTGGGTCTCAACCCCGAGCACTACAACCGCTTCCCGCACGAGTTCTCCGGCGGTCAGCGCCAGCGCATCGGTGTCGCCCGCGCCCTGGCGCTGGAACCGAAGCTGATCGTGGCCGACGAGCCGGTCTCCGCGCTCGACGTCTCCATCCAGGCGCAGGTGGTCAACCTGCTCCAGCAGGTCCAGCGGGACCTCGGCATCGCGTTCGTGTTCATCGCCCACGACCTCGCCGTCGTACGGCACTTCTCGCAGCGCGTGGCCGTCATGTACCTCGGCAAGATCGTGGAGATCGCCGACCGCGAGGACCTGTACGGCAACCCGCGCCACCCCTACACCCGGGCGCTGCTGTCCGCCGTGCCCGAGGCCACGGTGGAGGAGACCCCGCGGGAACGCATCCGGCTCCAGGGTGACGTGCCGTCCCCGATCAACCCGCCCTCCGGCTGCCGTTTCCGCACCCGCTGCTGGAAGGCGACGGAGAAGTGCGCGACCGAGGCCCCGCCGCTGGTCCAGGTCGCGGGCAACAAGCCCGGCCACCTGACGGCCTGCCACTACCCCGAGACGGCGGACGCCAAGGACACCGTCCCGGCTCCGCGTCTCGCCAAGGACCCCGAGGCGGCGGCCTGACACACCCCCGTACCGTCGGCCGCCTCCTTCCGGAGCGGACTTTCCCGGCCCCTCGCCCACGAACGTCCGGTCCCGGTGACGAAGGCCCGCGCCCACCCGGCGCGGGCCTTCTCCCCTCTCCGGGCCCCGTCCCGGCCCGCCGTGCAGGATCCGTGCGGCAGCCGAACACCCGGCGCGCACAGTGGTGACTCCAGTGGTTCTAGGTACGGGGTACGGGGAACGCCATGGACATTCAACTGCTGGGCTGCGTCGAGGCGCGCGCCCACACCGGCGGCAGGCTGCCGCTTCCGCACGGCACGCGGCTGCTGCTGGCGGCGCTGGCCTGGACCCCGAACGCCTTCGTGGCCGACGAGGTGCTGATCGAGCGGGTGTGGCCGGAGCGCAGGCCGCAGCGTCCACTGGACGCCCTGTACATCCAGGCAACCCGGCTGCGCAAGGCACTGCGGGCGGACGGCCTCGGGGACGACGGTTTCAAACTGTCCCGCAGGCGCGGCGGATACGTCCTCGCGATCGACGAACAGAGCGTGGACACCGCACGGTTCCGTGCCCTGGTCCGGCAGGCCCAGCACGCCGTGCGCGCCGGGGACGCCGACACCGCCCTCGCCCTGTACGGCCGCGCCCTGGAGCTGTGGCGGGGGGAGCCGCTGTCCGACGTGCGGACGGCGTGGGCGGAGTCGGCCCGGGTGACGCTGCGGCGCGAGCACCGGGAGGCACTGGTCGGCAGCACCGAGCTGTACCTGCGGGCGGGACGGCACGAGGAGTGCCTGCCGCAGTTGCACTGGCTGGCCGACATGCACCCCTTCGACGAGAAGGTCACGGGCCTGCTGATGCTCGCCCTGTACCGGGGCGGACGGCAGGCCGACGCGCTGGACTGCTTCCAGCTGCTCCGCCTGCGGATGGTGGACCTGCTGGGCTGCGAGCCGGGCCCGGACCTGCGCGCCCTGCACGAACGCATCCTGACCGGCGACGCGTCCCTGCTGCTGGGCGTTCCGTACGCGGCGTCCGTGTGAGACCGGTCGGGGTGAGGCCGGTCGGTCGTGGCGGCGGCCAGGAGTGACGGCGGCGGCCGGCACGGTGGTCGGCCGGGGCGGCCGTCCGCCGTGGCGCACGCCGACCGTGGCAGTGGACGGCCGTGAGAGCGGTCCGGTGGCGGCCGGCCCCCGTGCCGGTTGGGGGTTCAGCCGTCGAAGTGCTCGGTGAGGTACAGGGTGAGGCGGGAGGCCGCGTCCGGGGGCAGGTCGTGGTGGCCGTGGTGGTGACGGGTGGGTGAGGCCGGTTCGAGGGGTGGGGAGCCGATCGCCGCGAACAGGGCCGTGGCCTGCGCGCGGGCGGCCCGGGCCGGCTCGGTCCGCTGCAGGGCCTGGTGGGCCGCGGCCAGGGCGAGTGCGGCGCGGGCGTGCAGCAGGCGCTGGCCGGAGTCGCGGGCCAGGGCGGCCGCCTCCTCCGCCGCTTCCCGTGCCCGTACCGGCAGACCGGTCTCCAGCAGCGTCACCGAGGTGGCGATGCGGACGCGCGGAAGTGTGAGGGGGTTGCCGTCGGCCGCCAGGCGGGCGGCCCGCTCCAGCTGGTCGAGGGCGTCGGCGGGCCGGCCGAGGGCGCGGGCCAGGGCGGCGCGTTCCAGCAGGACCTCGACGAGGCCGGCGCGGTGTCCGGTGCGTTCGGCGATCTCGAAGGCGGCGTCGAGGTCGTCGGCGGCCTCGTCCACCCGGCCCGCGCGCAGCTTGAGGCCGGCGAGTCCGGCGAGGGAATCGACCTGGCAGTTGCGGTTCTCCACCCGCCGGGAGACGGCGAGGGCGTCCTCGTAGGCGAGCAGGGCGCGGGCGTCCTGGCCGGCGTCGGCGCGCACCCGGCCCAGGGTCTCCAGGGCGACCGCCTCGGCGTAGGTGGATCCGGAGTCGCGGCAGACGCGGAAGCAGGTGCGCAGCGCGGCCACCGCCTCCTCGAACCGGGCCTGCTTCTGCCGGACGAGGGCGAGGTTGACGAGGGCCATCGCCCGATTGTGGTGGGCCGCGTCGCCGATCAGCGCGAGGGCGTCGCCCGCCGCCCGCTCGGCCGCGTCGAGGCGGCCGAGGGCGAGGTTCAGGGACGCCGTGTTGATCAGCATGATCTCTTCGTTCTTGACGTTGCCCAGGACGCGGTAGAGGGTGAGCGCCCGGTCGTAGCAGGGCAGTGCGCGCAGCGGCTCGCCCAGCAGCTTCAGGGTGACGCCCTTGCCCTGGAGGCTCGCGGCCTCGCCGTAGCGCCAGCCGGCGCGGCGTGCCAGCTCCTCGGCCGCCTCGTACTCGACGAGCGCGCCGCGCAGGTCGCCGTTGCGCCAGCGGGCGTGGCCGACGGACATGCGCATCGCGGCCTGGCCCTCGCGGTCACCGGAGCGTTCGGCGACCTCCCGGGCGAGGGTGGCCAGGCGCATCCAGTCGGCGAGCGGACGGCGGTGGTGGAAGAGGTCCTGGAGCGCGTCCACCAGCCACCACACGAAGGGGGCGGGCCCGTGTTCGGCGGCGTGCCCGATCGCGGCCGCGATGTCGTCCCACTCTCCGTCGAACCAGGCGTACGCCTCCTCCGCCGTGGTGAACTCCCGGGGCAGGGAGCCCTCGACGGGGTCCGGGCAGCCGCGCATGACGTACAGGCCCGCGGTCGCGGCCGCGTTGACGACGCTCTGCAGGTAGTGGTCGAGGACCCGGGTGACAGCGGCCTCCCGCTCGGCGGGGCCGTCCTCGGCGGCGGCTCGGTCGCGCGCGTACTCGTGCACGAGGTCGTGCCAGGCGGGGCGGCCGAGTTCGACGTCGCGCAGCAGGTGGACGCGCTGGGCGAGCCGGAGCAGGTCGGCCGTGTGCGGCTCGTCGAGTCCGGCGGCCGCGGCGGCGGCCGCCACCGACCGGCCGGTGCCCGGCAGCAGCCCGAGCGACCGGAAGGCCCGGCGTCCCTCCTCCGGCAGCACCCCGTACGACAGGTCGAGCGCGGCCCGTACGGCGACGGACTCCTCGCCCTCGACGTGCAGCCGGGCCAGCCGGCCGCGATCGGCCAGGTCACGGACGTAGGCGCGGATGCTGCCGGGCCGGTCGCCGATCCAGGAGCCGGCCACGCACAGGGCGAGGGGCAGCCGGTCGCAGAGTTCGACCAGCCGGGCGGCGGCCTCCGGGTCGGCGGCGACGGCGTCCGCGCCCACCGCGCCGCTGATCAGCTCCAGCGCGGTGGCGCGGTCGAGGACGTCGCAGGAGAGCCGGTACGCCCCGTCCAGGGTGACCAGCCCGCTGAGCTTGTCGCGGCTGGTGACCAGCGTGAGGGAGCCCTCGGAGGCGGGCAGCAGCCGCCGTACGAAGGACGCGTCGGCCACGTCGTCGAGGACGATGAGCATCCGGCGGTCCGCCAGCAGCGTCCGGTACAGCGCGGTTTGCGCCTCCGGGCCGAGCGGGATGTCGCGCGGGGCGCAGCCCAGGCCCTGGAGCAGCAGCGGGAGTGCCTCCTCGGGGGTCATCGGCTCGGCGTCGTCGAAGCCGCGCAGGTCGAGGAAGAGCTGTCCGTCGGGGAAGCGGTCGGCGACCCGGTGGGCCCAGTGCAGGGCCAGGGCGCTCTTGCCGACGCCGGCCGGTCCGACGATCAGGGCGAGCGGTTCGGCGGTGCGCAGACAGGAGTCGAGGCGGTCGAGTTCCTCGGCGCGGCCGACGAACCGGCGTGGAGCGGGCGGAAGTTGGCGGGGAACGCGGCGCTCGGCGGGAGCGGGTACCGTGCCGGCCCCGCTGGGGATGTCGCCGCCGAGCAGGCGCTGGTGCAGGGCCCGGACCTCGCGCGACGGCTCCATGCCCAGCTCGTTCACCGTCCGGCGGCGCAGCGCGGAGTACAGCTCCAGTGCCTCGGCGCTGCGGCCGTCCTGCTGCAACGCGCGCATCAGCAGGGCGTGCGGACGCTCACGCAGCGGGTGGGCGGCGGTCAGCCGGAGGAGTTCGGCGATCGCCTGCCGGTGCCGGCCGGTCTCGATCTCGGCCTCGGCGACGCCCTCACGGGCCACGAGGTGCAGTTCGCCGAGCCGTTGCCGCTCGGCCTCCCGTACGGCCACCTCGGGCAGGTCGGACAGCGGTTCGCCGCGCCACAGGGCGAGGGCCCGTTCGCCCAGGCGCCGGGCGGTCGGCCAGTCGCCGCCGGCCGCGGCGCGGGAGCCGTCACGGATGAGGTCCTCGAAGGCGAGCAGGTCGAGTTCGTCGGGGCCGGCGTGCATGACGTAACCCGGCCGACGGGTGGTCAGCAGGGTGGGTCCGGAGGGGCCGAGGGCGCGCCGGACCTCGGCGACCAGGGCCCGCACCCGGGCCGCGCCGGCGCCGGGCGGACGGCCGTCCCACAGGAAGTGGACCAGCCGGTCGACGGACACGACGTGGTTGGCGTGCAGCAACAGCACCGCGCACAAAGCGCGCTGACGCCCGGTGAGCACGACGGCCCGCCCGTCGATCTCGACTTCCAGGGGGCCGAGCAGATGGAAACGAGGTCGGGGGGTGAGCATTCACAGAACGTAGTCCAGGGCTGACCACCGGGCAACGTCTGCCCTTTCGAACAGGGTGCGAGGGACCGAACGGGCAACGGGATTCGGCCACGGGGGCAGCAGAGCTCCAGCCCCACCGCCGAGCCGGTGAGCCGGCGAGCCGGCGGGGCGGGGCGGGCGTCGCGCATCCCCCGTCGGTCGCCCGCCCCGCGCACACCACCCTGGCCGAGCCCTCTTTCCGGGCTCCTTCAGCGGCCTTTCGCCGCTCTTTCCACGGTCTTTCAGAACCCTTCAGTCGCCCTTCAGCCCCAGCGTTCCCCCAGCGGTCCCCCAGCGGGCCTCTGGCGGTCCTCCAGCAGGGTGTCAGCGGGATGTCCGCCGTGGCCCGGCGCCCCCTCGGGGCAATACCTAGACGCCGGTGCTGCCGTCGATGAGCTCGCGCAGGATGTCGAGGTGGCCGTTGTGCCGGGCCGTCTCCTCGGTCAGGTGCAGCAGGATCCAGCGGAGGTCGACGGAGACACCCTCGCGGACCTGTCCCACGGCCCGGGTGTCGAGATCGTGCTCGGCGACCAGCTTCCGGTACCGCTCGGCCTGTTCGGCGTACTCGTCGAGCAGCCGCGCCGGCGGGATGTCGACGGCGATGCGCATCTCGCGGTCGGGGTCCTCGTCGGTCCAGGGGCCCTCGTCCTCCTCCCCGAGGAACACCACCTGGAACCAGTAGTACTCCACCCAGCGCAGGTGGTTGATCAGGCCGCTCGGGGTCATCAGTGGCGAGGTCGGCAGGGGCGCCCTGCGGGCGTCCTCGTCGGAGAGACCCTCGCACTTGGCGCGCACGGTGTCGCGGGCGTAGTCGAGGAAGGTGGTGAGCTGGGTGCGCTCGTCCCACGCGGGAGGCATGTCGTCGATTCTGGTCATCGGAAGGAGCATGTCCGGCCGGGGCGGGTGATGTCGAGGGAAAAAAGACGGCGCCGATGATCTTCGACCATCACCGTGGCGACGGCGACGCCGGGTGTACGGCTTCGTGGAGGGGTACCGGATGCGGGTCACCCGCCGGATCCGCAGGCCTCCGTGCCCGGTGGTCGCCGCCCGCTGGGGCCCGTCTCAGCGGCGCAGCTGAGGGCGCCGAAGGGCTCGAAATCGACCCCGTCGCCGTCGTCGTGGCCGAACGGGGGGGCCGGAGCGGCGGCGACCGCGAAACGGACGTGGTCCCTGGATGCCGGGCGGGAGGCTCCGAGTATCGGACACAGTGCCGTCGCGGTGCCGTGAGGCGCCTCGAGAAAGCGGGTCGCGAAAAGCCCGGGCACCCCACGAGGGGGCACCCGGGCTCAATGACGGAGCGTCAGCGACTCACGTGACCGCTGATCAGCCGTGCTTGGCGCGGCTCGCGGCGCGGGCGCGCTCGCGGGCGTCCAGGTTCACCTTGCGGATGCGCACCGCCTCCGGGGTGACCTCCACGCACTCGTCGTCGCGGCAGAACTCCAGCGACTGCTCCAGCGACAGCCTGCGCGGCGGCACGATCGACTCGGTCACGTCGGCCGTCGAGGACCGCATGTTGGTGAGCTTCTTCTCCTTGGTGATGTTGACGTCCATGTCGTCGGAGCGGGAGTTCTCACCGACGATCATGCCCTCGTACACCTCGGTGCCCGGCTCCACGAAGAGCACGCCGCGCTCCTGGAGGTTCGTCATCGCGAACGCGGTGACGGCACCGGCGCGGTCGGCGACCAGCGAACCGTTGTTGCGGGTCTGCAGGGTGCCGAACCAGGGCTCGTGGCCCTCGTGGATGGAGTGGGCGATGCCCGTGCCGCGGGTCTGGGTGAGGAACTCGGTCCGGAAGCCGATCAGACCACGGGACGGCACCACGAACTCCATGCGCACCCAGCCGGAGCCGTGGTTGGACATGTTGTCCATCCGGCCCTTGCGGACGCCCATCAGCTGCGTGACCGCGCCCATGTGCTCCTCGGGCACGTCGATCGTCATGCGCTCGACCGGCTCGTAGACCTTGCCGTCGACGTCCTTGGTGACGACCTGCGGCTTGCCGACGGTCAGCTCGTAGCCCTCGCGGCGCATGGTCTCGACGAGGATGGCCAGCGCCAGCTCGCCGCGGCCCTGGACCTCCCAGGCGTCGGGACGGTCGGTCTCGAGGACGCGGAGGCTGACGTTACCGATCAGCTCGCGGTCGAGGCGGTCCTTGACCTGGCGGGCGGTGACCTTGCGGTCCTTGACGGCGGCCTTCGCGTCGGCGCCCTTGCCGGTGCCGCCGCGGCCGACCAGCGGCGAGGTGTTGGTGCCGATGGTCATGGAGATCGCGGGCTCGTCGACCGTGATCAGCGGCAGCGGGACGGGGTTCTCGGTGTCCGCGAGGGTCTCGCCGATCATGATGTCGGGGATGCCGGCGACGGCGCAGATGTCACCGGGGCCCGCCTTCTCGGCCGGCTTGCGGGTGAGCGCCTCGGTCATCATCAGCTCGGAGATGCGCACGTTGGAGACCGACCCGTCGCGCTTCATCCACGCGACGGTCTGCCCCTTCTTCAGCTCGCCCTGGTGGACGCGGAGCAGCGCGATACGGCCGAGGAAGTTGTCGGCGTCCAGGTTGGTGACGTGGGCCTGGAGCGGGGCGGCCTCGTCGTAGGTGGGGGCCGGGATGTGCTCCAGGATCGTGGAGAAGAACGGCTCCAGCGAGTCGGAGTCGGCCGGTACCGTGCCGTCCTCCGGCTTGGTCAGCGAGGCGACGCCGTCCCGCCCGCAGGCGTAGACGATCGGGAACTCGATCTGCTCCTCGTCGGCGTCCAGGTCGAGGAAGAGGTCGTAGGTCTCGTTGACGACCTCGTCGATCCGGGCGTCCGGCCGGTCCGTCTTGTTGATGCAGAGGATGATCGGCAGCCGCTGCTGGAGAGCCTTGCGCAGCACGAAGCGGGTCTGCGGCAGCGGACCCTCGGAGGCGTCCACGAGCAGGACGACGCCGTCGACCATCGACAGACCGCGCTCGACCTCGCCGCCGAAGTCGGCGTGGCCGGGGGTGTCGATGATGTTGATGGTGATGACGTCGCCGCCATCCTTCGGGTGGTACTTCACCGCCGTGTTCTTGGCCAGGATCGTGATGCCCTTCTCACGCTCCAGGTCGTTCGAGTCCATCATGCGGTCGTCGACGGAGTCGAGCTGGTGGGCGGCGAAGGCACCGGCCTGCTTCAGCATGCCGTCGACGATGGTCGTCTTGCCGTGGTCGACGTGAGCGACGATGGCTACGTTGCGAATGTCGTGGCGCGTGGCCATAAAGCGGCGTTCTCCCGGAGTGTGAGGACCGGCCCTGCTGCGTACGTCCGTGTTACGCGGGCCCTGCCGGGCTTGACACGCCACGGCCTCACCCCATGGTACGTGGCCCCGCGACGGACAACCTCCGCAGGGCCACGAGGCTCATCTCACCCCGGCGGTCACCGGGCCCCTCACCTGGTCCGTCACCGGTCCGTCACCTCGCGTCCCGGACCGGCCCCGCCGAGATCCTCGTCACTTCTCGGACGGGCTCGCCGAGATCCTCGCCCCCTTCTTCAGGAAGCCCATGTCCTCGTAGACCGGCGTCTGGAAGCCGAAGGCACCGGCGTTGACCACGTTCTTCTTCGCGGCAGTGAGCTGGGGGCGCTGGTAGAGGGGAATCGATCCGGCAGCCGCCCAGATCCGGGCGTCGGCCTTGCGGAGCAGGGACCGCTCCTCCTCCTCGTCCAGGGTCGAGATCGCCTGGTCGAACAGCTGGTCGACCTGGTCGGTGCCGACCCGGGTGTAGTTCTGCTCGACGCTCAGCGACCCGTCGGCGGCCGGCACCGGCTTGGCGTAGATCGGCCGGGCGTCGGTGGCCGGGAAGGCGGAGGCGGGCCAGGAGTACAGCGCCAGGTCGTACTCGCCGGAGGCGATGTGGTCCTTGAAGTAGCTCTCGCCGGAGACCTTGGTGAGCTCGGTGCGGATGCCGACCCGGTCCAGCATCCGGGTGATCCGTCCGGCGACCGCGTGCAACGGCTCGGATCCGGCGCCGGTCGGCAGCACGAACCGCAGGGTGAGCGCCTTGCCGTCCTTGGCCAGCGCCCCGGGTGCGGGGCCGGCCGGGGCGGCGGTGCCCCGGGGGGCGTAGGCGCCGGGCGCGCCGTTCCTGTCGACGTACTGCTTGCCGTCCTGGGCGAGCTGCCTGCCGTGGTCGCCGCCGTGCTCCCCGTCCGCGCGGCCCGGGGCCTTGTCGTCCTGGCCGACGATGTACGTGCCGTCGTCACCGCCCTCGGACGGGACCTCGCCGGCCTTGTCCAGCCCGGACTTCTCGCCCTGGGCCCCGGCGGCCTTCTCCGTCTTCTTCCGCTCCTTCACCGGGCCGCCGGGAACCCATCCGGCGTCCGCGAGCAGCGCCTGCGCCTCCTTGGTGTCCTGTCCGCCGAGCGCCCCGCTGTTGTCGGCGTAGGCCTCCTGCCCGGACAGGGCGAGATGGCTGCCGACGGGCACCGCGGGCAGGCCCAGCGGCTCGAGCACCACCTCGACCAGTTCCTCGCGGTCCAGCGCCCGGGCCACCGCCCGGCGCACCCGCTCGTCGGCGAGCGGACCGCCGGCGCCGTTCAGGGCGAGCTGGGTGTAGGCGGGTTCCAGTGACTTGCGCACCTCGTAGTCCCGCAGCGCCTTCTGCTGGCGTTCCCACGTCGCGACCGACTTGCCCAGCTCCCTGCGGGCGTGCAGCTCGTCGTTGGCCGCCTCCTCGTCGGAGCCGTGGGCGAGGGCCCAGGAGCTCAGCGCCTTGGCAGCGCTGCGGCCGCCGGGGCCGGCCAGCGGTCCGGCCCCGCCCTGGGCGGCACCGTCGATGCGCCGGGCGGCGGCCGGGTCGATCTCGGCCAGGTCGATCTCCCCGGCGGCGAGCGCGGCGGCCCGCCGGTCGCGCTTGACGGCCGTCAGGACGATCTCGGAGAGCTTGGCGGGCTGCCCCCACCAGCGCGGATTGGGCGCGAGCCGGATCCGGCCCTTCTCCCGGTCGACCGACTTCAGGGCGAACGGCCCGGCGGTGACCTTCAGCTTGCGCCGCGCACCGTCGTTGAAGGAGTCGGGCGTGCCCATGACGTCCTTCGGGTACAGCGGGGAGAACAGCGACTGCCAGTCGGCGTAGGAGCGGCGGAAGGTGACCCTGACCTCGAGGTCGTTCGCGCCGCGCTCGATCTTCTCGATGCGGTCGTAGCCGGCGTTGCGGGCGGTCCAGTAGGCGCTGTCCCTGCCGGACAGGGCGCGCCACTGGGCGGCGAAGTCGGCGGCGCCGATCTCACGGCCGTCGCTCCACACCGCCTGCTGGTTGAGCTTGTACAGGACGACCTGTTTGGGCTCCGTCTCGACGACCTTGGCGGACTCCAGGTAGTCGGCGTTGCGGGCGGGCCGCCCGTTGGCGTCGAGCCGGTACATCGACGGCAGGACGGCCTGGGCGACCCGGGTGGTGGTGGCGTCGGCGTCCGCCTGGAAGGTGTTGAAGGTCTCCGGGACGGTGTCCACCGCCCAGCGCAGGGTGCCGCCGTCGGCGACCTGGGCGCGGGCGGCCCGGGCGATGTCCTGCGGGGCCAGCGGTTTGCCGGCCTGGTCCTCGGTGCCGCAGGCGGCCAGCGCGGGGACCGCGAGCGCACCCGCGGTGAGGAAGGCGACCGAGCGCATGACCGCGCGCAGTCTGACGCCGTCGTGGGACATCTCAGGTACCTCCGGGGGGCCACTCCCGCCACTGACACGGGTGCGTTATGTTCACATTTGGCGGTATTTTGGAGCTGATCTGATCTACGGACCACTGAAGAGGAAAGGGTTCGCCTGTCGGGGGCGACACGGCGGCGGGGACGCGTAAGCCCACCCGTGCGGAGCAACGCACTCCCCCGGCGCACACAGAGCGCGTTGGGGCGTGCACCGATGGCGTGCCATCGGCCAATCGCTGCACACGCCTTCACATCCACAGGTGTGACGCGCAACACTCGCAGGCGCATGGAGCGTCGCCGTCCAGGGCCCCGGGGCCCGCGGAAGTGAGGTCACGTCATGTCCGTGCAAGACGATCTGACAACGGTCCAGCGCTGTCTCGACGACCTGGCGCGGTCGGTGGGGCGCCTGGAGCAGCAGCTCGGCAGCGGCGGGCTGGAGATGCGCCGGGTACGCACCGACGCCACCCATCTGCGCGAGAGCGTCGCGCTGCTGCGCGAGGCGGCCGCCACCTCCGCCTCGCCCAAGCGCCCCGAACTCGTCACCATCCCCGACACTCCCTACGACGACTCCCTGTGGATCGACACGGACGACGAGGGACTCGGGGCCCGTGACCGCCGTGCCCCCTGAACCTCCCGGAGTCCCGAGCCGACCGGAGTCGTGAATTGGCCACTGGTACGGAACCGCCCGCCACCGAACCCACTCCGTCCCGCGGCGTGCGCACCGCCACGCGCGCCGCGATCACCGCGCCCCACCTGCGCACCGACCGCTGGTGGCTGGCCCCCGCGGTCACCGCCGCCGGGCTGCTGGCCTTCATCGTGTACTCGACCTGGCGGGCCTTCGCGAACGCGGACTACTACGCGGCGCCGTACGTCTCGCCGTTCTACTCGCCCTGCCTGGCGGAGAACTGCGCGCCGATGCGCGCGGGCCCCAACTGGGAGATCTTCGGCAGCTGGTGGGGCATCTCGCCCGCGGTCATCATCCTGATCTTCCCGCTCGGCTTCCGCCTGACCTGCTACTACTACCGCAAGGCCTACTACCGGGGCTTCTGGGCGTCCCCGCCGGCCTGCGCCGTGGCCGAGCCGCACCGGAAGTACACCGGTGAGACCCGCTTCCCGCTCGTCCTGCAGAACGTCCACCGGTACTTCTTCTACGCGGCGATCCCGGTCGCCGGGATCCTGACCTACGACACCGTGCTCGCCTTCCGCGACGAGCACTACGCGTGGGGCCACATGGGCCTCGGCACGCTCGTCTTCCTGGTCAACATCGTGCTGATCTGGGCGTACACGCTCTCCTGCCACTCCTGCCGGCACATCGTCGGCGGCAAGCTCAGGCACTTCTCGAAGCATCCCGTGCGCTACCGGATGTGGCAGTGGGCCGGGAAGCTGAACGCCCGGCACATGCAGCTCGCCTGGGCGTCGCTGGTGAGCGTGGCGCTCGCCGACTTCTACGTCTACCTGGTCGCGTCCGGCGCCTTCGACGATCCGCGCTTCTTCTAGATGAGTGGGGCCTTGTGATGTCCGTGGTCGACCGTCAGGAGTGGGACGTCGTCGTGGTCGGGGCCGGTGGCGCCGGCCTGCGGGCCGCCATCGAGGCGCGCGAGCGGGGCGCCCGTACGGCCGTGATCTGCAAGTCGCTGTTCGGCAAGGCGCACACCGTGATGGCCGAGGGCGGCATCGCGGCGGCGATGGCCAACGCCAACGAGCACGACAACTGGCAGGTGCACTTCCGCGACACCATGCGCGGCGGGAAGTTCCTCAACCAGTGGCGGATGGCCGAGCTGCACGCGCAGGAGGCTCCCGACCGGGTGTGGGAGCTGGAGACCTGGGGCGCCCTGTTCGACCGCACCGCGGACGGCCGGATCTCCCAGCGCAACTTCGGCGGCCATGAGTACCCGAGGCTCGCGCACGTCGGCGACCGTACGGGCCTGGAGCTGATCCGCACCCTCCAGCAGAAGATCGTCGCGCTCCAGCAGGAGGACCACCGCGAGACCGGCGACTACGAGTCCCGGCTGAAGGTGTTCCAGGAGTGCACGGTCACCCGGGTCCTGAAGACCGGGCCCGACGGCGACTCCGCCACGGGCCCGGGGCGGGTCTCCGGGGTCTTCGCCTACGACCGCGAGACCGGCCGCTTCTTCGTCCTCGAGGCCCCCGCCGTGGTGATCGCGACCGGCGGCATCGGCAAGTCGTTCAAGGTGACGTCGAACTCGTGGGAGTACACGGGCGACGGCCACGCCCTCGCCCTGCTCGCCGGGGCACCCCTGCTGAACATGGAGTTCGTGCAGTTCCACCCGACCGGCATGGTCTGGCCGCCGTCGGTCAAGGGCATCCTCGTCACCGAGTCCGTGCGCGGTGACGGCGGGGTGCTCAGGAACTCCGAGGGCAAGCGGTTCATGTTCGACTACATCCCCGACGTCTTCAAGGACAAGTACGCCGAGTCCGAGGACGAGGCCGACCGCTGGTACGACGACCCGGACGACAACCGGCGTCCACCGGAGCTGCTGCCGCGGGACGAGGTCGCCCGCGCCATCAACGCCGAGGTGAAGGCGGGCCGCGGCTCCCCGCACGGCGGCGTCTTCCTGGACGTGTCGACGCGGATGCCCGCCGAGGTCATCAAGCGCCGGCTGCCGTCGATGTACCACCAGTTCAAGGAGCTGGCGGACGTCGACATCACCGCGGAGGCGATGGAGGTCGGGCCGACCTGCCACTACGTGATGGGCGGCATCGCCGTCGACTCCGACACGGCCGCCGCGCGCGGGGTGCCGGGGCTGTACGCGGCCGGCGAGGTCGCCGGCGGCATGCACGGCTCCAACCGGCTCGGCGGCAACTCCCTCTCCGACCTGCTGGTCTTCGGCCGCCGGGCGGGCTGGCACGCGGCCGAGTACGCGGCGGCCCTGGCCGTCCGGCCGGCCGTCGACGACACCGAGGTCGACACGGCCGCCGCGGAGGCGCTGCGCCCCTTCTCGGCGGAGAGCGGGAGCGGGGAACCGTCCGGGGCGCCGGCGGAGAACCCGTACACCCTGCACCAGGAACTCCAGCAGGCCATGAACGACCTGGTCGGCATCATCCGCCGGGACGGCGAGATGGTCCAGGCCCTGAAGAAGCTCGCCGAGCTGCGCGTCCGGGCCCGGCGGGCCGGGGTGGAGGGCCACCGCCAGTTCAACCCCGGCTGGCACCTCGCCCTGGACCTGCGGAACATGCTGCTGGTCAGCGAGTGCGTGGCGCGGGCCGCGCTGGAGCGCACCGAGTCGCGCGGCGGCCACACCCGCGAGGACCACCCGACGATGGACCGCGCCTGGCGCAACGTGAACCTGCTGTGCCGGCTGACCGACCCGACGGGCGGCCTGGCGGCCACCGACCCGACGCACGGGCAGATCACCCTCACCCGGGAGACCACCGACCCCATCCGCCCGGACCTGCTCGCCCTCTTCGCGAAGGAGGAGCTGGTCAAGTACCTCGCCGAAGAGGAGCTGTACGAGTGAGCAGCTACGAGGCCCGCTTCAAGGTGTGGCGGGGCGACACGCAGGGCGGCGGCCTGGAGGACTTCGCGGTCGAGGTCAACGACGGCGAGGTCGTCCTGGACATCATCCACCGCCTCCAGGCGACCCAGGCTCCCGACCTCGCCGTCCGCTGGAACTGCAAGGCGGGCAAGTGCGGATCGTGCTCGGCGGAGATCAACGGGCGGCCCCGGCTGATGTGCATGACCCGCATGTCGGTGTTCGACCGGGAGGAGACGATCACCGTCACGCCCCTGCGCGCCTTCCCGGTCATCCGCGACCTGGTGACGGACGTCGGCTACAACTACCGGAAGGCCAGGGAGATCCCCGCGTTCGTCCCGCCCGCGGGGGTGGGGCCGGGCGAGTACCGCATGTTCCAGGAGGACGTGGACCGGCCGCAGGAGTTCCGCAAGTGCATCGAGTGCTTCCTGTGCCAGGACACCTGCCATGTGGTCCGTGACCACGAGGAGAACAAGCAGGCCTTCGCCGGCCCGCGCTTCCTGATGCGGATCGCGGAGCTGGACATGCACCCGCTGGACGCGGCGGACGAGACCGGCCTGGACCGCAAGCGCACCGCCCAGGACGAGCACGGTCTCGGCTACTGCAACATCACCAAGTGCTGCACGGAGGTCTGCCCCGAGGGCATCAGGATCACGGACAACGCGCTGATCCCCTTGAAGGAGCGGGCCGTGGACCGCAAGTACGACCCGCTCGTGTGGCTCGGCGACAAGATCCGGCGGCGCGCCTGAGCCACCCCGGGCCCCACCTCCCGGGCAGGGGGCCGCCGACCAGGGTCAGGGCCCTGCGCGGGCCGGCCTCCGCGACGGCGCGCGTCGGCTCCGGGTCCGGGAAGCCGCCGACCAGGAGGCGGAGGGGACCGGACGCCGGACACCAGGGACAGGCGGGTGGCCGGCCGCTGCCGCCGCGCAGCAGGACGACGCCGGCCGGGTGCGGTGCGGGCCGGTCACCGCCCGGGCGAGCGGGGTGAGATCGCCGGGGGCGAGGGGACGCGGGTCGCCGCGGGTCGCCGCGGGTCAGGGGGCGCCGGTCGCGGTCATGCGCCGGTTCGTCGCACCCGGTCGCGTCGGCCGCAGCCGGGTTTCAGCGGACCCAGTCCTTCCGGTACGCCGCCCAGTCCGCCTCCTTCGCCGCGAAGTCGACGTACAGCGCGACGCCGAAGTCGGCGCGGTCGGCGTCCGTGCGGGACAGGCCGAGGCGGACGCCCCGGACGGCGGCGGAGACCGTCTCGGCGGACTCGTGGTGGCCGATGTCGCTCTCGTGGAAGAAGGGCAGGCCCATCAGCAGATCGGTGGTGGGCGGGGTGACCTCCAGGGCGAGGGAGGTCTGCTGGGCGACATAGCCGCCGTACATGCTCTCCAGCGGCATGGCGGTGTCGTAGGACATGACGGCGATCTGGTCGACGCGGCGGGCGACCTGGCCGAAGAACTCCTGCGACCACCACTTGGGGTGGCCGGTGAGGGAGCCGGCGACGGAGTGCAGGGCGGGCAGCGGGTCTATCTGGTGGGCGGCGACGGAGAGCGGGGCGTCCTCGGCGGCGGTCACGCGGTGCAGGGCGTCGAGGAGGGTGAGGTAGTCCCGGTCGCCGGAGTGCAGCGGCTCCAGGTCGAAGTGGGCGCCCTCGAAGCCGGCGGCGAGGATCTCGCGGGTCGAGCGCACCACGGCGGCCCGCGTCCGCGCGCGCTCCAGCCGCATGCCGCGCGGTCCCTCACTGGCGAGCACGTCACCGAGCCAGGCGTGGACCCTGATCCCGGGCATCTCGCGGTGCACGGCGTCGATGAACCAGGGGGCGTTGGCGTAGGCCGACCCGGGGAGCGTGCCGTCGTGTTCCAGGGGACCGGCGTGGACGTACAGATCGCGTATCCCGGTCCCCTTCAGCCGGGCGGCCAGGGCGCTGACGTCCGCGTCCTTCTTCCGCCCGTCGACCCAGGCGTGCCCGAGCCAGATGGCGTCCTTGCCGCGGGTGCGGGCGCTGTCGGCAGGGTCACCCGTGTAGTTCGCGCACAGGGCGGTGGCCGCGGCGAGCGGCGGGAGGACGAGAAGCAGGACGAGCCCGAGGAGAACCCGCCGCACCCGACGCCGACGGCTCCGCGCAGGCTTCGGCACCACCGGTTCCCCGGCCGTGTCGCCGCCGCCGTCCTGCCCGCCCGCTCCACCGGCGCGGGTTCCGTCTCCCGGTGCGGACGGCCCGGGCGGGGCGTCCGCACCGTCGGCGGCCGCGGGGACAGGGCCCTTCCCCGCTCCGGGGGCGGGGTCGGGTGACGCCGCCTCCTCCTGCTCAGCAGCCACGTCCGCGCCGCCGACCGGCGTCGCCCCCGGCCCCGCCTTCTCCGCGTCCGTGCCCGAAGCCGTCTCCCCGTTCCTCTCCCCCGCCGGTCCCGGCGCCCCGATCCGCGAGCGGTCCATCACCGTTCTCCCTCCCGTGTCGCTCCGTCGCACGGGCCCCGCCTCGGGTGTATCCCGGTCGCGGGGCCGCAGAGGCGGCCATACGCTCCGAAATGTGACGTCGTCCTTCTTCCGAGGCCGGACGCGGCGTGCCGGGGCGCACCTGTCGGTGCGGTGGGCGCGGGCCGCGCTGGGCGGTGCTGCGGGAGTCGTGTGGCTGCTGTTGCCGGGGATGACGACGGGAACGGACGTTCCGGTTGCGATCACCCGTGCCGTGTCCGCCGCGCCGGAGGAGAACGGGACGTCCGCGGTGGATCTGGTGCTGCCGCTCGCGCTGCTCGTCGCGGCGGGGGTGGCCGCGGGATACGGGTACCTGCGCCGCGTCCGCCGCAGCCGTGGCCGGACGACGCCCGGCGGGGCCGGCATATCCCCGCCCGCCGCGCCACCGCCGGCCGGTCTCGACGAGCGCGCCCGGGAGCTGCTCGTCGAGGCCGACGACAGGCTGCGCGCCGCCCGCGTGGAACTCGGCTTCGCCGAGGCGCTGTCCGGTGCGGAGGCGGTGGCTCCGTTCAGCCGTGCGCTGCGGGACGCGGAGCGCGAACTGGCGGCCGCCTTCCGGCTGCGGCAGCGCTACGACGAGGGCGTACCGGAGGAGGAGGCGGCGCGGCGGCACACGCTCGCCGGGATCGTCGGACGGTGCGAGGAGGCGGGTCGGCGGCTGGACACGGTGGCCGGCGACTTCGTGCGGCTGCGGGGGCTGGAGCAGGGGGCGGGCGGGGCGCTGGGGGTGGCGGAGACGCGGTTCCGTGAGCTGACCGTGCGCACGGGCGCGGCCGAGTCGCTGCTCGACCGGCTGGGCGCGCGTTACGCGACCACCGCGACCGCCCCCGTCGTCGGGCACGTCGAACAGGCCAAGGACCGGCTGCTCTTCGCCACCGTCCGCCTCAACCTGGCCCGGCAGGCAACCGACCTGGGCCGGCCCGGGGACGCCGCCCGGCACCTGCGCGCCGCCGAGGGTGCCGTCGCCCAGGCGGCCGTCTTCGTCGAGGGCGTCGAACGGCTGGCCGCCGAGCTGCGGGAGGCCGAGTCGATGGTCCCGGCCGCGCTGACCGGCGCGGAGGCGGACCTCGCGGCGGTGCGCGGCCCGGCCGGCGCCGGGGGCGAGCCCCTCGCCCGGTTGCTCCACGCCGACGCCGTCCTCGCCGCCGTACGCCGTGAACTGACCGCCGGGCAGCCGTACGACCCGGTCGGCGTCCTGCGCCGGATCGTGCGCGCGACCACGCCGCTGGTCCCGGGCCGGTCCGGGGTCCTCTCGGCCGCCGCCCTGCTCACCGCGCGCGCCGCCACCGCCGCGGCGGACGACTTCGTCGCGACCCACCGGGGCGCGGTGGACGCCACCCCCCGCACCCGCCTGGCGGAGGCCCGGCGGCTCCTGGCGACCGGCGCCCCCGCCGACCGCCCGCACGCCGAGACGCTGGCGCTGGAGGCCCGGGAGCTGGCGGAGCAGGACGTGCGGGTGCGGGGGAACCCGTATGCGGGGGTGGCGGGCGGCGCGGCGGGCGCCTCCTCCGCCGTGAGCGCCACAGCGGGGACGTCCGGCGCCGTCCTCGGCGGCATCGTCCCCGCCGAGGATCCCGAGGGCGGCTGTCCGGCGGGCTTCGCGGCACCGCCCGTCAGAACAGGCTCAGCAACGCCTCCGCCGGGTCCGTGAGCCCGGTCTCCCCGTCCGGCAGCGGCAGTTCGAACCACACGGTCTTCCCGCGCGGGGTCCGCCGGGAGCCCCAGGCCGCGGAGAGCAGGCCCACCAGCTGCAGACCGCGGCCGCCCTCGTCGGTGTCCCGGGCGCGCCGGCGGCGGGGCTGGACGAGGCCCGCGTCCCAGACCTCGCACACGAGCGTGCGGTCGAGCAGCAGGCGCAGTCTGATCTCGCCCTCGCCGTACCGCAGCGCGTTCGTCACCAGCTCGCTGACGAGCAGCTCGGTCGTGTCGACGAGCGGTTCCAGGTCCCAGCTGAGGAGCTGGCCGCGGGCGTACTCACGGGCCCGGCCCACGCTGCGCGGCTCGCGCGGCAGTGTCCAGTCGCCGACGGACTCGGCGGGCAGGCCCTGGACACGTGCCATCAACAACGCGATGTCGTCCTCGCCGTGGTGGGTGTCGAGGGTGTTGAGGACGTGGTCGCAGACGTCCTCCAGGGGGCTGGAGGGGTCGGTCAGCGCTCCCACGAAGGCCTGGAGGCCCTCGTCCAGAGGGTGGTCGCGGGATTCGACCAGGCCGTCCGTGTAGAGCGCCAGCAGGGCGCCTTCGGGGAGTTCGACCTCCACCTCCTCGAAGGGCTCCCCGCCCACGCCGAGCGGCATGCCCGGCGGCACGTCGAGCATCAGGGCCGGCTCCCCGGGTTCGACCAGTACGGGGGGCAGGTGGCCCGCGTTGGCGAACGTACAGCGTCGGGTGACGGAGTCGTAGACGGCGTAGACGCAGGTCGCGAGGTACACCTCGGACAGGTCGGCCTCGCGGGGGCGGCGGGCGGCACGGGTGGCCTGCTGGACGCCGCCGGGGGTGCCGAGCCCGCGCGCGATCTCGTCCAACGCCGAGAGCACCTCGGCCGGTTCGAGGTCGAGCAGGGCGAGGGTGCGTACCGCCGTGCGCAGTTCACCCATGGCGACCGCGGCGCGCAGTCCGCGCCCCATCACGTCCCCCACCACCAAGGCCGTCCGGTGGCCGGGGAGTTCGATGACGTCGAACCAGTCGCCGCCGACCTCGCTGGGGCGGCCGGTGGAGACGTTGCCGGGCAGGTAGCGGCAGGCGATGTCGAGGCCGGAGGCCACCGGATCGCCGGGCGGCAGCAGCGACCGCTGCAGTATCAACGCCCGTTCGTGCTCACGCCGGTACAGGCGCGCGTTGTCGATGCAGACCGCGGCCCGGGCCGCCAGTTCCACCGCCAGATCCCGGTCCCGGTCCCCGAACGGCTCACTGCCCTTCGTCCGTGAGAACTGCGCGAGGCCCACGACGGTGTCGTGGGCGACCATCGGGACGGCGAGCGTGGACTGCACGAGGCCGCCCTCCTCGCCGGGGACGGCCTGGGGGCGGGCGGTGCGCAGGGCGTCCGCGCAGGGCGAGTTGAACGGGTAGTGGTGGACGGCGCCGACCGCGACGGGCGCGCCGGTGCCGGCGAAGGGCGCGTCGGAGACGGCGGACGAGAAGGCGACGCGGCGCAGTTCGGCGCTGCCGTCGGCGAGCCCGGGCGGGGTCTCGTCGCCGACCAGGAGCCCCTGGTACAGGTCGACGGTGGCCAGGTCGCAGAAGCCGGGCACGACGACGTCGAGGAGTTCGCGCGCGGTCGTCTCCAGGTCGAGGGAGTTCCCTATGCGGGCGCCCGCCTCGTTGAGAAGGGCGAGATTGCGCCGTGCGGCGGCGGCCTCGCGGGCGGCGGCGCGGCGGGCGGTGATGTCGGTGCCGAGCCAGGCGATGCCGATCGGGCGGCCGGAGCCGCTGTTCACGCGATAGAGGTTGATCGACCAGTGGCGGCGCTCGTCGGAACCCGGCAGGAAGCCCGTGACGTGCATGTCCGTGATGGAGTCACCGGTGCGCAGGACGCGGCGCAGGACCGCGGTGACCCGCTCGGCCTCGGGCCGGGGCAGGTAGTCGTGGACGCCCTTGCCGCGGTGGTCGTCGGGGGTTCCGCCGAAGAGGGAGGCGAACCGCTGGTTGGCGCGGCGGACCCGCAGTTCGGGGTCGATCAGCAGGAAACCGAACGGAGATTGACCGAATATCGCCTGCGAGGCGGCGAGGTCGGTCTCGATGCTGCGCAGGGTGCGGACGTCGACGACGATGCACACGGCGGCCTTCTCGCCCTCCTGGGTGCGCGTCGGCATGACGTACACCTCGGCGAGGCCGTCCTCGCCCCGCCTGCGGTCCGCGGTGCCGGGCATCCGGAAGGGGACCACGCCGGTCCACTCCCGCCCGTCGAGGATCTCGGCCATCTTGCGCTGGCCGCGTTCGCGCAGGCGCGGATCGATGAACGCGTCGATGGGGTCCATGCCGACGGCCCGCTGGGCGGGAATGCCGAAGATCTGTTCGGCACGCAGGCTCCACTGGTCGACCAGTCCGTCGGGGCCGATGGAGAACGAGGCGACCTTGATGTAGTCGTAGATCGAGCCGGGCGGACTGCTCTGCCACAGGGCGTCCCCGGCCGGCACCTCGCCCTCGCCGCCCTCGGCGACGTCGGGCGGGGCGTGTCCGGCATCGGCTGCGAGCGCGCCCGCGGCCTCGGCCACCGGGCCGTCGGCATCTGCACTCGCGCCGTCCGACGGGTCCTCGGACTCCGTGGCCTTCGCTGGTATCTCGCTCACGCGAACCGTCCCCTCCAGCTCACCGCGCCCGGCACCGGTCACCGGTGGCGGCTGCCCGCAGTATCCAGCACTACGGCGCCGCGCGGCACGGTGTTCACGATCACAGCACGGTCCAGGCGTTTTCCGGACCGTTCCGTGACAACACTTCCAGTCTTCTAACCAGCGGACACGGCCTCGAACCACACCATCCGGCACGGGTCGCCGGGGAGACCCGACGGGCAGCGCCCCCTGGGCCCTCAGCCTCCCCCACCGGGTCGCGGTTTCACTCGGGCACCCCCAGTTCGAACCACACCGTCTTGCCGGTGTCACCCGGACGAGTTCCCCAGCGGCGCGAGGAGGAGGCCACCAGTTGCAGCCCGCGGCCGCTCTCGTCGTCGGGCCGGGCGGCGCGCTCGCGCGGCGGGTCCGGCAGCGGGTCGGAGACCTCCACCAGCAGCACGCCGTCCAGACGGGCGGGGCGGACCAGGCGGACGCCGATGGGGCCGGTGGCGTGCCGCAGGGCGTTCGTCACCAGTTCGCTGACCAGCAGGGCCGCGAGATCACCGAGACTGTCCAGCTCCCAGCCGCGCAACTGTCCCCGCACCGCGCTGCGGGCGGTGCGCACCGCGCCGGGCTCCGCGGGAAACGTCCACTCGGCGTGGTGGCCTTCGGTGTCGATCACGCCGATCACTTCCCGAGCCAGCGAGGTACACCCATGTCCGATTTCTTGGGGTTAATGGGCACATACCCGATATCCGGGGGCCAGTACCGCACGGGAGGGGGCACGGTGGCACCAACGGCGTATCAGATACAGGGGGTCGGAAGACGGCCGGAGGAAACGGGGGTTCGAGCACGGAGACCGGAGCGGGAGGAAGGCAGGAGCCGGTCGATGAGGCCGGGAGCCGGGGGGAGGCAGGGGTCGGCGCGGAAGCCGGTCGGACGCGGGAGGCTCGGTGCGGGACCCGGACTCGCAGGCCGGGCGGGGGTCAACGCGTTCTCGTCCCCAGCCGCGTGATCGTCTCCCGTACGGCCGGCACGTCCTGGTCTAGCCAGTCCACGTCCCAGATCTCGTCGGGGGTGAGCCAGCGCAGGGCGTCGTGGTCCTCCAGGGGCGCGGGGGCCGGCGAGCCGGGGCGCAGGCGGGCGGTCCAGACATGCAGGACGTACGGCGGTCTCAGGGGCCACTCCCCCGGCACCCGCTCCACGGCCTCGGCGGTCACGCCCAGTTCCTCGCGCAGTTCACGCACGAGGGCCTCCTCGGGCCGCTCACCCGGCTCGACCTTGCC
Organism: Streptomyces sp. NPDC051315; assembly: GCF_044455165.1. Taxonomy (NCBI): domain Bacteria; kingdom Bacillati; phylum Actinomycetota; class Actinomycetes; order Kitasatosporales; family Streptomycetaceae; genus Streptomyces; species Streptomyces sp. NPDC051315. The sequence continues at coordinate 86,350 of NZ_JBITEN010000007.1, forward strand.
GCCGGGCAGTTCCCAGCGCCCGGCGAGGTCCTCGGGCGCGCTCCGGCGCGCGGCGAGCAGGCGGTCGCCGTCGAGCAGGGCGGCCCCGACCACCACGATCCGTTCCGTCATGCGCCGGAGCCTACGGGAACGGGCGCAGGCCGGTCCCGTCGGTCAGTTCCGGGACGCGTCCCCGGTCTGGCCGATGCGTTCGACCCAGTAGAGCTGCTTGTGTCCGCGGTGGTCGAGACTGTCGGCGATCTTCTCGGCCTCGGCCCGCGTCGCGTACCGGCCGACGCGGTACCGGTTGCCGTTGTCGTCCTGCCGTATGACGAGCCAGGGCAGAGAGATGGTGCTGTCGTTCATCGCGCCCCTCCGCTTCCCGTTCGCGGCCCGCACCGCGCCCCGCCCTCTAAGGAAACCGCAATCCGCATATGCCCGAGCGTACGCCTAACCTTTACGCAGCGAACACGGCTTTTCACGAACAGGTACGCAACCGGCCAAGACGGAGGGGGCGCACGTGGCCGAACGCGCCGTGCGCGCGGCGCGACGCCTCCGGTCGGCGGCATGCCGGCCATCCGGCGGGCTACCTGCGGGAACGACGGGAATCGACCGGATTCCGACGGCGCGTGAGCGACCTCGCGGCGCGCGGTTTCCGGGGGCAACTGCCGGAAGGGTGTGCGCTGTCTCACGCGACGCGCCACCTCCCCGCGGAAACGCCCCCGTCCCACCGACAGCCGGAACGCCAACCATTCGCCCACGGGGGCAGGGAAGCCGGTGCGCCAGGGGCGGGGGCCGCGCGGGTATCACCTCACCCGGGAGGAACCCCGGTCTCACCTCACCGGGGGTGAAACCCCGGCCGGGTCCCGGTTACTTCACCGGCAGGTGGTACGCCACCCGGTAGCGGTCCGCCGGGATCACCACGTCGGCCGTCTCCACCGGACGGCCCGACGCGTAGAACGTGCGGTGGACGACCAGGACGACGTGGCCCGGGACGCCGCCGAGGGCGAGGAGTTCCTCGGCGAGGCCGGGGCGGGCGCCGACCTCCTCGGTGACGTTGTCGACGATGACGTCGATGGCGCGCATGCGCTCGACGACGCCCATGCCGCCGAGCGGGCCCTCCTCGGGCAGCATGACGGGCGTGCGGCCGGTGACGGCGAGGGGCTCCCAGGAGGTGGAGAGCATCATCGCCTCGCCCGCCTCCCGGAAGACGTACTTCGTGCACATCACACGGTCGCCGGGCTGGATGCCGAGCCGATCGGCGACGGCCCGGCTCGCCTCGGTCTGCTCGCTGCTGGACTCCCAGGTGCCGCGCGTGCGGGCGTCGGCCTGCTCCTGCCGGAACGGCGTGGCACCGCCGGCCGGGCGGTAGCCGGAGCGGGCGATCCGGCGCGGCACCGGCCGCTCACGGACGTACGTCCCGGACCCGGAGCGGCCCTCGACCAAGCCCTCGGCCATCAGGACCTTGCGCGCCTCCAGGGCGACGGTGTCGGAGACGCCGTACTCCTCGCGGATCCTCGCCTGGGACGGGAGGCGGGCGTGCGGTGGCAGCGAGCCGTCGACGATCTTCTTACGGAGATCACCCGCGACGCGCAGGTACGCCGGCTGCTCACCGAATGTCACTGGCCGCTCCCATCAGGTTGTACAGACAGCTACAGCCTGGCAACCGTGGGTTGTGCCACGCAAGCAAAGGCCAGAGAACCACTCGATGTGATGACTTATCCCGGGGAGGGGCTTTACCCAGGCACTTTCTCCCCGCTATGGACGTGATCACACATCGAGACCGCCTGCGTCCCCGCTGCCGCTGCCGCTCTCGGAGTCCTCCTCGTAGGTGGGCGGGGTGGTGGCCAGCCCCAGAGCCTCGCGCGCGGTGACGGTTGTGTCGCCGTCGACGTAGTCGTAGGCGTTGTCGTAGTGCTCGTAGAAGGCGTCCACGTCGGAGGCGTCCGCCGCCTTCGCCCACTCCCCGGCGGCGTCCTCCATGTCCTTCACCAGGTCGGCGACCGCCGTCTGCGCGTCGGCGGGCCAGGTGTGCCCGCGCAGCGCCTCGGCCTGCTCGCCGGTGACGTCCCCGGCCTCGCCCGCCCAGGTCTGGTTGGCCTGAAGGTCCTCCTCGGCGTACTCCTCCGGCTCCTCGTAGAGCACCTCGTCGACGGCGGCCATCGCCTTCAGGAAGGCCAGTTGGTCGGCGTCGAGGGTGGTCTCGTCGGCGCGCAGCGAGCCGGTGAGCGTGCCGCGCTCGTCGGTGTTGGCGAAGACGCAGGTGATCTCGCGGTCGCCCCAGCTCCAGCTGTCACGGGTGGGCGTGAGGTAGTAGATGTCCACCTCGTCGGTCAGCGCCCAGGGGTCCATCGCGTAGGTGTCCTGGAGCGGGTAGCACTTGTCCTCGGCCGTGTCCGTGACGTAGTCGTCGCCCGGGTAGCTGGTGCCGGAGAGCGGGATGGTGCCGAAGACCTCGCCGTCGTGCTCACCGGAGCAGGGCACCTTGTCGACGTCGTAGACGTCCTCGTGGAAGGTGTCGCCGGGCACGTCGAAGCACTCGCCCTCGGCGAGCGAGAGGCTGGTGTTGCCGGTGCCCTCCTTGAACCCCTCCCAGAAGGCGGAGGCGCCGCCGGTGGCCAGCATCACCACCCACAGCGCGAGCCCGAGGGACGACAGCACCATGCCGCCGATCGCCATGCCCTTGCCGCGCTCCCCGGCTCTGCGGATCTGCAGAAGCGCGATGATCCCGAGGATCAGCCCCACGGCCGGCAGGAAGCACAGCACGCCGAGGACGAGCGCGGCGATGGCGACCCCGTTGACCGGAGCGGGCCGGCTGAGCGGCAGGTAGCCCTGCCCCCACACCGGGTACGGCGGCCCTCCGTGAGGCCCTTGGCGCGGCCCCTGGGCCGGGCCCTGGGCCGGGCCCTGATACGGACCCTGAGCCGGCCCCTGCGGGTGGGGAGCGTACGGGCCCTGCGGCTGCGGAGGCTGGTACGGGTCCTGGGGCTGCTGGGGCCCGGAGGGCGGAGGTATGGACACGAGTACCGTGCTCCTGACTGACGCAGAACTGTTGTACGACTGGGCGCATGGTAAGCGCGGCGCGAGCGGGGGCGGTACGGGGGGCGTGAATGCGGCGATCCGGGCAGTGGACGGGCTGACCGCGCGGTGGTCCGGCGCCGCCGAGGGCAAGTCGGTCTCCTCGGCCGCCGGAGTCCGGCCGCTGCCGGCCCTGCCGGCGGACGGCACGGCGGGCCCCGCGCGGGAGGAGCCGGCGGAGGCGCTCGGCATGCCGGCCGGTCAGGCGGGCCGGGCAGCAGGGGAGTTGCCCGCCTCCCCGGCCGCGTCCCCGACCTCACGGGGCAATCCACCTAGGGCCCTGTGACCTGGGCCACACTGGTGCCGCGCGAGGAACGGGAGGCCGGGCTGGCGGCTGCGCGCGTTCCCCGACGGCCGGGTCACCGAGGCGAAGCTCCTCGATGACACCGGGATCGACGTCCATCCGCCGCTCGCCGACGAACACATGACACCGGGACGGGCAGGACGGGGCGGAGGGAGACCAGGGCGGGCCGGGGGGGACCGGGGCGGGTCCGAGGAGGACCATGACGGGTCCGAGGGGGACGCGCCGGTCGTCGTCCGGGCGTCAGTCGTCGAACGCCGTGTCCCGCGCCCGCTTCTCCCAGGGCGCGATGTCGGCCCGTACGGCGTCCAGATGGCCGAGGACGGCCGTGACGCCGTCGTCGCCGAGCGGCAGGCGCAGCGGGGTCTCCTCCGCCTCGAGGGCGGCGAGGATGAGCGCGGCGGCCTTCGCCGGGTCGCCGGGCTGGCTGCCGTCACCGCCGGAGACGACGCCGCGGGTGTCGCTCACCTTGCCGTACACCCCGCTGTCGGCGCTGGCGCCGGCCCGGCCGGTCTCGAACAGCCCGGTGCGGAAGGCGCCCGGCTCCACGATCAGCACCTTGATCCCGAACTCCCGCACCTCGTCGGCGAGGCCCTCGCTCAGACCCTCCAGCGCGAACTTGGTCCCGCTGTACGCCGAGAAGCCCGCGAACGACATCTGCCCACCCATGCTGCTCATCTGCACGATCGCGCCCGAGCGCCGTTCCCGCATGGACGGCAGCACGGCGCGGGTGAGCGCGGCCGGCCCGAAGACGTGCACGTCGAACAGGGCCCGCAGCTCGGCTTCCGTGGTCTCCTCGAAGGCCCCGACGTGCGTCCGGCCCGCGTTGTTGACGAGCACGTCGATCCGCCCGTGCCGCGCCACGACATCCCGTACGGCGGCCTCCGCGGCGGCCGTGTCGGCGACGTCCAGCGACAGCGCCTCCACCTGGTCGGGGTGGGCGGCCACCAGGTCCGCCAGCCCCTCGGTCCGCCGGGCCGCGCCGATCACCACATCGCCCTCGGCCAGCGCCGCCTCGGCGATCGCCCGCCCGAAGCCGCTGCTCGCGCCCGTGATCAGCCACACCTTGTCCATGACCACTCCCCATCGGTCGATCAGTTGTCGATCTCTGTGCGACCAGCCTGTGGGAAAAGGCGGTTGCCCGTCCAAGACCCACGGTGATAACCGATGGCCATGACGACCGACGTCCATGTCCGGGACCTGCGCTACTTCACCGCCGTGGCCGAGGAGCTGCACTTCACGCGGGCGGCCGAGCGGCTGTACGTGTCGCAGCCCGCGTTGAGCAAGCAGATCCGCGCGCTGGAGCGGCAGTTGGGCGTGGAGCTGTTCCGGCGCGACCGGCACGGCGTGGCGCTGACGGCGGCGGGCACGGCGCTGCTGCCGCACGCCCGGCAGGTGCTCGACGCCTGGGCGCAGGGCACGGCCGTGGTGGAGCGGACGCGGGCGGCGGAGCGCGGCACGCTGGTCGTCGGGATGAGCACCAGCCCGGGCCGCGGCGGTTTACTGCCCGCGATCCGCTCCCGGTTCACGGCCGCGCACCCGGGGACCGTCGTCCGGCTGCGCCAGGTCAACTGGTCCGATCCGAGCGCCGGCCTCGCCGGCGGTGAGTCGGACGTGGCCTTCGTCTGGCTGCCGCTGCCCGACCAGGACCGCTACGCCTGGACCCCGATCGCCGAGGAAGCCGTCCACGTCGCCCTCCCGGAGACCCACCCCCTGGCCGCCCGTGCCGAGATCGACTTCACCGACCTGCTGGACGAGCCGTTCCTGGCCCTCCCCGAGAGCTCCGGCCCCCTCCGCGACCACTGGCTCGCCCTGGACGCCCGCGACGGCCGCCCGCCCCGCATCGGCGCCGAGATCGCCGGCACCGAGGAGACGTACGAGGCGCTCGTCGCCGGCCTGGGCGTCTGCCTGGTGGCCACGGGCAACGTGCCGCTGCTCACCCTCGGCGGCGTGACCACCCGCCCGGTCCACGGCGTCGCCCCCAGCCGCTACGTCCTGGCCTGGCGCCGCGAGGACGAGGACCGCCCGCTGGTGCGGGGGTACGCGCGGGCCTGCCGCCTGGCCGTGGCGGGGGGAGCGGTGCCGCCCATGACGTAGCGTCCACACCCCTTCCCCCGACGGCCACTTGCTCCAGCGAGGCCGGTCCATGGCAGACAGGCGTCCGTGTCGGCCCGGGTCCAGGTCCACGGCTGGGGCGGCTGCTCCGAGGCACGTCTGGTGGACGACCCCGTCAGCGAGGCCGTCGTCGCACGCGTCCTGGCGACGGCCGGGCCCACGGCCGGCACCTGCCGGCCGTGGCGGTCGGACCTCGCGGCCACCGGGCCCCGGAGGCGGGCGGCGGCGGCGCATGCCGCGAGCGTCCCGGCGACGAGCAGGGGGTGTGCGACCAGCCGTGTCTGGACGCCCTCGAACGGGTCGCCGGAGGTCGGACCGGCTCGCTCCAGCATCCAGGACACCGAGAAGACGAGGCCGATGACGCCCCCCCGACGCGGAACGCCGGATACAGGGCGGTGCGGGCCAGGACGAGCAGCGACGGCATCATCAGGGCGACGACGAGCAGCTGCGTCAGTCCGATGCCCAGGTTGAAGCCGAGCAGCGTGGTCACGAGCGACCCGCGGCCGAGGCCGAGGTCGCCGATGAGCGAGGCGAACGCCAGGCCGTGGACGAGGCCGAAACCGGCGGCGATGAGCACCTCGCCGCGTGCCACCAGCGGCCGTGTCGCATGGACCGCGGACACCGCGATCGAGAGGGCGATCAGGGTCTCGACCGGCTGTGACGGCACCCGCACCACTCCCGAGGCCGCCAGGGCCAGGGTGAGCGAACGGGCTCGGACACCTGTGAGCGAACCACCTCGGTGATGCCGCCGGAGGCTGCGGTGTGCTCTGCGTGAAAGAGGCCCGATGCCGGTGAGGACGAGGGCCGAGTGAAGGGGCTGTCCTCGAGGAAACCGGCCGATGCTCACGCCCTGAGGTCGCGGCCGTCCTGGTGACGGTCGTCCGCGGTGCACGGCCGTCCGGCGGCACCCGCCGACCGCCGAGGCTTCGGTGCGGTACGGCAGCGCAGGTCGTCGGACACCCGACTCGCCGCGTTCCTACCGTCGCTGCACGCGGCGCTGGAGGGATGCGTGGGCATCGTTGCGGCGGACAGGGAGCGGTGAGGCAGCGGGTCCGCCGGGCGCGGAAGTGCCCGGCGCCCGGCGGACCGCACGAGTGGCCCGGAGCCGTCGCTCACAGGTTCAGGTTCTCCACGAACCTCCGGGCGGTCTCCGCGAGCACCTCCCGTCCGTCGCGGGCCCACAACGCGTCGTTGAACAGTTCCACTTCGATGGCGCCGGTGTAACCGGCCGCCTCCACGTAGCCCTGCCACTCCCGCATGTCGATCGAGCCGTCGCCGATCTGGCCGCGGCCGTTGAGGACGCCCGCCGGCAGGGGGGTGGTCCAGTCGGCGAGCTGGAAGGTGTGGATACGGCCGCCCGCGCCCGCCCGGGCGATCTGCTCGGGCGCCGCGTCGTCCCACCAGATGTGGTACGTGTCCACGGTCACGCCGACCTGGTGGGCGGGGAAGCGTTGCGCGAGGTCCAGGGCCTGGGCGAGGGTGGAGACCACACAGCGGTCGGAGGCGTACATGGGGTGGAGGGGCTCGATGGCCAGCTTCACCCCGTGCTCCTCCGCGTACGGACCGAGCTCGGCCAGCGCGTCGGCGATGCGCTCGCGGGCGGCGCGCAGGTCCTTGGAGCCGGCGGGCAGACCGCCCGAGACCAGGACGAGGGTGTCCGTGCCGAGGGTGGCCGCCTCGTCGACGGCCCGGCGGTTGTCGTCCAGCGCCCTGGCCCGCTCCTGCGGGTCGATCGCCGTGAGGAAGCCGCCGCGGCACAGCGTCGTCACCGTCAGGCCCGCGTCGCGCACCAGCTTCGCGGTCTTCTCCAGGCCGTACGTCTGCACCGGCTCGCGCCACAGGCCCACGTTGCCGACGCCCAGGTCGCGGCAGGCGTCGACGAGTTCGGGCATCGACAGCTGCTTCACCGTCATCTGGTTGACGGAGAAGCGCGCCAACTCGGAATCGCTCACTGGGTCACTCCGTACAGGGCGAGCAGGGTCTTCATCCGCTCCTCGGCCAGCTTCGGGTCGGGGAACAGGCCCAGGCCGTCGGCGAGTTCGTAGGCGCGGGCGAAGTGCGGCAGGGAGCGCGCCGACTGCAGGCCGCCGACCATCGTGAAGTGCGCCTGGTGGCCCGCCAGCCAGGCGAGGAGGACCACACCCGTCTTGTAGAAGCGGGTGGGCGCCTGGAAGAGGTGGCGGGACAGCTCGACGGTCGGGTCCAGCAGCTCGCGGAAGCCTGCCGTGTCGCCGGTGTCCAGGACGCGGACGGCCTCGGCGGCCAGGGGCCCCAGCGGGTCGAAGATGCCGAGCAGGGCGTGGCTGAAGCCCTGTTCGTCGCCCGCGATCAGCTCGGGGTAGTGGAAGTCGTCACCCGTGTAGCAGCGGACCCCGTCGGGCAGGCGGCGGCGCAGGTCGATCTCGCGCTGGGCGTCCAGGAGGGAGACCTTGATGCCGTCGACCTTGTCCGGGTGCGCGGCGATGACCTCGAGGAAGGTGTCCGTGGCCGCGTCCAGGTCGGAGGAGCCCCAGTAGCCCTCCAGCGCCGGGTCGAACATCGGGCCCAGCCAGTGCAGGACCACCGGGTCGGAGGCCTGGCGCAGGAGGTGGCCGTAGACCTCCAGGTAGTCCTCGGGGCCGGTCGCGGCGGCGGCCAGCGCGCGGGAGGCCATCAGGATGGCCTGGGCGCCGGAGGCCTCGACGAGGGCGAGCTGCTCCTCGTAGGCCGCCCGCACCTCGGCCAGGGTGCCGGAGGTGATCTGGTCGGTGCCGACGCCGCAGGCGATCCGGCCGCCGACCGCCTTCGCCTCGGCGGCGCTGCGGCGGATCAGCTCCGCCGCGCCCGCCCAGTCCAGGCCCATGCCGCGCTGGGCGGTGTCCATGGCCTCGGCGACGCCGAGCCCGTGGGACCACAGGTGGCGGCGGAAGGCGAGGGTGGCGTCCCAGTCGACGGCGGCGGCCGAGTCGGGGGTGACGTCGGCGTACGGGTCGGCGACGACGTGCGCCGCGGAGAAGACCGTACGGGAGGTGAAGGGGGCGCCCGGGGTGAGGGCGAGGGGCTCCGTGCGGGGCTCGTACGTCCGCAGGGCGCCCGTGGGGTCCGGGAGTCGGATGGTCACAGCGCGATCTCCGGAACGTCGAGGCGGCGGCCCTCCGCCGAGGACTTCAGGCCCAGCTCGGCGAGCTGGACGCCGCGGGCGCCGGCCAGCAGGTCCCAGTGGTAGGGGGCGTCGGCGTAGACGTGCCGGAGGAACAGCTCCCACTGGGCCTTGAAGCCGTTGTCGAAGTCCTGGTTGTCGGGGACCTCCTGCCACTGGTCACGGAAGACCTCGGTGGCGGGGATGTCCGGGTTCCAGACCGGCTTGGGGGTGGCGGAGCGGTGCTGGACACGGCAGTTGCGCAGCCCGGCGACGGCGGAGCCCTCCGTGCCGTCGACCTGGAACTCCACGAGCTCGTCGCGGTTGACGCGGACCGCCCACGAGGAGTTGATCTGGGCGATGGCGCCGCCCTCGAGCTCGAAGATGCCGTAGGCCGCGTCGTCGGCGGTGGCGTCGTAGGGCTTGCCGTTCTCGTCCCAGCGCTGCGGGATGTGGGTGGTGGCGATGGCCTGGACGGACTTCACGCGGCCGAACAGCTCGTGCAGCACGTACTCCCAGTGCGGGAACATGTCGACGACGATGCCGCCGCCGTCCTCGGCGCGGTAGTTCCAGGACGGGCGCTGGGCGGCCTGCCAGTCGCCCTCGAAGACCCAGTAGCCGAACTCGCCGCGGACGGAGAGGATCCGGCCGAAGAAGCCGCCGTCGATGAGGCGCTTCAGCTTGAGCAGGCCGGGGAGGAAGAGCTTGTCCTGGACGACGCCGTGCTTGACGCCGGCCTCGTTCGCCAGGCGGGCGAGTTCCAGGGCGCCCTCGAGGCCGGTGGCGGTCGGCTTCTCGGTGTAGATGTGCTTGCCGGCGGCGACGGCCTTCTTGATGGCCTCCTCGCGGGCGGAGGTGACCTGGGCGTCGAAGTAGATCTCCACGGTCTCGTCGGCGAGGACCGCGTCCACGTCCGTCGAGACGTGCTCCAGGCCGTGCCGCTCGGCGAGCGCCTTCAGCGCGTGCTCGCGGCGGCCGAGCAGGATCGGTTCCGGCCACAGCACGGTGCCGTCGCCGAGGTCGAGGCCGCCCTGTTCGCGGATGGCCAGGATGGAGCGGACCAGGTGCTGGCGGTAGCCCATGCGCCCGGTGACGCCGTTCATGGCGATACGCACCGTCTTGCGTGTCACGTCAGTCCCTTCGTAGGCGTCGTACGCAGCGTCGTACGCGGGTGTGCGCGCCGCGTACGCCTCGTCCTGATCAGCGTCACAGCAAGCGCTTTCTATCTACGGAGAAGCTAGCCTCTGACCAGCGGTATGGACAAGACCGTGTCCATCCCGAGTTGTTCGAGGGGGCGAACATCCGGGGCTCCGGGCCGTAAGGTCTGCTCGGCACGCCGGGGAACCACGCCCCGGGCACGGCTGTCTACCTGGGCGTACGACGACGTACGACGAGATGCGCGACCGGAGGACGACGAGATGACGGTGACCCTGGCGGACGTGGCGGCCCGCGCGCAGGTCTCCCCCGCGACGGTGTCGCGCGTACTGAACGGGAACTACCCCGTGGCCGCGTCCACCCGGGAGCGGGTGCTGCGCGCGGTGGACGAGCTGGACTACGTGCTGAACGGCCCCGCGAGCGCGCTGGCGGCGGCCACCTCGGACCTGGTCGGCATCCTGGTCAACGACATCGCCGACCCCTTCTTCGGGATCATGGCCAGTGCGATCCAGTCGGAGATCGGGGGGCCGGGGGGCAGAGCCGGCGGCGAGCGGCTGGCGGTGGTGTGCAACACCGGGGGCTCGCCGGAGCGCGAGCTGACGTACCTGACCCTGCTGCAGCGGCAGCGGGCCGCGGCCGTGGTGCTGACCGGCGGGGCCGTGGAGGACGAGCCGCACGCGGCGGCGGTCGCCTCGAAGCTGCGCAAGCTCGGCGAGGCCGGGACGCGGGTGGTCCTGTGCGGACGCCCGCCCGCGCAGGACACCGGGGCGATCGCGCTGACCTTCGACAACCGGGGCGGGGGCCGCGAACTCACCGAGCACCTCATCGGACTCGGACACCGGCGGCTCGGTTACATCGCGGGCCCGGAGGAGCGCACCACCACCCGGCACCGGCTGGAGGGGCACCGGGCGGCGCTCGTGGCCGCCGGCATCGAGGAGGACCCGCGCTGGACGGTCCACGGACGCTACGACCGGCGGGCCGGCTACGAGGCGACGCTGGAACTGCTGCGCCGGGACCCGACCCTGACGGCGGTCGTCGCGGCCAACGACTCCGTCGCCCTGGGCGCCTGCGCGGCCCTGCGGGATTCCGGCCTGCGCATCCCGGAGGACGTGTCGGTGGCGGGCTTCGACGACCTGCCTTTCAGCATCGACGCGGTCCCCGCCCTCACGACGGTGAGGCTGCCGCTGGCCGAGGCGGGGGCGCGGGCGGGACGCATCGCGATGGGCCGGGAGGAGCCGCCGCCCGGTGGGATCGCCACGGTCCGGGGCGAGTTGATGGTGCGGGGGTCCTCGGGGGTGCCGCGGGAGTGACGGGAAGTGGCCGGGGGTGACGGGGGCGGCGGCTCGACTGGGTGGTGCGGGGTGACGGGAGCGGCGGCTGGACGGGGTGGTGCGCAGGGGTCACAGTGAGGAGCATGAAGCTCGCCTTCTCCACCCTCGGTGTTCCCGGTCTGCCGCTCTCCGACGTGCTGCGGCTCGCGTCCGCGCACGGTTACCACGGGGTGGAACTGCGCGTCCATGCCGAGGAACCGGTCCACCTCGGTCTGGGACCGCGGGAGCGGACCGACGCGGCCGCCGTGTTCGAAGAGGCGGGCGCGCAGATCCTGGGGCTCGCCGGATACACGCGCGTGGCCGCGCCCGGTGCGGACGAGCCCGTGATCGAGGAGATGCGCGCACTCGTCGGTCTGGCCCGCGACCTCGGCGCACCGTTCGTCCGCGTCTTCCCCGGCGGTTCCGACGCGCAGTCCCCCGCCGAGGCGGACGCCGTCGCCGCCCGGCGGCTCGGGGCCGCCGCCGAGTACGCCGCCGACCTCGGCGTCCGCGTCCTGCTGGAGACCCACGACTCGCACCGCACGGGTGCCGCCGCGATGCGCGTCCTCGGCCTGGTCGGACACCGGCAGGTGGGCGCGCTGTGGGACGTGATGCACACCTGGCTGGGCGGTGAGCAGCCGCAGGAGACGTACGCGGCGCTCTCGCCGTATCTCGGGTACGTGCAGGTCAAGGACATCACGTCGGCCGAGGACACCACCCCGCTGGCGCTGGGCGCGGGCGTGCTGCCGCTCGCCGAGTGCGTGGAGGTCCTCTCGCGGCACGGATGGGACGGCTGGCTGTGCTGGGAGTACGAGAAGCGGTGGTACGAGACCGCCGAACCGCTGGAGGGTCTGCTGGACGCGGGGCGCGGGCACCTCGCCCGGCTGCTCAACGACTCCGCGTGAGTCGGTCACCGAGGCGCGGGGCCGACGGTGCGCGGCGGGGCGGGTGATCGACTGGTGGGGGCGGGAGGCGGTCCGTGGGCGACTGGCGGGAGCGGGAGGCTGTGCCGGGGCGCTCGGGGCGCGGGCGGTGGGCACCTTCCGCTGGCCGGCGGCGGTCCGTGGGCAACTGGCGGGGGCGGAAGGCAGCCCGGGAGCACCGGCCGGACCGGGAGACGCCCCGGGAGCACCGGCCCGGCCGGGAGACGGCCCGGAACCACCGGCGGAGCCGGAAGACGGCCCGTAGGCGACCGGCGGAGCCCGGAGAGAGCCCGCCCCCACCGGCCGAGCCCGGAAACACCCCGCAACCACCGGCGGACAGCCCGAGGGCGGCCCGTAATCGGCTGGCGGGGCCGCGGCGGCGCGGGTTAGCCTCCGCGGCGTGCCTCAGCAGCCCGCAACGCCCGTCGCGCCCGTCGCCGCGACCGCGGCGTCATGAGTCTCCGACGGACCCTCCTCGACGTTCGCCCCCTGCGCACCTCCCCCGTCTTCCGGCGGCTGCTGATCGGGCGCACGGTGTCCACCCTCGGCAGCTTCATGACCATGGTCACCGTCATGTACCAGGTGTGGGACACGACCCACAGCGCGGTCTGGAGCGGGGCGGTCGGACTCGCGCAGGCGCTGCCGATGATCGGCTTCGGGCTGTTCGCGGGGGCCTGGGTGGACCGGGTGGACCGGCGTCGCGTCTATCTCCTCGCCACCGTCGGGCAGGCGGTCTGCTCGCTGCTGCTGGCGGTGCAGGGCTTCACCGGGCACGTGCCGGTGGCCGTGGTGCTGGGGCTGGTCGCGGCGCAGTCGTCGTTCGGGGCGCTCGGCGCTCCCGCGGCAGGGGTGTTCGTGCCGCGGCTGCTGCCCAGGGACCAGGTGGCCGCGGGCCTCGCCCTGAACCAGGTCACCGGCCAGGCGATGATGCTGCTCGGCCCGGCCGTCGCCGGTGTGGTGCTCGGCTGGTGGGGCATCGGCGTCTGCTACCTGCTGGACGCCGCCAGCTTCGGCCTGTCCTTCTACGGCGCCTTCGGGCTGCCCGCGCTGCCGCCCGAGGGCGAGAAGTCCCGGCCCGGCCTGCACGGCGTCCTGGACGGGCTGCGCTTCCTGACCGGGCACCGGGTGGTGCGCGGCGCGCTGCTCACGGACCTGGCCGCGACCGTGCTGGCGATGCCGACGAGCCTCTTCCCGCTGGTCAACGCCGAACGCTTCGGCGGTGACCCGCGCACGCTCGGCCTCTTCCTGTCGGCGCTCGCGGTGGGCGGGGTGGCCGCGTCCGCGTTCTCCGGGCCGGTGACCCGGTCGGCCCGGCCGGGGCCGGTCATGCTGTGCGCCTCCGGCACCTGGGGCGCGGCGCTCGCCCTGTTCGGCGTGATGACGAACGCGTGGGCGGGCCTCGGGATGCTGGTGCTGGCCGGCGCGGCGGACGCGGTGGCCGTGCTGTCCCGGACGACGATCGTCCAGACCCGCACCCCGGACGCGCTGCTGGGCCGGGTCACCGCGGCCGAGACGATCGTCGGCCAGGCGGGCCCGCACCTCGGCAACCTGCGCGCCGGTGTGGTGGCCGGCTGGTCCTCCGGCGCGATGGCCCTGATCACCGGCGGCCTGCTGTGTCTGCTGGCGGTGACGGGGGTGACCGCCACGACACCGGAACTGCGGGGCCGGGCGGCGGCGGAACCGGAGGCCGAACCGGGCCGGGAGCCGGACGGGGGTTCGGCGCCGGACCCCGGGGGACCACCGGCTACCGCTCCGGCCGGACCGTGAACGCCGCGTCCGCGTCCAGGCACCACTCCAGCACGGACGGCCAGGAGCCGTAACCGGCGTCCAGGTCGAGGTGGGCGGCGCCGGGGAGCAGCTCAGCGGTCAGGCCCAGCGGGTCGCCGTAGACGGACTGGACGCCCTCCGGGCAGTACGGGTCGTCGTCGCCGGCGACGAGGCGGGTCGGGGTGGGGAGCGTGAGGGCGTCGAGCGCGGGAAGGGCGAACCCGGCGACCTCGGGGTGACGGGCGAGGACGGAGCCGGAGGGCGGCGCCACCAGCAGGACGCGGTCGACGGCGTCGACGCCGGGCACACCCCGCGCGACGGCGTGCAGCCAGAGCGGGACGGAGAGGCTGTGGGCGACGACGATCCGCTCACCGCCCCGGCCGCCGGCCCCTCCGAGGTGTTCGCGGGGTTCGCGGGGTTCGGAGTGCCGGGGGCTATCCGTGGTGCCGGGGTCCTCAGCGGTGCCGGGGCCCCGGAGGCCGTCGAGGTGACGGGCCAGCTCGCGCAGCCACACCTCCAGCGACGGGTCGTCGGCGTCGGGCAGCGGGGGGTAGGTGACGGCGTGTCCCCGCTCGGTCAGCCGGTCGGCGAGCCAGTGCTGCCAGTGGCCCTCGGGGCGGTGGTTCTGCCAGCCGTGGAGGACGAGGTAGGAGTGTGTGGCCATGGGCCCGATCATTTCCGGGACTCGCGAAGAAGGTCCAGTTAATCTTCCCGCGTGGAACCGTTAAGCCCAGCCTTCACCATCGATCTGCGTCGCCTCGCCGTCCTGCGCGAGCTCCAGCGCCGGGGCAGTGTGGCGAGAACCGCGGCCGCCCTGCACCTGACCCCGTCGGCGGTCTCCCAGCAGCTCGCCGCCCTCGCCCGCGACCTGGGCGTCCCCCTCACGGAACGCGACGGCCGGGGCGTGCGCCTCACCGGTCAGGCGAAGGTCGTCCTGGCCCACGCCGACATCATCGCGGCCCAGCTGGAGCGGGCGCGCGCCGATCTGGCGGCGTACGGGGAGGGCGGCCGGGGCGCGGTGACCGTCGGCTGCTTCTCCAGCGGCATCCTCGGCCTGCTGCCGACGGCGCTGCGGGCGCTGCGGGCACGCCTGCCCGACCTGCGCGTGGACGTCGTGGAGGCGGAACCGCCGGATCTGTTCACCGCGCTCGACGGCGGGCAGGTCGACGTGGCGGTGGCCGTCGACTTCGCGGCGGCGCCCCCGTCCACCGACCGCCGCTACACCCGGCAGGACCTGCTCACCGACGTCCTGGACGTCGCCCTCCCGCCCGGCCATCCGCTCACCGACCGCACCGAGGTGCCGCTGCGCGAGCTGGCCCGGGATCCCTGGATCGTCGGCGACGCGTTCAGCTGCTGCGGGGCGGTGACCCGTGCGGTCTGCGCGGCGGCCGGCTTCACCCCGGAGATCCGCGACGCCGTCGACGACTGGGCCGCGCTGGCCGGCCTGGTCGAGGCGGGCCAGGGGGTCGCCCTGGTCCCCCGCATGGTCCGCTCGCTGTACGTCCACCGCGACCTGGTGCTGCTCCCGGCCGCGGGCGAGCCGCCCTCGCGGAACGTCTTCGTCGCCGTACGGGCGGGCTCGGAGGGCGATCCGGTGATGGCGGCCGTACGGGAGGAACTGGCGGTGGCGGCGGACGAGCTGACCGCGGCCGGGGCGAGCGCCGCCAGGACGACCTGACCTGCCGACCGGGGTGGCCGTCGGTCAGGCCCGCGCCCGCAACCGTGCCACCCGCTCCTCCAGTCGCGCCCGCCGCTCGGGCCACTCCTCCGCCGTGATCGAGAAGATCGCGGAGTCACGGAGGCGGCCGTCCTCGCCGGGCGCCCAGGAGCGGGACCAGTTGCGCAGGACGCCCTCGAAGCGGGCGCCCACGCTCTCGATGGCCGCGCGGGAGCGGCTGTTGCGGGCGTCCGTCTTCAGGTCCACCCGGGACACCTGCCACTCCTCGAAGGCGTGCCGGAAGAGCAGGAGCTTGGCCTCGGCGTTCACGCCCGTGCCCTGGGCGGAGCCCGCGAGCCAGGTGAAGCCGACCTCGACGGCGTCCAGCCGGTCGTCGCCGCGCCAGGAGCGCGGCTCCCAGTACGACGTGGCGCCGACCGCCCGGCCCGAGGCGAGCGACATCTGCGCGTAGGGCGCGAGCCGGCCGGTGGCCGCGCGGGCGAGCTGGGCGTCGACGTAGTCGCCGATCTCGTGGGCCCTCGGCACCCAGGTGTACGCGTACGTTCCCCGGTTCTCCTCCGCCGCCACCGCCAGGTCGGCCGCGTGCCGGTGCTCCAACGGCTCCAGTCGGACCAGCGTGCCCTCGAGAACCGGCCCCTCCAGCTCGAAACTCACCCGGTGATGTCCTTCCGCAGCCGCGCGAACGCCTCGTGGAAACCGGGGAAAGTCTTGCGGACGCACCCCGGATCGTCGAACGAGATTCCGGGCGCGCGCAGCCCGGTCACCGCGAAGGACATCACGACGCGGTGGTCACCGTAGGTCTTGATCTGCGTGCCGCCGCGTGCGACCGGTCCGGGCCGGATCTCGATCCAGTCGGGGCCCGTGGTCACCTCCACGCCCAGCCGCCGGAGGTTCTCCGCGCAGGCGTCCAGCCGGTCGCACTCCTTCACCCGGGTGTTCGCCACGTCCTCGATGCGCACCGGGCCGGAGGCGAAGGGCGCGATCGCGGCGAGGGTCGGCATGGTGTCGGAGATGTCCCGCATGGCGACGGTGAGGCCATTCAGCTCGCCGGTGCCCTTCACCGTCGTACGGTCGGCCTCGACGGTGACCCGCGCGCCCATCCGCCGCAGGACGTCCACGAAGCCCAGGTCGCCCTGGAGGGCCCCCTTGCCGAGGCCGGGCACGGTGACCTCGCCGCCCGGCGTCACGGCGGCCGCCGCGAAGAAGTAGCTCGCCGTCGAGGCGTCCGGCTCGATCGCGTACGTCGTCGCGCGGTAACCGCCCGGCGGGACGACGAACACGTCCCCCTCCCTGACGACCTCCACCCCGAACGCCCGCATCATCGCGATCGTGATCCCGACGTACGGCGCCGAGACCAGGTCGGTGACCGTGATGCGCAGGCCGGTGCGGGTCAGCGGGCCGAGCAGGAGCAGGGCGGTCAGGTACTGGGAGGACTGGCCGGCGTCCAGGACCACGTCCCCACCCTCGACGCCGGCCGCCGTGACGGTCAGCGGGTGGTGCCCCTCCGCCTGCTCGTGGCGCAGGTCGACGCCCAGGTCGCGCAGGGCGCGGGTCAGGGGCAGCAGGGGCCTGCGGCGCATCTGGGGGGAGGCGTCGAAGCGGTAGGTGCCGTGGCCGGCGGCGGCCAGGGTGGGCAGGAAGCGGGCGGTGGTGGCGCCGTCGCGGCAGTACACGTCGGCCTCCGTGACCGCCGGGCCCTCGGGACGCCCGTCGACCTGCCACGCGTCCGGGGTCCGTCCGACGCGGTAGCCGAGCCGGGTCAGGCCCTCGGCGAAGCCCTCCGTGTCGTCGGAGCGCAGGGGCCGCTGCAGGGTGGTGACACCGTCGGCGGCCGCCGCGAGGAAGAGGGCGCGGGCGGTGATGGACTTGGAACCGGGGATGTCGACGAGGGCCATGGCCCTGATGATCCCGCGGCCGCCTTCCAGGGCGCGGACCCGTCCACGGGGTGGACGACCCGTCTCACGGGAGCGGAGTCGTCCCAGCTCGGCACCTCCCCACCGCCCCGCTCCCCCTCACCGACCCACTCAACCCGCCCCGCTCACCCCGCACCCCTCGTCCGCATTCCGCACCCCCGCACGCCCGCACCCCGCTGCGAAGGCAGCCTCAGCGCTTCCCCACCGCCTCGGCGACCGGCCGCCCCCGTACCGCCCCGTCCCCAGGACGCACGTCCCGCCGTGCCGGGGCCGGCGAGGTCAGTGCCACCCCGCCCACCAGCAGCGCGGCCGCGCACCAGCGCAGGGCGCTCACCGGCTCGTCCAGGAACACGGCGGCCGAGGACATGCCGAAGACGGGGACGAGGAGGGAGAAGGGGGCCACCGAGGACGCCGGGTGACGGCGCAGCAGCCAGCCCCAGGCGCCGAAGCCGAAGACGGTCGTGATCCAGGCGACGTAGACGATGGTGCCGGCGCCCTGCCAGTCCAGCGCGCGCAGAGCGGCCAGGTCCCGCGACGGGCCCTCCGTCAGGAGGGACAGGGCCAGGAGCGGCAGGACCGGAACCGTGCTGACCCAGACCATGAAGTTCAGGGCGTCCGGCGGGGACGCCTTGCGGGTGAGGACGTTCGACGCGCCCCAGCAGGCCGCCGCCGCGACGAGCAGCGCGAAGGCGCCGAGCGGGCCCGAGGCGCCCTCGTCCACGGCGGCCACGCCGATGCCGGCGAGAGCGACGGCCATGCCGCACAGGCGCAGGCGCGTGGGGCGTTCCCGCAGGACGACGGCGGCGATGCCCGCGGTGAACACCGCCTGGATCTGCAGGACCAGGGAGGACAGCCCGGCCGGCATGCCGGCGTCCATCCCGACGAACAGCAGCCCGAACTTGGCCACCCCGAGGACCAGCCCGACCGCCACGATCCACTTCCAGGCCACCTTCGGACGGCCCACGAGGAACACCGCGGGCAGGGCCGCCGCCAGGAAGCGCAGCGCCGAGAAGAGCAGCGGGGGGAAGTGGCCGAGGCCGATCTCGATGACGGTGAAGTTCACGCCCCAGACGGCGGCGACGAGGACGGCGAGGGCGAGGTGAGCGGGTCGCATGCGTCGAGGATCGCCGCACGCGACCATGAAGCACCAGCGAGGATTGCTGCATGGTTGGATGAAGAAGCGCTAATCAATGACGGTGGGTCGTTCACCGGGTCGTTCCTCGGTCGGAGGGTCAGATGCTCGATCTCCAGCGGCTGCGTGCCCTGCACGCCGTGGCCGTCCACGGCACCGTCGGCGGTGCCGCCGCCGCGCTCGGCTACACCCCGTCGGCCGTCTCGCAGCAGATCGCCAAGCTGGAGCGGGAGACCCGGACCGTGCTGCTGGAGCGGGAGGGCCGGGGCGTCCGGCTGACCGACGAGGCGCTGCAGCTCGCCGCCCGCGCCCGGGAGTTGCTGGCGATCGTCGAGCGGGCCGAGACCGAGCTGGAGGAGCGGCGGGGCGTCCCGGCCGGGCGGCTGAGCGTGGCCGCGTTCGCCTCGGCGGCCCGCGGACTGCTGCCCTCCGTCCTCGCCGAGCTGGCCCGCCGGCACCCCGCTCTGGACGCCCGGCTCACCGAGGTCGACCCGCACCTCTCCGTCGACCTGGTCGCCAAGGGCGCCATCGACCTCGCCGTCGTCCACGACTGGGACATCGCACCGCTGCCCGCCCCGGCCGGTGTCGAGCAGGCGGTGATCGGCGACGACCTGTGCGACCTGCTGGTGCCCGAGGACCACCCCTTCGCCGGGCGGACGGCCGTACGGCGGGAGGAGCTGGGCGGCGAACGGTGGGTCTGCCAGCCGCCGGGACGCGTCTGCCACGACTGGCTCGTCCGCACCCTGCGCGCGGCCGGGCACGAGCCGGACCTCGTCCACCAGGCCGAGGAGAACCCGACCATCGTCGCCCTGGTCGCCGCCGGTCTCGGCGTCGGCCTCGTCCCGAGGCTCGGCCGGGGTCCGATGCCGCCGGGGGCCGTCGAGGTGCCGCTCGACCCGATGCCCGTACGACGGCTGTACGCCCTGTGGCGCACCGGGGCGGCCCGGCGGCCGGCGATCGCGGAGACGGTCGGCGTCCTCCAGGAGCAGTGGCCGAAGGTGTCGGCGCACCACTGACGGCGCGGGGGCGCCACCGCGCTTCCCGCGTGGGCCGACCGGCACGGGCCCGCCGACGGCCACCGCGAGGCCTCCTCGCGTCACCCCGGTCTCCCCGGGCACCACCTCGCGGAAATGCCCGGTGCCGGGGAACCCGCCCCGGCCCCCGCCCGTCCAACCCCCGAGCTGTCGGAATGAGTCACCTCGGTGCGGTGTCGGCCCTCGCTGCTGGCTGCGATCGCTGACCTCCCTCTCCGCCGTACCGCGGCCGTCAGCGTGCCGCCATCGGCGCGCCCCCTCCCGAGCGCCGGTGGCGGCCCCCTCCGGGAGGTACCGTGCGCATCCCCGGAACCCTCCGGAAGGAGCGCACATGCCCTCCCGACGTACCGTCCTCGCCGCCACCGCCGGCCTCACCACGGCCCTCGCCCTCGGTGGAACCGCCCACGCGGACGACCGCCGGCTGCGCGCCCTGATCTCCGGCATGACCCTGGAGGAGAAGGTCGGCCAGCTCTTCGTCACCCGCGTGTACGGCCACTCGGCCACCGCGCCCGACCAGGCCGACGTGGACGCCAACCTCAAGGAGCTGGGCGTCCGGACGGCCGCCGAGCTGATCGCCCGTTACCGGGTGGGCGGCGTCATCTACTTCACCTGGGCGCACAACACCCAGGACCCCCAGCAGATCGCCGACCTCTCCGACGGCATCCAGCGGGCCGCGCTCGAGCAGCCGCGCGGGCTGCCGGTGCTGATCTCCACCGACCAGGAACACGGGATCGTGTGCCGGGTCGGCAGACCGGCCACCCTCTTCCCGGGCGCGATGGCCGTCGGAGCCGGCGGTTCCCTCTCCGACGCCCGCGCGCTCGGGCGCCTCGCCGGACGGGAGCTGCGGGCGATGGGCATCCGGCAGAACCACTCCCCCGTCGCCGACGTGAACGTGAACCCCGCCAACCCGGTCATCGGCGTCCGCTCCTTCGGCGCCGACCCGGAGGCGGTGGCCGCCCTGACGGCGGCGGAGATCCGCGGCTACCGGTCGGCCGGGGTCGCGGCGACCGCCAAGCACTTCCCCGGACACGGCGACACCACCGTCGACAGCCACTACGGCTTCCCCGTCATCACCCACTCCCGTGAGGTGTGGGAGGAGCTGGACGCGGCGCCGTTCCGGGCGGCGATCGCGGCCGGCGCCGACTCGGTCATGACCGCGCACCTCCTGGTCCCGGCCCTCGACGACTCCGGCGACCCCGCCACCCTCTCCGGCCCCGTCGTCACCGGTCTCCTGCGCGGCCACCTCGGCTACGACGGGGTCGTGATCACCGACGCCCTCGACATGGCGGGCGTCCGGACGAAGTACGGCGACGACCGTGTCCCCGTGCTCGCGCTGAAGGCTGGCGTCGACCAGCTGCTCAACCCGCCGAAGCTGGACGTCGCCTGGAACGCCGTCCTCCAGGCCGTCCGGGGCGGCGAGCTGACCGAGCAGCGCCTGGAGGAGTCGGTCCTGCGGATCCTGCGTCTCAAGGCCCGGCTCGGCCTGCTCACCGACCCCTACACCGACCGGGACGGCGTCGGGCGGACGGTCGGCGTCCGCGCCCACCTCTCCGCGGCCGACCGGATCGCCGAGCGGACGACGACCCTGCTGGTCAACGAGGGCCCGCTGCTGCCCCTCTCCCCCCGCGCGCACCCGAGGATCCTGGTCGTCGGCGCCGACCCGGCCTCCCCCTCGGGCACCACCGGCCCGCCCACGAGCGTCCTCGCCACCGCCCTCACCGAGCTGGGCTTCACGGCGACGGCCCTGTCCACGGGCACGGACCCGTCCGCCGGGACGGTCGGGCGGGCGGTGACGGCCGCGGCCGAGGCCGACGCGGTGGTGGCGGGAACGTACAACGTCACCGCCACGAGTCCGCAGAGGACGCTGGTGGAGCGACTGCGGGCGACGGGACGGCCGGTGGTGGCCGTGGCGCTCCGCAACCCGTACGACGTGGCTCATCTGCCGCCGGTGCACGCCTGCTTGGCCACCTACTCCTGGACCGACGTCGAACTGCGGGCCGCCGCACGGGTGATCGCGGGAGTCGTGCAGCCGCGGGGGGTGCTCCCCGTGCCGGTGCAGCGGGCGGACGACCCGACGCGGGTGCTGTATCCGATCGGCCACGGCCTGACGTACCGGCCGTACGCCTGACGCCGGGCCCCTTTCCCCTCCGGAGGATTCGGCCCCCTGCGCAGCCGGAACGGCTCGGCGCGTCCGCGGATCCGGTCCGCCCCTCGAACGACTGACGGCGGGCCCTTCCGAGCCCGCCGTCAGTCACCTCTCACCGCACGTCACGGCCGCAGCGCGGGCTCCCGCTCCACGTCGCGGACGTCCAGCTTCGCGTCGAACTTCGCCAGCGGCTCGGCCTTCGAGGCGTCCGTCCGGACGGCGGCCGGGGCGACGCCCGCCCACTCCAGGATCCGCGCCGTCGCCAGCGCCTTCTCGTCGGCGACCAGGCCGGCCACGTTCGCCCCGTGGTTCATGCCGGGCGCCGTGAACACGTACGAGTCTTTGGCCCCCTTGCCCAGCCGGAACGGCTCGGCGCCCCACGGGTCGTTCTCGCCGTACACGAACAGCATGTGACGGGCGTTGTGCCTCACCCAGGTGTCGACGTCACGCATCGCGAACGGCTGGAACCTCATCGGGATGTCGCGCGGGACGAAGTTCCGGGGCGGCTGGTAGCCGTAGCGGACGTACTGCCTCTCGATGTGCGGGAAGTGGATCGTCGGCGCGCCCAACTGCGTACCCGCCTGGTAGTAGTACGGGGTGTAGGGGGACAGGCCCTGGTCGGTGTAGAACGAGAAACCGGAGATCGCGTCCACCGAGTTCCAGATCTCGTCGTCCGTCGCGTTCGCCGCGTCCGCCGGGACCGAGTCGCAGTCGGAGAGCAGGCTGTACTGCCAGAAGCCCCAGACGTAGTCGAGGACGACGGCCTCGTAGGCGCGGTCGAGGCCGCCGATGGTGTCGAAGGTGTAGCCCTCGGCCGCCGCGTACTCGGCGTACTTCTTCTCCAGCGGTTCACGGCGCACCAGCGCCTCGCGCTGGACGGCGTTCAGGCGGTCGCGGCACTCCTCGGTGCCGACGGTGGCGAAGAAGCGGTCGTAGGCCGAGTCCTCCTTGTTCACGACGTCGTTGGGGGCGACGTAGGCCACCACGCCGTCCATGTCCTTCGGGTAGAAGCGCTCGTAGTAGGTGGCCGTCATGCCGCCCTTCGAGCCGCCCGTGGAGATCCAGTTCTTCGGGTAGACCGCCTTCAGGGCCGTGAAGATGCGGTGCTGGTCGCTCGCGGCCTGCCAGATGTCCAGCTTGGACCAGTCGGCGGGGTCGGGGCGGGACGGGGTGAAGAAGCGGTACTCCATGGAGACCTGGTTGCCGTCCACGATCTGGGTGGGCTCGCGGCGGCTGGGGTTGGTGGAGACGCTGTAGCCGCCGGTGTAGAAGACGGTCGGGCGGCTGACGTCCTTGTGCAGCACGGTGATCCGCTGCTGGAACGTGCCGGCGGCAGGGTGCCGGTGGTCGATCGGCTGGGTGTAGTTCAGGACGAAGTAGCGGTAACCGGGGTACGGCTTCTCCTGGACCAGGCTCATGCCCTGGATCGCGAGAAGCCGGTCCTTGATGTCCGTGGCCTCCGGCTCGGCGGCGGTCGCCGTTCCGGCCGTGCCCAGCGTGCCTATGAGCACGGTGAGGGCCAGCAGCCATCTGAGCGCGTTGCGCATGCGCGTGCACCCTTCCCTGTGAGACAGATGTGCGCCGGAAGCTATCGGAGCAACACCCGTCACACCAGAGGGGGTTGGCCATCAGGACGAGGCCGGGGGCTGACGCGGCGTCAGCCGAACCAGCCCGAGCTGCCCGAGGCGCGCCCGACCGAGCCCGTGACCAGGACGGGCCGGTTACCGGCGTACACGTCGACCGGCCCGATCCGGCGGGTGCGGCTGCCCTCCAGCCGGTTGGGACGGTGGCCCCGCGCCTGCACGCTCACCGACATCTTCTTCCTGGTGCCGGGGTTCTTCTGGAGGGTGAAGGCGCAGACGGAGCCGCGGCTCTTGTACACGTGCACCGCGCCGGTGGAGAACGACACCGTCTTCACCTTCCGGCCGGGGCACGGTGAGGCAGCGGCCCGCGCGCTGCCCGGTGTCACGAGCGCGAGCAGTACGGACGTGATCAGCACGGCCAGTACGGCCGGCACGGCCGACCTGCGTCGGCGTATCGCACCCCTGTCCACGGTTACCGGTCCCCTCCCGCTCTACCGTCATCGCCGTACTGGTGTACGGACGCACGGCGTAGGGCGAAAGGTTGCGCGGGCGGACGCGGGAGGGTGCGGGACGCCTCAGATGGCCGTGCCGACCGGCTCTCCGACGAAGGTCTTCCACAGCTGCGCGTACCGTCCGCCGCGGGCCAGCAGCTCCTCGTGCGTGCCGTCCTCGGCGACCCGGCCGTGGTCCATCACCACCACCCGGTCCGCGCGGGCCGCGGTCGTCAGCCGGTGGGCGACGACCAGAGTGGTACGACGGCCGGCCAGGCGGTCGGTGGCCTGGTTGACCTGGGCCTCGGTGGCCAGGTCCAGGGCGGCCGTCGCCTCGTCGAGGAGCAGCACGTCGGGGTCGACCAGTTCGGCGCGGGCCAGCGCGATCAGCTGGCGTTGCCCCGCGGAGAGGTTGCGGCCGCGCTCGGCCACCTCGTGGAGGTAGCCGCCGTCGAGGGTGGCGATCATCTCGTGGGCGCCCACGGCCCGCGCCGCCGCCTCCACCTCGGCGTCGGTGGCGTCGGGGCGGCCGTAGGCGATGGCGTCGCGGACGGTGCCGGAAAAGAGGTACGCCTCCTGCGGAACGACGCCCAGGCGGTGGCGGTACGACGTGAGGTCGAGGGAGCGCAGGTCCGTGCCGTCGACCAGGACCCGGCCGGAGGTCGGGTCGTAGAAGCGGGCCACCAGTTTCACCAGGGTCGACTTGCCGGCACCGGTCTCGCCGACGAAGGCGACGGTCTGGCCGGCGGGGATGCGCAGCTCGATCCCGGTCAGGGCCTCTTCCTCCTCACCGTAGGCGAAGTGGACGTCCTCGAAGGCGATCTCGCCGCGCAGGGAGAGGACCTCCAGCGGCTCGTCGGCGGCCTTCGTGGACGTCGGCTCCCGCAGCAGCTCCTGGACGCGCCCCAGGGAGACCGTGGCCTGCTGGTAGCCGTCGAAGACCTGGGAGAGCTGCTGGACGGGGGCGAAGAACAGGTCGATGTAGAGGAGGTAGGCCACCAGCGCGCCGGTCGTCAGGGTGGCGTCGTCGACGCGGCCCGCGCCCGCGATCAGGACGGCCGCCGCGGCGACCGACGACAGGAACTGCACGAACGGGAAGTAGACCGAGATCAGCCACTGGCCCCGGATGCGGGCCCTGCGGTAGCTGTCGCTGCGCTGCGCGAACCGGCGCCCGCCGTCCCGCTCACGCCGGAAGGCCTGCACGATCCGCAGCCCGGCCACCGACTCCTGGAGGTCGGCGTTGACCACGGAGACGCGTTCGCGGGCGAGTTCGTAGGCCTTCACGCTCGCCCGGCGGAAGAAGAAGGTCGCGACGATCAGCGGGGGCAGGGTCGCGAAGACGACGAGGGCGAGCTGTACGTCGATCACCAGCAGGGCGGCCATGATGCCGAAGAAGGTGACGACCGAGACGAAGGCGGTGACCAGGCCCGTCTGGAGGAAGGTGGAGAGCGCGTCGACGTCCGTGGTCATCCGCGTCATGATCCGGCCGGTCAGCTCCCGCTCGTAGTAGTCGAGTCCGAGCCGCTGGAGCTGGGCGAAGATCTTCAGGCGCAGCGAGTACAGGACCCGTTCGCCGGTACGGCCGGTCATCCTGATCTCACCGGTCTGCGCGGCCCACTGCGCGAGGACGGCGAGCAGGGCCAGCAGGGAAGCCGTCCATACGGCGCCCAGCGCCGTGCGCGTGACGCCGTCGTCGATGCCGTGCCGGATCATCACCGGCAGCAGCAGGCCCATGCCGGCGTCGACGGCGACGAGGCCGAGGCTGACCAGGAGCGGCATGCCGAAGCCGCGCAGGAGGCGGCGCAGGCCGTACGACTCCTCGGCGGTGACCGCCCGGGCCTCGTCGACGTCCGGGACGTCGGTCGCCGGCGGGAGCGCCTCGACCTGGGCCAGGAGCTCGGGGGTGGCCGGCGTCCCGGACAGGGCGGTGTCCTTGGGCTCGCGGTCACCGGTCCACAGCCGGGGGGTGACCCCGCGCTCGGCGTCGAACTCGGCGTCCAGCTCCTCGCGTACGGAGGTGTCCTCCCGGGGCGCGGCGGGGCGCGCGTGGCCGGGGGAGACGCCGCCCAGCTCGTCGGGGTCGGTGAGGAGGCGGCGGTAGAGCGCCGACCGTTCCTGGAGCTCCTCGTGGGTGCCGAGGTCGGCGAGGCGGCCGCCGTCGAGGACGGCGATGCGGTCGGCGAGGTTGAGGGTGGAGCGGCGGTGGGCGATCAGGAGGGTGGTGCGGCCCTCCATGACGTGTTTGAGGGCCTCGTGGATCTCGTGCTCCACGCGGGCGTCGACCGCCGAGGTCGCGTCGTCGAGGACGAGCAGGCGCGGGTCGGTGAGGAGCGCGCGGGCGAGCGCGATGCGCTGGCGCTGGCCGCCGGAGAGGGTGAGGCCCTGCTCGCCGACCGTGGTGGCGTAGCCCTCGGGCAGCTCGGCGATGAAACGGTCGGCCTGGGCGGCGCGGGCGGCGGCCTCGATCTCCTCGTCGGTGGCGTCGGGCCGGCCGTAGGCGATGTTGGCGCGGACCGTGTCGGAGAACAGGAACGAGTCCTCGGGGACCAGGCCGATCGCGGCCCGCAGGGAGTCGAGGGTGAGCTCGCGGACGTCGTGGCCGCCGATCAGGACGGCACCGTGGGTGACGTCGTAGAAGCGGGGCAGGAGCAGGGAGACCGTGGACTTGCCGGAGCCGGAGGAGCCGACGACGGCGAGGGTCTCGCCGGGGCGGATCTCGAAGCTGAGCCCGTCGAGGACCGGGCGGCCGTCCTCGTAGGCGAAGGAGACGTCGTCGAACTCGACGGTCGCGGGGGCGTCGGCCGGGAGCTCCTTGGTGCCGTCCTTCATGGAGGGCTCGGTGTCGATCAGTTCCAGGACGCGTTCGGTGCCCGCGCGGGCCTGCTGGCCGACCGTGAGGACCATGGCGAGCATGCGGACCGGGCCGACGAGCTGCGCGAGGTAGGTGGAGAAGGCGACGAAGGTGCCGAGCGTGATGTGCCCGCGGACGGCGAGCCAGCCGCCGAGCGCGAGCATCGCGACCTGGCCGAGGGCGGGGACGGCCTGGAGGGCCGGGGTGTACCGGGAGTTGAGCCGGATGGTGCGCAGGCGCCCCGCGTAGAGCCGGCGGCCGACCTCGCGCAGCTTCCCGGTCTCCTGCTCCTCCTGCCCGAAGCCCTTCACCACGCGGACCCCGCTGACGGCGCCGTCGACCACGCCCGCGACGGCGGCGGCCTGGGCCTGCGCGTACCAGGTGGCGGGGTGCAGCTTCGTACGGCTGCGCCGGGCGATCCACCACAGGGCGGGGGCCACGGCGAGCGCGACCAGGGTGAGCGGCGGGGACAGCCAGGCCATGATCACCAGGGAGATCAGGAAGAGCAGGACGTTCCCGATGGTCATCGGGAGCATGAACAGCAGGCCCTGGATGAGCTGGAGGTCGCTGGTGGCGCGGCCGACGACCTGGCCGGTGGAGAGCTCGTCCTGGCGGCGGCCGTCGAGGCGGGTGATCGTCCCGTACATGTCGGTCCGCAGGTCGTGCTGGACGTCCAGGGCGAGCCGGCCGCCGTAGTAGCGGCGGATGTAGGTGAGGACGTAGACGATCAGGGCCGCGCCGATCAGGGCGCCCGCCCAGGGGGCCATGGCGCGGCTGTGGTCGCCGATCACGTCGTCGATGATCACCTTGGTGATCAGCGGGACCAACGCCATCACGGCCATGCCGGCGAGGGAGGAGCCGAGGGCGAGGACGACGTCCCCGGGGTGTCGCCAGGCGTAGCCCCACAGTCGTCGTGCCCATCCCCGTTGCGGTTCCACGCCGGTGCCCTCCGATCGTCCTGATCTTCCAGAAGGCACCAACGTGTACCGAAGCGGATTTCATCCCTCCGCAACACATCGCTCCGCGGGCGGCCGCGGAGCGGGTGCGGCGCCGTGGTGGCTGCTCGCGCGGTTCCCCGCGCCCCTCAGCCCGCGGTGCTCACCCGGAGGAGGAGGAACCGCGTCGTCTGGGCCGCGTTCTGGTTGTCGTCGCTCACCAGCAGCACCTTCAGCCCGCCCCTGCCGCGGCCCGTGATCACCATGCCCTCGATGTTGTCCAGCAGGGGGTTCGGCTGCGGCTGCTTCGCCGTCGCTCCGCGTGACGGGCAGCTCACGAGGTCGGCGAGGAGCGTCTTGCGGATCAGGCGTACGCCGTCCTGGCCGGTCAGGTTCTCGACGCGGCTCGTGTCCGTCGCCCGGCGCGGGTCGGCCAGGTAGAGACGGACCGTGTTGCCCACGCCCGAGGTGAAGCCGCGCTCCAGGACGAGGAGGCGGCCGTCGGGGGTCGCCTGGACCTCCGGGACGCCGAGGCCGGTGTCGGTGCGGTAGCCGTACTGGGCGGCGAGCGCGAAGCGGCCGTCGACGGTCCTCCTCCAGGTCTGGAAGCGGACGGTGCCCGCGCTGTCGCCGGAGAGCGCGTACTCCGTCGACGCCAGCAGGGTGCGGCCGCCGGGCAGCAGGGTCAGGCCCTCGAAGGTGCCGTTGGGGACCGCGCGGCCGGCCGGGGCGACCCGCAGGGAGTCCGGGACGGGCAGGCGGTCCAGGAGCGTCCCCGAGGGGCTGTACCGGCGTACGGACGGTTCGGTCTCCGAGGTGATCAGGCGGGTGCCGTCGGTGTCGACGACCAGGCCCTCGGAGTCGAGGGCGGCGCCGCCCTCGTCGGCGAGGGGGACGACCGAGGTCGGCGCGAGCGTGGAGGCGTCCAGGCCGAAGAGGGCGGAGCGGTCGGAGAGGGCGGCCAGGGAGCCGTCCTCGTCCACCGCGAGCGCGGAGAGGTTGCCGACGAAGGCGCCCTGGTAGGCCGTCTTGTCGAGGGCGTCGGAGAAGCGGTCGAGGGAGACGGTGGGCGAGCAGGCGTGGCCGGGCCGCGGTGAGTGGGCGTTCGCGGGCCCGGCGGCGGAGAGGCAGGTGGCCGCCGCCAGGCCGGCGGTGAGGGTGGCGAGGAGGGGTCGCAGGCGCATGGCCGTCACCGTAGGGCGGGCGGGTGACGGCCGGTAGGACGCCGGTTGAAGATCGCCGACCGGTGGGGCGGGCTCAGGAGGCCGCGAGGTCGCGGTGGATGACCTTGGCGACGCCCTGGATGGTCGTGACGCCGTAGTTCATGGTGCTGTTGCCGTGGGTGAGCACGGTGATGTGGTAGTCGTGGCCGCCGCCCTTGAAGGTGCCGACGCTGTGCACCCGCCAGCCGTGCGTGGCGCGCGACAGCCAGCCGTTCTTGACGTGCCAGGAGACGGTCGCGGGCCTGCCGTACGGGGTGCCCCAGCGCTGGGAGGCGACGACCTGGCTCATCAGCTTGCGGACGTAGGAGCGCGAGCCGTCGGTGAGGACCGTGTTCCTCGCGGTGAGCAGCCTGAGCAGCTTCTGCTCGTCGGTGACGGTGATCTGGGTCAGGCCCCAGTAGCCGTTCGCGCCCGGCTTGGTCTGGGTCATCCTGGCCGCGGTGAGGAAGCCCTTGATCTTCGTCGTGCCGAGCTGCTTCCACAGGGTGGAGGTGGAGGCGTTGTCCGACTTGGTGATCATGGCCGTGGCGAGGCTCTTCTCCCGGCTCGTCAGGGCCCGGTTCGTCTTCTGCGCGTCCCACAGCAGCGCGGCGAGGACGGTGACCTTGACGACGCTGGCCGAGTCGTAGGCGGTGGACGGGCGCAGGGTGCAGGTGGTGTCGGTGGTGCGGTCGTAGAGGCCGACGGCGACGGTGCCCTTGCGGTTGGCGAGCGCGGCCGTGATGTCCTTCTTCAGCTTCGCGGCCAGGCCGGCCTTGGCGGAGGTGCAGCTGACGGTCGGGGTGGCGGCCGCGGCGGGGGTGGCCGCGGCCACGCCCGTGACGAGGATGCCGGCGCCGAGGATGGTGGCGAGAACTCTCCTCGGGCGTCTTGCTGTCCGGTGAGTCATGCCGTGTTGACACACGAGTTCGGGTGAAAGGTTGTACGACCGTCCGGCGTTGTGGGGGAGCGTACGAAGACGGCGACCGCGGCCCGGGTGTCTTCACAGGCAACGGCCAGCTTCGGCACAGCGGCCACCCACACCGGACGTACAGCATGCGCAGGGTGACATCTGCCACCGATCCCCTCCCCCACACGACCGTGTCCGCCGCGGCCGGCGCGCCGGCCGCGCCCGCCGGGTCCCCCGACCGGCCGCCGCCGGCGACGGCTTCGGCGGCCCCGCCGCCGGACCGGGCCCCGCGCTGGTCGCTCCCCGCGCTGATCGCGATCATGATCCTGGCGGCGGTGCTCTACTCCTGGAACCTCTCCGGCTCCGGCCTCAACAGCTTCTACAGCGCCGCCGTGCTGAGCGGCACGCAGAGCTGGAAGGCGTGGTTCTTCGGCTCGCTGGACGCGGGCAACTTCCTGACCGTCGACAAGCCGCCCCTCGCCCTGATGGTGATGGGCCTGTCCTGTCGCGTGTTCGGCTTCGGGACCTGGCAGATGATGCTGCCGATGATCCTGGTGGCCCTCGCGACGATCCGGATCGTCCACGCGTCCGTGCGGCGGGTGTGGGGCCACGGCGCCGCGGCCGTCGCCGCGCTGGTCCTCGCCCTGACCCCGATCACCGTGGCCATCAACCGGGACAACAACCCCGACACGCTGCTGGTGTTCCTGATGGCGGCCGGCGCGGCGCTGGCCCTGCGGGCGGTGCGCGACGGCGGGGTGCTGCCGCTGCTGGGCTCGGCGGCCTGCTTCGGCCTCGCCTTCAACACCAAGATGCTCCAGGGCTACATCCCGCTGCCCGCCGTCTTCGCGGTCTATCTGTACGCCGCGAGGCCCCGGTTGGTGAAGCGGATCGTCAACCTGCTGCTGGCGGGCGTGGTGCTGGCGATCAGCAGCTTCTGGTGGGCGGCGGCGGTCTCACTGGTGCCGGCCTCCGAGCGGCCCTACATCGGCGGTTCGGCCGACGGCACCGCCTGGAACCTGATCATGGGCTACAACGGCCTCGGCCGGGTCTTCGGCGGCGAGGGCAACGGCGGGGGCGGCGGAGGCGGAGGCGGCTTCTCCGGGACCGCCGGCATCGGCCGCATGTTCAACGACGTCCTCGGCGGCCAGATCTCCTGGCTGCTGCCCTTCGCGGGCATCGCCCTGGTGGCCGGCCTGGTGCTGTGCGGCCGCCGCGCGCCGCGCACCGACCTCACGCGCGCCACGCTGGTGCTGTGGGGCGGCTGGACGGTCCTGCACTACCTGACCTTCAGCATGGCCGAGGGCACCATGCACCCGTACTACACGACCGCGCTCGCCCCGGGCATCGCGGTCCTGTGCGCGGGCGGCGGCGTGATGCTGCTGCGCGCGTTCCGCGCCGACAAGCGGTGGGCGTGGGTGCTGCCGCTCGCCCTCGGCGTCACCGCGGTCTGGGCGATCGTGCTGCTGCGCCGCGCCTCCGGCTGGAACACCTGGCTGTGGCCGGCCATCGGGGTCGTGATGGCGCTGGCGATCGTGGGTCTGTTCCTCTTCCGCTCCGGCGCCCGGGCGCGGCTGCTGGCCGCCTCCGTGGCGGCGGCGGTCGCCGCGGCGGTGGCGGGTCCGGCGGCGTACGCCTGGTCGGTGCCGTCCGGCTCGGGCGGCGGCATGAGCGGGACGAACCCGACGGCCGGGCCCACCACGGGGAACGGCGGCTTCGGAGGCGGCCCCGGGGGCGGTGGCGGCGCCCGCGGCGGCTTCCCCGGCGGGCAGCAGCGGGAGGGCCAGGCCGGCGGAGAGGCCGCGGGCGGTTTCCCCGGCGGCACCCCGCAGGGCGGCGGCGAGGCGCCCGGCGGCGGGATGGTGCCGGGCGGCGGCACCGGCGAACTGCCGGGCGGGCAGGCACCGGACGGCACCGGGGAGAGCGGCGGTACCGGCGCGCCCGGCGGCGGCACGGCTTCCGGGGCCGGTGGTGGCACGGGCATGGGCGAGGGCATGGGCGGCGCGAGCAGCGAGCTCATCGCGTACCTGAAGAAGCACCAGGACGGCGCCACGTGGCTGCTGGCGGTGTCCGGTTCGCAGAGTGCCGCGCAGCTCATCCTCAGCAGCGGCGAGCCGGTCATCTCCATGTGGGGCTGGTCCGGCAGCGACAAGGCGATGACGCTGGCCAGGCTCAAGGAGCTGGTGAAGAAGGGCGAGCTGCACTACGTCCAGATCGGCGGGGGCGGCATGGGCGGGGGCATGGGCGGCGACTCCACCGTCAGCTCCGAGGTGACGGAGTGGGTGCAGAAGAACGGGACGGCGGTGAAGGAGAGCGACTACAGCTCGTCGTCCGGCTCCACGTCGACGTCCGGCACGGCTTCGGATGCGGCGTCGGGTTCGGCGTCGGGTGCGAGCGGTGACTCCGGCTCCCGGAGCAGCCAGTCGACGGTCTACCGCCTGGACGCCTCGGACGTCGGCTGACCGGCGCGCCTCCGGCCACCCCGGCGGTACCGAGCCACCCGAGCGGCCCCCGACCCACCCGGTCGGGGGCCGCTCCCGTGCGCCGGCCTCCCCCGCCGGAGGTCAACTCGCGTGGACAACATCCGACTTGCCGGTTCCCGTCACCCAATCGACATGTCTGATTCATTGCCATGGCCGCATGTCCATGTCACTCTCCCGAGTGCCGCCTCCAATCAACCCGCGTAGATGGGACCCCACATGCTGGCGACACGCATACGCCGATGGAAGTCGGTGGCGTTCACCACCGCTGCCGTCCTGGTCGGACTCTCCGCTCCCGCCCTCACCGCGACCCCCGCCGCGGCGACCACGACGGCGTACGACTCGACGTACTACAAGAACGCGGTCGGCAAGACGGGTACGAGCCTGAAGTCGGCCCTGCACACGATCATCAGCCCCCAGACGAAGCTCTCCTACGCGGCTCTCTGGGAAGCGCTGAAGGTCACCGACCAGGACCCGAACAACACCGGCAACGTCAAGCTGCTCTACTCCGGCATCTCCCGCAGCAAGACCCTCAACGGGGGCAGCACCGGCAACTGGAACCGTGAGCACGTGTGGGCCCAGTCGCACGGCGACTTCGGCACCTCGGCCGGCCCCGGCACCGACCTGCACCACATCCGCCCCGAGGACGTGACGGTCAACTCCATCCGCGGCAACAAGGACTTCGACAACGGCGGCAGCAGCTTCACCAACTCCGGCGGCAGCCTCACCGACTCCAACTCCTTCGAGCCGCGCGACGCCGTCAAGGGTGACGTGGCCCGCATGATCCTGTACATGGCCGTCCGCTACGAGGGCGACGACGGCTGGCCGAACCTGGAGCCCAACGACCTCGTCACCAACAGCAGCGTCCCGTACCACGGCCGGCTGTCGGTCCTGAAGGCCTGGAACGACGAGGACCCGCCGGACGCCTTCGAGGAGCGCCGCAACCAGGTCATCTACGACACCTACCAGCACAACCGCAACCCGTTCATCGACCACCCGGAGTGGGTCGAGGCGATCTGGTAGGGACGGTCCGACCGGCCCCCTCGCACAGCGGCCGGGCACGCAGGGCCTTCCCGGCTCTCCGGGGAGGCCCGGCGGGCCTGCTGGCGCCGCCCACCGTCCGGCGTCGGCCGCCGGGGCGCCGTACCGGCGCCTCCTCCGGCTCCGGACGAACGGCACCTCCCTGCCCGACGGCGGGACGCGCGGGCCCGGTCGGGCGGCGCAGGAGAACAGGTCGTCGGGCAGGTGCTCGACGGTCTCCCGGCGACTCCACTCCGGCGCACCGGCCTTGACCTCCCGGTCCGCCGCCCGCGCATCCCGCACGACGGTCACCGCCGGCCGGACGGCGGACTCCACGTCGGAGGCGGTAACGGGGTCACGGGACACGGCTGCTCCGGACATACCGGGACCGTATCGACGATCACCTGTCACCTCGGGCCGAGACCCCGTCGTCCGCGCCCCAGGCCCTCACCCGAGATGCGTGGGCGCGAACATCCGCAGCACCGCCGGGAGCACGACCACCGAGGGGCCCGGCTCGGACAGCGCCTTCGCCAGGTCCGCCTCCAGTGTCTCCGGACTCGTCCGCACCCCGGGGACCCCGAACGACTCGGCCAGCGCCACGAAGTCCGGCCGGGTCAGCTCCGTCGCCGTCGCCCGGCCGAAGGCGTCGGTCATGTACTCGCGGAGGATGCCGTAGCCGCCGTCGTCGACGATGAGCCAGGTCACGTCGAGGCCGTACTGCCTGGCCGTGGCCAGTTCGGCGACGGAGTAGAGGGCTCCGCCGTCGCCGGAGACCGCCAGGACCGGGCGGGTCGGGTCGGCGACCGCCGCGCCCAGGGCCGCCGGGAAGCCGTAGCCGAGGCCGCCGGCGCCCTGGGCGGAGTGCATGTGGTTGGGGCCCTTCGGATCGAAGGCCGACCAGGCCCAGTAGGCCAGGATCGTCATGTCCCAGAAGGACGGGGAGTCGGCCGGGAGCGCCCTGCGGATCGACGCCAACAGATGCTGCTCCAGGGTGAGTTCCTGGGAGGCGATGCGTGCGCGGACGCGCGCGAGCAGGTCCCGTACCCGCTCCGGCGCCGTCTCGTCCTCCCGCCGTTCCACCGTCTCCAACAGCGCCTGCAGCGCGAGGCGGGCGTCGGCGTGGATGCCGAGGGCGGGGTGGTTCGACTCCAGCTTGCCGAGGTCCGCCTCGATCTGGATGACGCGGCCCCGTGGCTTGAACGTGTGGTAGTTGGAGGAGAGTTCGCCGAGGCCGGAGCCGACCACCAGCAGGACGTCCGCGTCCTCCAGGAAGTCCGTGGT
Organism: Streptomyces sp. NPDC051315; assembly: GCF_044455165.1. Taxonomy (NCBI): domain Bacteria; kingdom Bacillati; phylum Actinomycetota; class Actinomycetes; order Kitasatosporales; family Streptomycetaceae; genus Streptomyces; species Streptomyces sp. NPDC051315. The sequence goes on from NZ_JBITEN010000007.1 coordinate 120,749, forward strand.
GTGCCGGTCCTCCAGCCAGGACTGCAGGGACAGCGGGTGCTCCCAGGGGAACGCGCCCTTGCCGCCGAAGGTCGTCACCACCGGGGCCTGGAGCAGCTCCGCCAGCCGGCGCAGCTTCTTGGAGGCGTCCGCCCGTACCACTCCCCCGCCCGCGATGATCGCCGGGCGGGACGCGTGGGACAGCAGGTCGGCGGCGACGGCGGTCAGTTCGGGGCGCGGGGGCAGGTCCTCCGGGAGCGCGTCGGGTGCCGTGACCACCGGGATCGACGTCCGCGCGAGCAGCACGTCCTGGGGGATCTCCACCCACACCGGGCCGTGCGGGGCGGTCAGCGCCGACGTCCAGGCCTCCGCGAGCGCGGAGGGGATCTGGGACTGGGTGCGGACCGTGTGGACCGACTTGACCACGCCCCGGAACGAGGCCGCCTGGTCGGGCAGTTCGTGGAGGTAGCCGTGGCGGCCGCCGCCCAGGCCCGCGGTCGGGACCTGGCTGCTGATCGCCAGCACCGGCGCGCTGGCCGCGGCCGCCTCCTGCAGCGCGGCGAGCGACGTCAGCGCTCCCGGGCCCGTCGACAGCAGCAGCGGCGCCGCCTCGCCCGTGACGCGGCCGTACGCGTCCGCCGCGAAGCCCGCGTTGTTCTCCACCCGCAGGCCGACGTAGCGCAGGTCCGAGCGGCGCAGCGCGTCGAACACGCCGAGGGCGTGCTGGCCGGGCAGGCCGAAGACGGTGGTCGCGCCGAGCCCGGCCAGGGTCTCCACGACCAGGTCCCCGCCGTTGCGGCCGGGGGGAGGGTTCAGGGCGGCCTCCGTCTGCGCGACGGTGGGGCGGAGTACCAGGTCGTGGTCGTGGGTCACTTGCCGTCGTTCTCCTCGCGGGCCTCGGCGATCTGGCGGGACATGATCGTGGTCAGTTCGTACGCCGTGTGCGACGCCGCCACGGACGTGATCTCCGCGTGATCGTACGCGGGGGCCACCTCGACGACGTCGGCGGAGACCAGGTTGCAGGAGGCCAGGCCGCGCAGGATCTCCAGCAGCTCGCGGGAGGTCATGCCGCCGGCCTCCGGGGTGCCAGTGCCCGGCGCGTGGGCGGGGTCCAGGCAGTCGATGTCGATGGAGATGTAGAGCGGGCGGTCGCCGATGCGCTGCCGCAGCTGGTCGGCGACCTCGTCGGCCCCGCGCCGGTAGATGTCCGCGGACGTGACGATGCCGAAGCCCATCTTCTCGTCGTCCGTCAGGTCCTGCTTGCCGTACAGCGGGCCGCGGGTGCCGACGTGGGACAGCGCCTCGGTGTCGAGGATGCCCTCCTCCACCGCGCGGCGGAACGGCGTGCCGTGCGTGTACTCCGCGCCGAAGTAGGTGTCCCAGGTGTCGAGGTGGGCGTCGAAGTGGAGCAGCGCGACCGGGCCGTGCTTCTTCGCCACCGAGCGCAGCAGGGGCAGCGCGATGGTGTGGTCGCCGCCGAGCGTCATCAGACGGGCGCCCGTCCCCAGCAGGTCGTCCGCCGCCGCCTCGATCGTCTCGACGGCCTCGTTGATGTTGAACGGGTTCACCGCTATGTCGCCGCCGTCCGCGACCTGGGCCAGCGCGAAGGGGGAGGCGTCCTGCGCGGGGTTGTACGGCCGCAGCAGCCGGGACGCCTCACGGATCGCGTTGCCGCCGAAGCGGGCGCCCGGCCGGTACGAGACGCCCGAGTCGAACGGCACGCCCACGACGGCGACGTCGGCGCGGCCGACCTCGTCGAGGCGGGGCAGCCGGGCGAAGGTCGCGGGGCCGGCGTACCGCGGGATCCGCGAGGAGTCGACGGGGCCGCGGGGCGTCTCGTTGCTGCTCATGCACTGCCTACTTTCCTACGCGTCGTCGCGTATGTACTGCTCTGTACCGATGGGTACGACTCTACTGGGGTGCCGGGACGGGGTCGGACACGAGTTCGGGGGTCTGCCCGGCGAGGCGGGCGCGCCGGGAGGCGCGGGCGGCCGGGTCGACGATCACGGTGTGGCCGACGGCCATGGGGCCTCCTTCACGCACTTCCGGTGGCGTGCCGTGCCGGAACCAGGGGGTGATCGGCAGCGGCTCGTGGGGCCGTCCGCCCGCACCCCGCGGCTGTCGGCCGGGACCGACCCTAGGCTGCCGGAAAGCGGCTGCGAAGTGTACGTTTCATCCACTGCAGCCGTACGGAACGGAAGGAACGCACACCGTGCCGGAACCCGCCGTCCCGCCCACCCCGCCGGTCCCGCTCGCCGCGCTGCTGGCCCGCGAGGACCTGGCGCTGCGCCAGATCGCCGGACCGTCCGACCCCGGCCTGGTCGTCCACGGGGCGCACACCTCGGAGATGGCCGACCCGTACCCGTACCTGCTGGGCGGCGAGCTGCTGCTGACGGCCGGGGTGCACATCCCGGAGGCGGCGGGGTCGGGGACCTACTTCGAGGACTACGTCGCGCGGATCGTGGCGGCGGGCGGCGCGGCGCTCGGGTTCGGTCTCGCGCCCGTCCACGACACGGTGCCGCGCGCCCTGGTCGCCGCCTGCGAGGCGTACGAGCTGCCGCTCCTGGAGGTGCCGCCGCAGACCACCTTCTCGGGCGTGGCCCGCGCGGTCTGGCAGCTCATGGCCCAGGCCCGGCACGCCGAACTGCGCCGGGTGACGGAGGCCCAGCAGAGCCTCGCCGTCGCCGCCTCCCGCCCGGACCCGGTGCCCTCGGTGCTGCGACGGCTGGCCCAGCGGACCGGCGGACGGGCGGTGCTGTACGGACCGGAGGGCGCGCAGATCGCGGCGGCGGGGCGCGGGCCGGCCGAGCCGGTGGACGGGCCGCTGGCGGAACTCGCCCGGGTGCTCACCACCCGGGGCTCCGTCACCGCCAGCGACACCACCCCCGCCGGCACCCACCTCGCCGCCTACGCCCTCGGCGCGGGCCGCGGCTTCGTGCTCGGGGTGGCCGCGCCCCGGCGCGAGCCCGGGGACCACACCATCGCCTCCGTCGCCGCCGTCCTGCTCTCCCTCCTCACCGGCGAACACCGGAGCGGCACCGGCGCGGCCCGCTCCTCGGCGCTCGTACGGTTGCTGCTGGGGGCCGCGCCGGAGACGGTGGCCCCGCTGCTCGGCGGCGGACGGTGGCGGGTGGTGCACGGGCGGCCGGAGGCACGGGGGGCGCCGGACGCCGTGGCCGCCTCCGCGCTGGGCGCCGCCCTCGGGTCACCGCTGGTCGACCTGGGCGAAGGCGTCGTACGGGTCCTCGTCCCCGCCGACCGGGAACCGGCCGCGCAGCCGGGGTGGACGCTGGGGGCCAGCGCGGTCGTGGGGCCCGCCGACTGGCCGGCCGCCGACACCCAGGCGGCCCGCGCCCTGGCCCGGGCCCGGGCGACCCGCGCGCCCCTCGTCCGGCACGGCGCCCGTGCCGCGCTCGCCGACCTCCTCCCGCCCGACGAGGCCGAGGCCCACTCCCGTGCGGTCCTCGCGCCGCTCGGGCAGAACCCGGCCCTCGCCGACACCCTGCGCACGTGGCTGTCGCTGCACGGCGGCTGGGACCGTACGGCGGTGGCGCTGGGTGTCCACCGCAACACCGTGCGGCAGCGGATCGCGCGCTGCGCCGCCCTGCTGGAGACGGACCTGGACGATCCCGACGTGCGAATGGAACTGTGGTTCGCCCTGCGGCGACGGTGAGTTCGGGGGCCCGGGCGGGGACGGGTGACCCACGTCCCAGCGTCCGGGACACCGCAGACTCCCACCGGCGGCTGCCTCACAATGGACACCATGCCGATACCCGGGACACCCAGCCGCGCCGAGCTCGTCGACCACCTCGTCAGGACCCGCATCGCGGGTGACGTCGCCACGCCGCGCGAGAACAACCTCTCCCACTACCGTCAGCTGGCGAACGGTGTCCGCAACTTCTGGCTCGGCCTGGAGCTCGGCGACCGCTGGACCGACGAGCAGGACGTGCTCGCGGTGATGGCGGAGCGGGTCGGTGTCAACGACGACCCGGAGTACCGGTACGGCCAGGACACCATCGACCCCCAGCTGACCGTCGACGCGCTGGACCGGCTGGCGGGGCGGCTGCGCAAGGCGGCCGAGGACCGGCAGCGGGTGCTGTTCGCCACCGGCCATCCGGGCGGTCTGCTCGACGTCCACCGCGCCACCGCCGCCGCCCTGCGCGCGGCCGGCTGCGAGATCGTCGTCATCCCGGACGGGCTGCAGACCGACGAGGGGTACGTCATGCAGTTCGCGGACGTGGCGGTGCTGGAGCACGGCGCCACCCTCTGGCACACCCATTCGGGCGAGCCGATGAAGGCGATCCTGACGGCGCTGGAGCGCGCGGGCCGCCCGCTGCCCGACCTGGTGGTCGCCGACCACGGCTGGGCGGGCTACGCCGGCCAGCACGGCGTCGACTCCGTCGGTTACGCCGACTGCAACGACCCGGCGCTGTTCATCGCCGAGGCGGAGGGCACGGTCCAGGTGACGGTGCCCCTCGACGACCACGTCGTCAGCCCGCGCCACTACGACCCGATGACGGCGTACCTGCTGGCCGAGGCGGGCCTGGCGTAGGCGGGTTAACTGCCCGTCACCCGGAGGCGAGGCGATGGGACGAGGCGATGTACGGCCCCGTCGGGTGCCGTACATCGCGTTGTCGCCGGTGTCCTGTCAGTCCCTGCCACCGTTGCCGTCGTGGCCGTTGTCGTGGTCGCCGTTGCCGCCACGACCGTTGTCGTCGTCGTGGTCGTCGCCGTTGCCACCACGGCCGTTGTCGTCGTCGTGGTCGTCGTAGTCGCCACGGCCGTTGTCGTCGTCGTGGTCGTCGTGGTCACCGTTGCCGCCACGACCGTTGTCGTCGTCGTGGTCGTCGTGGTCACCGTTGCCGCCACGACCGTTGTGGTCGTCGCAGTCGTCCCACCAGGAGTCGTCGTCGCAGTACTGACTGTGGCTGTAGTCCCGGGAGGTGTCGGTCGCCGAAGCGGTGCCCGCTGTGCCGACCGCGATGCCACCGGCCAGCATCAGCCCGGCGGCCGAGACCGCGGCGAGATGCCTCGCGCGTTGAGTTCGCATGGGAAATAACCTTTCGCTCCATCGTCTCCCGCGTCCCCGGGGGGAGCGCGGGCATGGATGGCCGCAGCCGCAACTCTGCGTTGCGACAGGGTCTTTGAGTGTCACCGCGTGTTCTTCTCAAGGAGCACGGGCTCGACCGCCGACGCCTCCAGGTCGCTCACCACTGTCGCGGGCGATCCCTGGGGCCTTGGTCCACTGCGTTCGGGAACCGGTCGGCCGGGCGTGCCGTGCCTGCGGCATTCACTCATTGAGCCTAGTCGCGCACCGGCACACCGGCATCTCGGGAGACGTGCCGCGCCGGACCGTCACCGGGGGACCCGGACGACGCCCTCCTGGATCACCGAGACGGCGAGCCGTCCGTCCTGGGTGTAGATGCGGGCCTGACCGAGGCCGCGGCCGCCGTACGCCGACGGGGACTCCTGGTCGTACAGCAGCCACTCGTCGGCGCGGAACGGGCGGTGGAACCACATCGCGTGGTCGAGGGAGGCGCCGACGACGTCCCCGACCGCCCAGCCGCCGCGGCCGTGCGCGAGGAGGATCGAGTCCAGGAGCGTCATATCGGAGACGTAGGTGGCCAGGACTACGTGCAGCAGCGGGTCGTCGGCGAGCTTGCCGTTGGTGCGGAACCACACCTGCGAGCGCGGCTCGCGCGGCTCGCCGAACTTCCCGTAGGGCGGCTCGTCGACGTAGCGCAGGTCGATCGCCTGGCGGGCCTCCAGGAACCGCTCGACGACGGCCCGGTCCAGGTGGTCGTAGCCGAGCAGGCGCTCCTCGGAGGTGGGCAGGGTCACCGGGTCGGGCGCGGGCGGCATCCCGGCCTGGTGGTCGAGCCCGTCCTCGTACGTCTGGAAGGACGCCGACAGGGCGAAGATCGGCCGTCCGTGCTGGACCGCCACCACGCGGCGGGTGGTGAACGAACGCCCGTCGCGTATGCGTTCGACGTTGTAGACGATGGGCGCGCCCGGGTCTCCCGTGCGCAGGAAGTACGCGTGCAGGGAGTGGGCGGGCCGGTCCGCGGGGACCGTGCGCCCGGCGGCGACCAGCGCCTGCGCCGCCACCTGACCGCCGAAGACACGCGGGACGACGGCGGAGCGGGACTGGCCGCGGAAGATGTTCTCCTCGATCTGCTCCAGGTCGAGCAGATCGAGGAGATCGTGGAGTGCCTGGCTCATGGGACTGTTGTACCGACCGGCGATTGCGGCGGTCTTACAGGCCCATGTCCTTGGCGATGATCGTCTTCATGATCTCGCTGGTGCCGCCGTAGATGCGGTTGACGCGGTTGTCCGCGTAGAGGCGGGCGATCGGGTACTCGTTCATGTAGCCGTAGCCGCCGTGCAGTTGGAGGCAGCGGTCGATGACGCGGTGGGCGACCTCGGTGCAGAACAGCTTGGCGCTGGCGGCCTCGGCGGGGGTCAGCTCACCGGCGTCGAGGGCCTCCGTCGCGCGGTCGGCGACGGCCTCGGCCGCGTCCACCTCGGCCTGGCAGGCGGCCAGCTCGAACTTGGTGTTCTGGAAGTGGGCGACCGGCTTGCCGAAGACGGTGCGCTCCTGGACGTACTGCTTGGCGAACCGGACGGCGGCCTTGGCCTGCGCGTAGGCGCCGAAGGCGATGCCCCAGCGCTCGGAGGCCAGGTTGTGGCCGAGGTAGTAGAAGCCCTTGTTCTCCTCGCCGAGCAGGTCCTCGACCGGCACCTTGACGTCGACGAACGCCAGCTCGGCGGTGTCGGAGGTGCGCAGACCCAGCTTGTCCAGCTTGCGGCCGATGGAGTAGCCCTCGGACTTGGTGTCCACGGCGAAGAGGGAGATCCCGAAGCGGCGGTCCTCGGCGGTCGGGGCGGAGGTCCGGGCGCAGACGATGACCTTGTCGGCGTGCACGCCGCCGGTGATGAAGGTCTTGGCGCCGTTGAGGACGTAGTGCGTGCCGTCCTCGGAGAGCTTGGCGGTGGTCTTCATGCCCGCGAGGTCGGAGCCGGTGCCCGGCTCGGTCATCGCGATGGCCCACATCTCCTCGCCGGTGACGAACTTCGGCAGGTAGCGCTTCTTCTGCTCGTCCGTCGCCAGCATCTTGATGTACGGCAGGGCGAGCAGCACGTGCACGCCGGAACCGCCGAACTGCACGCCCGCCCGGGCGGTCTCCTCGTAGAGGACGGCCTCGAACTTGTGGCTGTCCAGGCCCGCGCCGCCGTACTCCTCCGGCACGTTGATGCCGAAGATGCCCAGCTCGCCGAGCTTGTAGTAGAACTCGCGCGGCGCCTGGCCGGCTGCGAACCACTCGTCGTAGACGGGGACGACCTCGGCCTCGATGAAGGCGCGAAGGGTCTCCCGGAACGCCTCGTGATCCTCGTTGAACACCGTACGGCGCACGCCGCCCACCTCCACGTACCTCGGCCTGTCTAAGCGCTTGCTCACAGCACCGTACCGGCGAGTACGAGGTGCGTCCAGGGTGGGCGAGTGGTAACGCTCGTCACGCTGACGCTGACGCTGACGCTGACGCTGACGCTGACGCTGACGCTGACGCCGGGCGGGGCGGGGTGGGGCGGGGCTTTGCCACCCCCGCCCCGCCCGACTCGCTCGGCCGAGAAGTCCCACCCCGGGGCTCCGCCCCCGGTCCCGCGGGGCTCCTCCCCCGCACCTCTCGGGGCATGGGCCTCACGCGGCCCCGAGGCACCCTCCGCGAGCCTCACCCGTCCCCGCCGACCCTGGTACTGACGGTCCTTCGGTCGGGCGCGGTTCTCCCACTCCGCGCGGACGGGGCCGCACGGTGCGTCGTGGCCCGGCTGACGCCGGCCTCTCACCAGAGGTCGTTCTCGGTCAGCCTGCCGTCGGAGGGGCCGTCAGACGGCCCTTCGCATCACGCGGTCCACGCCGTGGAGCTGTTCGTTCGGTGAGGACGTGCCCTGCGGTCGGGGCGGGGGTCTCCGGGTGGCGAGCAGGTCGGTGCACGAGGCTCGTGGGGGAACCGTCGTCGCCGCCCCGGCCGCTTGGAGCTCCGAACGAAAGGGGCGCCCGGCTCGCGCTCCCCTTTTGTCCGGGGCTCCAAGAGCTCCGGACAAAAGGGGAGTCCGGTCAGCTGTTCTCACGCTGTGGGCCCGTATCCGGACGGGACAGCGGCAGGACGGCCGGCACCGCCCTCCCCTGCGGACCGGCGCCGCCGGCCCCGGCGGACGCACCAGTTGGGGGATCCGCAGACCACCTCGCTCATACCGCCTCGCAGTGCTCGTCGGCGCTCAGGACGGTCCGCAGCCGCTGGTAGCGGTCGAGGTCTTCCCAGGTGTCGTGGTCGGGCGGGCTGGGGTTGCGGCGTCCGGTGTCCCAGGCCCGGACGCCGACGGCGATGCCGGCGGTGAGGGGGATGAGCAGCCACAGCAGGGCGCCCACGGTTTCAGCCTCCTTCGATGCGACGGGACGGACGGGCAGGCGGCTCTCAGGCGGTCAGCTGCCTGGGCGCTCCGCCGGAGATGGCGATCTTTCGGGGCTTGGCGTGGGGGGCCAGCGGGATGCGGAGGGTGAGGACGCCGTTGTCGTAGGCCGCCTCCGCGGCGGCCGTGTCCAGGGCGTCGGACAGGGTCAGGCGGCGGGTGAACCGGCCGGTGGGCCGCTCGGTCAGTACGGGACGGGCGTCGGCCGGGATCGGGGAGGGCCGCTCGGCGGTCAGGATCAGCGTGTGATGCTCCGTGGTCAGCTCGATGGCGGAGCGGTCCATGCCGGGCAGATCGAACTGCAGGTACAGCGCTTCGTCGTCGCGCCAGGCATCCGCCGGGATGACGGTGCCGCCCGAGGCGTCGGCACGCGTGAGCTGATGCGTGAGCCGGTCGAGGTCGCCCAGAACGCCCGTACGCGCGAGCATGTCCGGTTTTCTCCCTTCCTGAGGCAGGTCGCAGTGACTGCGGCCCGACGATCGAGTACCGCCTATCCGTAATAGCCGACCGGAGAATCACTGACAAGTAGCGACTGCAGGAAGTTGACACTGAACAACTCAACTCCTGTGGCGCCGCGGTGAGCATTCGATGGGTCGACCTCTCCGGCCGCGGCGGGCGGTCCGGGCGCTCGGCCGCCCCGAACCCGCGGCATGGCGCCTGAGCCCTCCTGACGGATGCCTGAAGCTGGGCCCGCCACGCGGAGGCGGCACGAGCTGCGGCACACGCGGCGGCGACCGGTCTCGGCTGGCAAAAAGTTGAGCCTTTAATTGTCAACTTTCCGGCGCGGTGATATATCAGAGGACAGCGAAGGATGCGGGAACGACATCCAGGAGGGATGACAGATGCTGCTGCGTACGGATCCCTTCCGCGAGCTCGACCGGCTCGTCGATCGGGTCTGGGGCACTGCCGCGCACCCGGCGGGCATGCCGATGGACGCCTGGCGTGAAGGTGAGACGTTCCTCGTGGAGCTGGACCTGCCGGGCGTGAACCCGGAGTCCATCGACCTCGACGTCGAGCGCAACGTCCTGACCGTGAAGGCCGAACGCAAGCCGGCGTACGGCGAGAACAGTGACACGGTGATCACCGAGCGGCCTGCGGGGACGTTCAGCCGGCAGCTGTTCCTCGGCGAGACCCTCGACACCGAGAAGATCGAAGCCTCCTACGAGGCCGGTGTGCTGAGGCTGCGGATCCCGGTCGCCGAACAGGCCAAGCCGCGCAAGATCGCCATCAGTGGCGGCAGCGACCGCAAGGAACTGGGCAGCTGACGCCACAGCGACACCGCCCCTTCAGGCCTCGGGCATCAGCCCGGGGCCTGTTGTCGATCCGTCGGCGTCCTGTGGCCGTGCCGAGGGTGGCTCCGCGGTGGAGTGCGGTGCCCGGGGGAAGGGTGTCAGTTGCGGCGCCGGGCGCGAGTCACGAGCGGGACGGGCGCTCCGGCTCCCCGCCGTCGGCGTCGAACACCCTGGTGAAGGTAGCCCCGCACCGGCAGCGTGAGTGCTCGATCAGTTCCCCTTCGTCCGACACACTCATCCCCTGGCTGAGCCGCACATGCACATGATCACCCATGAGGAGCCGCTTTCCTTGACGTGACTGGTCCGCTCATCATGGAAGCCGTCCGTTCGGACCGGCAATGCCGCAGCTCACACTGGCCAGGCACGAGTGATGTCCGCCTTCCTACGCGGATGCCCGCAGCGCCGTGGTGCCGCGGGCCGCACTCGGTCGGCGCGCGGCATCGTCCTGGCACACAGTGCGCGCACGCCCCTGAAGGCGGCGCGCACCGGTGCGGATCACCCGGAGGGCTCCGTGGACGGCCGGGAGGCTCGTGCGCCGGATGGCGGCTGCGGGTGACCGGCGGCGCGCAGCATCGGCGCGGTGTGCCGCTCGGGACGATGGCCGCCCTCGGCCGGGACACGGCTGCGGGGCGCCTCACCGTCACCGGACAACGGCACGGGCCGACGCGCCACCAGGCGCCCGACCCAGCGGCGGCCGCAGTGCTCGCAGGACGGCGCGCCCTGCGGCGTGTAGGGGTCGGGAACAGCGGTGTTGTCGCGGTAGAAGACCTCCCACTCGTCCCCGGTCTCGTCCCGGTAGCGCTGCACGTCGTAGTCGACGCTCCAGCTGTGCCAGCACGAGCCGCAAGTGAACTCCACACGCTCGACGGCGAGCTCGGTGATCACTGCACTCACCTCCTGTCCGTCTCGTTCGCTGCCTCTCAGTGCCTGCGCGGGCCGCCCGCGGTCGGCGGCCCCGATCCCTTCGTCCGACTCCTTCGTCCACGGCACCGCTTTCCGCAGGACCGGAGTACCGCGGACACATCCCCTGTACGCCTCCAGGACTTGACAAGGCAAGACTCACGTCCTATTTCGGGAACGTAGGCAAGCCGGATGGGAAACCGCAGCTCACCCTGGCCGAGGAGGTGGCCGGACGTGCCGACGCGGGAGCCGGGAGGGGACCTGTACGCGGTGCTGGGGTTGCAGCCCTCGGCGACGGCCGAGATGATCACCTCGGCCTTCCGCGCCCGGGTGCGGGAACTGCGCCCCGACACCCGCGTGGACGCGGCCACCGCCGCACGGTTCGGTGAGGTACGGGCGGCGTACGAGACGCTGCGCGACCCGGTCCTGCGGGCGGCCTACGACCAGCGCCACGAGCACACGCTGCCGGCGTCCGATCGGGAGGCCGCCCGCACCGTGCCCGCGCGGCCCGCGTGGGCTCACGTCGTGGTGCTCGGGGACGTCCGTCCCGAGCCGCCGCTGCGTGCGGGTCCGGTCCGGTGGGTTCCCGGCCGGTGAGACGGAGACGAGCGGCAGGGGCCGACCGGCGGCGGAGGACGGGCACCTGATCTCCCCCTCGTCGGCTGCGCCCCCACCAAAGCGAAGAAGCCGAAGAAGGGTGGTGGCGGCCGACGTGACCCTGCGACGCGAAGCGTTCCTCGACCACGTGAAGGAACGCGGCGAGTACGAGAGTGAGCAGGAAGCAGAACGCGCGGCGCGCGTGGTCCTCGCCTTGCTGGGCGCGCATCTGGTCGGCGAGGTACGCGCCCGGCTGGCGGCGCGTCTGCCCGAAGGCTTCGCCCTGATCCTGCTCAACCCGCTGCAGAGCGCCGAGCCGCTGCCGCCGGAACGGTTCGTGCGGGCGACGGCGGCCTGGATCGAGGGGGCCACCGAGCAGACCGCGGCCTGGGACGTCGGCGCCGTCCTCAGCACAGTCGCGGACGCTGCCGGGGACGACCTCCTCAACCAGGTCCTGCTCCAGCTCCCGGCAGGGTATGACCTCCTCTTCGGCCGCCCCCGACCCACCTGACAAAGCGGCCACGGGCGGTGCGGGTGGGACAACCACCCCCGCCCGGGGTCACGGACGGTGCCGGTGGGACCGAACCCGCAGGCCTACCGCTCGCCCGCCGAGCCGAACGCCCCGCGGGCCATTCGGTGCAGGAGGGCCGCCGTGGCACCGCGGCCCGGGAGGGAACCCGCCCTCCCCAGATGGGGGGTCGAGTTCAGCAGTCCGAACACCGAGTGGACCGCCGACCGCGCCGTCGGTTCGGTCAGCTCGGGGTACACCTCACGGACCACCCCGACCCACAGCTCCACGTACTGCCGCTGCAGCTGCCGCACCAGCTTGCGGTCGCTGTCGCGGAGGCGGTCCAGCTCGCGGTCGTGCAGGGTGATGAGGGGGCGGTCGTCGATCGCGAAGTCGATGTGGCCCTCGATGAGGGAGTCGAGGACCGCCTCGGGGCCGACGCCGTCGGCCTCCTGCAGACGGCGCCGCGCGCCGTTGAGCAGCTGGCCGCTGATCCCGACCAGCAGTTCGGCGAGCATCGCGTCCTTGCCGGGGAAGTGCCGGTAGAGACCGGGGCCGCTGATGCCGACGGCGGCGCCTATCTCGTCCACCCCGACGCCGTGGAACCCGCGCTCGGCGAAGAGCCGCGCGGCCTCCTTGAGGATCTGCTCGCGGCGGGTGGGGGCGTCGGTTCTCGTGGCCATGGAAGCAATTCTAGACAGGGAGGTTAGCGGTCGTTAACCTGAAGGAAATGGTTAACGCTCATTAACAGTCGATCACTGGGTGAGGGGACCGCAAGGATGGAAGAGGCACCGGAGCTGACGAGCGCGGCGGACCCCGCGTCGGAGGCCTGGCGGGCCAATGAACAAGCCCACCTCGCACTCGTCGAGGAGCTGCGCGCCAAGCTCGCCGCCGCCCGGCTGGGAGGCGGCGAGAAGGCACGGGCGCGGCACACCGCGCGTGGGAAGCTGCTGCCCCGCGACCGGGTCGACACCCTCCTCGACCCCGGCTCCCCGTTCCTCGAGCTGGCGCCCCTCGCCGCCGACGGGATGTACGAGGGGCAGGCCCCGGCCGCCGGGGTCATCGCCGGGATCGGGCGGGTGAGCGGGCGGGAGTGCGTCGTCGTCGCCAATGACGCCACCGTCAAGGGCGGGACGTACTACCCGATGACGGTGAAGAAGCACCTGCGGGCCCAGGAGGTCGCGCTCGAGAACCGGCTGCCCTGCCTGTACCTCGTCGACTCCGGCGGCGCCTTCCTGCCCATGCAGGACGAGGTCTTCCCCGACCGTGAGCACTTCGGGCGGATCTTCTACAACCAGGCCCGGATGTCGGGCGCCGGGATCCCGCAGATCGCCGCCGTGCTCGGCTCCTGCACGGCGGGCGGGGCGTACGTCCCGGCCATGAGCGACGAGGCCGTCATCGTCCGCGACCAGGGGACGATCTTCCTCGGCGGGCCCCCGCTCGTGAAGGCCGCCACCGGTGAGGTCGTCACCGCCGAGGAGCTCGGCGGCGGTGAGGTCCACGCGCGCGTGTCGGGTGTCACCGACCATCTCGCCGAGGACGACGCGCACGCGCTGCGGATCGTGCGGACCATCGTGTCCACCCTTCCTGCCCGCCCGGCGCTCCCCTGGGAGGTGCGGCCCGCCGTCGAGCCCAAGGTCGACCCCTACGGCCTCTACGGCGCCGTCCCGGTCGACTCCCGTACCCCCTACGACGTACGGGAGATCATCGCGCGCGTGGTCGACGGGTCCCGGTTCGCCGAGTTCAAGGCCGAGTTCGGGCAGACCCTCGTCACCGGCTTCGCCCGGATCCACGGGCACCCGGTCGGGATCGTCGCCAACAACGGCATCCTGTTCTCCGAGTCCGCCCAGAAGGGCGCGCACTTCATCGAGCTGTGCGACCAGCGCGGGATCCCGCTGGTGTTCCTGCAGAACATCTCCGGGTTCATGGTCGGCCGGGACTACGAGGCCGGCGGCATCGCCAAGCACGGCGCCAAGATGGTGACCGCCGTGGCCTGCACGCGCGTGCCGAAGCTGACGGTCGTCGTGGGCGGGTCGTACGGCGCCGGGAACTACTCCATGTGCGGCCGCGCCTACTCCCCCCGCTTCCTGTGGATGTGGCCGAACGCCAAGATCTCCGTGATGGGCGGCGAGCAGGCCGCCTCCGTCCTCGCCACCGTCAAGCGCGACCAGCTGGAGGCGCGCGGCCAGGAGTGGCCGCTGGAGGAGGAAGAGGCGTTCAAGGACCCGATCCGGGCGCAGTACGAGCGTCAGGGCAACGCCTACTACGCCACCGCCCGCCTCTGGGACGACGGCGTCATCGATCCGCTGGACACGCGCCAGGTGCTCGGCCTGGCCCTGACCGCCTGTGCCCACGCGCCACTGGGTGACCCCCAGTTCGGCGTCTTCCGGATGTGAGGAGGGGAACCGTGTTCGACACCGTGCTCGTGGCCAACCGGGGCGAGATCGCCGTACGCGTCATCCGCACCCTGCGGTCGCTGGGCGTGCGCTCGGTGGCCGTCTTCTCGGACGCGGACGCCGACGCCCGGCACGTCCGCGAGGCCGACACCGCCGTACGGCTCGGTCCGGCGCCGGCCGCCGAGAGCTATCTGTCCGTGGAGCGGCTGCTGGAGGCCGCCGCCCGCACCGGCGCCCAGGCCGTCCACCCCGGGTACGGCTTCCTGGCGGAGAACGCGGGCTTCGCGCGCGCGTGCGCCGACGCGGGGCTCGTCTTCATCGGGCCGCCGGCGGAGGCGATCTCCCTGATGGGCGACAAGATCCGGGCGAAGGAGACCGTGCGGGCGGCGGGCGTGCCCGTCGTGCCCGGGTCCAGCGGCAGCGGGCTCACCGACGCCCAGCTCGTCGAGGCGGCCCGTCGGATCGGTGTGCCGGTGCTGCTGAAGCCGAGTGCCGGCGGTGGCGGCAAGGGCATGCGGCTGGTGCGCGACCCCGCCGTACTGGAGGACGAGATCGCCGCCGCCCGCCGTGAGGCCCGCGCCTCCTTCGGCGACGACACGCTCCTCGTCGAGCGGTGGATCGACCGGCCCCGGCACATCGAGATCCAGGTCCTCGCCGACGGCCACGGGCACGTGGTCCACCTGGGCGAGCGCGAGTGCTCCCTGCAGCGCCGGCACCAGAAGATCATCGAGGAGGCGCCCAGCGTGCTCCTCGACGAGGCCACGCGGGCCGCGATGGGCGAGGCGGCCGTGCAGGCGGCCCGTTCCTGCGGGTACCGGGGCGCGGGCACGGTGGAGTTCATCGTCCCCGGCGGGGATCCGACGTCGTACCACTTCATGGAGATGAACACCCGGCTCCAGGTGGAGCACCCGGTCACCGAGCTGGTCACGGGGCTGGACCTGGTGGAGTGGCAGCTGCGGGTGGCGGCCGGGGAGCCGCTGTCCTTCGGGCAGGACGACGTCCGGCTGACCGGCCACGCGGTCGAGGCGCGGCTGTGCGCGGAGGACCCGGCGCGGGGCTTCCTCCCGTCGGGCGGCACCGTGCTGCGGCTGCACGAACCGCAGGGCGACGGCGTCCGCACCGACTCCGGGCTCGACGAGGGCACCGAGGTGGGCAGCCTGTACGACCCGATGCTGTCCAAGGTGATCGCGTACGGCCCCGACCGGGCGACGGCGCTCAGGAAGCTGCGGGCCGCCCTCGCGGAGACGGTCACGCTGGGCGTGCAGACCAACGCCGGGTTCCTGCGCCGGCTGCTGGCCCATCCGGCGGTCGTGGCGGGCGAGCTGGACACCGGCCTGGTCGAGCGGGTGGTGGACGAGCTGGTCCCGGCCGACGTACCGGAGGAGGTCTACGAGGCCGCCGCCGCCGTTCGGCTGGAGGCGCTGAAGCCGAGCGGGCAGGGGTGGACGGATCCCTTCTCCGTGCCGAGCGGCTGGCGGCTGGGCGGGACGCACCGGCCGGTCGCCTTCCCCCTGCGCGCGCCGGGACGCGAACCCGTCACCCACCGGATGCGCGGCGCCCACACCGTCACCGGCGACCGGGTCCACGTCACCCTCGACGGTGTCCGGCACACCTTCCACCGGGCGGGCGACTGGCTGGGCCGCGACGGCGACGCCTGGCAGGTGCGGGACCACGATCCGGTCGCCGCGTCCCTGACCGGGGCCGCGCACTCCGGCGCCGACTCGCTGACCGCGCCCATGCCGGGGACGGTGACGGTGGTGAAGGTCGCCGTCGGCGACGAGGTGACCGCGGGTCAGAGCCTGCTGGTGGTGGAGGCGATGAAGATGGAGCACGTCATCTCCGCCCCGCACGCCGGCACGGTCGCCGAACTGGACGTCACCCCGGGCGCGACCGTCGCCATGGACCAGGTGCTGGCCGTGATCGCGCCGCACGGGGAGGAGGGATGACCGTGCGAGGGCTTCCGATGACCGTGCCGGCGCCCGGCCTGCCCGAGCGGGTCAGGATCCACGAGGTGGGCGCGCGCGACGGCCTGCAGAACGAGCCGTCGACGGTGCCGACCGAGGTGAAGGCGGAGTTCGTGCGCCGGCTCGCCGGGGCGGGGCTGACGACGATCGAGGCGACCAGCTTCGTCCACCCCGCGTGGGTGCCCCAACTCGCCGACGCCGAGCAGCTGTTCCCCATGGTGGCCGACCTGCCGGTGGAGCTGCCGGTGCTCGTGCCGAACGAGCGCGGGCTGGACCGGGCGCTGGCGCTCGGCGCGCGCCGGGTCGCCGTGTTCGCCAGCGCCACCGAGTCGTTCGCCAAGGCCAACCTCAACCGCACGGTGGACGAGGCGCTGGCCATGTTCGCCCCGGTGGTGGAGCGGGCCAAGGCCGACGGCGTGCATGTGCGCGGCTACCTCTCCATGTGCTTCGGCGACCCCTGGGAGGGCGCGGTCCCGGTGCCGCAGGTCGTCCGGGTGTGCCGGGCGCTGCTCGACATGGGCTGCGACGAACTGAGCCTGGGCGACACGATCGGGGTGGCGACCCCGGGTCATGTCGTCGCCCTGCTCACCGCGCTCGACGAGGAGCGCATCCCCGTGGGCGCGCTGGGCGTGCACTTCCACGACACCTACGGCCAGGCCCTCGCCAACACCCTGGCCGCGCTCCAGCGGGGCGTCACCACCGTCGACGCCTCCGCGGGCGGCCTGGGTGGCTGCCCGTTCGCCAAGTCCGCCACCGGAAACCTCGCCACCGAGGACCTCGTGTGGATGCTTCACGGCCTCGGTATCGACACCGGGGTCGACCTCGGCCGTCTCGTCGCCACCAGCGCGTGGATGGCCGGCCGGCTGGGCCGGCCCAGCCCGTCCCGAACCGTCCGAGCCCTGGCCCACAAGGCCGACGAGGACCTCAAGGAGCAGTGATGGACCACCGTCTCTCCCCCGAACTCGAAGAACTCCGCCGCACGGTCGAGGAGTTCGCGCACGACGTCGTCGCGCCGAAGATCGGCGACTTCTACGAGCGGCACGAGTTCCCGTACGAGATCGTCCGCGAGATGGGCCGCATGGGCCTGTTCGGCCTGCCGTTCCCGGAGGAGTACGGCGGCATGGGCGGCGACTACCTCGCCCTCGGCATCGCGCTGGAGGAGCTGGCGCGCGTCGACTCGTCCGTGGCGATCACCCTGGAGGCGGGTGTCTCGCTGGGCGCCATGCCGGTCCACCTGTTCGGCACGCCGGAGCAGAAGCGCGAGTGGCTCCCCCGCCTGTGCTCCGGCGAGATCCTGGGCGCTTTCGGTCTGACGGAGCCCGACGGCGGCTCGGACGCGGGCGCGACCCGTACGACGGCCCGCCTCGACGAGACGACGAACGAGTGGGTGATCAACGGCGGCAAGTGCTTCATCACCAACTCGGGCACCGACATCACCGGCCTGGTCACGGTCACGGCGGTGACGGGCCGCAAGCCGGACGGCAGGCCGCTGATCTCCGCGATCATCGTCCCGTCCGGCACCCCCGGTTTCACGGTCGCGGCGCCCTACTCGAAGGTCGGCTGGAACGCCTCCGACACCCGCGAGCTGTCGTTCTCGGACGTCCGGGTCCCGGCGGCCAACCTGCTGGGTGAGGAGGGCCGCGGCTACGCCCAGTTCCTGCGCATCCTCGACGAGGGCCGCATCGCCATCGCGGCGCTCGCCACCGGCCTCGCCCAGGGCTGCGTCGACGAGTCGGTGAAGTACGCGAAGGAGCGTCACGCCTTCGGCCGGCCGATCGGTGCCAACCAGGCCATCCAGTTCAAGATCGCGGACATGGAGATGCGGGCCCACACCGCCCGCCTGGCCTGGCGCGACGCGGCCTCCCGCCTGGTGGCCGGGGAGCCCTTCAAGAAGGAGGCGGCGCTGGCGAAGCTGTACTCGTCGACGATCGCCGTCGACAACGCCCGTGAGGCCACCCAGATCCACGGCGGCTACGGCTTCATGAACGAGTACCCGGTCGCCCGCATGTGGCGCGACTCCAAGATCCTGGAGATCGGCGAGGGCACGAGCGAGGTGCAACGGATGCTGATCGCACGGGAGCTGGGGCTGGCGGGCTGAGGGCGGCGCCGCTGCCCGCCGAGCAGCGACCGTACTCCGTCGATCGGGTCCGTCAGCGGGGCGGCCGCCGCCCCGAGGGCCGCGACGACGCCCGAGATGGCGAGCTCGGCCGGTACGAGGAGGCAGGGCGGGCCGCGCGGACCGCGCGCGGCGCTCCGCCGGGATGCGCGTGCCGTCGGCGACGACCGGACGGTTGTCGCCGACGGACCGCGCGGCCCCCGGACCGAACTCCTCGCGCACCTGCCGGGGTTGGCTCCGCAGTCCCTCGATCGCCTGGCCGACGGAGGACAGCTGCCCGCGTTTGACGATGCCTCGGCTGTTCGCTCCGCCGATCATGTTCACGGTGTCGCCGGACCCGCTGCGGTGGAATTCGAAGGTGCGCACTTCTTCACGCGGCCGCCTCCCCCACCCCAACAACCGCCTGCTCACCTTGAGAGCGACGGCGGGACCGCGGCCGGTAGGTGGCGGCCGCGCCGGCAGCGGTGGGCCAAGTCTTTCCTGCGTCTCCACGAGTTCCCTGTCAGGCCGTGCAGGCCGGGCAGGCCGTGACCACGCGGAGACCATTGAGCGCCCCGAGACGACCCAGCGAGAGGCGAATTCTCGCCAACTCCCTTTTCCGGGCGACGAACTGACCGAAGGGCACCCGGGCTCGGACATTCAAACAGGATGTGGATCACACCGCCCCACCCCTGGACAAGATCTGAGGTTAGGCTAACCTACCTTCGAATTGTCCGGCGGTGATCCGCACGTTCGAAAGCAGCCACACATGTCCAACGCCAGAGCCACCCACCTCACCCGCCGCGGCATTCTCGCCGCCGGTGGCGCCCTCGGCCTCGGTGCCGTGCTCGCAGCCTGCGGGGACGACGACGCGAAAAGCGGTGGCTCGGAGTCGACGGCCGGCGCCGCTGCCAAGTCCGGCCCCTGGACGTTCAAGGACGACCGCGGCACCACCGTCAAGCTCGACAAGATCCCGGCGAACATCGTCGCGTTCACCGGTGTCGGCGCCGCCCTGCACGACTACGGCATCCAGGTCAAGGGCGTCTTCGGCCCCACCAAGACCACCGACGGCAAGGCCGACGTCCAGGCCGGCGACATGGACATCACCAAGGTCGAGATCCTGGGCAACGTCTGGGACGAGTTCAACGTCGAGAAGTACGCGGCCCTCGCGCCCGACGTGCTCATCTCCACGACCTTCGACAGCGCCGGCACCCTCTGGTACGTCCCCGAGGCCTCCAAGGACAAGATCGCCAAGCTCGCCCCGAGCGTCGCCGTCTCCGTCTACGACCGCCAGCTCACCGCGCCGCTGGAGCGCATGTGGGAGCTCGCCGAGTCGCTGGGCGCCGACATGACCGCCGCCAAGGTCACCGACGCCAAGAAGCGCTTCGAGACCGCCGCCACCCGCCTGCGCGCCGCCGCCAAGGCCAAGCCCGACATCAAGGTCATGGCCGGTTCCGCGAGCGACCAGCTCTTCTACGTCTCCGGCACCAACCTCTCCATCGACCTCGAGTACTTCAAGGCCCTCGGCGTGAACTTCATCGAGCCGCCGGAGAGCGCCAAGAAGGAGGGCGGCGGCTGGTACGAGTCGCTGAGCTGGGAGAACGTCGACAAGTACAAGGCCGACATCATCATGATGGACGACCGTTCCTCGACCATCCAGCCGGCCGCCATCACCAAGGCGACGTGGAAGCAGCTGCCCGCCGTCAAGGCCGGGCAGATCATCTCCCGTTCGCCGGAGCCGATCCTGTCGTACGACAAGTGCGTGCCGCTTCTCGAGACCCTCGCCGAGGCCCTCGAGAACGCGAAGAAGGTCGCCTGACACCCAGGGTGTCGAGGGGCGTGGGCGAACCGCGGGCCGTTCGTGGCTGGTCGCGCGGTTCCCCGCGCGCCCCTGAGGTCGGTCACCCTCCCCCACGTCCCAGGAGCACCCCATGACCACGGCCGTCGCCGCCCCCTTCCGCTTCTTCTCCCTCCAGGTCGTACGGACTCGGCGGCTCGGGCCGTCCCTGGTCCGGGTGAGCCTCGCCGGGGAGGACCTGCGGTACTTCTGCTCCGACGGGTACGACCAGTCCCTGTCGCTGTTCCTGCCGCACCCGGGACAGAGCGAACCGCAGATCCCCTACCACCTCGGCGACGGCTGGTGGCAGGCCTGGCGTGAACTCCCGGACGACGTACGGGCGGTGATGCGCTCGTACACGCTCCGGTCGCTGCGCCGCGACGCGCTGGGCCGAACCACCGGGATCGACATCGACTTCGTGCTGCACACCCCGGCCGGGCCCGCCTCCCGGTGGGCCGCCGGGGCCACCGCCGGGGACCGGGTGGTGCTGCTGGGGCCGGCCATCGCCGACAACCGGGCGATCCGCTTCCGCGCACCCGAGGACACCGACCTGGTTCTGCTGTGGGGCGACGAGACGGCCCTGCCGGCCATCTCGTCGATCCTGGAGTCGCTGCCGGCCGGTCTGCGTGTGCGGGCCTGGCTGGAGGTGCACGACGCCGGCACCGTCCAGGACCTGGCGACGCCGGCGGACGCCGACATCACCTGGCTCGTGCGCGACGGCCACGGCGACGACGGCGAGGGGTCCCCCATGGCCCTCGCCGCCCTTCGTGACGCCCCGCTCCCGCCCGCCGAACGGCCGTACGTGTGGATCGCCGGCGAATCGGCCCACGTGAAGCAGTTGCGCCGGCACTTCGTCGGTGAGCGCGGGATCGACCGGCGCAGGATCACCTTCGTCGGGTACTGGCGCCAGGGCCTGACCGAGGAACAGCTGCGCGAGCAGGAGTAGGCAACCGCCCTACCCGTCAAGGAAGTTGACGGCGGGTACAAACGTGATCACTGTCACCGCAGGGGCCGGGTCGCGAACAGGTTACTTAGGTTAGGCTAACCTAAGTTGAATCCGCGACTCCGCCCCTGAGTCCGTCCCGCAGCGGACCGTCCCCATCGGAGGACCCCCACCATGCGCTCGCACCTGCTCAATGACACGACCGCGGAGCAGTACCGCCGCTCCGTGACCGAAGGAGTAGAGCGGGTGGCCGCCAAACTCGCCGCCACCGACCGTCCGTTCACCGGCGTCACGGTCGACGCCCTCGCTCCCCGCATCGAGCAGATCGACCTCGACAAGCCGCTGGGCGACAGCTCCGCGGCCCTGGACGAGCTGGAGGAGGTCTACCTCCGCGACGCGATCTACTTCCACCACCCCCGCTACCTCGCCCACCTCAACTGCCCGGTCGTCATCCCCGCCGTGCTGGGCGAGGCGGTCCTCTCCGCCGTCAACTCCTCCCTCGACACCTGGGACCAGTCGGCCGGCGGCACCCTCATCGAGCGCAAACTGATCGACTGGACGGCCGCCCGCATCGGCCTCGGTCCCGCCGCCGACGGCGTGTTCACCTCGGGCGGCTCGCAGTCCAACCTCCAGGCACTGCTGCTGGCCCGTGAGGAGGCCAAGGACGACGACCTGTCGAAACTGCGCATCTTCGCCTCCGAGGTCAGCCACTTCAGCGTGAAGAAGTCGGCGAAACTGCTGGGCCTCGGCCAGGACGCGGTGGTCACCATCCCGGTCGACCACGACAAGCGCCTGCAGACCGTCGCGCTCGCCCACGAGCTGGAGCGCTGCGCGAAGGACGGCCTGATCCCCATGGCCGTCGTCGCCACCGCCGGCACCACCGACTTCGGCTCCATCGACCCGCTGCCCGAGATCGCCGAGCTGTGCGAACAGTTCGGCGCCTGGATGCACGTCGACGCGGCCTACGGCTGCGGCCTGCTCGCCTCGGTGAAGTACCGCCACCGCATCGACGGCATCGAGCGCGCCGACTCCGTCACCGTCGACTACCACAAGTCCTTCTTCCAGCCGGTCAGTTCCTCCGCCGTGCTGGTCAAGGACGCGGCCACGCTGCGCCACGCCACCTACCACGCCGAGTACCTGAACCCGCGCCGGATGGTGCAGGAACGTATCCCCAACCAGGTGGACAAGTCCCTGCAGACCACCCGCCGCTTCGACGCGCTCAAGCTGTGGATGACCCTGCGCGTGATGGGCGCCGACGGCATCGGCCAGCTCTTCGACGAGGTCTGCGACCTGGCCGTCGAGGGCTGGAAACTGCTGGCCGCCGACCCGCGCTTCGACGTGGTCGTCGCACCGTCCCTGTCCACCCTCGTCTTCCGCTACATCCCCTCGGCCGTCACCGACCCGGCCGAGATCGACCGCGCCAACCTCTACGCCCGCAAAGCCCTGTTCGCCTCGGGTGACGCGGTCGTCGCGGGCACCAAGGTGGGCGGCCGCCACTACCTGAAGTTCACCCTGCTCAACCCCGAGACCACGACGGCCGACATGGCCGCCGTCCTCGACCTGATCGCCGGCCACGCCGAGCAGTACCTGGGAGAGTCCCTTGACCGCGCTTGCTGACACCACGGAAAAGACCTACGACTTCGTGGGCATCGGGCTCGGCCCCTTCAACCTCGGCCTCGCCTGCCTGACCGAACCCATCACCGAACTCGACGGCGTCTTCCTCGAGTCCAAGCCCGACTTCGAGTGGCACGCCGGCATGTTCCTCGACGGCGCCCACCTCCAGACCCCGTTCATGTCGGACCTGGTCACCCTCGCCGACCCGACCTCGCCGTACTCCTTCCTCAACTACCTGAAGGAGAAGGGCCGGCTGTACTCGTTCTACATCCGCGAGAACTTCTACCCCCTGCGGGTCGAGTACGACGACTACTGCCGCTGGGCCGCGAACAAGCTGAGCAGCGTCCGCTTCGGCACCACCGTCACAGAGGTGACGTACGACGAGGCGGACGAGGTGTACGTCGTCAGGACGACCGACGGCGACGCGTACCGCGCCCGCCGCCTGGTCCTCGGCACCGGCACCCCGCCCTACATCCCCGAGGCGTGCCAGGGCCTGGACGGCGACTTCCTGCACAACTCCCGCTACATGAGCCACAAGGCGGAGCTGCAGAAGAAGGAGTCGATCACGCTCGTCGGCTCCGGACAGTCGGCCGCCGAGATCTACTACGACCTGCTCAGCGAGATCGACGTCCACGGCTACCAGCTGAACTGGGTGACCCGCTCCCCGCGCTTCTTCCCGCTGGAGTACACCAAGCTCACGCTGGAGATGACCTCGCCGGAGTACATCGACTACTTCCGCGAGCTGCCGGAGGCCACCCGCTACCGGCTCACGGCCCAGCAGAAGGGCCTGTTCAAGGGCATCGACGGCGACCTGATCAACGAGATCTTCGACCTGCTGTACCAGAAGAACCTCGGCGGCCCCGTGCCCACCCGGCTGCTCACCAACTCCTCGCTGAACAGCGCGACGTACCACAACGGCACGTACACCCTCTCCTTCCGCCAGGAGGAGCAGGGCAAGGACTTCGAGCTCAGCTCCCAGGGGCTGGTCCTGGCCACCGGCTACAAGTACGCCGAGCCGGAGTTCCTCAAGCCGGTCCGGGACAGACTGCGCTACGACTCGCAGGGCAACTTCGACGTCGCCCGCAACTACACCATCGACACCACGGGCCGCGGTGTCTTCCTGCAGAACGCGGGCGTGCACACCCACAGCATCACCAGCCCGGACCTCGGCATGGGCGCCTACCGCAACAGCTACATCATCCGTGAGCTGCTCGGCAGCGAGTACTACCCGGTCGAGAAGACCATCGCGTTCCAGGAGTTCAGCGTATGAGCACCACCACGGCCATCGGCCCCCTCACCCTCCGCCCCCTCGACCCCCTGAAGGACGCCGAGCTGCTGCACGCCTGGGTGACGCACCCGAAGGCGGCCTACTGGATGATGCAGGACGCGAAACTGGAGGACGTCGAGCGCGCGTACATGGAGATCGCCGCCGACGAGCACCACCACGCGCTGCTCGGTCTGCACGACGGCGAACCGGCCTTCCTGATGGAGTACTACGACCCGGCCCACCGCGAGCTCGTCGGCCTGTACGAGCCGCTTGCCGGTGACGTCGGCATGCACTTCCTGGTCGCCCCCACCGACCGTCCCGTGCACGGCTTCACCCGCGCGGTCATCACCGCCGTGATGGCGCACCTGTTCGCGGACCCGGCCACGGCCCGTGTGGTGGTCGAGCCGGACGTCTCCAACAAGGCCGTCCACACGCTCAACGAGGCCGTCGGCTTCGTGCCCGAGCGGGAGATCCAGAAGCCGGAGAAGAAGGCGTTGCTGAGCTTCTGCACCCGGGAGCAGTTCGTCGCCGCCACGGGGGTGCGCGCATGAGCCTCGCCGACGCCGTGAACCACCTCTCCCCGGACCGCTGGGAGCAGGCCAACCGCCTCCTGATCCGCAAGGCGCTCGCCGAGTTCGCCCACGAGCGTCTCATCACCCCCGAGCGGCAGGGCGACCAGTACGTCGTGCGCAGCGACGACGGCCTGACGTCCTACCGCTACACCGCCGTGCGCCGGGCCCTCGACCACTGGCAGGTCGACGCCGACTCCATCACCCGGGTGCGCGACGGTGCCGAACTCCCGCTGGAGGCGCTGGACTTCTTCGTCGAGCTGAGGCAGGCGCTGGGACTGAGCGACGAGATCCTGCCGGTGTACCTGGAGGAGATCTCCTCCACCCTCTCCGGCACCTGCTACAAGCTGACCAAGCCGCAGCTGCGGTCGGCGGAGCTGGCGCGGGCCGGCTTCCAGGCGATCGAGACCGGGATGACCGAGGGCCACCCCTGTTTCGTCGCCAACAACGGGCGGCTCGGCTTCGGCGTCCACGAGTACCTGTCGTACGCGCCGGAGACGGCGAGCCCGGTCCGCCTGGTGTGGCTGGCCGCGCACCGCTCGCGGGCGGCGTTCACGGCGGGCGTCGGGATCGAGTACGAGGTGTTCCTGCGGGAGGAGCTGGGCGAGGCGACGGTCGAGCGCTTCCACGGCACCCTGCGCGAGCAGGGCCTGGACCCGGCCGACTACCTCCTCATCCCCGTCCACCCCTGGCAGTGGTGGAACAAGCTCAGCGTCACCTTCGCCGCCGAGGTCGCCCGCAGGAACCTGGTGTGCCTGGGCGAGGGCGACGACGAGTACCTGGCACAGCAGTCCATCCGGACCTTCTTCAACCGGTCGCACCCCGAGAAGCACTACGTGAAGACGGCCCTGTCCGTCCTCAACATGGGGTTCATGCGCGGCCTGTCGGCGGCGTACATGGAGGCGACGCCGGCGATCAACGACTGGCTGGCCCAGCTCATCGACAACGACCCGGTGCTGAAGTCGACCGGCCTGTCGATCATCCGGGAGCGGGCGGCCGTCGGCTACCGGCACCTGGAGTACGAGGCGGCGACGGACCGCTACTCGCCGTACCGCAAGATGCTGGCCGCGCTGTGGCGGGAGAGCCCGGTCCCGTCCCTCCAGGACGGCGAGTCGCTCGCGACGATGGCCTCGCTGGTCCACGTGGACCACGAGGGCAGGTCGGTGGCCGGCGCGCTGATCGAGCAGTCGGGCCAGTCCCCCACCCAGTGGCTGCGCGCCTACCTCCAGGCGTACTACACCCCGCTGCTGCACAGCTTCTACGCCTACGACCTGGTCTTCATGCCGCACGGCGAGAACACCATCCTGGTCCTCAGGGACGGGGTCGTGCAGCGGGCGATCTACAAGGACATCGCCGAGGAGATCGCGGTCATGGACCCGGACGCGGTGCTGCCGCCGGAGGTGCGGCGCATCCGCGTGGAGGTCCCGGAGGACAAGAAGCTCCTGTCGATCTTCACCGACGTCTTCGACTGCTTCTTCCGTTTCCTGGCGGCCGGCCTGGCCGCCGAGGGGATCCTGGAGGAGGACGACTTCTGGCGCACGGTCGCCGAGGTGACGCGCGCGTACCAGGAGGCGACGCCCGAACTCGCCGACAAGTTCCGGCAGTACGACATGTTCGCCCCGGAGTTCTCGCTGTCCTGCCTCAACCGGCTCCAGCTGCGCAACAACAGGCAGATGGTCGACCTGGCGGACCCGTCGGGCGCCCTCCAGCTGGTCGGCTCCCTGAAGAACCCGATCGCCGGGTTCTGATGCGGACGGGCGGGCGCCCCCCGAGTACGGTCCTCGGGGGGCGCCCGTCGTTGCGTCTGCGGCCTGCTTCACCGGCTGGTTCCCGCACGTGGTCCCCGACTCGGGGAAACAGCTGATGGAACAATCCTTCCATGGCGGAAATCATCCAGAAGGACGGCACCTGGGTCTTCGACGGCGACGCCCTGCGGCTGACTCCGGGACGGGACAAGAACGTCGGCCTGCTCCGCAGGACGCTGGGTGAACTCCTCGTCTCGCTGGGCGCGTTGGCGGGCGTCTCGTTCGAGCAGGGCAAGAAGACCGGGCGGCTCAGGCTGCGGCTGCGCGACGGCGCCGACCCGCTGCTGCACGCGACCGGCGGGCGGCTGACCGAGCCCCACGACCCCTACCAGCTGCTGGTCGAGTCCGACCGCTACGGCGTCGCCGAGTACTTCGTGGACGAGGTGCGCAACGCGCTGCTGCTGGACCGGGTGCCCTCCGATCCGGTGGACGCCTATCTGCTGCCCGGCCCGTCCGTGCCGCTGTCGGTGTCCGCCGGGGACGGCACCGCGAGCTTCGACGGCGAGCACGTGCGCCTGGAGTGGAACTGGAAGACGGAGGACGCCAAGGCCGCCGCCGGCGCGCGCAGCCTCCCCCTCGCCGAGATCACGGCCGTGGAGTGGCATCCGGCGGTCGGCCTGGAGAACGGTCACCTGCGCTTCACCGTGCGCGGCGCGCCCACCAAGGCCCCGCCGAAGTACGACCCCAACGCCGTGGAGCTGTGGGGCTTCAAGAAGGACGCCCTGATGGCGCTGGTGGCGGCCGCCGTCCAGGCCCGGCTCCCGCACCCGGCCGCGGCCGCCGAGGAGGCCGTACGGCCGCCGGAGGCCACCCCGCGCGCCCTCGCCGCCGTTGCCGCCGAGGACGACCACGACGCGCTGCTGAGGCGGCTGCGGGAGCTGGGCGAACTGCGCCGGGAAGGGGTCCTGACGGACGAGGAGTTCACGATGGCCAAACAGGCGGTCCTCAAGCGGATGTGAGGGCCGCCCGCCGCCGGTGCGCCCCGCCTGCCGGGCACACCGGGTGCTACGAGGCCGGGCGCGCCACGGTGAGGTGGTCGACCCGCTCGGCAAGGTCCCGCGGGTGGGTGCCGACGCGGACGAACGGCTTCTCGACGGCGACCGGGACCAGCCAGGAGATCGTCATCTCGGCGCGCGGGTGCGAGTGGCGGCCGAAGGGGGCGACGGGGGTGCGTCGGCCTTCTCGGTGCTCGCGACCGTCCGGGGCGCGGCCTGTGCGGTGGCGCCGGTGACGAACGCGCCACCGGTGACGGCGCCCAGGGTGACCGCGCCGCCTCCGATCGTCGTGCGGCGCGAGAACGCGGAGCGCGAGTACTCGTGCTGCCCGGCCATGCTCATGCGGTCGGCGAGCCGCTCGGGCAGGCCCGTGCGAGGCATGCCCATGGCCTGCGAAGCCGCTCTCCTCGGGCGACGAACCGCGGGCGCGCGAGTGGACGGCGCGGGGCCGGACACTCATGAGAGGTTCAACGTTCACCCAAAGATTTTTGACAGGTGCCTGCCCGAAATCGGGCAGGAATCTTGCGAAAGACGCTCCGGTACCTCAGGATCTACCGGGTGCACGACGAACTTGTAGATCATCTGACGCGATCCTCGCCCCTGAACAGGGGCGAGGCGCTGCGGGTGATCCAGGACGTGCTCGCCTTCTTCGACGAGACGACCGAGGACTACGTCCGTCGCCGCCACCGCGAGCTCCAGGCCCAGGGCCTGGTCAACGCGGAGATCTTCGAACGGATCGAGGCGGACCTGAAATACCGTGCGGTGGCCCCGCCGGAGCTCTCGCTCCGGCAACTGCGGCGCATCGTCTACGGCTGAGCCGAAGCTTGGGGATACCTGTATATGTGCGGAATCGTCGGATACATCGGGAAGCGTGACGTCGCCCCGCTGCTCCTGGAAGGCCTCCAGCGCCTGGAGTACCGCGGCTACGACTCCGCGGGCATCGTCGTCACCTCCCCGAAGACAGCCGGCCTGAAGATGGTCAAGGCCAAGGGCCGCGTCCGCGACCTCGAGGCCAAGGTCCCGGCCCGCTTCAAGGGCACCACCGGCATCGCCCACACCCGCTGGGCCACCCACGGCGCCCCCTCCGACGTGAACGCCCACCCGCACATGTCGGCCGACCTCAAGGTCGCCGTCGTCCACAACGGCATCATCGACAACGCCGCCGACCTGCGTCGCAAGCTGGAGGCGGACGGCGTCGAGTTCCTCTCCGAGACCGACACCGAGGTCCTCGTCCACCTCGTCGCCCGCTCCCAGGCGGAGAAGCTCGAGGACAAGGTCCGCGAGGCGCTGCGCGTCGTCGAGGGCACCTACGGCATCGCCGTCATGCACGCCGACTTCAACGACCGCATCGTCGTCGCCCGCAACGGCTCCCCGGTCGTCCTCGGCATCGGCGAGAAGGAGATGTTCGTCGCCTCCGACATCGCCGCCCTGGTCGCCCACACCCGGCAGATAGTCACGCTGGACGACGGCGAGATGGCCACCCTCAAGGCCGACGACTTCCGCACGTACACGACGGAGGGCACCCGCACGACGGCCGAGCCCACCACCGTCGAGTGGGAGGCCGCCTCCTACGACATGGGCGGCCACGACACCTACATGCACAAGGAGATCCACGAGCAGGCCGACGCCGTGGACCGCGTGCTGCGCGGCCGCATCGACGACCGCTTCTCCACCGTGCACCTCGGCGGCCTCAACCTGGA
Organism: Streptomyces sp. NPDC051315; assembly: GCF_044455165.1. Taxonomy (NCBI): domain Bacteria; kingdom Bacillati; phylum Actinomycetota; class Actinomycetes; order Kitasatosporales; family Streptomycetaceae; genus Streptomyces; species Streptomyces sp. NPDC051315. Next base: position 149,679 of record NZ_JBITEN010000007.1, read on the forward strand.
CGCCCGCGAGGCGCGCCAGATCCGCCGGGTGAAGATCCTCGGCTGCGGCACCTCCTACCACGCGGGCATGATCGGCGCCCAGATGATCGAGGAGCTGGCCCGCATCCCCGCCGACGCCGAGCCCGCCTCCGAGTTCCGCTACCGCAACGCGGTCGTCGACCCCGACACCCTGTACATCGCCGTCTCGCAGTCCGGTGAGACGTACGACGTGCTGGCCGCCGTCCAGGAGCTGAAGCGCAAGGGCGCCCGGGTCCTCGGCGTGGTCAACGTGGTCGGCTCGGCGATCGCCCGCGAGGCCGACGGCGGCATCTACGTGCACGCCGGCCCCGAGGTCTGCGTCGTCTCCACCAAGTGCTTCACGAACACGACGGTCGCCTTCGCCCTGCTCGCCCTGCACCTCGGCCGCACCCGCGACCTCTCGGTCCGCGACGGCAAGCGGATCATCGAGGGTCTGCGCAGGCTGCCCGCCCAGATCGCGGAGATCATGAAGGGCGAGGAGGACATCAAGAAGCTGGCCGAGCAGTTCGCCGAGGCCCGCTCGATGCTCTTCATCGGCCGCGTCCGGGGCTACCCGGTGGCCCGCGAGGCCTCCCTGAAGCTCAAGGAGGTCTCCTACATCCACGCCGAGGCCTACCCGGCCTCCGAGCTCAAGCACGGCCCGCTCGCCCTGATCGAGCCGGCCCTGCCGACGGTCGCGATCGTCCCCGACGACGACCTGCTGGAGAAGAACCGCGCCGCCCTGGAGGAGATCAAGGCCCGCAGCGGCAAGATCCTCGCGGTCGCCCACCAGGAGCAGGAGAAGGCCGACCAGACGATCGTCGTCCCGAAGAACGAGGACGAGCTCGACCCGATCCTCATGGGCATCCCGCTCCAGCTGCTCGCCTACTACACGGCGAAGGCCCTGGGCCGGGACATCGACAAGCCGCGCAACCTCGCCAAGTCGGTCACCGTCGAATAGCCGGCCTCGGCGGGCGCGGGGAACCGCGCGACGAGCCCCCTCGCGCCCGCAGAGACTGAACACCGGAACGGACCCCCACGTGAGGCCACCACTCACGGGGGGTCCGCTCATGTCACCGGGGACGCCCGACTCCCCGGCGACCGCTGCCGATCAACCCGTGGCCGTCACACCCGGGCGGGCAGCGCGCCGCGAGAACGCCGCGGGCCGGTGCGCCGGCGCCGCGGTCGCCGCGTACCAGGCCACCGCGCCGGCGGCGACCGCGCACCGGTCCGGCCCGCGCGAGGCCGTCACCGGCGGCGAACAGCGTGACCCCGCCGACGTGGTGGGTGATGGATACGGCGTCCGCCGCCGCCCGCCGTCGATCAGGTCGGTGTACCCGGGTCCGAACGCCAACAGGGGCACGGCCAGGGCGAGTCGGCCGACCATCGTGGTGGTGCCCGGCGCAGAGACGTCGTCGTCCACGGTGGGCTCCCTTCACGCGTGCGCGGTGGCGCGGTGAGCGATATATGCCCTTCACAAAGGCACAAACACCTCTACGCGCGGGTGGATTCATGCGGCGCACAAAGGGAGTTGAGGGCACCCAGGGCTCATCCGGCCTGGGGCAAGAGCGAGTTACGGAATAACGATGACGGGCCGCTTGGCCCGCTTGGCGAGCCGCCCGGCGACGGAGCCGAAGATCCGCCCGACGATGCCGTGCGTGGAGCCGACGACGATCGCGTCGGCCTCGTACTCCCGCCCCACCTCTTCGAGTTCGTGACAGATGTCACCGCCGCGCTCGACCAGGATCCACGGCACCTCGGCGAGGTAGTCCGCGCAGGCGAGCTCCAGACCGAGCACCTCGGTGCGGTGGTCCGGCACGTCGACGAAGACCGGCGGCTCACAGCCGGCCCACACCGTGGTGGGCAGCCGGTTGGCGACGTGCACGATGATCAGACCCGAGCGGGAGCGATGAGCCATGCCGATGGCGTACGCGAGGGCGCGCTCACTGGAGGTGGAGCCGTCGAAGCCGACGACGACACCGTGCTGGAAGGCGGGATCGCAGGCGGGGCGTGTCTCTTCCGCCGCCAGGGGATCGGCCGCCGTGGGGTCGGCGACCGGCCGCTTGCGGTCCGCGGGTTCGAAGAATTCGTGACCGGCCATGGCTGTCTCGGCGTATCGATCCTTATACGGGTGGGACGAGCTGGAGCGGCGGAGCTGTGTCCGGGAATCATCTTCCCAACCCCATACCCCCAAGGGTACGGCGGCACGCCTCGTCGGCCCAGATCCCGCGCGTGGTCCGTGGGGGTTCCAGGGAGCATGCACGAGGGGGCGCCCGTAACGCAATGGTTGCTGCCCCGTACAGGCGGTTTGCGCGGGCTTCGCTCGTGCCGGACGCACCGGGTGAGTGACCGACCCGCCGAACGGGCGTTGATCTCCGTGAACCACCGCCCAGGAGGAGCCCGCCCCATGCCCTCATCCCGCCCGACCCCGAAGGCCCGCGCCGGCGACGACAGGACCACCGACCTGATCCGCTGGGCGGCCTTCAGCTGTGTCCTCGTCCCGGTGGTCCTCCTCTGGTACGGCACCTCCCTGGCCGGCGCCGCCGGCACCGCCCTCGGCCTCGCCGCCGTCACGGCCGCCTGCCGGCTGCTGCTGCGCCGGTCCGAACGCTGCGCGTCCCGGCCGCCCGCCGGCGACCACGACGGCCCGCACACACCGTGCGCACCCCACCGCGGACGCCATCATCGCACCGGAACGGGGTCACACCGTGGCGGTCGTCACAGCGGCGGAAGCACACCGGTCGGCTGACCGGTTTTCACGCACGCGTCCGTAGCTTTTCAGCCAACTTCCGGATACCGCGCATCTCTTGCCGCAACCACCCCCCACCCCCCGTTCCACCTGCACGGAAAGGACCTCAGGGGGCCTGCGCACCCTACGGAGATTGGCCACCGCGACAAGGCGCACTTCCCTGCGCCCCCCACGAGTGCAACGCTTCGTGATCGAATGCTTCACGCCAAGTTGCCATGTCGACAATGTGCCGGGTGCTGAACTGGCCACTCCGGCATCACGCGACACAGTAGATTCGATCTTGACTGTCTACGGCGGGGGACTCGTGCAGGACCGAGGGGAAACGTGCAGGAGCGACACAACCGAGGAGCCGCGACCACCGAGGGGGGCTTAGCAGGATGAGCCACGACTCCACTGCCGCGCCGGAAGCCGCGGCCCGGAAACTGTCCGGGCGACGTCGCAAGGAGATCGTCGCGGTGCTGCTGTTCAGCGGCGGCCCCATCTTCGAGAGTTCCATTCCGCTGTCGGTGTTCGGGATTGACCGCCAGGACGCCGGCGTGCCGCGCTACCGCCTGTTGGTGTGCGCCGGCGAGGACGGCCCGCTGCGGACCACAGGGGGCCTGGAACTCACCGCACCACACGGCCTGGAGGCGATCTCAAGGGCGGGCACCGTCGTCGTGCCGGCCTGGCGTTCGATCACCTCCCCGCCACCGGCGGAGGCGCTCGACGCGCTGCGCCGGGCACACGAGGAGGGCGCCCGCATCGTGGGCCTGTGCACCGGCGCCTTCGTGCTGGCGGCGGCGGGCCTGCTCGACGGCCGCCCGGCCACCACGCACTGGATGTACGCACCAACGCTGGCCAAGCGCTATCCGTCGGTCCACGTGGATCCCAGGGAGCTGTTCGTCGACGACGGCGACGTGCTGACGTCCGCGGGAACGGCGGCCGGGATCGACCTGTGCCTGCACATCGTGCGCACGGACCACGGCAACGAGGCGGCGGGCGCGCTGGCCCGGCGCCTGGTGGTACCGCCGCGCCGGTCGGGCGGGCAGGAGCGCTACCTCGACCGGTCTTTACCGGAGGAGATCGGCGCCGACCCGCTCGCCGAGGTCGTCGCCTGGGCGCTGGAGCACCTCCACGAGCAGTTCGACGTGGAGACGCTGGCGGCCCGCGCGTACATGAGCCGGCGGACCTTCGACCGGCGTTTCCGCTCGCTCACCGGCAGCGCGCCGCTGCAGTGGCTGATCACTCAGCGCGTGCTGCAGGCACAGCGGCTGCTGGAGACGTCGGACTACTCCGTCGACGAGGTCGCCGGCCGCTGCGGCTTCCGCTCGCCGGTGGCCCTGCGCGGCCACTTCCGGCGCCAGCTGGGCTCGTCGCCGGCCGCGTACCGGGCGGCGTACCGGGCCCGCCGGCCACAGGGCGAACGCCCGCCGGTCGACGCCGAGCCGTCGGCGCCGGTCGCGGCGCCCCCGGCGCAGATGGGTCCGGCGCTGCATCCGGAGACCGGCGTGCCGCCGCAGCTGCGGCGGACGGCGGGGGCCGGTGCGGGGGCGGTGGGCTCGTCCGCGTCGTCCGCGTCCTCCTTGTCGGACCACGCGCGGGACGCGTACGCCGGGTCGCGGGCAGGGCTGCCGGGACCGCGTAGCGGGATGTGAGGGTGGGGCGGCCGGAGGCGGGTTCCGCCCCCGGCCGCCCCTGCCCGTGTGCGTCCGCGCCGGATCACGTGCGGTCCCCGGGGTCGTCCGCACCGACGGGGGGGGCATCCCATCGGCGGACGTCAGCCTTAGGGTGGTCGCATGAACGATCGCATGGTGTGGATCGACTGCGAGATGACCGGCCTCTCGCTGTCCGACGACGCGCTCATCGAGGTTGCCGCCCTCGTCACCGACTCCGAGCTGAACGTGCTCGGTGAAGGTGTGGACATCGTCATCCGGCCGCCGGACTCGGCGCTGGAGACGATGCCGGAGGTGGTGCGTCAGATGCACACCGCGTCCGGGCTGCTCGACGAACTCGCGGGCGGCACGACGCTGGCCGACGCCGAGGAGCAGGTGCTGGCCTATGTGCGCGAGCACGTGAAGGAGCCCGGAAAGGCTCCCCTGTGCGGCAACTCCGTCGGCACCGACCGCGGATTCCTGCTGCGTGACATGCCGACGCTGGAGGACTACCTCCACTACCGGATCGTCGACGTGTCCTCCATCAAGGAGCTGGCGCGCCGCTGGTACCCGCGGGCCTACTTCAACAGCCCCGAGAAGAACGGCAACCACCGCGCCCTCGCCGACATCCGCGAGTCCATCGCCGAACTGCGCTACTACCGCGAGGCCATCTTCGTACCGCAGCCGGGACCGGACTCCGACACCGCGAAGGCGATCGCCGCGAGGCACGTCCTGCCCGCCCGGTAAAGGCGTGCGCGAGCACCCCTTCGGACCCTGTACACTTTTTCTCGGCCGGTCGGGGAAACCCGAGCCGCCGACATGGTGGGTGTAGCTCAGCTGGTAGAGCACCTGGTTGTGGTCCAGGATGCCGCGGGTTCGAGTCCCGTCACTCACCCTGAGTCATCAGCCGGTGACCTTCCGAGAAGGTCACCGGCTGATGCGTTTCCGGGAGGCCGCCATCCCCGCATCCCCGCACGCCGAGCCGATCCGCACCCCCCGCCTCGACCTGCTCCCCCTCCGCGTCGAACACGCCGAGGAGATGGCCGCTGTCCTGTCCGACCCGGCCCTCCACACCTTCATCGGCGGCGCCCCGCTGGATCCCGCGGCCCTCCGCGCCCGCTACGACCGGCTCACCGCCGGCTCCCCCGACCCGGCCGTCTCCTGGTGCAACTGGGTCCTGCGGCTGCGCGAAGCCCCGGCCCCGCTCACCGGCACCGTCCAGGCCACGCTCACCGACCGGGCCACCACCGCCGAGATCGCCTGGGTGATCGGCACCCCCTGGCAGGGCCGCGGCCTGGCCTCGGAGGCGGCCCGGGGACTCGTGGACCGGCTCCGGACCCGGGGCGTCCGCACGGTCATCGCCCACATCCACCCCGACCACCACGCGTCCGCCGCGGTCGCCGCGGCGGCGGGGCTGACGCCGACCGGGGTGGAACGGGACGGGGAAGTGCGGTGGCGCCGTCAGCTGCGCTGACGCCGGCCCTCACGGGGGCGGTCGGACGAGGTCGGCGGGTGGGCGCGCGTCGGGGCCGGCGCGGAGCCGGGCCGGGCGCAGTCGGGCACCGGGCCAGACACAGGCCGCTCCCCGGCACACCGGCCGGACGAAGTCAGACACAGGCCGCTCCCCGGCACACCGGCCGGACGACTCACCGGCCCAGGACCGGCCGACTCACCGGCCCAGGACCGGCCGCTCCGCTCTCCAGGCTCCCGCTCAGGGCGCAATCAAGCACGAGCCGCTGACGCAGGCGCGCCGACCAGGCGCGGGCAGGCACGGGGTGCCGGTCACGGCGCCTGGCGGGACGGGCTACGGCACGGGCCGCCTCTGCGGGCTCGGTACCGGGCGGAAAGCCGGGCCCTCGACTGCGGCCGCGCGGCGCGCAGGGCGCCGGGCGGGACGGATTCCGGCACGGGCCGCCCCGCGGACTCGGTTCGCGCGGAGAGCCGGGCACTCGACCCCGGGCATACGGCGCGCACGGCGCCTGGCGGGACGGACTACGGCACGGGCCGCCTCTGCGGGCTCGGTACCGGGCGAAGTGCCGGGCGCTCAATCGCAGGCGCGCGGCGCGCAGGGCGCCGACCGGTGTTCCCCCGACGTCACCGCAGCCGCGACGGGGCCGGCCACCTGACACCGGCGCCCTACGACGAAGCCCGCCCCACCAGCTCCGTCGCCAGGACCACCTGCCTGCGCTCCAGCCCCCGCGACACCGCCGGACGGCGATCCGCGATCTCCGTGAGGAGGAGGTCCAGCATTCTGCGCCCCATCTCCTCGATGGGCTGGCGGACGCTGGTCAGGGGCGGGTCCATGTGGCGGGCTATGGCGGAGTCGTCGTAGCCGACCAGGGCCACGTCCTCCGGGATACGGCGGCCCGCCTCGCGCAGGGCCCGGCGGGCGCCGGCCGCCATGACGTCGGAGCCGGCGAAGACCGCGTCGAGCGAGGGGGTGCGGGCGAGGAGGTCGGTCATCGCGCGGTGGCCGCCCTCCTCGGTGAAGTCGCCCGGCTCGATGAGGCCCGCCTCCGCCTCGTACCCCGCGTCGCGCAGGGCGTCCCGGTAGCCGTCGACGCGGCGCTGGGCGCCGTAGACGTCGAGGCGGCCGGTGATGTGGGCGATGCGCCGGCGGCCCCGCGCCAGCAGGTGCTCCACGGCGGAGCGGGCGCCGCCGTAGTTGTCGGAGTCGACCGAGGGGAGCGTCTCCGCGGCGGAGCGGGGGCCGCTGATCACGGCCGGGATCTCCAACTGGGCGATGAGGTCCGGCAGGGGGTCGTCCGCGTGGACCGAGACCAGCAGGACGCCGTCCACCCGGTGCGCCGCCAGGTACTGGGCCAGCCGTTGCCGTTCGCGGTCGCTCCCGGCGAAGATCAGCAGCAACTGCATCTCGGTGTCGGCGAGTTCGGCGCCGACACCGCGCAGCATGTCCGAGAAGTACGGCTCCGCGAAGAAGCGTGTCTCCGGCTCGGGGACGACGAGGGCGATGGCGTCCGTGCGGTTGGCGGCGAGGGCGCGGGCGGCGGTGTTGGGGACGTACCCGAGCTCGGCGACCGCGGCCTCCACGGCCGCGCGGGTGGCGTCACTGACCCGGGGCGAGCCGTTGATCACCCGGGAGACCGTGCCCCGGCCCACGCCGGCGCGTGCGGCCACCTCTTCGAGGGTCGGCCGGCCACCGCTCCGGCCCCGCGCTCCGTGGCTTGCCATGGGCTCCGCCTTCCCGCCGTTCGTCATCCCGCTGGCCTGGAATCTAACAGTCCCGCCTGTTCGCACGTCCGCGCACCGGAGGTCGCGGGGCGCGCACCGCGGGCCGGCGCCCCCCGGCCGAAAAGCATCGCCATGGAGTTAGCTAACAGCCGGATAACTGAACGCATCTCTCCGCGCCCCCACCCTTGACACCCCCGCCCGAACCGACGACTCTTCAACACATCACCTGTGGGAGCGCTCCCACGGTACCTGACACATACACATCCCGCACGTTCCCCGCCCGAGCCGCAGCGAGAAACTAACGGGCCCAACAATGCAGTTGGCCGGGGGGTCGGCACGTCAGGGCAACAGGAGGACGCAATGCGAGCACGTACCCTCCCCCATTCTCGGCTTCGCTCGAGCGGGGGCACCCCCATCGCCCGCAAGGCGCTGGTCCTGGCGGCCGTCGCGACGCTGGGCGCCGGGCTGCTGGCCGGCTGTGCCGACGACGGCGGCGACGACAGCTCCGACGGGTCGTCGTCCGGCGATGGCAAGGGCAAGACCACGATCACGCTGGGGCTCTTCGGCACGATGGGCTTCAAGGAGGCCGGCCTCTACGCCGAGTACGAGAAGCTCAACCCGAACATCAAGATCGCCGAGAACGTCATCGAGCGGAACGAGAACTACTACCCGGCGCTCGTCAACCACCTGACCACCAACAGCGGTCTGCAGGACATCCAGGCGGTCGAGGTCGCCAACATCGCCGAGGTCACCGCCACCCAGAGCGCCAAGCTGCAGGACCTGTCCAAGGTCTCGGGCGTGAACAAGAGCAACTGGCTGGACTGGAAGTGGGCGCAGGCCACGACGAAGGACGGCAAGACGATCGGTCTGGGCACCGACGTCGGTCCGATGGCCATCTGCTACCGCACGGACCTCTTCCAGCAGGCCGGTCTGCCCACCGACCCGGCGGAGGTCGGCAAGCTGTGGGCGGGCGACTGGAACAAGTTCGTCTCGGTCGGTGAGCAGTACAAGGCGAAGGCGCCCAAGGGCACCTTCTTCATGGACTCCCCCGGCGGTCTGATCAACGCGATCCTCAGCAGTGAGAAGGAGAAGTTCTACGACTCCGCCGGCGAGGTCATCTACAAGTCGAACCCGGCCGTCAAGAACGCCTTCGACCTGACCGCGAAGGCCGCCGAGGAGGGCCTGGTCCAGGCGCAGACGCAGTTCCAGCCCGCCTGGGACCAGACGATCGCGAACAGCAAGTTCGCCACGGTGGCCTGCCCGCCGTGGATGCTCGGCACCCTCAAGGGCAAGTCGAAGCCGGAGTCCTTCGGCAAGTGGGCCGTCGCGGTGGCGCCGAAGTCGGGCAACTGGGGCGGTTCCTTCCTGAGCGTGCCCTCGAGCGGCAAGAACGTGAAGGAGGCCGAGAAGCTGGTCGCCTGGCTGACCGCGCCCGAGCAGCAGGCGAAGCTGTTCAAGGTGCAGGGCTCCTTCCCGAGCGCGCCGAGCGCGTACACGATGCCCGAAGTCACCACCGCCAAGAACGACATGACCGGTGACGCCAACATCGGCACGATCTTCGCGGAGGCCGCCAAGGCCGCCCCGGTCCAGGTGATCGGCCCGAAGGACCAGATCATCCAGCAGGGTCTGACCGACAACGGCGTCATCCTCGTGACGAAGGGCAAGTCGGCGGAGGAGGCCTGGAAGACGGCGACCAAGACCATCGACAACAACCTGGACAAGTGACCCGTATGGCCACCCGCCACGACACCGCCGCGCCCCCCGTCAAGGAGGGGGGCGCGGCCCCGGGCCGCCCGTCCGCCGTCCCCACGGAGGCGGAACAACGGCGCCGGGCCCGGCTCTCCCGGCGCTGGCAGCGCGACATCCGCTGGAGCCCCTACGCCTTCGTCTCCCCGTTCTTCCTGCTGTTCCTCGCCTTCGGCCTGTTCCCGCTGATCTACACGGGCTGGGCGTCGCTGCACCAGGTGGAGATGACCGCGCCCACCGACATGAGCTGGGTGGGGCTGCGCAACTACACCCGGATCTTCGACGACGACTTCTTCTGGAACGCGGCGGAGAACACGCTCACGATCGGGATCATCTCGACCGTGCCGCAGCTTCTGATGGCGATGGGGCTCGCCCACATCCTCAACTACAAGCTGCGCGCCTCGACCTTCTACCGGGTCGCGATGCTCGCCCCCTATGCGACGTCGATCGCGGCCGCCTCGCTCGTCTTCGTGCTGCTCTTCGGGCGCGACTACGGCATGATCAACTGGGTGCTGGACATGGTCGGGATCAACCCGATCGACTGGCAGAACGACAAGTGGCCGTCGCAGATCGCGGTCTCCTCGATCATCGTCTGGCGCTGGACCGGCTACAACGCGCTGATCTACCTGGCGGCGATGCAGGCGATCCCGCAGGACCTGTACGAGTCGGCGGCGCTGGACGGCGCCAGTCGCTGGCAGCAGTTCTTCCACGTGACGCTGCCGTCGCTGCGGCCGACGATCCTGTTCACGGTGGTCGTCTCGACGATCGGCGCGAGCCAGGTGTTCGGCGAACCGCTGCTGTTCGACGCGAACAAGGGCGCCTCGGGCGGTGCGGAGCACCAGTTCCAGACGCTGGGCCTGTACCTGTACGAGCAGGGCTGGGTGAACCAGCACCTGGGCCGGGCCTCCGCGATCGCCTGGACGATGTTCCTGATCCTGATCGTGATCGGCATCGTCAACTACGTCATCTCGCGCCGGCTGCGCGCCAGTAGTTAAGGAGTACGGCCGTGACGACGACCCTGACGAAGCCCGAGCCGCGGGATGCCGTTCCCGAGGCCCGCCGGGTGCGCCGCCCGAAGTCGGCGCGGGCCGGCGGCCAGATGCACGCCGGGCCGATCGCGTACGTGATCCTGGCCCTGTTCACCGTCGGCTCGCTGTTCCCGCTGGTGTGGACGGCGATCGCGGCGTCCCGCGACAACAACCGGCTGGCGCAGACCCCGCCGCCGTTCTGGTTCGGCTCGAACCTCTTCCACAACCTGGACGTGGCCTGGAACGACGCCAACCTGGGCACGGCGTTCGTGAACACGACGATCGTGGCCGGGACCTCGGCCGCGACGATCGTCTTCCTCTCCACGATCGCCGGGTTCGCCTTCGCCAAGCTGCGGTTCCGCGGCCGGGGCGCGATGATGCTGATCGTCATCGGCACGATGATGGTGCCGCCGCAGCTGAGTGTGATCCCGCTGTACATGATGGTCGCGAAACTGGAGTGGACCGACCAGCTCCAGGCGGTGATCCTGCCGTCGCTGGTGAGCGCCTTCGGGGTGTTCTTCATGCGGCAGTACCTGATCCAGGCACTGCCGGACGAGATCATCGAGGCCGCCCGGGTGGACGGCGCGAGCAGCTGGCGTGTGGTGTGGCACGTGGTGTTCCCGGCCGCGCGCCCCGCGATGGCGGTGCTCGGCATGCTGATGTTCGTCCAGACCTGGAACGACTTCCTGTGGCCGTTCCTGGTGCTGAGCCAGACCGGCAACCCGACCGTGCAGGTGGCGGTCGCGGGCCTCGGCCGCGGGTACACGCCCGACCAGTCCCTGATCATGGCGGGCGCGCTGCTGGGCACGCTGCCGCTGCTGCTGGTCTTCGCGATCTTCGGCAAGCAGATCGTGGGCGGCATCATGCAGGGCGCGGTGAAAGGCTGACGCGCCGCGCCGTACGGAGACGCACGCCCCGTGGCGTCAGGGATCGCGCCCGGCGCCGTACGGGCTCACGTCCACCGCCGGCCGGGGCTCACGTCCCGCCGGCCGGGGCTCACGTCCCGCCGGCCGGGGCTCTCGTCCCCGGCCGCCCGGGACTCTCGTCCCACCGACCCAGCGACACCTTCCAGGGGCCGGGTCACCGCCGCCTCGGCCCCTTCCGCACCCCCCGCACCTCTTCCCCCCATCCTTCGTCGGTCTCGATGACCTCGACGACCACCCATGGGAGCGCTTCCATGACCGAGTCCGCACAGCCGGTGAATCCGGTGACCTTTCCTCCCGCCTTCCTCTGGGGCGCCGCGACGTCCGCGTACCAGATCGAGGGGGCGGTGCGGGAGGACGGCCGCACCCCGTCGATCTGGGACACCTTCAGCCATACGCCGGGCAAGACCGCCGGTGGCGACACCGGTGACATCGCTGTCGACCACTACCACCGCTACCGCGAGGACGTGGCGCTGATGGCGGAGCTGGGCCTGTCGGCCTACCGCTTCTCCGTCTCCTGGTCGCGGGTCCAGCCGACCGGCCGCGGTCCGGCGGTCCAGGTGGGCCTGGACTTCTACCGCCGGCTGGTCGACGAGCTGCTGTCCAAGGGCATCAAGCCGGCCATCACCCTCTACCACTGGGACCTCCCGCAGGAGCTGGAGGACGCGGGCGGCTGGCCGGAACGCGACACGGCGTACCGGTTCGCCGAGTACGCGCGGATCGTCGGCGAGGCGCTCGGCGACCGCGTGGAGCACTGGATCACGCTCAACGAGCCCTGGTGCAGCGCGTTCCTGGGCTACGCGTCCGGCGTGCACGCGCCGGGCCGTACCGACCCGGCCGCGTCGCTGCGGGCGGCCCACCACCTGAACCTGGCGCACGGCCTGGGCGCGTCCGCCCTGAGGTCGGTGATGCCGGCCCGCAACTCGGTCGCGATCAGCCTCAACTCCTCCGTCGTACGGCCCCTTTCGCAGACGGCGGGCGACCTCGCGGCGGCCCGGAAGATCGACGACCTGGCCAACGGCGTCTTCCACGGCCCGCTGCTGCGGGGCGCGTACCCGGAGACCCTGCTGACGGCGACGTCGTCGCTGACGGACTGGTCGTACGTCCTCGACGGCGACCTGCGCGCGATCAACCAGCCGTTGGACGCGCTGGGCCTGAACTACTACACGCCCACCCTGGTCTCGGCGGCGGACGCCGACCCGAAGGGCCCGCGGGCCGACGGCCACGGCAGCAGCGACCACTCCCCCTGGCCGGCCGCGGACGACGTCGCCTTCCACCAGACGCCGGGCGAACGCACCGAGATGGGCTGGACGATCGACCCGACGGGCCTGCACGAGCTGATCATGCGCTACACCAAGGAGGCGCCGGGCCTGCCGCTGTACATCACGGAGAACGGCGCGGCCTACGACGACAAGCCCGACTCCGACGGCCGGGTCCACGACCCCGACCGGATCGCCTACCTGCACGGCCACCTCAGGGCCGTCCGCCGGGCGATCGCCGAGGGCGCCGACGTCCGCGGCTACTTCCTGTGGTCCCTGCTGGACAACTTCGAGTGGGCGTACGGCTACGAGAAGCGGTTCGGCGCGGTGTACGTCGACTACGCGACGCTGGCCCGCACCCCCAAGTCGAGCGCCCTCTGGTACGGCCAGGCGGCCCGCACGGGATCCCTGCCGGCACTCGAGACCGCCTGACCCTCCCGGGGGAGCGGGGGAAGGGGCGCGGCACGTCGTGGGGGCGTGCCGCGCCCCGCTGCTTCGCCGGCGCCGGTCACGTCCTCGGTGTGGGCGAGCGCGGCGACGACGGGGAGGGCGTGGTGGTGGGTGGGCGCCGGGACCAGAGCCGCCCGGGGACGATCGACGGACGCTTCGGACGGCCGTTCGAGCCGTGACTACCGGAACGTGGCGAACGCCTTCGAGAACGCGTTCGGGTCCTGGAGGATGGAGCTGCAGGTCGCGTCCGCCGAGGGCTTGGTGCCGCCCGGGCACTGCTTGTCGCGGGTCGCGGACCACATCGACAGCCAGCCGAGTCCCTTGGTCTCGGCGAACTCGACGAGCTGGGTGGCGTCCTCGACCGTGAAGATCTCCGACGTCACGTCGTTCACGCCGATCATCGGCGTGACGGCCACGGTCTTCCAGGCGGCGGAGTCGCTCAGCCCGAGGACGCTCTTGACCTGGGCCTGGGTGGCGGTGGCCGCCTGCTCGGCATAGGTGCCCATGTCGCCGCTGTACGCCGGACCGTAGTCCATCGCCATGATGTTGACGGTGGTGATCCTCACGCCGTTGGCCCTGGCGTCGGCCAGCAGGTTCACGCCGTCCTGGGTCAGGCCCTCCGGCATCACCGGAAGCGTGAAGGAGACGTCCAGGCCCGGGTGCCTCTGCTGGAGCCTGGCGACGGCCTGGGCGCGCCGGGTGTTCGCGGCCGCGTTCGGCAGGGCGCCGCCCTCGACGTCGAAGTCCACCTTGGTCAGGTCGTAGGCGTCCACGACCTTGCCGTACGCCGCCGCCAGCGCGTCCGCCGACGAGCAGGCCGTGGCCAGTTCCGCGCCGGCCGCGCCGCCGAACGAGACCCGGACGTCACCGCCCTGGGCGCGCAGGGCGCCGATCTGCGCGGCCACCGCGTCGCTCGCGAGGTCGGTGACCCCGCCCCACTTGGGCGTGCAGCCACCGCCGTCGGTGACGAAGGCGAGGTTGTAGTTCTTCACCCCGGTCGCGCTCGCGCTCGCGAGGAGGTCGAAGGCGGGGTAGAGGGAGGTGTCGACGTAGGGGGTGAAGGCGGCGGAGGCAGGCGTGCCGGTGCCGGTGCTCGGCGACGGGGAGGCGGTGGCCGTCCGGGTGGGGGTCGCCGTCACGGAGGCGGTGGCGCTCGGGGTGGTGGGCGCGGTCGGGGTCGGGGTCTGGGTCGGGCGGCCGCTCGGTTCGGGTGTCGCGCCGTCGTCCACCGAGCACGTGACGCCGTCGACGCGACAACCGGTCGGATCGCCCGTGCCGTTGACGACGAAGCCGACGGTGACCGACTCGCCGGGGGCCAGACCGTCGGTGTCCCACTTCGGGGGCGTCACCGTGATGTGCTGCCCGCCCACCCTCGACTCGGCGTTCCAGAGGGAACCGAGCCCGGTCCCGGCCGGCAGGTCGAACTCCAGCGTCCAGTCGGCCTTCGCCTGCCCGCTGTTGTTGGTGACGACGTACTGGGCGGTGTAGCCGGTCGACCAGTCGCTGGTCCTCGTGTAGGCGGCGCCCACACCGGCGGCCTGCGCGGTGCCGGTGAGCAGGACGGCTCCGCCACCGACCACGGCCGCGGCGACCGCGCCGCCGATCGCCTTGTTCCTGCCACTGATCCTGCGCCGGTGCGTGCTCATGGCGTGCCTGCCTTCGCTGTTCACGGGGGTGGGGTGCGGCAGCACGCTAGCGAGCCCCAAGCGGACAAAACGCCTGATCGGGGCGGGGGTCGGCGATCTTAGGGCGCGCTTAAGGGAGGGATCGGGTCCGGTTAAAGGGAGAGGCCGGCCTGCCCGGCCGACGTCTGCGCACCGCCCCACGGTGCCCCCTGCGCACCGGCCCCTGCCCGGCCCGTCCGTCGAGCTGGATCCATATCCGCACCTCGGCCCCGCCCAGCACCGACGACCCGACCCGTACGTCCCCGCCGGTCGACTCCGCGAGCCGGCGCACGATGTCCAGGCCGAGCCCGGTCGACCCGGCGCTTCCGGAACCCCGGCCGCGGGCCATCGCCGCCTCGGGGTCGGGTATGCCGGGGCCCGCGTCCGACACCAGCATGATCACCGCGTCCTCCGCGTTGTGCACGTCGACCGCGAAGGCGGTGCCCTCGGGGGTGTGCCGGAAGACGTTGCCGAGCAGGGCGTCCAGCGCGGCCGCGAGGTCGGCGCGGGCCACGGGGATGCGCACCGGGCGGTCGACGCCGGCCACCCGCACCTTGCGCCCCTCGTCCTCCGCGAGCGCCGACCAGAACGCCATCCGCTCCCGCACGACTTCGGCCGCGTCGCATCCGGCGCCCGGCCCGGCCGCCGCGGTCTGCGGCTTCGCCTCGCGCGCCGTGCGGATGATGGTGTCGACCTCGCGCTCCAGCTGGGCGACCGCGGCCCGGGTCTGCTCGGCGGCCGGGGAGTCGCCGAGGGAGGCCGCGTTGAGCCGCAGCACGGTCAGCGGCGTACGCAGCCGGTGGGAGAGATCGGCGGCCAGCTCCCGCTCGTTGGCCAGCAGTTGGACGACCTGGTCGGCCATGGCGTTGAACGCGACCGCCGCGAGCCGCAGTTCCTTCGGGCCGTCCTCCGGCACGCGTGCGCCCAGCTTCCCCTCCCCCAGTTCGTGCGCGCCCTCGACCAGTCGCCGGGCGGGCCGCACCATCCGTACGCCCAGCCGGTCGGCGACGGCGACCGAACCGACGACCAGCGCGACACCGACCGCGGCGAGCACCGCCCAGGCCGTGGCCACGCCGTTGCTCACCTCGGACTCGGGGACGTACACCTCGATCACCACGGTGCCGAAGCTGAGCGCGACGGGCTGGAGCAGGGCGGAGCCGCCGGGCACCTCGGTGGTGGAGACGCGGCCCAGGTCGCGGACGGCGGCGACGTCGGCGGCGGCGGCGCGCTGCCGGCCGAGGTCGACGGCGGCCCGGCCGTCGCTCGCGGGGATGTGCACCGCCATCCCGTCGTCGGAGCCGGCGGCGGCGACGACCCGCTCCAACTGGTCGCGTTCGGTGGTGATGGACAGCGCGGGGACCACGACCGCGGCCTCCCGCTCGGCGTTGGAGAAGGCACGGTCGCGGGCCATCTCCTTGATGACCAGCCCGAGGGGGACGGCGAACGCCACCACGACCATCGTGGTGACCGCCAGACAGACCTTGACCAGTGCCCATCTCATCGCTGCGGCTCCCCTCCGGGAGGCGCCGTGGTGGACGGCCCGGCGAAGGGCGGTCGGGCGGTGGGGGGGTGGACGGAGGGCGGCCCGGCGAAGGGCGGTCGGGTGACGGACGGTTCGGTGGAGGGCGGTTCCACGGTGGGCGGTTCCAGTTTCACGCCGACGCCCCGCAGGGTGTGCAGATAGCGCGGGCGGGCCGCCGTCTCGCCCAGTTTGCGGCGCAGCCAGGACAGATGGACGTCGATGGTCTGGTCGTCGCCGTAGGACTGCTGCCAGACCTCGGCGAGCAGCTCCCGGCGCGGGACGACGACACCGGGCCGGCCTGCGAGGAAGGCGAGCAGGTCGAACTCGCGCCGGGTGAGGTCGAGACGGACACCGTCCAGCTCGGCCTGGCGGCGCAGCGGATCGACGGTGAGGCCGCCGACGCGCAGGACGGTGGACGGCGGGGCGTCCCCGGTGCCGGCGCGGGAGCGGCGCAGGACGGCCGCCATGCGTGCCGAGAGGTGCTCCACGGAGAAGGGCTTGGTCAGGTAGTCGTCCGCGCCCGCGTTCAGCAGCCGGACGATCTCCGTCTCGTCGTCGCGGGCGGTGGCGATGATGACGGGCACGTCCGTGATGCCGCGCAGCATCTTCAGGGCCTCGGAGCCGTCCAGGTCCGGCAGTCCGAGGTCCAGGATGACCACGTCGAAGCGGAAATGGGCGACCTCGCGCAGCGCCTCCAGTGCCGTCCCGACGCTGCGCACGGTGTGCGAGGCGTCGGTCAGGTGCCGGATGAGCGCCGAGCGTACGAACTGGTCGTCCTCGACCACGAGCACACTTGCCATGCGCCGCACCGTACGCCATGCGGGCGAGGGGCATTCGAGCCTGTGGACAACTCGCCCCCTGTGGACAACCGGTGGACCGTCCGTGCGACACGGGTGAGGCCCGTGGGGCAAGATGGCCCGCGATGCGCAGAGGACTCGTACACCTGTTGGCCTGGTCGCTCGCCACGGGCGCGGCGGTCACGCTGTCGTGGTGGGGTGTCCACACGGTCATGACCGGCACGGCGTACGACCCGCCGCGCGCCCTGCCGCTGACGGCGGGGGACATGACCACGCGGGAGCCGACGTCCCCGGCACCGGCCACCGGCCGCCCCACCCCCTCCGCTCCCTCCGCGAGCCCGTCGGACAGCCCGCCCCCGACGCCGAGCCGGACCCCACGCCCGCCCTCCCCGTCGGACGCGGAGCCGGAGGCCTCCGCTCCCCCGAGCTCCACCGGCCAGGTCAAGAGCTACGACACCGACGGCGGCCGGGTGGTCTTCGACCTCGGGAGGACCTCCGCGAGCCTCGTCTCGGCCACGCCGGGCGCGGGCTGGTCCATGCAGGTGTGGAAGACGGAGACCTGGATCCGGGTGGAGTTCTCCTCGGGCGCGGACCGGGTGTCGGTGTTCTGCACGTGGCACGACGGGCCGCCGCGGGTGGAGGTCGGCACCTACTGACGCCGGGTCGGCGCCCCCGGGGCCGGCCGGCTGGTCGGAACCATCGGGACTATCCGAACGCCGACGGCGGAGGGGCCGGTGAGGCCACCGCCAAGGCGTCCACGACCGGTACGGCCCCGCCGGTGAAGTCGGTGAGCGGCTTGCCGTGCTCGACCCGGCCGGGGTGCGGGTCGGAGGCGGCCCGGCGGGTCAGTTCGGCGACCGGCAGGGTCAGGTCGGAGGCGACGAGGACGGCGTTGCCGAACCGCTTGCCGCGCAGCACGGTCGGGTCGGCGACGAGGGCGAGTTCCGGGAAGCGGGCGGCGGCGGTGGCGATCTGGCCGCGCAGGTGGGCGAGCGGCGGGCCGTCGGCGAGGTTGGCGGCGTAGAGCCCGCCGGGCCTGAGGGCGCGGCGGACCTCGTCGAGGAACTCGGTCGAGGTCAGGTGCGCGGGTGTCCGGGCCCCGCTGAACACGTCGGCGATGACCAGGTCCGCCCACCCGTCGGCCACCTTGGCCAGCCCTTCCCGGGCGTCGACGGACCTGACCCGTATGCGCGCACCCGGGTCCCACGGCAGTTCGCGGCGGACCAGTCGGACGAGGGCGGCGTCGCGCTCGACGACCTGCTGGGTGGAGCGGGGGCGGGTGGCGGCGACGTACCGGGCGAGGGTGAGGGCACCGCCGCCGAGGTGGACGACGTGCAGGGGCTTGCCGGGCGGTGCGGCGAGGTCGATGACGTGTCCGAGGCGCCGTTGGTACTCGAAGGAGAGGAAGGACGGGTCGTCGAGGTCCACGTGCGACTGGGGCGCGCCGTCGATGAGCAGGGTCCGGGCCCGCGTCCGGTCCCGGTCGGGTACGAGCTGTGCGAGCCCGCCGTCGACGGTCTCGGCGACGGTGGCGTCGGCCTCCCGCTCCCGCCGGGCCCGCCGGGTGTTCCTGGACTTTCCCATACGGGCATTTTCGCAGGCGGGGCACCCCGCACCGAGCGGCGGCCGACCGCGCCCACGGGCACCTGCCCGCCCGCCGGTACCTGCCCGCCCGCCGGTACCTGCCCGGCGGCGTACGGCGTCCGTGACCGACGACGGTCCGCCCGCGGCCGGCCCTACCGGCAGTTGTCCGCCGCCTCGATCGTCCGTGCCGCTTCCCCCAACGCCCGACGCAGTACCGCCGGATCCGTCGCGAGGTCCGTCTCGCCGGGCGGGACCAGCCAGTCCGAGCCCTCGACCGGGGGCTCGGGGTCGAGTCTCAGTCCTCTGCCGTCGGTCTCGGTGCAGGTGCTTCCCGGGACGTCCCAGGCGGCCGCGGTGCCCGGCGGCACGAGGAAGGCGAGTGTGCCGCCCCCGTCGTCGTGCAGCACGGGCCCCACCGTGTCCCCGGGTCCCCGGAGCAGGATGTCGACCGCCTCCAGCCCGTGCCGGGTCGGCACCGTCACGAGTTCACAGGCCGTCACCGACGGCGCACAAGGATCGTTGCTCTGGCTGGTCACCATGCCGGCCTCCACCACGCAGCCCTCTTGCAGTCCACAGGGTTCAACGCGGGACGCCGTCAACGGCTACGGCGGAAGTCCGCCGCAAAGGATGGCAGTTCATGGCAGATGCTGGATGAGATATCCGGTTTGTAGCCAAACACTGCGTGGCGGCCCGGTCGCAGAAGGTACGTTCTTGCCCGCCGGAGACCAGGGTGGGCGCCCCGAAAAGCAACGGTCAACCCAGACTGGATCCGGCATGGTTCGACGGTTCGCACGAGAGGACCCGGCCATGGCGTCGTCCACGCTGCCCCCGCCCCGGCCCAACCAGCCACCACGGCCCAACCTCGCCTTCCGGCAGCTGCGCGGACAGCGCTCGCCGACCGAGTTCGCCGCGCTGGTACGGCGGGCCGCCCGCGAGATCGGCGAGCGGGTCAGCTGCGACGCGCGCTACATCGGCCGGGTCGAGGCCGGGGAGATCCGGTGCCCCAACTACGCGTACGAGCGGGTGTTTCTGCACATGTTCCCCGGCCGCACGCTCACCGATCTGGGGTTCGCGCCCCGTTCGTCCGTACGCGGACGCGGGGCGCGCGGCGCCGGGGACACGCCGGGCGCCGATGAGACGAGCGGAGCGAACGAGCCGTATGACACGCAGGACCCGTACGACACGCACCACAACCACGAGGAGAGCGACGTGCTGCGTCGCGCATTCATGACCGGCGGAGGCGCCACGGTGGCCGCCGCCTCGCTGGGCCCCATCGGGCTCGCCCTGGACGCATCGGCGGCGGAACGTCCCGTGCGCCGCGCCGGGGCGGGCGAGGCGAGCGCCCTCGAAGAAGCGGTCCGCAGGATCCGGCTGCTGGACGACCGGCACGGCGCCGACGGCCTCTACCGGCGCGCGGCGACGCCGCTGCGCGCCGCGTACGCGCTGCTGGACGCCGGCGCGACCCGGCAGGCGACCGCCGACCGACTGCACTCGGGGGCCGGTGAGCTCGCCATCTCGGTGGGCTGGCTGGCGCACGACTCGGGCCGGTTCGACGACGCGCGCTCGCACTACGCGGAGGCCCTGGCGACCGCCCGGATGACCGGCGACCAGGCGCTGGAGGCGCACGCCTTCTGCAACACGGCGTTCCTCGCACGCGACGCGGGCCGGCCGCGCGAGGCCGTGCGCGCGGCCCAGGCCGCCCAGCGCGTCGCACGTCCCCTCGGCTCGTCCCGGCTGATGTCGCTGCTCGCGCTGCGCGAGGCGGGCGGCTGGGCCGGGCTCGCCGACCGCACCGGCTGCCAACGGGCACTCGCGCGTGCCCAAGTTCTCTACGGGCGGGGCCCCTGTGACGCCGACCCCGAGTGGATGAGCTTCTACGGGGAGGCCGAGCTGGAGGGGCTGGAGGCGCAGTGCTGGTCCGCCCTGGGCGACTGGCCGCGCGCGGCCCGGCACGCGCGGCGGGCGGCGCGGCTCCAGGATCCCCACTTCACCCGGAACATCGCGCTGTACACCGCGGAGCTGGCGGACGACCTCGCGCGCGGCGGGCGGCCGGACGAAGCCGCGGCGGCGGGGATGCGGGTGCTGGATCTGCTGGAGCAGGTGCAGTCGTCCCGGATCCAGACGATGCTGGCGGGCACCGCGCGGGTGCTGCTGCCGCATCGGCGGGCGTCGGGGGTGTCGGCGTTCCTGGAACGGCACGCGTCGACGCCCCGCACGGTCTAGGGACGGTCGGGCAGGCGGGGCGAGCGGGCGCCCCGCCCGGGCGAGGGCGAGGGACGGGGGGACGAACGCCCCCGGCGGGCTAACCCAGGTGCCCCACGTCGTTCCAGCTCTCGATCGCCGGTTCCCCGTAGGCCCAGCCCAGCACCGACAACGACGTCGGATTCAGTCGTATCCGCGCCGCGAAGTCCAGCGGCAGTCCCAGCCATCGCGCCCCGATGGACCGGAGGATGTGCCCGTGCGCGAACACCAGGACGTCCCGGTCCTCGGCCCGCGCCCAGGCGACGACCTCGTCCGCGCGCGCGGTGACCTCGGCCAGGCTCTCGCCCTCGGGCACGCCGTCGCGCCAGATGAGCCAGCCGGGCCGGACGGCCTGGATGTCGGCGGGGGTCATGCCCTCGTAGGCGCCGTAGTCCCACTCCATCAGCGTGTCCCACGCGGTGGCCCGCTCGCCGAAGCCGGCGAGTTCGCACGTCTCACGCGCGCGGGCCAGCGGGCTGGTGCGGACCTCGACGTCGGGCAGGCCGTCGAACGGCGTCCGGTGCAGCCGCTCGCCGAGCAGCTTGGCGCCGCGGCGGCCCTCTTCCAGGAGGGGCACGTCGGTCCTGCCGGTGTGCTTGCCGGACAGCGACCACTCCGTCTGTCCGTGCCGGGCCAGCAGGATGCGCGGTGCCATGAGGAACCCTTCCGGGGGGAAATCGAAGGCGGGACGACTCCATCATCGCTCACCCTGAACAGGGGCAACCCGGGGGGCGATCTCAGCGTCTTTGAGGGCCGGGGGGCGTCCGGAACGGGGGCGTTCGCACGCCGTAAAGTGGCACCTCCCGTGCCACCGGCGACGCAGCGACAAGAAGGGGGAGGCGATCGGATGCCGCAGACCGAGACACCGGGCACCGAGGCGGCCCCGCGGGGCCGACTGCGCTGGTGGACCGAGCTGCCGCTGATCCTGCTGGTGTACGCCTGCTACTCGGCGGGCCGGCTGCTCGCGCGGGGGGACGTCTCCACCGCCGTCGACCACGGCCTGGCGATCCTGCGGATCGAGAAGTTCCTGCACATCAACGCCGAGCACCCGCTGAACCGCCTCTTCCGCGACGAGGCGTGGATCGGGATACCGGCGGACTTCTGGTACGCGTCGCTGCACTACCTGCTGACACCGGTGCTCCTGGTCTGGCTGTTCCGCTCGCGCGCCGTGCACTACCGGGCGGCCCGCACCTGGCTGATGACGTCGACCTTCATCGGTCTGATCGGCTTCACCCTGCTGCCCACCTGCCCGCCCCGGCTGTTGTCGGCGGAACACGGCTTCGTGGACACGATGGCCCAGTACAGCGCCTACGGCTGGTGGGGCGGCGAGGCGAGCGCGCCGCGCGGGCTGGGCGGCATGACCAACCAGTACGCGGCGATGCCGAGTCTGCACGTGGGCTGGGCGCTGTGGTGCGGGGTGATCCTGTGGCGCCACGGCGGCACGCGCCTCGCGAAGGTGGCCGGCGTGGTCTACCCGCTGGTGACGACGATCGTGGTGATGGGCACCGCGAACCACTACTTCCTCGACGCGGTCGCCGGCGCGGCCGTGATGGGGGCGGGCCTGCTGCTGGCGCCGGCGGTGATGCGCCGGGCGGACCGGATCAGGGTCCGAATCGCGTCCCGCGCCCCACTCTTCGCGGCGCCTGTCCCGTCCGTCCCGACGGCCTCCGTGGGCGCGGAGACCTCGATTGTCAGTGGCGGATGCCAGACTTCCACGGGTGAGCGAATTCCACGGCAGCGCGAGTCACGGTTCGGGCCCGGAGCCGAGCCGGATCCCTCCCCCTCGGACGCGGGGGACGGCACTCCGGCAGCGGCTCGCTGACCTGCGCGGTCCGGACGTACCCGCCAAGGCGCTGGACGCCCGGGCCCTCGCGGCGCTCGCCGCGAACCCGGGCTGCAGACGGCGCGCGATCCTCGACGGCGCCGGGGTGGACAAGGCGGCGCTGGCGGGCGCGCTCGGCTCGCCGTCGGCCTTCGGGCAGTCGCAGTTCGCCCTCACACGCGGGAACGCGTTCGAGGCCAAGGTGAAGGCGGACGGCGGCGCGGAGCTGCTGCGTCTCGTGCACGAGAAGCTGGACCCGCGCGCCGTACCGCCCGCCGGGGCGAGCGTCCCCGACCTGTCGGCGATCGGCCCCGAGGGCCGCACCGCGCGGACGGCGCTGACGCTGCGCGAGGCCACCGAGGCGTCCGGCGCCTGGACGCTGCTCGACCATCCGATGCTCGCGCTCGACGTCGCCGGCTCCGCCGCGTTCCTGGAGCCGGACGCGGTCGTGGTCCATCCGGACGGCAGCTGGACGGTGGTGGAGATCAAGTCGTTCCCCATGCTGGACGGCGCGGCGGATCCGGCGAAGGTCGGCGCGGCCGCCCGCCAGGCCGCGGTGTACGTGCTGGCGCTCGAGGAGATCGCCGCCCGCCTCGACCCCGCCCCGGAGGTGCGCCACCGCGTCCTGCTGGTCTGCCCCAAGGACTTCTCCAACCTGCCCACCGCGTCCGCCGTGGACGTCCGCAAGCAGCGCGCGGTCACCAGCCGCCAGCTCGCCCGGCTCACCCGCATCCAGGACATCGCCGACGCCCTCCCGGACGGCACGTGCTTCTCCCCCGAGCTGCCCCCCGAGCAGCTCACCGCGGCCGTCGAGTCGGTCCCGGCGACGTACGCGCCGGAGTGCCTGGCCGCGTGCGAGCTGGCGTTCCACTGCCGGGACCGTTCCCGCGCGGCCGGCGCGGTGACCACGCTGGGCCGCCCGGTCCGCGCCGAGCTGGGCGGGCTGACGACCGTCGAGGACGTGCTGGCGGCCGCGCGCGGGGAGGCCGGAGATCCCGACGACCCGGCGGTGGCGGCCCTGCGCCGGGCGGCACAGCTGCGGAGCGAGGCGCTGGGGGCGATGTGTCGCTGATCGCCACCCTCGCCCGCCTCGAGGCCGTCACCACCGGCCGGGCCCAGCCCGCTGCCACCGTCCGGCACCGGCACCTGGCCGAGCGGCCCCTGGTGTTCGTGCCGCTGACCACCGCCGGTGAGGCCGGCGCCCCGCTGGGCGCGCTGGTCGGCACCGACCGGGACGCGCCCCGTCTGCTGGTCGTCCCGCAGCCGCGCGACCGCGACCTGAGGTTCGCGTTCCTGGCGGAACTGGCCGACGTCGTCCTGCCGTACATCGACTCCTATGCCGGCGTCGTCGAGGCCGCCGAGCGCAGTGAGACCGACCCGGGGACCGGCAAGCGCGTCAAGGTCGAGGTCGAGCTGTGCGCCGACGCGCCCCAGCTGGTCGTACCCAGCCGCGCGGGCGTCGACTTCGTCCGCCTGCTGGGCCGCTCCATGCGCTTTCGGCGTACGGCGGAGCAGGACCCGGAGACGCCGTATCCGGCGCCGCCGCGCGTGCCGCTGCTCGGGCGGTGGCTGACGCACTTCGGGGAGCGGGCCCGGGTGCCCGGCTCGTCGCTGCTGCTGGCGCTGACGGAGGTGCTGGGCCGGCACTGGGCGACCGGGCAGTCCAGCCTGGAGGACCAGCATCTGGGGGCGCTGCTCGCCTGGATCGACCCGCCCGAGGGGCGGACGGGCGCCGATGCCGCCCTTCAGGCCGAGCTGGCGCGCGACGCGGAGGGACAGCTGCTGTGCCCGCCGGCCGGTCCGGCGACCGACCCGGCGTTCGACAACAAGCTGCTCGCCCCCGCCATCGAGCGCTACGACCGCGCGCGTACCGCCCTGGCCGCCGCCGAGGACGGGCTGCAGGCCGACGACCGGCTGGGGGAGCTGACCGCCGCCGAGCAGCGGATCCGCGAGCTGGTGCGGAGTCGGACGCTGCCCACCTGGGAGGCGGTGTGGCGCGGGCTGGACCTGCTGCGGACGCTGCCGGAGGGGGCGCATGTCGAGGAGCGGTGGACGCGCGACCGCTGGTCGTTCACCGGCCACCGCGACCGTGTCGTGGCGGGCGAGCCCCCGCAGCCGCGCCGCGACGACGCGGTCACCGCGGCCAACAAGCTCGCCACGCGCGAGCGCGAGCAGGCCCGCCTGGAGGCGCAGGAGGCCCTCGACGACCCGCTGGTGATGGCGGGGCGGCGGCTGGCCGGGGAGGCGTTCGCGGGCGAGGTCGTGGACGTCGTCATGGCGTACAGCGAGGGCAGGCGGCCGAGTCCGCGCCCGCTGGTCACGGTGCGTACGGAGGACCGGCCGCACCTCGGGGAGCGGGCGAAGGTGTTCCGGTCGCTGGGCGGCAGGCCGCAGGCGGCGGAGTACGTCGGCCAGGAGGACGAGGGCCTGCTGGTGCTGCGGATCGTCGACAGGATGGGCCGCGGCAAGGAGCCCGAGGAGGGGTCGGTGCCGGAGAAGGGCGACCGGCTGTGCTTCACCCTCTTCGAACACGAGCAGCGCGGCGGCGCGAAGCTGCCCGACCCGGAGGAGACGCCGTGGACGCACGGCGGGCCGCCCGGGGAGCCGGTCCTGGAAGCCGCCGACCCCCTCACCGAGGAGGACACCCTGTGACCACCGAGGCCGCCTTCGACCCCGGTACGGCCGCCACCCGCGCCACCGACGCGATCCTCCACGACACGCTGCACGGTGCCGCGCGCGGTGTGGTCGTCGACTCCCCGCCCGGCGCCGGCAAGTCCACGCTGGTCGTCCGCGCGGCGCTGGAACTGGCCGACGCGGGGCGCCCGCTGATGGTGGTCGCGCAGACCAACGCCCAGGTCGACGACCTGGTCCTGCGGCTCGCCGAGAAGAGCCCCGAGCTGCCGGTGGGCCGCCTGCACAGCAGCGACACCGACGCGTACGACAAGGCGCTGGACGACCTGCCGAACGTACGGAAGTCGGCGAAGGCGGGCGACCTGACCGGGCTGCCCGTCGTCATCTCCACGGCGGCGAAGTGGGCGCATGTGAAGGTCGACGAGCCGTGGCGGCACGCGATCGTGGACGAGGCGTACCAGATGCGCTCGGACGGTCTGCTGGCCGTGGCCGGGCTGTTCGAGCGGGCGCTGTTCGTGGGCGACCCGGGGCAGCTGGACCCCTTCGCGATCGTGGGCAGCGAGCAGTGGGCGGGCCTGTCGTACGACCCGTCGGTCTCGGCGGTGTCCACGCTGCTGGCGCACAACCCGGGCCTGCCGCAGCACCGGCTGCCGGTGTCGTGGCGGCTGCCGGCGTCGGCGGCGCCCCTGGTCTCGGACGCCTTCTACCCGTACACCCCGTTCCGCAGCGGCACGGACCACGGCGACCGCCGGCTGGCCTTCGCCGTGCCGTCGGACGGCTCCGGTCCCGACCGGGTGATCGACGAGGCGGCGGAGTCGGGCTGGGGCCTGCTGGAGCTGCCCGCCCGGCACACGCCCCGCACCGACCCGGAGGCGGTACGGGCGGTCGCGACGGTCGTCCGCCGCATGCTGGACCGAGGCGGAGCGGCCACTTCGGAACGCTCCTCCGCCCCCGCCCCCCTGACCGCCGATCGGATCGCCGTCGGCACGGCCCACCGCGACCAGGCGGCGGCGATCCGCGCGGCCCTCGCCGGCCTGGGCGTCGCGGACGTCACCGTGGACACGGCGAACCGGCTCCAGGGCCGGGAGTACGACGTCACCGTCATCCTCCACCCCCTCTCCGGCCGTCCCGACGCCACCGCCTTCCACCTGGAGACGGGCCGCCTCTGCGTCCTCGCCTCCCGCCACCGGCACGCCTGCGTCGTCGTGTGCCGCGCGGGAGTGGGCGACCTGCTGGACGACTATCCGTCGACCGAGCCGGTGCAGCTGGGGACACTCGTGAAGTTCCCGGACGGCTGGGAGGCGAACCACGCCGTCCTCGCCCACCTGGCGGAACACCGGGTGAGCTGGCGGCCGTGACCGAACCCGGTACCCACGCCACGCCGGCAGGCGGCACTCCGCCCCCGCCGGACGGAGTCCGGCCACGCCGCCGGAGGCGGCCGACCAGCGCAGCCCGGACTGCGGAGGCGCACCACGCGGTCCTCGCCCACCTGGCGGAACACCGGATGAGCCGGCGGCCGTGACCGTGCCCTGTTCGGTGCCGGCGCGGCTCGGGGAACATCACGAGGGGCGGAAGCCTTGAGGAGGGGGGCCGGAGCTTGTGCACGGGCTCCCCGCCCCTTGCGTCGTCGGAGGACAATGGAGGGTGGTCCGCTCACCAGTGGTGCCATCACGACCGTACGAGGAGGAGAAGACATGGCGGAGCCCACGCCGCGTCGGAACGAACCGCGGCTACGCCCCGCGCCCCTGCTCTTCGAGCCCGCGGAGGCCGCCGGCGATCCGGAGCACTTCTTCGATCTGGAGTCGATCGACGACCCGCAGGCGCTGCTGGCGCGCGCCACGGAGCTGACGCAGGCGTTTCGCGCGGCGGCCGACCGGGCGGTGGAGTTCCAGGCGATGGCGGCGGCCCAGCTCGCCGACCCGCGCCGGTTCGACCGGCTGACGCCCGCCGCCATCGCCGAGCAGGCCGAGTGGACCGAGGACTACGCGAAGAAGATGGTCGAGTTCGGGCAGGACCTGCTGCGCGGTGACATCGACGGGCGCGGGCACGTCGACCCCGTGTAACCCACGGCGCCCACAGACACCGACCCCGCCCGTGACACCCCACCGAGCCCCGTGACATCCCGCGGTGCCCACTCTCCGTAACGTTCCGGCATATGCCAGGCGGGCAAGATACTCCCTCCGGCCCCCTCCTGTCCCCGTTTCCCGCAACACAGGGGAATCACCCGCTCACGCGCGGTAGACATGGATGTCATGAGCCGCGCATGGGACGCCCACCTCACCGATCACGCCGCCGGAGTCACCCCGGACGGCGCCGCCTGGCTGGCCTCCGCCGGCACGTACCCCCGCAGCACGCTCGCCCTCTGGGAGGAGCGGCCGCACGCCCCGGTCGTCCTGTCCTGCGGTTCCGTCTTCGACGTGGTGAGCGCGCCCGCGATGTTCGGGCGGCTGATGCTGGACCGGCTGTGGGGCGAGGGGCCGGGTTCCGGGCCGGTGGCCGCGTTCCGCGGGCGGACGCTGCTGTTCGCCGCGCCGGGGACGGCGCAGCGGCTTCCCTCGCTGCTGGAGTGGGAGGAGTGGAGCGCCGACGGCCGCCCGGACGGCCGTACCGGCACCGTCCCGCCGCTGCTGTGCCACGGCACCGGCGACGCGGTGACCGTGCCGCCCCCGCTCACCTCCCCGCAGGACGCCGCCACCCGGTGGATGGTCGCCCCCGACACCCGCCACCCATGGCTGCCGGGCCCCGAGATCCTGCTCTGGGCAGCCGTCCGGGCCGCCCGGGTGGCCGTGCGGATATCGATTTCTCACCCCGCCGACCAGGGTGCTAAGGTCTACGACGTCAGCAGGCGCCGCTAGCTCAGTTGGTTAGAGCAGCTGACTCTTAATCAGCGGGTCCGGGGTTCGAGTCCCTGGCGGCGCACGACACGAAAAGGCCCCTCGCGCGAGCGGGGGGCCTTTCGCGTACGCCGCGACGCGTACGCCGACACGCCTGCGACCCGACACGCGCACGCCGACCCGCGTGCGCCGACGCGCGGCCGCGGGGGCGCGCGCCTCACCCCCGCGAGGACTAAGCGGCGGTGATCCTCACGACCCACGACCCCGCCACCGTCCGCCCCTCCACGTCCACCCGCACGTCCTCCCCCGGCACCGTGAAGCTTTCGCCGAGGGCGACCGGGGCGTCCGCGAGGGGCGGGTAGACGGAGTCCTGCCAGCAGGCCTCGGTGCGGGGATGGGCGTCGATCACCTCGACCGGACCCCGGCCGGACTCCGCACCGCTCTGGACGCGGTAGACGAGGATCCCGGAGCGGCAGGCGGAGTGATCGTTGCCGATCGGGCCGCGCGCCTCGAAGGCGAGGGCGCTGCCGGTGCCGGTGCGGACGACCGCGAGTTTGGTGCCGTTGCCGAGTCCGAAGGCCGGCGCGCCGAAGGCTCCCGTGACCGCGACGCCCGGTCCGGCGCTCAGGGGCTCCAGCGTGATCCGGGTCGCCGCACCGGTGGGTACGCACGCCACCTGGTGCGGCTTCAGCCAGCCGAGTTTCCACTTGTGCCAGCCGAAGAGGTCGGGCGCCAGTCCGAACTGGCTGCCCATCAGGTCCCAGTCGCCGACGTGCGTGTCCCAGTCGCCCTTGCCGTCCACCGGGCGGCGGTAGAGGTCGGGCAGGTCGAAGACATGGCCCGTCTCGTGGGCGAGAACCAGCCGGTCCGGCGGGTGCTGTTCGAAGACCGTGACGATCCGGCGGATCTCGGTGCCGTCGGCCCGCAGCGGGTGGTCCATGTTGACGACCTTGGTGGCGTCGGAGTCCACGCCCGGGGCGTCCGGGTCGGCGACGAAGTAGACGACGTCGTAGCGGGAGAAGTCGACCTGGCCGTCGGCGGCGGCGAGCGCGTCGCGCAGGTAGGCGGCGCGGCGCTCGCTATTCCAGTCACGCCGTATGGCGTACGCGGTGGACGGCTTCGGCATGCGGATCCACCGCGGCAGCGGGTGCGCGGTCAGGGTGAACCTGCCGTAGGAGGCCTGGTGGAAGTAGTCACTGGTGGCCGGGAAGTGGTCGGCGGCCAGTTCGGCCGGCGAGCTCATCGGGGCCCAGTCCGGGAAGGACAGGAAGACCATCACCGCGTCGAGGTTCCGGTGGGGCTGCGGATAGGCGGCGTTCCAGGTGTCCAGGCCTTCCGAGTGGTGGGCCTCGGTGCGCTTGAGGGCGCAGGGGAGCACCGCGAGGGGCTCGGCGACCGAGGGACCGGTGATGAGAGAGGTCGCGGCGAGCGCCGAGAGGGTGGTGAACACGGCCGCGGTGCTGCGCAGTCGGGGGCGCGAGAGCTGTCGCGGCACAGGGACCTCCGGGAACGGTTCAACGGGACACCGCACCCAGCCTGTGGTGATTTGTTGTAGTACGCCCTGTTTATATGCACCAGATGAGTGAAGGGAGAAAAGTGGGCATCAGCGCCGACACCCCCGGAATCCTCACGGAACGTCACACGTGGTCGCCCGGTCGCGGAACCGGCCCACCTGGGGGCAGAAACGATCTGTCAGAAGCGGGGGGTGTTCCGGGACACTGGGCAGTGGCTGCGCAAGTCCGGGGCCAGCATCTATGATCGGCACACTTTCCTGCGCGGACAGAGATCGAGTGCACTGCGGGAGCGAGCGGTGAGCGGAACGTCCGAAGGGCCGACGCCCGCGGCAGACCTCGACCGGTCGGCCGTCACAGACAGTGACATCGAGGCATCTCCTCGTGGGGAGGCCACGGCAGGCACGGAAGTCTCGGCGGGCACGGAAGGCGGGGACGGCACGAAAGGCTGGGAAGACCTCGACGGCGGTGCGCCCGCCTACCGTTCCGTCTTCACGTCCGCGCCCCTCGCCATGGCGGTCGTCGACCGCGAGGGCCAGGTCACCGACGCCAACGCGGCGCTCGGCTCGCTGCTCGGCGGCGGACCCGGGGCCCTCGTCGGGCGGGTGGCCGCCGACCTGCTGGACCTGGCCTCCGACGCCCGCACCTGGCACGCCTACCGCGAGGTGCTCCGCGGTCGTCAGGCCAGACTGCGCTGCACCCGGCGGCTGAAGCAGCCCGACGGCCGCTCACTGTGGGCGCAGGTCACCGTGGCGCCCCTGGACGGCGAGGCGTCCGGCGTCCTGCTGTCCGTCGCCGACATCAGCGCCCACCGCGACCTCCAGGCGCGGCTGCGCCACCTCCAGATGCACGACCCGGTGACCCGGCTGCCCAACCGCACGCTGTTCTTCGAACGGGTGTCGGCCGCCCTGGAGGCGGAGTCGTACGAGGAGAGCGGGACCGGCCGGATCGGGCTGTGCTACCTGGACATCGACGGGTTCAAGGCGGTCAACGACACCCTCGGCCACCGGGTCGGCGACCGGTTGCTGGCCGCCGTGGCCGAGCGGCTGACGGAGTGCGCGCAGGAGGCCGGACGGACCCGGCCGAGCGTGCCGCTCGTCGCGCGGCTCGGCGGAGACGAGTTCGCGCTGCTGGTGGAGGACTCCACCGGCACCGAGCAGCTCGCGGACCTCGCCGAGTCCGTGCTCAAGGCGCTCCAGGCGCCGTTCGACCTGTCCGGGCAGCGGCTGAACGTCTCCGCGTCGATCGGGGTCGTCGAACGGCTCGCGGCGGGCACCACCGCCACCGGTCTCATGCAGGCCGCCGACACCACGCTGTACTGGGCGAAGGTGGACGGCAAGGACCGCTGGACACTGTTCGACCCGGAGCGCAACGCCCATCTGATGACCCGCCAGGCCCTGGCCTCCACGCTGCGCCCCGCCATCGAGCGGGGCGAGTTCCGTCTGGAGTACCAGCCGCTGGTCGGCATGGCGGACGGGCGGCTGCGCGGGGTGGAGGCGCTGGTGCGCTGGGACCACCCGCGGTTCGGGCTGTTGCCGCCGAATCGGTTCGTCGCCCTGGCCGAGGAGGACGGCTCGATCGTGCCGCTCGGCCGCTGGGTGCTGGCCACCGCCTGCCGGCAGGCCCGCCGCTGGCAGCTGGAACGGCCCGACGAGCCGCCGCTGTTCGTCAGCGTCAACGTGGCGGTCCGTCAGGTGTGGGACTCCGACCTGGTGTCGGACGTGGCGGAGATCCTCACCGAGACCGGGCTGGACCCGCATCTGCTCCAGCTGGAGCTGACGGAGTCCGCGGTGATGGGCTCGGCCGGACGGCCGCTGCAGGCCCTGCAGGCGCTCAGCGACATGGGCGTGAACATCGCCATCGACGACTTCGGCACCGGCTACTCCAACCTCGCGTACCTGAGCCGGCTGCCGGTGTCGGTGCTGAAACTGGACGGTTCGTTCGTGCGCGGCTTCCAGTACGAGGGAGCGGGGGCGCCGCCGAACCCGGCCGACCAGGTCGTCGTCGAGGCGATGATCGACCTCGCGCACCGGCTCGGGCTGACCGTCACCGCCGAGTGCGTGGAGACCGCCGCGCAGGCCACCCGGCTGAGAAGCATCGGCTGCGACACCGGGCAGGGCTGGCTGTACTCCCGCCCGGTGACGCCGGATCGTATCTCCGAGCTGCTGGAAACCGCGTCCTACGCGGTCGGCAACCCGTAGGCGTCCGCGACGAGTTCGTAGGAGCGCAGGCGCAGCTCGCCGCGGTGGGCGTGGCTGGTGAGCATCAACTCGTCGGCACCGGTGCGCTTGTGGAGGTCGTCGAGCCCGGAGCGGACCTCGTCGGCCGTGCCGTGGATGATGTTCGCGGTCCAGGACTCGACGAACTCCTTCTCCAGCGAGCTGGACGCGTGCGCCTCGGCCTCCTCGGGGGAGGGGAACAGGCCGGGCCGGCCGGTACGCAGGCGGACCATGTTCAGACCAGTGGCCAGGACCTGGCGGCGGGCCTCGCGCTCGTCGTCGGCGGCGAGCACGGAGACGCCGATGAGGGCGTACGGCTCGTCGAGGACCTCGGACGGCCGGAAGTGCTCGCGGTACAGGTCGAGCGCGGGGATCGTGTTCTGCGCGGAGAAGTGGTGCGCGAAGGCGAACGGCAGGCCGAGCACGGCCGCCAGGCGGGCGCTGAACCCGGAGGAGCCCAGCAGCCAGACCGGCGGGCGGTGCCGGGACTGGACCCCTCCGGGGGAGGTGGCCTGGACGGGGCCGGGCACGGCGTGGATACGGCGGTAGGGGTGGCCGTCGGGGAAGTCGTCGTCGAGGAAGCGGGTCAGCTCGGCGAGCTGCTCGGGGAAGTCGTCGGCGCCCTCGTTCAGCCGGTCGGTGCGGCGCAGGGCGGCGGCGGTGGCGCCGTCGGTGCCGGGGGCGCGGCCGAGGCCGAGGTCGACGCGGCCCGGGGCGAGGGCCTCCAGGGTGCCGAACTGCTCGGCGATCACCAGCGGTGCGTGGTTGGGCAGCATGACGCCGCCCGAGCCGAGCCGGATGCGGTCGGTGTGGGCCGCGAGGTGGGCCAGGATCACCGCGGGCGAGGAGGAGGCGACGCCCGGCATGGAGTGGTGCTCGGCGACCCAGTACCGGTGGAAGCCGCGCGCCTCGGTGAGCCGGGCGAGGTCGACGCTGGTGCGCAGGGCGTCGGTGGCGGTGCGGCCGGACCCGACGGTGACCAGGTCCAGTACGGAGAGGGGGACGGGGGCGGTGCCGCGCACCACACCCCGGATCTCGTCGGCCGCCGTCCCGGCCGACGGCTTCTCACCCGCCGTCTGCTCGCCTGCCGCCGTCTCGTCTGCCGCCACGGGTTCCTCCTGGTCTCGGCGTGCGGTGTCCTCCAGCCGCTAACAGGAGGCAGTCCCCGTTTATTCCCGCCGGCGCGGCCTGCGTCGGGGCCGCGGCACGGGCGGGCGGAGGCACCCCCGGGCCGGGCCGCGCAGGAACCGGCCACGCGGGAAACGGGTTGGGCAGGTGCCGGGCCGCGCAGGCGCCGGGTCACACCTGCACGAGCGGCTCCCGCGTGAACAGTGATCCGAGTCCGGGGGCGTTCACCCGCCTGTCCGTCAGGCGCAGGGCCTCCCAGACCGTGACCTGGTTGGCGGTGAGGACCGGCTTGCCCAGCTCCTTCTCCAGGTCTGCCAGGTGGGCGGCCGTGTGCAGGGCGGTGTCGGGCAGCAGGACCGCCTGCGCGCCGGGCTCGTCGGCCGCGCGGGCCAGTGCGAAGACCTCGGCCTCGCCCCAGGTGCCGACCTCGGCGGCCGTGACGATCCCGGAGCTGTGCACGCCGGTCACCTCCAGGCCGCCGGCCCGCAGGAATCGCGCGAAGAGCTCCGCCACGTCGTCGGGGTAGGTGGCGCCGACGGCGACCCGGCGCGCGCCGATCTCCTGGGCCGCGTGCACGAAGGCGAAGGAGGTCGAGGAGGCCGGCATCCCGGCGGCCCGGGCCAGGGTGCGCACCTGTTCCTGGGCGCCCTCCCAGCCGTGCACGAAGCCGCCGCTGGTGCAGGCCCACACGATCGCCTCCGCGCCGGACAGCCGCAGTTGCTCGACGCCCGCCGTGAGCCGCTCGGGCGCGCCGATCTGCCGCAGCGCGTCCACGTGGTGCGCGTCCTCGCCGATGTCCGTGTGGACCAGGTCCACCCGGATGTCACTGCCCAGGAGCTGCTCGATGCGCGGGTAGTCGTCCTCGGCCGAGTGGCCCGGGTAGAGGAATCCGAGTGCGGTCATGTCCAGCCTTCCTGCTGTTCTTCGGGCAGTACGGGAGGCCGCTGCCGCGCCCCCTCGTCCAGCGGAGCCCGGTACGGCCCCACGGCTCGGGTACCCATTCGGCGCAGCGCCGCCCACATCGTCACCTGGTTGGCCGAGATCACCGGTATGCGTAATTCCGCCTCCAGTTGGGGGATGACGTCGTACGTCGGGAGGTTGGTGCAGGAGATGAACAGCGCGTCGGCGGCCTCGGGGCGCGCCGCCCGCCGGGTCATCACGGCCACGTCCCGGTACGTCACCTTCCAGATGTGCCGGCCCATGAACGCGCACCCGGTCACCGTGACGCCCGCCTGCCCGACGTACTCCTCGAGGGCCCGGGTCACCGACTCGGTGTACGGGGTCACCAGAGCCACCCGCTGGACGCCGAGCTCCGCCAGCGCCTCCAGGAGGGCGCCGGACGTGGTCACGGACGGCATCGCGCCGGCCCGGGTCATCGCCTCGCCCATCGCGCGCTCCCCGGCGGGCCCGCCGACGAAGCTGCCGGAGGCGCAGGCGTAGGCGACGGCCTCGGGGGCGACGGCGATCAGGGTGCGGACGGCGTCGCCGAGCGTCTTGTGCTCGCTGAACCGGCGGGCGAGGTCCAGACCGACCTCGACGGGTGCATACGGGGTGCGCGTGAGGTGGAGGGAGACGTCGTCGGGCGTCCAGCGCCACAGCTCGCGGTCGAGCGCGAAGCCGAAGGGGGCGACGACGCCGAGACCGCGCTGGGCGCGGGGCCGCCGAGAAGGGTGACGTCCATGGCGGGCACCGCCCTCACCGTGAGACAGGATGCGGCAACGGACCGTGTCGACGGCCGTGTTGACGACGGTGGGTTCGGGTGCGAACGTGGTCAATCCGTGCACGTCAGGCCCTTGGTCACCGCCCGAGGAAGGGGCATTCGGATGTCCGCCGTCCCCACGCTCCTCGTTCTCGACGCCGACCCGCCGCCCCGGCTGGGCCGGCTCACCGGGCGGGCCCGGGTGGTGCACACCGGCGAGGACGGCCTCGCGGCGCGGCTGCCGGAGGCGGACGTGCTGCTGGTGTGGGACTTCACCTCGTGCGCGGTACGGGCCGCCTGGCCGGGCGAGGGGCCGAGGCCGCGCTGGGTGCACACGGCGAGCGCCGGCGTGGACCATCTGATGTGTCCGGAGCTGGTCGCGTCGGACACGGTGGTGACGAACGCGCGCGGTGTCTTCGACGAGCCGATCGCCGAGTACGTGGCCGCGCTGGTGCTGGCGATGGCGAAGGACCTGCCGCAGACCTGGGAGCTCCAGCAACGGCGCGAGTGGCGGCACCGGGAGAGCCTGCGGGTCGCGGGCACGCACGCCGTGGTCGTCGGCTCGGGGCCGATCGGCCGGGCGATCGCCCGCACCCTGAAGGCGCTGGGCGTGACCACGGCGGTCGTCGGCCGCGTCCCGCGCACCGGCATCCACGGACCGCAGGACCTGGACCGTCTCCTCGCCCGCGCCGACTGGGTGATCGCGGCGGCCCCGCTCACCGAGCAGACGCACGGCATGTTCGACCTGCGCCGCTTCGGCGTGATGCAGCCCTCCGCCCGGTTCGTGAACGTCGGCCGGGGCGGGCTCGTCGTCGAGGACGCGCTCGTCCAGGCACTGGAGCGACGGTGGATCGGCGGTGCCGCGCTGGACGTCCTCGCGACCGAGCCCCTCCCCTCGGACAGCCCGCTGTGGCGGGTGCCGGGGCTGCTCGTGTCCCCGCACATGAGCGGCGACACGGTCGGCTGGCGGGACGAACTCGGCACGCAGTTCGTGGAGCTGTTCGAGCGGTGGGCGGCGGGCCGGCCGCTGCGGAACGTGGTCGACAAACAGCGCGGGTACGTGCCCGGCCACTGACCTCCCTGGAGGGTGCATGACGGACCTCACCACCATGACCGCGGGCCGGCTCCTCGACGGCTACCGCACGGGCGAGTTCGGCCCGGTGGAGGTGGCCCGGGCCGCCCTGGAGCGGGCCGAGCGGAGCAGCCGGCCGGAGGTGAACGCGTTCGTCCGGCTCTTCCCGGACGAGGCCCTCGCGCAGGCGCGCGCCGCGCAGGAACGGTGGCGGCGCGGGGAACCGTCCGGACCGCTGGACGGGGTGCCCGTGACGGTCAAGGACATCCTGCTCCTGCGGGGGCACCCGACCCTGCGCGGCTCGAAGACGGTGGACCCCGCGGGGCGTTGGGACGAGGACGCCCCGTCCGTGGCCCGGCTGCGGGAGGCGGGCGCGGTCTTCCTCGGCAAGACGACGACGCCCGAGTACGGCTGGAAGGCCGTCACCGACTCCCCTCTCACCGGCGTCACCCGCAACCCGCACGACCCGTCCCGCACCGCGGGCGGCTCCAGCGGCGGCAGCGCGGCGGCCGTGGCCCTCGGAGCGGGCCCGCTGTCGCTGGGCACGGACGGCGGGGGCAGCGTCCGCATCCCGGCCGCGTTCTGCGGCGTCTTCGGCCTGAAACCCACCTACGGCCGTGTCCCGCTCTACCCGGCCAGCGCCTTCGGGACGCTCGCGCACGTCGGCCCGATGACCCGGGACGCGGCGGACGCGGCCCTGCTCCTCGACGTGATCGGCGTGCCCGACTCGCGCGACTGGTCGGCGCTGGGACCGGTCGGCGGGTCCTTCACGGCGGCGCTGGGCGGGGGCGTGCGGGGGCTGCGGGTGGCGTACTCGCCGTCCCTTGGCGGCCAGGTCGCGGTGCGCCCGGCGGTCGCGGCGGCGGTACGGCGGGCCGTGGAGCGGCTGGCCGGTCTCGGCGCGTACGTCGAGGAGGCCGACCCCGACATCACCGACCCGGTGGACGCCTTCCACACCCTGTGGTTCGCCGGGGCGGCCCAGGTGACCCGGCGGCTGCCGAAGGAGTCGCTCGACCCCGGGCTGCGGGAGATCAGCGCCGAGGGCGCCCGCTTCAGCGCGCTCGACTACCTGGCCGCGGTGGACGTCCGCATGGAACTCGGCCGCCGTATGGGCCGCTTCCACGACACCCACGACCTGCTGCTCACCCCGACCCTGCCGATCACGGCGTTCGAGACGGGGGCGGAGGTGCCGAGGGGCTCGGGACACCGGCGGTGGACGGGCTGGACGCCGTTCACCTACCCCTTCAACCTCACCCAGCAGCCCGCGGCCACCGTCCCGGTGGGGACGGACGGCGACGGACTGCCGGTGGGACTGCAGATCGTGGCCGCCCGGCACCGTGACGACCTCGTGCTGCGGGCGGCGCACGCGCTGTACGCGTCCGGGATCGCCTCCGCGCCGCAGGCCCGGGGCCGGTGACCCCGGCTCACCTCCTCCGGAAGCTGAGCGTCTCCCCCGCCGCTCCCGTCCGCCACAGGTCGTTGCAGGCCTCGGCCATCGCCTCCAGGCCCTCGACGACCTGTCCCCAGACGATGCCGGGGACCCAGCCGACGTCCCCGTCGAGGAGCAGGTTGCTGCGCTCGTAGAACAGGGCCAGGTCCACGACCGTGGTGCCGGCGCGGACCTCGCGGTCGTAGCCGTGGGCGCGGGTGCCCAACTCGGCTCCAAAGAAGGAGAAATAGCAGAGATCTCCGGGGATCGGTGTAACTGTCGGGTTTTCCAGGGGTGGTTACGATTCCGCGAACGGCGGGAAAAGGGCGTAGATCTCGTTGCGGGCGTACTTCGCGTGATAGACGTCACCGGTGAGCGGAAGGGAGTTCCAGACGGCGGCGCAGGTGACCGGAGCCCGGTCTTCCAGCAGTTTTGCCGTGCAGTTGATTCCCCCTGTGACCAGCGATACGTCGATGTAGCGGTCAGCCATGCCCTCCATGGTGCATAACCCGGATGGTGCCGGGTAGCTGCGCCGCCATGGCTCCACCGAACAGGCACGTCAGACAGAACGCACGCATCGCGAAACCCACACGCCGGTCGCTGCTCGCGGGGGTGGCGGCGCTCGGCGCACTGGGCGCGACCGGCTGCGCACGCGTGGCCACGGCGTCCTCCGCACCCGGCGGCGACCTGCTCGACCGGCTCCGCGCGCAGGGTGTCGTACGTCTCGGAATCGCCGGTGAGATTCCGTTCGGATACATCGACAAGGACGGCCGGCTCACCGGTGAGGCACCCGAGTTGGCGAGAGTCATATTCAAGCGGCTCGGAGTCGACGAGGTGCAGCCGGTGCCCACCGAGTTCGGGTCGCTCATTCCGGGGCTGAATTCCCAGCAGTTCGACGTCGTGGCGGCCGGGATGTACGTCAATCCCGAGCGCTGCGCGCAGGTGATATTCGCCGACCCCGACTACCAGATGCTGGATTCCTTCATCGTCCGGAAGGGAAATCCCAAGGATCTTCACAATTACCAGGACGCCGTGAAGAAGAAGGCGCGTTTCGCGACCGGCACCGGGTACGCCGAGATCCAGTACGCCGTCGAGGCGGGCTACGAGGAGAGCGACATCCTGATCGTGCCGGACCAGGTCGCCGGCCTGAACGCCGTCGAGGCGGGCCGGGTCGACGTGTTCGCGGGGACGGCGCTCACCGCCCGCGAGGTGGTGAAGAAGTCGGCCAAGGCGGAGGCGACCAAGCCGTTCGCCCCGCTCGTCGACGGCACACCGCACGTGGACGGGGGCGCGTTCGCGTTCCGGCCGACGGAGACCGCGTTGCGGGACGCCTTCAACGTCGAACTGCACAAGCTGAAGAAGAGCGGCGAGCTCTTCCGGATCCTGAAGCCCTTCGGGTTCACCGAGGCCGAGATGACCGACCTGACGGCGAAGGAGCTCTGCGGCGGATGACCTCGGGACTCTGGGACCTGGTCCTCAAGGGGGTCTGGACGACCCTCCAACTGCTGGTGTTCAGCGCCCTGCTGGGGGCGGCCGTCTCCTTCACCGTCGGGATCGCGCGCACCCACCGGCTGTGGATCGTCCGCTTCCTCGCGGGCTTCTACACCGAGGTGTTCCGCGGCACCTCGGCCCTCGTCATGATCTTCTGGGTCTTCTTCGTGCTGCCGCTCGCCTTCGGCTGGCAGCTGGTGCCGATGTGGGCGGGCACGCTCGCCCTCGGCCTGACCTACGGCGCGTACGGGTCGGAGATCGTGCGCGGCGCGCTCGGCTCCGTCGACCCCGCGCAGAAGGAGGGCGGCATCGCGCTCGGCTTCACCCCCGCCCAGCGGATGCGCAAGATCCTGCTGCCGCAGGCGGTGCCGGAGATGATCCCGCCCTTCTCCAACCTGCTCATCGAGCTGCTGAAGGGCACGGCGCTGGTGTCGGTCATGGGCATGGGCGACCTCGCCTTCAGCGGCAACCTGGTGCGCCTGGCGCTCCAGGAGAGCGCCGAGATCTACACGTACGTGCTGCTCATCTACTTCGTCATCGCCTTCCTGCTCACGCGGGTGATGCGAGGGCTCGAGCGCCACCTGAAGGCAGGTGTCCGATGAACTGGGACTGGAGTGCCGTCGGCGACTTCATGCCGCTCTTCCGGGAGGGGCTCGGGGTCACCCTGCAGGCGTTGGTCCTCGGCTCGCTGATCTCGTTCACGCTGGGGCTGGTGTGGGCGCTGCTGATGCGGACGCCGA
The DNA here is from genome assembly GCF_044455165.1 of Streptomyces sp. NPDC051315. NCBI lineage: Bacteria > Bacillati > Actinomycetota > Actinomycetes > Kitasatosporales > Streptomycetaceae > Streptomyces > Streptomyces sp. NPDC051315. The sequence goes on from NZ_JBITEN010000007.1 coordinate 189,038, forward strand.
CCCGGTGGGTGCAGTGGCCGGTCGGGGCCGTCACCGAGTTCGTCCGGAACACCCCGCTGCTGGTCCAGCTGTTCTTCCTCTTCTACGTGCTGCCCGAGTGGGGCCTGACCCTGTCCGCGACGGCCACCGGCGTCCTCGCGATCGGCCTGCACTACTCGACGTACACGATGCAGGTCTACCGGGCCGGCATCGAGGCGGTGCCCGCCGGCCAGTGGGAGGCGGCGACGGCGCTGAACCTGTCGAGGACCCGGACCTGGCGTGCGGTGATCCTGCCGCAGGCGGTCCGCCGGGTCGTGCCGGCGCTCGGCAACTACGTCATCGCGATGCTGAAGGACACGCCGATGCTGATGACGATCACCGTCCTGGAGCTGCTGGGCCGGGCGCGGCTCTTCTCCCAGGAGCACTTCCAGTTCACCGAGCCCGTCACCGTCATCGGCGTGGCCTTCATCGCCATCTCCTACCTCGCCTCCCTCCTCCTGCGCACCCTGGAGCGACGCCTTGTCCGTTGAGACCAGCAAGAACCCCGTCGACCGCCGCTCCGAGAGCACCGAGCTGATACGCCTGGAGCAGGTCACCAAGCGGTTCGGGGACAACACCGTCCTCGACCACCTGGACTTCCGCGTGGAGCCGGGCCGGCACGTCACCCTCATCGGCCCCTCGGGCTCCGGCAAGACCACGATCCTGCGGCTGCTGATGACCCTGACCAAGCCCGACGAGGGCACGATCACCGTCGACGGGCAGCAGTTGTTCCCGGCGCCGGAGAAGCAGGTCCGCGAGGTCCGCAAGAAGATCGGGATGGTGTTCCAGCAGTTCAACCTGTTCCCGAACATGAGCGTCCTGAGAAACGTGACCGAGGCGCCGGTGAGCGTGCTCGGCCTGTCGAGGGACGAGGCCGAGGAGCGGGCGCGCGAGCTGCTGGACCTGGTGGGTCTCGCCGACAAGTGCGACGCCAGGCCGTCCCGGCTCTCCGGCGGCCAGCAGCAGCGGGTGGCGATCGCGCGGGCCCTGGCGATGCGGCCGCAGGTGCTGCTGCTCGACGAGGTGACCTCGGCGCTCGACCCCGAGCTGGTCGCGGGCGTCCTCGACGTCCTCAGGGACATCGCCCGCTCCACCGACATCACGATGCTCTGTGTGACCCATGAGATGAACTTCGCCCGGGACATCTCGGACCAGGTCCTGATGTTCGATTCCGGCCGGGTGATCGAGTCCGGTCCGCCGGAGAAGATCTTCAGCTCGCCGGAGCAGGAACGGACCCGGGAATTTCTCAGCGCCGTGTTGTGACTACGGCACGTGATCACTCGATTACCCCAGGTCTCGGCGTCGGTTCACGCTTGCGGCATATGCCATAGGGTCAGAGGCGCTGCTGAGAGCGCCGGAGCGGCGCCACAATCTCGCCGACAACCCCTCCCTCCCGCCTTCTTCGCCGTTATCGTGGACGTGATTCGCTGTCCGGATCTACGGCCAGAAAGCGACCGCAGGGGGAAGACCGTGGCGCTGAAGCACGAGCCGACCACGCCCAACCACTCGGCCCAGGACGCCCTGCGCGTCCTGGAGACGGTGGCCGGGCACACCACCGGCGTCACCGACGCCGAACTCACCCGCCGGACCGGCCTCGGCACGGAGCGACTGACCCCGCTCCTGCGGATGCTGCGCCGCGAGGGATACGTCGAGCAGATCACCGACGGGGCGTACGTCACGGGGGACGCCCTGACCCGCCTGGGCTCCGCGCACCACCGCGAGGAGGCCCTGCGCGAGAAGCTCCAGCACACCCTGGACCGGCTGCGCGACTCCGTCGGCGCCGCCGTCTACATCAGCAGGTACGTCGACGGCGAGGTCACCATCACCCAGTACGCCGACAGCCCGGCCACGCCCGCGGTCAACGAGTGGGTGGACTTCCGCTCCTCCGCACACGCCACCGCGCTCGGCAAGAGCCTCCTCGGCCAACTCGACCACAACGGCCGGCGCGACCACCTCTCCCGGCACAAGATGGCCCGCCTCACCTCGCGCACCATCACCAGCGACAAGCTGCTGCTCTCCCGCCTGGAGTCCCAGCCACCCACCGTGCCCCACCTCGACCTCCAGGAGTACGCCGTCGGCACGGTCTGCGCGGCCGTCCCGATCACCGCCGGCTCCACCGCGGGCTGCCTGGCGCTCTCCCTGCCCGTCGAACACGCCCACCGGCTGCGCCAGGCCGCCGACACCCTGAACCGGAACGCGGCGCCGGTCCTGCTGTCACTGGCGATCTAGGACCCGGCCGGACCCGCCCCCGCGGGCGGTCGGAACCACCCCCGAGGACCAGGTAGTATTTTCTCCGTCGCCGGCCGCCGAAGGCGGAGGGCGGGAGTCATGCGCCGCTAGCTCAGTTGGTTAGAGCAGCTGACTCTTAATCAGCGGGTCCGGGGTTCGAGTCCCTGGCGGCGCACGATGACGATGGCGGCTTGTGCTCGCGGAAACGCGAACGCAAGCCGCCATCGTCGTGTCCGGGCGGCATGGGACAGGGCCGGCCGGCCGCGGCGAGGGCACCTACCCGGCCGACCGGTGTTCCGCCTCAAGGGGAGTGCCGAGCTTCCCGGCGTCCCGGGGAACTCAGAACGTGACGTCCGAGCAGGCGTAGAACGCGTTGCCGGTGTCCGCGACCGTCCACACCGCGAGGATCACATGGTGACCGCTCAGGCCGGACGGCAGGCGTCCGGTGTGGGAGAGCGTGGACGGCGGGCGCTGGCCGTTGTAGGGGACCGTGAAGAACGGCGTGAGGTTGAGGTCCGAGCGGGCGAGGGCGTGGTTCTGGTTCCAGCCCTGCTTGGTGACGTAGTACCGGAAGTCGGTGGTGGCGTGCATGGCCGTGAACTGCCATCGGAACGTGTAGTTCTGGCCACCCGTCACCCGGGTCGTCGGCCAGGCGCCGCCGCCCGGTTTCGTGGGCGAGTCGAGCTGGCCGAAGCGGCTGTTCCCGGCGGAACAGATCCGCCCGTCGGCGGGGCCGGCCGCCGGGAAGCCCTTGGGACCCTCGGCGCTCTGCGGCTCCCACTGGATGTCGCCGCAGCCGGTGACGGTGCCGTTCTGGCAGAGCTTCTGCCGGCTGACGGGGAGGTCGGTGTAGCCGTGGCCGCTCGCGCCCCCGGCGGTGAGCACGAAGGCTCCCGCCGTGGTGAGCCCGAGCGCGGCGGCGTACCACTTGGTCTTTTTGCGCATGCTGCCGCTCCTGGAGAACGTGGGGAGTTCAGTGAGCTGTGCGAGCTGGGCGTGCACGCCTGCACGGTAGGTCTAGACCAAGTCTGAGGTTATGGCGGCTACTTGAACATGTCCATACCAATCGCGGGACGCGTTCGGGAAACCGTCTTTGGACGTGTTCGTGGAACCGTCGTGGGATGTGTTCGGGAACCGTCGGGGGACGTGTTCGTGGAACCGTCGTGGGACGTGTTCGGGGGGACCGTCAGGGCGACTGCTCGCCGCGCCCCGCGCAGAACGCCACCGTGAGGTCCTTCACCAGCGCCTTGCGCTCGTAGTCGTCCAGCTCCACGAGCCCCCGCGTGGTCAACCTGGTCACCGTGTCCTCCACCGAGTCCACCACCGAGGTCAGCACCGACGCCCGGTGCTGGGCGTCGAGCGCGGCGATCCGCCGGCGGTGCATCGCGGCGGCGACCTCGGGCGCGTACTCGACGCACACCGGCTGCACCGAGAACACCTCCAGGCCGATCGCGCCCGCGTCCCGCGCGACCCGCCGGGTCAGCGCCTCCCCGGACGCCTCGACCGAGCCCCGACCCGAGCCGGGCGTCTCCACCGGGATCCGCGCCAGGGCCGCCTCCACGCACTCGCGCAGGTACGTCTCGTGGTCCTCCACGCCGAGCGTGGCCCGCGCGGTGTCCCGCACCCGCCACACCACCAGCGCCACCACCCGCAGCGCGACCCCGTCGCCGTCGGCCGCGGGCACCGGCCCACTGCGCCAGTGCCGCAGCCGGACGTCGACCCGGCGGCGCAGCAGCAACGGGTTGACCCACAGCAGGCCGGTGCGCCGGACCGTCCCCCGGTAGCGGCCGAACAGGCCGAGCACCCAGGCCCGCCCGGTCTCGCCCCGCGCCAGCCCGCCGAAGCCGAACAGCCCCAGGGCGGCCGCCGCCGCGTGCGCCGCCCACTGCGCCGGGCCGAGTCCGGTACCGGCGTACGCGGACAGCCCCAGCGACTCCCCCACGAGCGGCGGCAGGACGCCGGCCCACCACGAGGCCGCCACGCAGCCGGCCGCACCACAGGCACCGGCAGCCACGCCCGCCACGCCGGGCAGCACCCGGGCGGGCCGCTCCACGAGCGCGGGATCGACCTCCGCGACCGGCCGGGGCTTCGCCGGCGCGGGCCGCCGGATACGCGGCTGCTCCCCCGTACCCGCCCGGCTCGCCACCACAGCGGCCCCGACCGGTACCGGCCGTGGCTCGGGCTCGTCGCGGAAGAGCAGGTGGAGGGGGATTTCGGTGGTCGCCTCGTTCCGGATCAGCCGGACGGGCCGGGACGGCCCCTCGGAACCGGGCGTCTGAGAAGTGGTCGTGTGCATTGCGTGCCTCCAGCCTCCCCGCCGGATACGCCATGACGGGGAAAAGGACGGGAACCGCGGGAGGGCCCGTGGGCCGGACGGGGAGACGGCCTAGGAGAACAGCCGCCGCCAGGTCTCCGGCCCCGGGCAGCCGTCGGCCGCGCCGCCGCGCCAGCCCTGGGCGCGCTGGAAGGCCTCGACGCCCCGCCGGTCCGCCTCGCCCCAGCGCGGCCCCGGTCCCGTCGTGTAGTACGTGCCGAACCCCTTTTTCACCAGCTGCCTCCCCAACTGGGTGACGTACGCGTTGTCGGCGCCGGGCCGGAACACGGCCCGGCCGGGGTAGACGGGGACGCGCGCGGCCGCAGCGGCGGCGCCCGGGGAGGGCGCGGACGGCCCCGCCGTGCCGGCCGACGTGGCCGCGGTGCCCTGGCCCGCGGCCGCGATGTCCCTGCCCGCGCCGGCGGTCAGCAGCGCCCAGGTCCCCCGACCGGGCGGCCCGTCGGCGTCCGCGCCACGCGAGCCCTGGGCCAGTTGGAACGCCCGGGTGGCCCGCCGGTCGGCGTCCGACCAGCGCGGACCGGGCCCCGAGGTGGAGAAGCGCGCGCCGCCGCGCTCGACGAGGAGCCGGCCGATCCGGGTGACGTACGGGATGTCGGCGCCCGGCCCGAAGTCCCCCCGCCCGGGGTGCGGCACCTTCGCCGAGACCCAGTCCCTGGCCCGCCTGACGATGTCCGTCCGCCTGACGATGTCCGCCCGGGTCGTCTCGGGTGTCGTGACCGGTCCCGCCGGCTGCGCCGGCCGGCCACCCGGACCGTGCCGCGGCGCCTTGCCGCCCTGGGGGGTGTCGGGCTCGTCGCCCCCGGGGACACCGGGCCGGTCCGGGGCGTGCGGGGCGGGGACGGCGTGCCCGGCGCCGGGCGTCGCTGCGGCCGTGGCCGCGACGACGGCCGTGCGGTGGGCGGCGGGGTGACCGCCCAGTCCGGCGGGCAGGGAACGCGGACTCACCCGCCGCCAGTGGACGCATCCAGGACAGTCGCAGTCGCTCGCGGGATCGAATTCCTCGAACACCGGAGTCTCCATGCGATTCCCCTCACGCTCCAGATGGAAATGTCCGCGACTGTGCACAATCGCCAGTCTTTCCCACCGGTGGTGCGGCCGCCCATGCTGACGGTCCGAACGATGGACGCGGCCCCCTTTCGGGAGGTCGGAGGGCCGGCCGCCCCGCCGGGTGGTGGTCGGGAGCACCCCTGGACGTCCTGTAGAGTTAGCGACGTCAGCAGGCGCCGCTAGCTCAGTTGGTTAGAGCAGCTGACTCTTAATCAGCGGGTCCGGGGTTCGAGTCCCTGGCGGCGCACCGACGAGAAAGCCCCTCGCGTGAGCGAGGGGCTTTCTGCTGTCCCGGCGACGTCTCGGCCCACACCGGCCGCGCCGGTCACACCCTGGTCGTGGTCGTCCCGGTCAGGTACGCCGAGACGATCACGTTCGCCGTATAGCTGTTGGTCGCCCGGTCGAAGGTGCCGCCGCAGGTGATCAGCCGCAGCTCGGCGCGGCCCGACGCGCGGGGCCCGTAGGCCTGGCGGGCGTCGAAGCGGTCACGCCGGACCACCTCGACCTCGTCCACGGTGAACTCGGCGACCTTGCCGTCGCTGCGGACGACCCGGATCGTCCCGCCCGCCTCGAGCGTGCTGAGTTCGTAGAAGACGGCGGGCCGGGTCTCGGTGTCGACGTGGCCGACCATCAGCGCGGTGCCGGCCGCGCCGGGCTTCGCGCCGGCCGCGTACCAGCCGACGACGCCGGCCTGCTCGTAGGGCGGCGGGTCGATCGCGCCCTGCGCGTCCAGCCCGCGGGCCACCACCGGCGCCTGCACACCCAGCTCGGGGATGTCGATCCGCTGCGGCAGGGCGGACCCGAGTGGCTGGGCGGCGGGCGGCAGCTCGACGCCTCCGGGCCTGCCGACGGCGGCCACGTCACCGGTGGTCGGCGCGGACATCCCGGGGCGTACGTCGGTCACCTCGCGCCCCCACAGCCACAGCCCGAGCAGGAGCAGCGCCCAGGCCACGCCGGTCAGGAGGCGCCCGGAGGAGCGCTCGGAATCGGACATGGTCAGTCCGCTCCGCGGCTCCGGCGCACTGTCCGGAGCGCCACGACGACGGCGGCGACGCCCGCCAGCACCAGACCGGTGACCGTCTGGGCGGTGCCGGGGCTGTCCGCCCGGGCCTCGTCGGCGGAGGCGAGCGGGGCCGCGCCACCGCCGCCCGCGCGGACCGGGGCGACCGGGGAGGCGTGCGTGGCCGGGCTCGTCGGCGCCGGCCCGACCCTGAGCGTGTGGGTGGTCCTGAGGTCGGCACAGGTGACCGTCACGCCGTAGGACCCGAGGCTGAGCGAGGAGCGGACCCGGGTCTCGCCGACCAGGGTGCCGCCCGTGCCGACGAGCCGGGCCTCCGAGACGAACGCCACCGACGCGGCGGTGGCGGTCTTCCCGGCACAGCCCGTGACCCTCAGCGAGACCTCGGCGCCCGGGGACGGGGTCGACGGGGTCAGTGAGACCTCGCCTCCCCCGCTCGCGCCGTCCGCCGCGTACGCCGTCGGGATGAGCGCCGTCGCGACGACCGCGACACCGGCACAGAGTGGTGCTTTCAGTGAACCCATTGTGAACCTCCAGCTCTTCGGAGGCTCCTCCCGGAGGCGGCGGCCCGCATCTCCAGGGCGGGTCCCGCTGCTCCGAACGGGTTCGTTTCCCGCCGGGGCGGGTTTCAGACGCGGTCGACGAGGTCCGCGATCGAGTCGACGACCTTCGACGGGCGGTACGGGAAGTTCTCCACCTGCTCGGGCCGGGTCAGACCGGTGAGCACCAGGAACGTCTGCATCCCGGCCTCGATGCCGGCCAGCACGTCGGTGTCCATCCGGTCGCCGATCATCGCGCTGGTCTCGGAGTGGGCGCCGATCGCGTTCAGGCCGGTCCGCATCATCAGGGGGTTCGGCTTGCCCGCGAAGTACGGGTTCTTGCCGGTCGCCTTGGTGATCAGCGCGGCCACGGCGCCGGTCGCGGGCAGCGGGCCCTCCGTGGAGGGGCCGGTCTCGTCCGGGTTGGTGCAGATGAAACGGGCGCCGCCGTTGATCAGCCGGACCGCCTTGGTCATGGCCTCGAAGGAGTACGTGCGGGTCTCGCCCAGGACGACGTAGTCCGGCTCGTGGTCGGTGAGGATGTAGCCGATGTCGTGCAGCGCGGTGGTCAGGCCGGCCTCGCCGATGACGTACGCCGAGCCGCTCGGCCGCTGGTCGTCGAGGAACTTGGCGGTGGCCAGCGCCGAGGTCCAGATGTTCTCGATCGGCACGTCCAGCCCCATGCGGCGCAGCCGGGCGTGCAGGTCGCGCGGGGTGTACATCGAGTTGTTGGTGAGCACGAGGAACGGCTTGCCGGACTCGCGCAGCTTCTTCAGGAAGGAGTCGGCGCCGGGGATCGGAACGCCCTCGTGGATGAGCACACCGTCCATGTCGGTGAGCCACGACTCGATGGGCTTGCGGTCTGCCATGTGCGGGGTCTCCTGCCGTACGCGAGGCGGTGCTGCGTGCGCCCCAGAGTAGTCACAGGCCCGATCATGAGGGAATGGCCGGTTTCCGCCGGACCGGGGACGTGGTCCGGGAGTCCGGCGCACGGCCCGGCTCGGGGGCCCGGCCAGGAGGTCTGGTGCGGACGCCCCGTCGCTCGGCGGTCAGCGGCGTCGGCGGGCCAGGAGCAGTACGGCGCCCGCGGTCAGGAGGCAGGCGGCGGCGGTGAGGACGCCGGCCGGGGAGGTCAGACCGGTGGTGGCGAGCTCCCTGGCCTCCTCGGCGAGGTACGGCAGACCGGTGGCCGGGGCGGAGGCCGAGGGCTCGGGGTCGGCTTCGGGATCGGGAGCGGGGGTGGCGGGGCGGGCGGGCGCCTCGACGGTGAAGCGGTAGTCGTTGGACTGCCCGACCCACTCGCCGTCGTCGCCGTGCCGCTGGACGACCGCCGCGTTGGCGGTGACCTCGTTGGGCGCGGCGTCCGAGGTGAGGGCGAGGCGCAGCTTGACGGTGAGGGTCCGGCCCGGGGGGACGGTGAAACCGGGGAAGGGAGCGGGCGGGGTGCCCTCGGCTTCCTCGATGACCCCGCCGGTGAGCACGCCGACCAGTTCGTCCTCGTCGGTCGTCTCGAAGTGGACGGGGTGGGGCCGGCCGTCCGCGTAGAACTCCAGGCGGGGCTGGGCCGGCTTCAGGGAGCGCTCGGCGTCGACGAGGACGACGACCGGGTGGACGCCGGCACAGGTGCTGCCGGTGGTGTTGGTGAGGTCGAGGTACCAGGTGCCGTATCCGCCGCCCGCCCGGTAGGAGCCGGGACCGCCGTGGAGGCGCGTGGTCAGCGGGAAGTCGCCGGCGTCCGGGCCGGCGCAACTCGGGCCGGCCTCCGCGTACGCGGGCGCGGGCAGGAAGACGGCGGCTGCGGCGAGGCAGAGGGAGACAGGCGTGCACAGTCGCATGAACACGTGAGCTTGTCGTACCGGAGGGGGCCCGCGGCGGCGGCGCTCCGTACGGTCGTGCGAGTCCATTCGTTCGGCGGAGGGCGGGAAGGGGTGGGCGGGTCCGGGTGGCGGGGTGGTTCAGCCGGTCCCCCGGCCGAAGACCGGTCCCAGGAGCAGCTGGGCCGCGCCCTCCGCGACGGCACGGGCGCCGCCCGGGGCGAGCCGGACCGGGACCGGGCCCTCCGGGGCGCCCTCGCGGTGGGCGCGGGCGGCGAGGACGGTGGTGACTCCGTCGACGAAGGGGTCCGGGGCGGCCGTGATCGTCCGGCCGCCCAGCAGGAGCAGGTCGATGTCCAGGAGGCCGGCCAGGTTGGCGGCGGCCGTGCCGAGGACGCGAGCCGCCTCGGCCGCGTCGCCGCGGGCGATGGCGGCGAGGCACAGCGCCTCGACGCAGCCGCGGTTGCCGCAGGGACAGGGCGGCCCGTCGAGCTGGAGGACCTGGTGGCCGAACTCGCCCGCGCCGGTACGGGTCCCCCGGTGCACGCTCCCGCCGATCACCAGGCCGGCGCCGAGCCCCGTCCCCAGGTGGAGGTAGGCGAAGGAGCCGTGCTCGCCGCCGACGGCGAGACGGAGGGCGGCGGCGTTGGTGTCCTTGTCGACGACCACCGGAACGCCGAGCCGCCGCGCGAGCGTGTCCCGCAGCGGGAAGCCGTCCCACTCGGGGAAGCCGGTGACGCGCTGCAGGACGCCGTGGGTGTGGTCGAGCGGACCGGGGAGGGCGACCCCGACGCCGAGGAGGGTGGGGCAGTCCGCCCCGAGGACCTCCCTGACGACGCCCTCCGCCTCCCGTGCCACCGCCCCCACGACGGCCTCCGCCCCCGCCCCCAGGTCCAGCGGCACACGCCGCTCCCCCACCACGCGTCCGTCGAGCTCGGTGAGGACCACCCGCAGTTCGTCGCGGTCGAGGTGGACGCCGACCGCGTGCCCGGCCCCGGGGACCAGCCGCAGGACCGTGCGCGGCTTGCCGCCCGTGGAGGCACGGCGACCCGCCTCCGCCGCGAAGCCCTCCTCCCGCAGCCGCCCGGTGATCTTGCTGACCGCCTGCGGGGTGAGCCCGGTGCGTTCGGCGAGCTCGAGCCGGCTGATGCCGTCCGGGCCGGCCGTGCGCAGCAGGTCGAGCACGAGCGCGGCGTTGTGACTGCGCACGGCGAGGAGGTTCGCGCCCGCCATGCCGCCGACGGGGCCGCCTGCCGTACCGCCCACGCGGCTGCCCGTCGCACGCGCCCGGCCGCCTGCCGTACCGCGCGCCCGGCCGCTCGTCGCGCCGCCCACCGTGCCGCCGCTCGTCCTGTTCACGCGCCCATTGTCCCCCGCGCTTGCACTTTGGCAACAGCGTTGCGAAAGTGGGTGGCATGACTGGTACCCCCCTCCGCGTCGGCCTGATCGGCTACGGCCTCGCGGGCTCCGTCTTCCACGCGCCGCTGATCGCCGCCACCGAGGGCCTCGCCCTGGACACCGTGGTCACCTCGAACCCCGAGCGGCAGGAGCAGGCCCGCGCCGAGTTCCCGGACGTACGCGTCAGCGCCACCCCCGACGAGCTCCTCGCCCGGGCCGGCGACCTGGACCTGATCGTCATCGCGTCCCCGAACCGGACGCACGTCCCGCTGGCCACGGCCGCCCTCGAGGCCGGTCTGCCGGTCGTCGTCGACAAGCCGATCGCCGGCACGGCGGCCGAGGCGCGCGGGCTGGCGGAGCTCGCCGACAAGCGCGGCCTGCTCCTCTCCGTCTTCCAGAACCGCCGCTGGGACAACGACTTCCTGACGCTGCGCCGGCTGCTCGACGAGGGCGCGCTGGGCGACGTGTACCGCTTCGAGTCCCGCTTCGAGCGCTGGCGGCCGCAGCTGAAGGGCGGCTGGCGGGAGTCCGGCGACCCCGCAGAGATCGGAGGTCTGCTGTACGACCTCGGCAGCCACGTCGTCGACCAGGCGCTGGTCCTGTTCGGTCCCGTCACGCGGGTGTACGCCGAGGCGGACGTACGCCGTCCCGGCGCGGAGACCGACGACGACACGTTCATCGGGCTCACGCACGCGAACGGCGTCCGCTCCCACCTCTACGTCTCCGCCACGACCGCCCAGCTCGGCCCGCGCTTCCGGGTGCTGGGCTCGCGGGCCGGATACGTGAAGTACGGCCTGGACCCGCAGGAGGCCGCGCTCCGGGAGGGTCTGCGCCCGGGCCCGGGCTGGGGCACCGAACCGGAGGAGCACTGGGGCCGCGTGGGAGCCGGGGAGTCCCCCGTGACCGGCGGTGGCCGGCCCGCACGGACCCTCCCCGGCGACTACCCGGCCTACTACGCTGCGGTGGCCAAGGCACTGACCGACGGCGGTCCCAACCCGGTGACCGCCGTGGAGGCGGCCGCCGCCCTCGACGTCCTGGAGGCGGCCCGCCGTTCGGCACGAGACGGAGTGGCGGTGACGCTGTGACCCACGAGATCACCCCGAAGTTCACCCCGGAGATCACCCCGACCCTGGAGGAGCTCCAAGCCCAGGAGAGGCGGCTGGTCTTCCGCCAGTTCACCCATGAGGACGCCTGGGCGCTCGGCTCCCTCCTGGTGGAGCTGGCCCGGGAGCGCCAGGCCCCGGTCGCGGTGGACATCCACCGTGCCGGCCAGCAGCTCTTCCACGCCGCCCTGCCCGGCTCCACCCCCGACAACGACGCCTGGATCGACCGCAAGCGCCGTGTCGTGGAGCGCTACGGCGCCTCCTCCTACCTGGTCGGCTCCCGTTTCCGCGCCAAGGGCACGACCTTCGAGGAGTCCTCCCGCCTCGACCCGGACACGTACGCGGCCCACGGCGGCTCCTTCCCGATCAACGTCGAGGGAGTCGGCGTCATCGGCGCGGTGACGGTGTCGGGCCTGCCGCAACTGGAGGACCACCGGTTCGTGGTGGAGGCGCTGGAGGAGTTCCTGAGCAAGGGCTGAGCGGCGCCCCTCGGAGGCGCGGGGAACTGCCCGGTGGCCACGGACGGCCCGCGGCCACCGGGCCGCCGGGCCACCGGCCCACCGCGCGCGGTCCCCGTCCCTCCCGGGGGAGCCCCTACGCGTCCTTCAGCTCCTGCCGCTGCCGCCCCAGCCCCTCGATCTCCAGCTCCACGACGTCCCCGGCCCGCAGGTACGGCTTGGGCTCGGGCTGCCCGAAGGCCACCCCCGCCGGGGTCCCCGTGTTGATGACGTCGCCGGGGTACAGGGTCATGAACTGGCTGACGTACCGCACGACCTCCCCCACGGGGAAGATCTGCTCGGCGGTCGTACCGTCCTGCTTGAGCTCCCCGTTGACCCACAGCCGCAGGGACAGCGCCTGCGGATCCGGTACCTCGTCCGCCGTGACCAGCCACGGACCCAGCGGGTTGAAGGTCTCGCAGTTCTTGCCCTTGTCCCAGGTCCCGCCGCGGTCCATCTGGAACTCCCGCTCGGAGACGTCGTGGGCGACCGCGTACCCGCCGACGTGCGCGAGGCCTTCCTCGGCCGACCCCAGATAGCGGGCCGTACGGCCGACGACGACCGCCAGTTCCACCTCCCAGTCGGTCTTCGTGGACCCGCGCGGAACCAGCACCGTGTCGTCCGGCCCGACCACCGTGTCGGCGGCCTTGAAGAAGATCACCGGCTCGGCGGGCGGCTCGGAGCCCGTCTCCCGCGCGTGGTCGTGGTAGTTCAGCCCGATGCACACGATCTTGCCGATCCGCGCCACGGGGGGCCCGATCCGCAGCCCCGCGGAGTCCAGGGCGGGCAGCGACCCCGCGGCGGCCCGGATCCGGCCGAGCGCCGCGTCATCGGCGAGCAGCGCGCCGTCGATGTCGTCCACGACACCCGACAGGTCCCTCAGGGTTCCCTCGGGGTCGAGCAGCGCGGGGCGCTCGGCGCCCGCCGTACCGACTCGCAGCAGCTTCATGAGCACAATCTCCCTCGATCGCGGGGCGCCCGCCGACGGGTGCAGCCATCGGAGGACTGGTCGATCGTCCAAGCTGCGCGTCCACTCCGCAATACCCGGTTCACGTACTGGACCCGTCACCCGTTCCGCGGCCGGTACAGGACGGCCCGCTCGACGGCGCTCCACGCGGTGCTGGTGACGACGTACAGCGCGGCGGCGAGCGGGACGACCGCGACCGTGACGAGGGTGAAGAACGACAGGAACGGCATGACCCTGGTGACGGCCCCCATCCCCGGCACCTCCTCGCCGCCCGCCGCGGCGGCGAGCGCCGGGTTCGTCGCCATCATCCGCCGGGAGAGGCGGTAGCTGAAGGTGGCGACCGCCGTGACGACGGCGAACAGTCCGAGGTAGACCAGCCCCGCCCCGCCGAACACCCCGCCGGCGGCGAGGGCGTCCGTCCAGCGGTCGCCGAGGGGCGCGTCGAGGAGCCGGTGGCCGAGCAGGTCGTTGGTCCGGCCGCCGACCGACGTGTGCGAGAAGACGTAGTAGAGGAGGAAGAACGCGGGCATCTGGAGCAGGCTCGGCAGGCAGCCCGACAGCGGCGACACCTTCTCCCGCGCGTGCAGTTCCAGCACCGCCCGCTGGAGCCGTTCCGGGTCGCGCGCGTGCTTCCTGCGCAGTTCCGCGATGCGCGGCTGGAGCGCGGCGCGGGCCCGCTGGCCGCGCGCGGCGGCCCGGGACAGGGGGTGGACGAGCAGCCGCACGAGCGCGGTGAACAGGACGATCGCGGCGGCGGCCGCGGAGGCCTGGAAGAGCGGTTCGAGCAGCTCGGCGAACCGCTCGACGAGCTGGACGAAGGCGGACATGAGGACGGACATGGGTGAGGAGCCCTCCGGGGGTCTCGTCGTGCCGGGGATGGAGAACCAACTGGCGGCATGACGACCCGCGCGGGGTCACACAGGGTGGGTGTTCGACAGGTGTGCCCTACGCGACGGCCGTCGCGAGGGCGTGCCCGGGCGCCCTGGGCCGCGGCCGGCCGGACGCGTCGGGGTCCCGTTGGGGCAGGAAGGCCGTACGCCGGTCCCGGTCACGGATGGCCGTCCGCACCCGGGTGGGCGGCACGACAGGCGCGCAGCGGGCGGCGACGAGACGGCAGACGGCGAACGCGGCACCGGTGGCGGCGGTCGCGGCGAGCGCGACGGTCGCGGAGAGACCACCGGCGTCGAAGAGGGCGAAGTCGAGGAGGAAGAAGAGCAGAACGGCGGCGGGACGCACGGCGGTACACCACTCGCGGATCACCCGCGCCCCCTTCCCGCTGTCCGCCGTCCCGTTCCGGAGCCACTGCCGCGACCGTCCGGCCGGCCTGTCGCCGTCGTACCTGACGACACCGAACCGGTTGTCGCCCTCGTACCTGACAACACCGAACCGGTTGTCGTCGTACCTGACGACACCGAACCCGCTGCCGTCGGCACACCTGACGACACCGAAGCCGCTGTCGCCCCCGTACCTGACGACACCGAACCGGCTGTCGCCGTCATACCTGAGAACGCCGAACCCGGGACGACGGTTCCACGGCGCGCGGCGCGGTTACGACCGCACTCGTGTGGAGATCAGTTCCGCCCACACCACCAGACGGTACCGGGAGCTGAACTCGGGCGTGCAGGTGGTGAGGGTGAGGTAGCGGCCGGGGACGTCGTAGCCGTGGGCGGGCCCGGCGGTGGAGCGCGGTACGGGCCGGATGACGCCCGTGTCGCGGGGTGAGGTCCGCGGCAGGACCTCGTCGACGACGTACGTGTGGATCGCCCCGGCCGTCTCGACCTCGATCCTGTCCTTCGGCCGGAGCCGGTCGAGGTGCCGGAAGGGCTCGCCGTGTGTGTTGCGGTGCCCGGCGAGGGCGAAGTTGCCGGTCTGGCCGGGCTGTTGGGTGCCGGTGTAGTGGCCGGCGTACCCCTTGTCCAGGACGTCGCGCTTGCCGGTGCCCTCGGCGACGGGGGCGCGGAGGTCGAGGCGGGGGATGGTGAGGACGGCGTAGGCCTGGGAGGGGGCGGGCCGGGGCGGGGGCGGGCCGTCCACGGTGCTGCCGGGCCCGCGGGCGGGGCCGTTGTCCCGCCCGGGCCCGTCGGCGTGCCCGGGCCCGTCGGCATGCCCGGAGCCGGGACCCGTTCCCGTGCCGGGGTTGGCGTCGCCCCCGTTCGCCCACTCACGCTCCAGCGCCGCCACCTTCCGGTCGGCACCCTTCCGCGCCTCCCGATTGGTCCACCACATCTGGTGGACGACGAGAAGAAGCCCCAACACGCCCGCCGTGACCAGCAGTTCGGCACCGCACCACAGCACCCGCCGACGCCGGGCGCGCCGCCGCCGGACGCGGTGGTGTACGACGGGTATCCGCACGCCGACGCCTCCTCGCTGGTGGGCCGCCCGCACGATAAGGGCCGGAGGGCGAGGTCTCCAGAGCCGTACGCCGACGAGTGGGGGCGAGGCGCGGCGCGGGGGGGGGGGGGGGGGCGGCCGTTGGCCACCTCGAAACGTACACCAACGGGTTGAGAAAGGGCTTTGGGAACCCCCCAAAAAACCCCCCCCGGGGGCCGATGGTGCGGGACGCGCGNNNNACGACGGGGGGGGCGGGGGGGGGCGCGGCGGCGGGGGGGGGGGGGGGGGGGGGGGGCGGCGGGGGGGGGGGGGGGGGGGGGGGGCGGCCGTTCGCCTCCTCGAACCTTCCTCCACAGGTTTGAGAAAGGGCTGTCGGAACCCTCGACAACACCACGCGCGGGGCCCGATGCTTCGTGACGCGCTCAAGCGCTCGGCCGCGCCACGCGGCTCGAGCACTCACGTACCCGCATGAGTCACGGCCCGGTGGGGACGACCGGCCCTGTTCTCAGTCGAGTGAAGCGGAGAAGTCATGATCCGACGCAGAACCCTGCTGGCGGCCACGGGCGGCGCGCTCCTCGGGAGCGCCATGGCGGCGGGTACGGCCCACGCCGACGCGACGATCGCCGTCAACCCGGGCACGTCGTACGGCACCTGGGAGGGCTGGGGCACCTCCCTCGCCTGGTGGGCCAACGTCTTCGGCGCGCGCGACGACTTCGCCGACCTCTTCTTCACCACCAACTCGGTGACGTACAACGGCACCACGCTCCCCGGCCTCGGCCTCACGATCGCCCGCTACAACCTCGGCGCGTGCAGCTGGAACACCGTCAACGGCCAGGCGATGGTCGAGTCGCCCAACATCCCCGGCTTCAAGCAGATCGAGGGCTTCTGGCAGGACTGGAACAACGAGGACCCCACCTCCTCGGCCTGGGACTGGACGGCGGACGCCAACCAGCGCGCGATGCTGCAGAAGGCGACCCGACGCGGCGCGACGACGGAGCTGTTCGCCAACTCCCCCATGTGGTGGATGTGCCTCAACCACAACCCCTCCGGCGCCGCGGACGGCGGCAACAACCTCCAGTCGTGGAACTACCGCCAGCACGCCTCCCACCTGGCGGCGACGGCCCTGTACGCCCGGAACAACTGGGGCGTGAACTTCGCGACGGTCGACCCCTTCAACGAGCCGGCGTCGTCCTGGTGGACCGCCACCGGGACGCAGGAGGGCTGCCACATGGACCCGGCGGTCCAGGCGGCCGTACTCCCGTACATGCGCAGCGAGCTGGACAAGCGCGGCCTGACCGGCATCCGTATCGCGGCCTCCGACGAGACGAACTACGACACGGCCCGCTCGACGTGGGCGTCGTTCGGCTCCTCGACGAAGGCCCTCGTGAACCAGGTGAACGTGCACGGCTACCAGGGCTCGGGCGGCCGCAGGGACCTGCTGTACACCGACGTGGTGACCACGTCCGGCAAGAAGCTGTGGAACTCGGAGACGGGCGACAGCGACGGCACCGGCCTGACCATGGCGTCCAACCTCTGTTACGACTTCCGCTGGCTGCACCCCACGGCCTGGTGCTACTGGCAGGTCATGGACCCGTCGACGGGCTGGGCGATGATCGCGTACGACGCGAACACGCTCCAGCCGACGACCGTCCAGACCAAGTACTACGTGATGGCCCAGTTCAGCCGCCACATCCGCCCCGGCATGCGGATCCTCGACACCGGCGTGAGCTACGCGGCGGCCGCGTACGACGCGGCGGCCCGCCGCCTGGTGATCGTCGCGGTGAACACCTCCGCCTCGGCCCAGACGCTGACCTTCGACCTGTCCCGCTTCTCCACCGTCACCGGCGGCTCGGGCGGCCTGGTCCCCCGCTGGAACACGGTCACGACGGGCGGGGACCAGTACCGGGCGTACGCGAACACCTACCTCGGCGGGAAGTCGGTGGCGGTGCCGTTCGCGGCGAAGTCGGTGCAGACCTTGCAGATCGACGGGGTGACGATCTAGCCAGGGAGCGTCTTGCGGGTCAGGTCGCCCTCGAGTGAGGGCGCCTCTCGGCCGGGGCGAGCGCCCTGGGGGGAGGCACTCGGCCCCGGCGGGAGCAGCGGCCTGCCGGGGCCCAGCCTCATCCGTGCCTCATCCGTGCCTCGTCCGTGCCTCCTCCGTCCCTCATCCGCGCCGGGTCACTTCACGAAGCGGTACTTCAGGTGGGTGGCGAGGGGCGTGTCGACCACCCTGACCGGCTCCAGGTCCCGCCGCCCGGCGCCCAGCCCCTCGAAGAGCCGCAGCCCCGCTCCGAGCAGCACGGGCACCACGTGCAGTTGCAGCTCGTCGATGAGCCCCTCCGCCAGGTACTGCCGCACCGTGCTCGCCCCGCCCGCGATGTCGACGTTCCTGCCCCCGGCCGCGGCCCGCGCCTGGTCGAGGGCACTGTGGATGCCGTCGGTGACGAAGGTGAAGGTGGTGCCGCCCTCCTTGACCAGCGTCGGCCGGGGACGGTGGGTGAGCACGAAGACCGGGGCCCGGAAGGGCGGGTTGTCGCCCCAGAACTCCTCCCCCGTGTCGTACATCATCCGGCCCATGACCACCGCTCCGGTGGCGTCGAACCACTCGCGCATCAGCTCGGAGTCACGGTTGTCCTCCCCGCCGGTCATGCCCTGGCGCTCCCGCCAGCTCGCCAGGTCGTGGATCCACTCGAAGAGCGGCTCGGCGCCGTCGCCTCCCGGGTTGCCGACGGAGACGTCGGTGCCGGCGATGCAGCCGTCGAGGGAGATGGCCAGGTCCGCGGTCACGATCATGGTGGGGTGCTCCTGTGGTGCTGGGCCGGGTTGCTTTCACTCTCACGTCGATCGGGAAGGAGCGCATTCGACATGCCGGGCGGGGTTGGGGCGGGGATGGGGCCTACGGGGGTGGGTGCGAGGGCGGGTGCCCGATGGGTGCGGAGGCCGCGGCGGGGGCGGGGGCGGGTGCGTAGGTCGAGTGCGGAGGCCGCGGCGGGGATGAGTGCGGGGGCGGGGGCGGGGGCGGAGGCCGCGGCGGGGGCGGGTGCGGGGGCGGGTGCCTGACGGGGGCCGGGGCGGGGGCGGGTGCAGGGGCGGGTGCCGGAACGGGTACGCGCGGCGTCGAGCCTCCTGGCCAGCAGATACCTCTCCTTTGTCAGCGGGCGGCAGTACGGTGTCCCCCATGCGCCCCGACACGCCTGCCGAGAACGTCGACCACACCGCCGAAGCGGCACGCCTGGAGCGGACCGCCGGCCTGTATCCCGAGGACGCGGAGGCCCTGCTGCTGCAGGCCGCGGCCCACCTGGAACTGTCCGGCGACCGCCCCGCCGCGACCGCGCTCTACGACCGCCTTCTCTCCTCCTCCCCGGCCGGTCTGGAGAACCCGCACCTGGTACGGGCCCTGAAGGCCTCCAACCTCTGGGAGTACGGCCACGAGGCCGAGGCCCGCGCGATCATCACGGGCATCCGCACGGCCGCCCCGCGCGACCCGGCCCCCTGGGTGATCGTCGCGGAGTCCCTGGAGTCCCACGACGAGCTGGAAGCGGCGCACGAGACGTTCACGGAGGGGGTGCGCCTGCTGCTGACGGACGTACCGGAACCCCCGTACTCCGCCCACCCCCTGCTGTTCGGCCGCCACCGGGTGCGCAGGATGCTGGGCGCGGGGCACGACGAGTGGGACGCCCTGGCGGACGCGCTGCATTCCTCACCGGTCTCCCTGGACGAGCTGCACGACCCGAAGCGGGTGTGGTCCCTGGGCTCGGACAACCCGCTGGAGCTGGAGGCGGAGATCTCCCGCCTGCGGGCCGAGCTGGGGACGTACCGGGAGGCGCTGTCCCGCCCCTTCCCCGTGGCCGTCCTGCACTGGCCGGCGGGAGAACTGGCGGAGCTGCTGGCCGCGTACCCGCCCCTGGCGCAGGAGTACCCGTCCTACGACGAGCACCTCGCGACGATAGAGGGCGCCCTGCGGGAACTGGCGGCGTCGGGCACGGCGAACCTCGGGATCGTCACGGGCACCGTCCCGTCGTACGAGGCCTTCGCGGCCTCAGAGGGGTCGTCCCCGGCGGACGCGGACCTGCTGCCGCAGTACGCGACGACCTTGGCAGCGCGGGGCCGGGCAGTGGCCTGGCCGCCGCAGAGGGGGGCGGGGTGCTGGTGTGGAGCGGGCGGGGCGTATGAGGGGTGCCACGGCAGTACGGCGGGCTAGGACACACCGCACCGCCTCGGGCGAGCCACGATGACCCAACCATGGCTCACGTTCGCCCTGATCTTCGCCGTCGGATGGCCGGCCTAGGGCCTCCGCGTCACCTGGGGCGCCCTCCGAGGACGCGAGGGCCTGCGGCGGCTGGGCGTGCGGGGAACACGCACGAAGGGCGAGGTGGTCCGTGGCCCACGCCGGGAGGGGACGGTGCTGCGCCCCGCCCAGGTCCGCTACCGGGCGTGCCAGGAGCCGACCTCTGCCGGCGCGGTCAGCCCTTCTCCAGCACGCCGGCAGGGCTCGGCACCGCAGGCCTAGCCGAGGCCGCGGGCCTTCTTCCACAACTCCCTGTGATAACGGACGTACTCCTCGTGCACCTTGTGCTTCTGGTGCATCTTGAGCTTCGCCCGCAGCCCATCACCGAACATTCCCGTACGCACGATGATGGACCAATCCTCATCAATAACGACGGCCCCGATGTCCAATCGCACGTGGCAGTTGGGGCACAGGCAGAGGATGTTGCGCTCAACGTCAGGGCCCTTGTGCGGAGCACCCAGCGGCTTGATGTGGGCGCCTTCGCTATACGGCTTGTCGTCTGGACCGACCAATCGCAAACCGCACATCTGACACTCATGATCATAGAGCGCCTTGATACGCCGTACCGTGGCAGCGTCCCGCACGATGCGCTGGACGCGGGTGGCACGCGTGGTGGGGAATTTCTCCCAGTCGGCAGGTTCCCCTGACTGGCCGGCATTGTCATGGTCGCCGTCCGCAGGTTCCGCCTCGGTGTCCAGCAGCACTTCCTGCCGCCCCAACATCTCAGCAACGCTACGCTCAGCGGGAGTAAGTTCCTGCTCCGGGGCAGAGAGACGCTCCAAGTCAAACTGGCAGATCTCAATGGGTGAGCCGTCGGGGGCTGGCACCTTGGATATAGCGGTGCGCATCGCCGTGATCTCATACAGGCCGTCATATCGGTAGCCCTGGCCCGGGGAGTACCGCTCATCACCCTTATAACCTCGGATGATCCGAACATGGTAGCCACGCTCAAAGCTGACCTTGAGCGCCGCGTTATCCGGGTATTCCCAGGATTGACTCCGCAGAAGTGACTTACCGTCCTTGGCTTTGTCCTTGTCCGGTGATGCACCCGTGTACTGCACCCAGGTCCAGCCGTCCTCGTCGTCCACGTACCCACCATTGAGCACGATGGCGTCGGCAACGTACGTGCCGTCTTTGTCCTTTAGACGCGAGATCCCCCGCATGTTCGCACTGTGGAGATTGGCTGCCCTGACTTCAGCTCGCCCAGGGAAGACCTCACCAGGTACGACGCCGTCTATGTGACCGATCACTCGCTCGCCCATCGCACCATACTGATCGAAGATGATCGCTTATGTCACGTCAGATTCGCGCACTGACCGAGTGGCACTCACACCGAGCACTCTCCCTGCTCTGTCAGTGGGTCCTGTTAGAACTGTCCCTAGCTCAACGTTGATCCAGGGGGCGCGGGTGGCACGGCCAGGAGATCTGTCCCAACCGGTAGCGGGCGTGTACGAAGAGCTCATCACTGAAGCCATGCAGACACAGATCGATCAGCTGAACGCGGCTGGTTGGAAGCCCATCCATGCGCCAGTCAGTGCGGAGTCTTCGCCGCATGTCCTGGCCCGCTTCATTGGCGAGGCGGTGCAGCGACGGTTGAGTCAGCTGCCCCATGACAAGCAGGTCGCCGCAGCCAACCAGATCATGCGATCCCTCATCACCAACGTGCCAGATCCCGACGTGCACGACGCGGTGTCCGCCTTCGTCGACGGCCCTCGCCAACTCCTGGCTCTGGCCGAGCAAGAAGCCCCTGGTGTCTACGCCATCAGACCCCTCACTCCTCTCTCCGAGACCGCTCTGATCACCAACGCCCCGGACGACCCGAGCTTGGGTGCAGAGCTTCGGGCTGAGCTCGCCACAGCTGACCGCATCGATCTGTTGTGTGCCTTCGTGAAGTGGTACGGCATACGGGTCCTTGAGGACTCACTGCGCGCGGCCAAAGAGCGGGGCGTTCCGATTCGCGTCATCACAACCACCTATATCGGCGCCACCGATCGCCACGCCTTGGACCGGTTGGTGCGCGAGTTCGACGCTGAGGTGAAGGTCAACTACGAAATCCGGTCGACGCGCTTGCATGCCAAAGCTTGGCTCTTCCGGCGTCGTACCGGCTTCGACACGGCATACGTGGGCAGCTCCAATCTGTCGAAGGCCGCGCTGCTCGATGGCTTGGAGTGGAACGTACGGTTGTCCTCGGTGGCCACGCCCAGGGTGCTCGATAAGTTCGAGGCGACCTTTGACGCCTACTGGGCCGACAGGGCGTTCGAGGCATACGACCCGGACGGTGACGGCGAGCGGCTCGCTGAGGCGCTCGCTCAGGCAGGCGGCACGGGTAGAACAGCAGAACTCAAGATCAGTCTCTCTGGTCTTGAGGTGCATCCTCTCCCGCACCAGAGGGACATGTTGGAGCGTCTCCGCGTCGAGCGGGACGTGCGCGGCCGCAACCGGAATCTCCTCGTTGCGGCAACCGGGACGGGAAAGACGGTCATGGCTGCCCTGGACTATCGCAGCATGCGTGATAGGCGTGGCGGGCAACTCCCCCGCTTGCTCTTCGTCGCTCACCGTAAGGAAATCCTCCACCAGTCCCTGCGGACGTATCAGGAGGTGCTCGACAACGCCTCCTTCGGGGAGCTCCTCCATAGCGGCAAAGAGCCTCGCAACTGGACACACGTCTTCGCCAGCGTTCAGTCACTCAACCTTCAGAGGCTGGAGCAGCTCGCTCCCGAGCACTTCGATGTCATCGTCATCGATGAGTTCCACCATGCGACAGCGGAGACGTACAGGCGGGTCATCGACCACTTCAAGCCGGCCGAGTTGCTCGGTTTGACCGCCACTCCTGAGCGGATGGACGGGCTCAATGTGCAGGATGAGTTCTTCGACGGCCGCATCGCCGCCGAGCTGCGGCTCTGGGAGGCGCTAGAGCACGATTTGCTGTGTCCCTTCCACTACTTCGGGGTTCCGGACGGCACGGATCTGACTCGTCTCAACTGGCGATCGGGCACGTACGACCGTGATCAACTGGGCCGTCTCTTCACGGGCGACGAAGCTCGGGCTCGCATCGTCATCAACCAGATCCGCGACAAGATCTCCGACCCTGCGTCGATGCGGGCGCTCGGATTCTGCGTGTCCAAGGCCCATGCACACTTCATGGCTGAGTGCTTCAGCCGGGCAGGGTTTCAGGCAGCGGCTCTCGACAGTGACTCGCGTCCCGAGGTGCGCGCGCGCACGCTTGAAGACTTTAAGGGGGGACGCATCCAGGTGATCTTCTCTGTCGATCTGTTCAACGAGGGACTGGATATCCCGGACGTCGACACACTGCTGCTCCTGCGTCCCACGAACAGCGCGACCATCTTCCTGCAGCAGCTCGGGCGCGGGCTGCGTCGTACGCCGAACAAGCCTGTCCTGACCGTGCTCGACTTCATCGGGCAGCATCGGGCCGAGTTCCGCTTCGAGGAGCAGTTCCGGGCGCTGACCAACCTCTCGCGCAACCGCCTGGTCCACAGCATCGAGCGCGGCTTCCCACAGCTGCCTTCCGGCTGCCAGATCATCTTGGAAGGCAAGTCCAAGAATCTTGTCCTGGACAACATCCGCACCCACCTCAGGGCCAACATCATGACGCTGGCCAAGGAAGCACGGGACTACAGCACTCCGCAGCTGGCCGACTACCTGCGTGAGAGCCGACGCGACATCCAGGAGCTCTACAAGAGTGATAACTCGTGGACCAAGGTGCTCCGTAAGGCGGGGTTCCTCCGGGAGGCGGCTCCGTCAGGCGAAGCAGAGCTCCTCAAACGCGTTCATGCGTTCCTCCACGTCAACGACCTGGAACGGGCCCAGGCGTATCTCCGTCTGCTCGCGGATGACGCCCTTGGTTACGAATCTCTGAACTCGGGGGAGCAAGCGTACGCCCGCATGCTCTTCTTCAATCTGTGGGACCACGCCGGCGGTTTCTCCAGCTACCAACAGGGCCTTGAGTCGTTGCGCACCCATCCGGCATTCCGTGACGAGCTTCAGCAGGTCCTGTCGTACGCCCTCGAAGAGGCTGATCACTTCCCACTCCCTCTGGAAGGCCCGCTCGCCCACATCCCCCTCAAAATCCACAGCTCCTACAACCGCTCCGAGATCCTCTCCGCCCTGGGGGTGGCACGGCTGGGCGGTCAGATGCCCAGAAACTTTGGGCAGGGAGTGTGCTGGGTGGAGGAGCTCAAGACCGACGCTCTTCTCATCACCCTGGAGAAGAGCGAGCGGGACTTCTCTCCTACCGTCCGTTACAAGGACTACGCGATCAGCTCGAACCGATTCCACTGGGAGTCCCAGAGCACCACTTCGGCGAACTCGCTGACCGGCTTGCGCTATCAGCAGCACGCCCAGCAGGGGAGCCATGTTCTCCTGTTCCTACGTCGCTACAAGCGCAGCAGCATTGGCAAGGCCGAGCCGTGGATGCTGTTGGGACCGGCCACATACGCGGGGCACACCGGCAGCAAGCCCATGGCGATCACCTGGGAGCTGCACCACGAGCTGCCTGCCGATGTCAGCTCGTACGCCTCGATCACGAGCGGCTGAGAGCCCCGAAGCTGGCTAGGCCAGTGTTGGCTTCCTTCTCACGAGGAAGTCACGATTGATGTCGAGCTCCGCTTGGGCCATGTGCGGGCTCTCTTGCACCAAGGTGAGTGGCGTTGGCTCTGTCGGCTGCTCACACCAGGTGTGCCAGCAATCGCTGCGGGGACACGGCTCGGCGTTCCTTCATGGCGGCCTTGACAGTGGTACAGCCGCGCACTGCGGGAAGATGCCTCCTAGCTGCAGAATCTGTAGGACACTGCCCGTAGGACAAGGACCAAGGAGCAGATCGTGAGCGCACAGCACGAGGAGACGCCCGTTCCTGCGCCGCTGCCGTTGAGGACCATCGGCGATATTCGAGCGGCTCTGCGGTCCGGGCACGGCTTCCCCGGCGACCGCGAGTCATTCGAAGCAGATCTTCAGCATGCGCTGGAAACGTCGACGGAGACGGACTTGAACGCGGTGGCTGCGGTGATCGTCGATTACCGGGGCAGAATCCGCCTCTACCAGGATCCTGAATTCGACATCGCAGTCCAGGACGGTATCGACCTTACGGCCCGGCTCAAGCAGGAGAACAAGGACCGGTGACTGGCGTTATCGCGGCCGTAACAGTCAGGGCAGCAGATCGGGCGAAGGCCCTCGGTGTAGAGGACGCCCTCGAGGTACTGCGGCAGGAACTGGAACAGGCACCGCGGCTCGGGGTACTACTCGGTCCGCCCCGGGCAGACGGCACGGAGGTCCGCAAGACGCGGATCGAGCCGCGGGACAATCTGCCCGGGCTGGCGGTGGCGTACGTGTACACCCCATCGCCCCCTCCTCCGACAGTCGCGATCGTCGCAGTGACTCCGGACGATGGCGCCCCCGCCGAGTAGCCCGTCCTCCCGAGCGGCAGGTTGCGACGTCCGGCTGCTGCTCGATTGCGACGTCACGCCTGACTATCACCGGGGGACATGGCCCGTCCGTGATGGGTCCGTTGGGGCAGGGGCCTCGTCCGGAGTCCGCTGAACACGCCTAGCTGCTTCATTCCGGACGCCCTTCGTACGGCCGTGCTCCGCCAGAAACGCCAAGGCCGGAGTGGGGACGTCCGGGGTCTCGGTCAGCGTGCGTTGGAGCCAGTTCGAGGCTTCGGTCAGGGCCTCGGGGGACCAGGGGTGGGAGAGGGTGATGGCGCGGAGGAGGGTCCATTCGTGGAGGCGGGTGGTGAGGAAGGGGTGGTCGGCGGTGGCCTGGATCATAAATGCGGACCAGGGCTCGTAGGCGGGGGTCCGGTGGAGGTCTGCCGCCCGGTGGTCCAGGTGGCGCAGGACCGCCGAGCGGGCCATCGTGCGGTCCGGGTCGGTGAGGACGGCGCGGACCAGGCGTACTTCGTCGGCGGGGGCCACCTGGCTCAGGGCCTGGAGGTACTCGGCGTACCGCGTGTGCTCGGGTGGCTCGTCCTGGGGGGCGGAGGTCATGGGGTGCCCCTGGGTGTCGGTGTGGGCGCCACTCGTCGTCGCGAGGAAGGACGCGACCGACTCGTGGAGGGCCCGCGGCTGGTCCAGGTGTACGTCGTGGCCCGCGTCGGGTACGACCACCAGCCGTGTGCCGGCCGGGCGGCGGGCGTGCATCTCCGTCATCTCCGGCGCCGGCATCGTCCCCTTCCCGCCGCGCACGACGAGCGTCGGGCAGCTCACCCTCGCCCACTGCGCCCAGTAGTCGTTCGTGGCCGGCTCGGTCACCGCCGCGAGCATCGTGTCCCGGTCCACGCGCGCGTGGCCGCCGTCCTCGCGCCAGTCCAGGCCGTCGGCCCAGGCCTCGTGACCGAGGAAGGCCGTCGCCTCACGGTGGGAGGGGAAGGGGGCCGGCCAGCTGTCCAGCCAGGCGGCGATCCTGACGGGGAGTTCCGGGTCGCCGCCCGCCGGGCCGGCCTCCACCAGGATCAGGGACGTGACCAGGGACGGGTGGGCCGCCGCCGTCAGCAGGGCCGTCAGGCCGCCCAGGGACTGGCCCAGCAGGATCGCCGGGGACAGGGACAGCTCCTCCATGACGGTCACGGCGTCCCGTACGGCCGCCGCTCGGGTCATGTCGGCGGGGGCGCGGGTGCTCGCGCCGTGGCCGCGGGCGTCGTAGCGCACCACGCGGTGGCCGTCGGACCGGAGGCGGGCGGTCAGGTCGTTCCATTCGCCCAGGTGGCCCGCCAGTCCGTGGAGGAGGAGGACGGGGGGTGCCGTGGCGTGCGCCGGGGTGTCGTCCCGGCAGGCGAGGCGGATGCCGTCGGGCGTGGTGAGGAACTCGGTCGGCTCGGTCAACTCGGCTGCCTGCCTGGTCGTTCGGGGGCCGTGAACCACGACAGCCTGCCCCCTCCCCCACCGCCGCCGCCAGCGAATTGCCGTACGGCGGCCGGGAGGGGTGGTGGCCTCGATGCGGTCAGGCGCGCTGGAGCGGGAGCGCGGGGGTCAGGTCCGCCTTGCCGAACAACAGGGCGTAACCGGACGGCAGTTGCGCGAGGACGCGGTCGATCAGGTCGTCGCCGACGAGCTTCGGCAGGACGCTCAGGACCGAGCTGACGTCCCAGCGGGCCGTGGCCGGGGTGGCGCCCTCGATACGGGCGGCGATCGCGTCGACGAACCCTGGTGCCGACTGCGGGCGGGTCACCGGGATCTGGGACGCGATCACCGCGGCCGCCTCCCTCGGGAGCGCGCGGGCCAGCGCCACGCGCTCGTCGCCGGTGACGTGGCCGCCGAGGGCGGACAGGACGATACGGGTGACGCGTTCCGCCTCCGCGGTGGTCGGGTACTGGCCCGTCTCCCGCACCTCCGCGACCAGTTCGGCCCATCCCTCGTCCTCGGGCACCCGCCTGCGCTGCGGGCCGGGGATCACGGTCCTCGCCGGGTCCGGGGTGGTCGTCGTCGCGGTCGTCCTGGTCGTGGTCACGGTCATCCTTCGGGCTCCTCCTATGGGGCCGGTACGTCTGGGGCCGGTACATCCGGGTCCGGTGCGCCTGCGGCCGGTACGCCGGGGTCCGGGGCGCCTGGATCAGGCGCGTCTGAATCAGTGCGGTGCGTCCGGGGGCGGTACGTCGCGACGCAGTGCGTCCGCAGGCAGTGTCCGGAAGCAGTACGCCCAGGGGTGAGGGCAGCGGTGGGCGGGCAGGGGGCGGCGCGTCCCGTGCCCCGGGGGAGACACCGGGCGCGGGACGCGCGGGGGAGACGTTCACTCGCTCGACCGGTCGTCCGGCGCGGGCGCTCAGCCGCTCAGTTGCCTGCGCCCTTCGCCGCCCGAGATCTGGATGCGGCGTGGCTTGGCCTGTTCGGCCACGGGGATGCGCAGGGTCAGGACGCCGGCCTCGTACGAGGCGTCGATGCGGTCCGTGTCGAGGGTGTCGCCGAGGAAGAGCTGGCGGGTGAAGGTGCCCGTCGGGCGCTCGGCGACCAGCAGTTCCGCGCCCTCGGGGGCGGGGGAACGGCGCTCGGCGCGGACGCTGAGGACGTTGCGTTCCACGTCCAGCTCGATCGTCTCGGGGTCGATGCCGGGGAGGTCGAAGTGGACGAGGAAGTCGTCCCCGGACCGGTAGGCGTCCATCGCCATCGCGGCGGGGCGGTTGGTGGCACCGAGGACCTGCTGCGCGAGTCGGTCGAATTCGCGGAACGGGTCGGTTCGCATGAGCATCACGGTCCACTCCTCTCATCAGGCGCTGTCGTGTGCGATGCCCTACGGGTACTTATATAACTCCGGGGAGGAAACTTGACAACCCTCGACTCAGGTTGGGTGTCACACCTGGTCCGGGGACTAGCCTCCCGGCAGGTTCACATGCCGTTTTGAGGACCTCGGGACGACGACGAGGACCAGGACGAGGACGGCGACGAGGACGAGGAGGCAGGGATGGCGAAGGTTCCCGGTTCGGTGATCGCCGCGGGCGGGCTCGTCGGCGGGTACGGCGTGGCGCGGTGGACGGAGAAGCGGCAGCTTGGCGGGGTCGTTCTGGCCGCCGCGGGGGCCTCGGCCGCGCAGCAGTGGCGGCAGGCGGCCGGCGGGAAGGCCGCGGCGGCGCTGACCGCCGCGTACGTCGCCGCGTTCGCCGGGTCGCATCCGCTGGCCAAGAAGGTGGGCGCCTGGCCGTCGGTGTGCGCGGTCGCGGGCGCCGTCGCGCTGGCCTCGTGGGCGGTGGCCGACCGTCGGGCCTGACGCACCGCCCGCGGGAGGGCACTTCAGGCGGCACCTCCCAGCACCGCCCGCCGGAGGGCGCTTCAGGGGTCACCTCCCAGCACCGCCCGCCGACCGGTCACCTCCCCAGCGCAGCCCGCAGCGTCACCCCGTACCGCTGCCTCAGCCGTCGTATCTCCCACACCGACAGGGCCGTCACCGACAGCGGGCCGCCCAGCAGGAAGGTGTAGAGGACGACCGGCGGGGCGGCGACCTCCGGGTCGTCGAGCAGGCCGAGACCGAAGAGGGACCAGACCAGGAGCGGGGAGAGCAGCGGCGGCAGCAGCTCGTGCACGTCTCCCACGCGGAAGCTCGAGTTGACCCCGTACACGACGAGCAGCAGCGTGAGGGGCACTCCGAGGAGGAGCCCGACGAAGCAGGCCAGGCCGCCGATGAGGAACAACACCATCACCAGCAGGCCCACGAGGATGCCGTGGTAGCCGATGTCGGCCGTGGAGATGACGTCCCCCTTCAGGCACGCCACCATGAACCAGCACGCGCCGAGGCTCAGCGTGATCGCGCCGACGGTGAGCAGCGGGCCGCCCAGGCGTCGCGCGTACACGCCGGTGAGCGGTGAGCGGGCCGCGCAGACGAAGGCCGTCACGGCGAGGAACGCGGTCGTGAACATGATCACACCGGCGAAGAACAGGTCCTCCAGCTTGCCCAGGACGAACTGCTCGCGGCCCTCGGTGATCGGGTAGGCCATCACCAGCCACACCGTCGCGACCAGGCCGACGGCCGTGCGGGCCCACTGCAGCCCGCGGACGACCGGGTCGTCGATGCGGTCGGGCCGGGACGGCACGGCGAGGCGCGTGGCCAGGGCGTGCGGGTTGGGCATGGAGCGGAAGGGCGCGGACGTGGTCCGGCCGGTGGTGTTCACGCGTGCGTCTCCCCCGAGTACGTGTTCGCGGTGCGCGCGTTCGCACGCGCCACGGCGCGACACCTTATACGATCTTTACCTCGCAGTGATCATGCTCGGGCCTCCGTGACACCCCAACACGCACCTCCGTAACGCACGGAGACACACGCAGCGCACGAGCCCGCACCTCCGCAGCACACGGAGCCCGCGACCTCCGTCGCGCTCAAGCGCAGACCTCCGCCGCGCTCAAGCACAGGCCTCCGCAACCCTCACCCTCCCGCCCGGAACGCCCGCCGATACCCCTGCGGGCTGGTCCCCACCACCCGGCGGAACCGCTCCCGGAAGGCCGTCGGCGAGCCGAACCCCGTCTGGGCGGCGATGCGTTCGACCGGGTACGCCGTCGTCTCCAGCAGGTACTGCGCCCGCCGCACCCGCGCCCGGTGCAGCCACTGCAGGGGGGTCGTGCCCGCCTGTTCGCGGAAGCGGCGGTTGAGGGTGCGGGTGCTCATGCCGGCGTGGGCGGCGATCTCGTCCAGGGTGAGGTCGCGGTGGCAGTGCTCCTCCAGCCAGCGCAGCACCGGTTCGAGGGTGGCCCCGGAGGGGGCCGGCGGCAGGTCGTGGACGATGAACTGGGCCTGGCCGCCCTCCCGTTCCAGCGGCATGACGGACATCCGGGCGGCCTGCGCGGCGACGGCCGAGCCGTGGTCCCGGCGGATCATGTGCAGGCACATGTCCATGGCCGCGGCGGCACCGGCCGAGGTGAGGAACTGGCCGTTGTCGACGTACAGCACGTTCGGGTCGACCGTCACCTTGGGGTACCGCTCGGCCAGGTCGCGCGCCGCGATCCAGTGGGTGGTCGCGCGCAGCCCGTCCAGCAGGCCCGTCGCGGCGAACAAGAAGGCGCCGACGCAGATCGAGGCGATGCGCGTGCCGTTCGCCGCCGCCTCGCACAGGGCCTGCGCGACGCCGGCCGGCAGCGGGTCGGGCGGGTCCTCGACACCGGGCAGGATGATCGTGTCGGCCTCCGCGAGGGCCTCCAGCCCGTACGGCGCCCGCACCGTGAACGCCCCCGCGCTCACCTCGCCCGACGGCGACGCGGAGCAGACCCGTACCCGGTACGCCTTCCGGCCGTCCGGCAGCCGTGCCCAGCCGAAGGCGTCGATCGGCGCGGACAGGTCGAAGGGCACGACCCGGTCGAGGGCCAGTACGGCAACGGTGTGCATGGCGAGAGCGTAGGCACACGACGAGTTGTGGCCAACCCCGCCCACCGGTTTTGGACGCCGTCGGCCGCGGCTACGGGCCCTGGCGAGAATCCGTCGACCTGTGGCACTCCCGCCACTTCTGCGTGATCCGCCGCCCGCCTACCGTCGCCCCGTGACCAAGTTCCTCCTCGCCGTCCACGTCCTGGCCGCGATCGTCGCCATCGGTCCCGTCACCGTCGCGGCCAGCATGTTCCCGCCCGCCGCCCGCCGCGCGCTGGCCGCGCCCGACGACACCCGCGCGACCGAGACCGTACGACTGCTGCACCGCATCTGCCGGGTGTACGCGGCCGTCGGCATCGCCGTCCCCGTCTTCGGGTTCTTCACGGCGAGCGCGATGGGCGTGATGGGCGACGCCTGGCTGATCGCGTCGACGGTGCTGACCGTCCTGGCGGCGATCGTGCTGGTGGTCCTCGTCCTGCCCCGCCAGGAGACCTTCGTCGAGGGCACCGGCACGGCCGGGGCGACGGTCCGACTCGCCATGTTCACCGGCGTGTTCAACCTGTTGTGGGCGGTGGTGACGGTCCTGATGATCGTACGGCCGGGATCGACGACCGGAGCGTGACGGGCGGGGTGGCCGGCAACCGGCTCCCGGGCGCCGGCCGCCCTCCCGCCGTGCCCGGCGCCCGGTTTTCGTTATCGTCGCGGCCTCTCCCGCGTCTCCCCCGCGTGCACGTGACTCGACCGTGGACCCTCGCAGGGGACGTCCCCCCACACCGCGAACACCCGCGGGAAGGGCGCGACAGGCGGCTGGTCGGGCACGGAGACCGCGTCCGACGCGGCCGCCGTCGACCCGACCATGACCCGCCCGATCTGGGCGATGATCGCCCACTACACCGGGCGCCGGGGCCTGTCCGCGCCCTGCCTCACGCGCGTCGCCGCCAAGGCCGCCCCGGAGGGCGGCGGCGGGGACTACGGCCCCAACAGCGGCGGTTACGACCAGCTCGGCTTCGGCACGCTGGCGTTCACGCGGGACAAGGCGGCGCGTCCCCCGGCCGGCGCGGGCGGACGGCCGTCGGCGAGCACGTCGACGCCTGCGGCCGCCTCCGGCGCACGGGGTCCGTCGGTGAGCCCGTCGGCCTCGGGGTCCGGGTCCGCCGGCCGGGCCGGGGCGGCGCCCGGCCGGCCGGCGGCGGGAGCGACGACCTCGCCTCCACCGGTTCCGCCGACGTCGTCGCCTGGACGGCCGCCACCGGTGTCACCGCCCTCGCGGGCGGACTGCTGTTGCTGCGGCGGAGGGGACGGGCGGGCGGCGCCCCCAGCAGGTAGGCGGAGGCCGCTGGGGGCTGTGGACCGGGCCGGGCCGGGGCGTTACGCCGTGGCCGTCTTCGGTCCCTGGGGTCCCTCAGGTCCACTCGCCCCCTGGTGTCCCTGTCCCCCGGTCCCCCCGGCCGTGACCTTCGTGCGTGCCTTCGTCGCCGCCGCCGTCAGCGGCTGGGCGATGTCCTCCAGGGAGCGCCGCTCCGCCCGTACCGCGAGCAGCGCGGCGACCAGGCCGGCCGCGCACATCAGCGCGGCGCCGATCTGGAACGCGAGGACCGTGTCGCCGACCTTGCCGGTGCCGGTGAGGTCGGCGAACAGCAGGGGGCCGCTGATGCCGCCGGCCGCGGTGCCGAGGGCGTAGAAGAAGGCGATGGACATCGCCCGGGTCTCCATCGGGAAGATCTCGGAGACGGTGAGGTACGCGCTGGAGGCACCCGCCGAGGCGAAGAACAGCACCACGCACCAGCAGGCGGTGAGGGTGCCCGCGCTCAGCGAGCCGCGGTCGAACAGCCAGGCCGTGCCGAACAGCAGCAGGCCGGAGAGCAGGTACGTCGAGGAGATCATCACCCGGCGGCCGACCGTGTCGAAGAGCTTGCCCAGCAGCAGCGGGCCGAAGAAGTTACCGAGGGCGATCACCGCGAAGTAGTAGCCGGTGTCGCCGGTCGGCACGTCGAAGAAGGTCGTCAGGATCGCGCCGAAGCCGAACGTGATGGCGTTGTAGAGGAAGGCCTGGCCGATGAAGAGGGAGAAGCCGAGGATCGCCCGCCGGCGGTAGTCGGAGAAGACGGTGCGGCCGATCTCGACGAAGGACACGCTGGGGCGCTGGTGGATGGTCAGCTCGCCCTGGGCCGGCGGGAGCGGCTCGCCCCGCTCGTCCTCGATCCGCCGTTCGATGGAGGAGACGATGCGTTCCGCCTCGTCGTCGCGGCCGTGGATCAGCAGCCAGCGCGGGCTCTCCGGGACGTGGCGTCGTACGAGGAGGATGACCAGGGCGAGTACGGCGCCGAGCGCGAACGTCAGCCGCCAGCCCATGTCCTTCGGGAAGACGTCCGTGTCCAGCGCGACGATCGACAGCAGCGAACCGCCGACCGCGCCCAGCCAGAAGCTGCCGTTGATCATCAGGTCGACGCGGCCCCGGTACTCCGCCGGGATCAGCTCGTCGATCGCGGAGTTGATCGCCGCGTACTCGCCGCCGATGCCGAATCCGGTGAGGAAGCGGAAGAGCAGGAACCACCAGGTGTCGAAGGAGAACGCGGTGAGGGCGGTGGCCGCGAGATACACCGCCAGCGTGATCATGAAGAGTTTTTTACGGCCCCAGCGGTCGGTGAGCCGGCCCCAGAAGAGGGCGCCGAGGCAGGCGCCCGCCACGTACAGCGCGGCCGCGATACCGGTGACCTCCCCGGAGGAGATCGGCAGGCCGCTGCCGGGTTCCGACAGACGGCTCGCGATGTTGCCGACGACCGTGACTTCGAGGCCGTCGAGGATCCACACGGTGCCGAGACCGATCACGATCGTCCAGTGCCAGCGTGACCAGGGGAGACGGTCGAGGCGGGCGGGGATGTCGGTCGTGAGGGTTCGGCCGGTCTCGGCGGGGTCGCTGCCGCTGGCCTGGGCGGTGGTCATGGGCTCCCTCCTCTGTGCGCGGAACGCTCTGCGGGTGCCCGGCGCCGGTGCGATTACGCCCCGGCACTGATCACGCACCCCGCGTCGGCACCGGCCTCGCCGGGGGCCGCCACGCCCCGGGGGGTCCGGCCTCGCCGGGGGCCGCCACGCCCGGACGCCCGCCCGAGACACCCCCCAGACCCGCCCCGGCTCCCGCTTCGGCCCCGGAGCGGCCCTCGTCCTCGATCGCCGGACGGGCCTGACCGCCGGGACGGGCAGACCGCCCGGACTGCCCGGACTGCCCGGCCCACCCCGACCGCAGCCGAAAGGCGCCGGACCGACGAACACACCGGCCCGCCCCGCCGGGGACCCGCCCCTACGCCCCCAGCCCCCGGGCCACCGTGTAGATCAGCAACCCCGCCAACGACCCCACCACCGTGCCGTTGATCCGGATGAACTGCAGGTCGCGGCCGATGTTGGCCTCGATCTTGCGGGTGGTGTGTTCGGCGTCCCAGCCGGCCACGGTGTCGGTGATGAGGGAGGTGATCTCCTTGCGGTACGTCGTCACGACGTGGACCGCCGCGCCCTCGACCCAGCTGTCGACCTTCTCCTGGACCTTGGGTTCGGTGGCCATGCGGGAGCCCAGGGAGAGCAGGGCGGCCCGCACCCGCAGCCGCAGCTCGCTGCGCTCGTCCTCCGCCGCGGTGACGATCATGGCGCGTACGGCGGACCAGGCGGAGGCGATGAGGTCCTGGACCTCGCCCCGGCCCAGCACCTCGCCCTTGAGCCGCTCGACCCGCGCGCGGGTGTCGGTGTCGGACTGGAGGTCGGAGGCGAAGTCGGTGAGGAACCGGTCGAGGGCGCCCCGCGCGGGGTGGGTCGGCATGTCCCGCATCTCCGCGCAGAAGCGCAGCAGCTCCTTGTAGACACGCTCGCCGACCTTCCGGTCGACGAACTTCGGCGTCCAGCCGGGCGCGCCGCCCTGGACCGCGT
Organism: Streptomyces sp. NPDC051315; assembly: GCF_044455165.1. Lineage (NCBI taxonomy): Bacteria > Bacillati > Actinomycetota > Actinomycetes > Kitasatosporales > Streptomycetaceae > Streptomyces > Streptomyces sp. NPDC051315. The sequence goes on from NZ_JBITEN010000007.1 coordinate 223,328, forward strand.
CCATCACGGAGTCGGCGTGCAGCACCAGCCAGTCGTGCGCCCGGGAGACCACCAGGTCGACGGCGCGCCGGTGACCGCCGTCCGCGACGATCTTCTCCAGCATCTTGCCCATGCCGGGAGCGATCTCCTGGGCGTCGGCCCGACGGGTGATCGCCTCGCCGACCACCGCCTGGACGTCCGAGTCGCGCAGCACCGTCAGCGCGCCCCGCAGGGCCGTCGCCAGCTCCGCCGTCACCCGGTCGGCGTGGGCCGGCTCCGCCAGCCAGGCGCCCAGCCGGCTGCCGATGCCGACCGCGCGCAACCGCTGCCGTACGACGTCCTTGGAGAGGAAGTTCTCCCCGACGAATTCACCCAGGGAGACGCCCAGCTGGTCCTTCTTGGTGGGGATGATCGCGGTGTGCGGGATGGGCAGGCCCAGCGGGTGGCGGAAGAGGGCGGTGACGGCGAACCAGTCGGCGAGGGCGCCGACCATGCCGGCCTCCGCGGCCGCCGCCACATACCCCGCCCAGGCGCCGGCGCCCTGGTGGGAGGCCCACTCGGCGAGGACGTACACCACGGCCACGAACAGCAGCAGTCCGGTCGCGGTGAGCTTCATGCGCTGCACCCCGCGCCGGCGCTCCTCGTCGGCCGCGCTGAAGACGGTCATCGCGCGCGCCGCGGGCGCGGCCTTCTTTTCCGTTTCCGTATGATCCATCCACTCCACCCGTTCCGGATCCCCCACGTCACCCACGCAAACATTGTCCCTACTTGACCGACTCCTGGAACGGAACAGGAGTTCCCGGCGTCTGTCACGTGGGGGAGTTCAACGGTGACCTCCTGAGCACGACTGTCGGAGCCTCGCCGCTCCCTCGCCCGAGGAGAACCACACCCGCATGACCACCCAGCACGACGGGGGTGTGGGAGTCTCCCCCACCCGGCACCGCGCCCTGCTGTCCGCGATCGTCGCCGTGATCGTGGGCCTGTCGGCAGCCATCTACCTCGGGGTCGACGCCGGACACGGCCGCACCGACGACACCCTCGCCGCACCCCGCCCGGCCCACAACCGAGCCGCCCCCGTCTCGACGGGCGTCTGGGTCGGCACCTGGGCGGCCGCCCCCGTCGGCAGCGAGCCCGGCACCGAGACCACCGGCATGGCGGGGCGCACGGTGCGCAACGTCGTCCACACCAGCGTCGGCGGGACCACCGCCCGCATCACCCTGTCCAACCTCTACGGCACCCGGCCGCTGACCGTCACCGCCGCCACGATCGCCGTCGCGGCCGGCGACGGGCCGGCCGCCGACGCCGGCACCCTGCGCCGGCTCACCTTCGACGGCCTGCCCACGCTGGTCGTCCGGCCCGGCGAGCAGGCCGTCAGCGACGCCGTCGCCCTCGCCGTCCCGGCCGACTCCGACATCCTGGTCAGCACCTACACCCCCGCCTCCTCCGGCCCGGTGACGTACCACAAGCACGCCCGCCAGACCGGCTACGTCGCCGACGGCGAGCACACCGAGGACGTGACGGGGACCTCGTACACCGGGGAGAGCACGTACTGGCGCTACCTCACCGCGCTGGACGTCCTCAGCGACGAGGCCGACGGCACCGTCGTCGCCTTCGGCGACTCCCTCACCGACGGCGTCACCTCCACCGCGGGCGCCAACCGGCGCTGGCCCGACGTGCTCTCCGACCGGCTGCGCGCCGCCGTCGCCTCCGGCGCGGACGCGCCGCGCTACGGCGTCGTCAACGAGGGCATCAGCGGCAACCAGGTCCTGGCCGACGGGCGGGGCCGCCCCGCGGACAACCCCAGCGGCCTCAACCGCTTCGAACGGGACGTCCTCGGCCGCCCGAACGTCAAGGTCGTCATCATCGACCTCGGCGTCAACGACATCCTGCGCAACCGCGCCCTCGCCGACCCCGACGCCGTCGTCGACGGCCTGCGCACCCTCGTCCACCGCGCCCACGCCCGCGGCATCAAGGTCGTCGGCACCACCCTCATGCCGTTCCGCGGCCACCGCGGCTACACCGACGCCCGTGAGGACGTACGACGCCGGATCAACGCCCTGATCCGTTCCGGCAGCGTCTTCGACGAACTCGCCGACGTCGACAAGGCCCTGCGCGACCCGTACGACCCGCGCCGCCTGCGGTCGGACTACGACTCGGGCGACCATCTGCACCCCAGCGACAAGGGCTACCGGCGGATGGCGGAGGTCGTCGCGCTCGGTCAGCTGAAGGGGTCGGCGCCGGCCCGGCTCTGAAGCCCGTCCGGGGCCGGAAGCCGGCCGGTCCGGAGGGCCGGGCCGGGCCCGTCCGGCGGTCAGTCCTCGTAACGGCGGTCGCGGCGCTCGCGGCGCTGCCGCCGGCGCTCCTCCCGATGCTCCCGCATCAGATCCTCGTGGCCCTCCAGCATCCGCTGGTGGGACCGCTGGACGTCGTCGCGGAAGGAGCTGTTCAGTTCCTTCCGCGCGGCCTTGCGGTCCAGCTTCTCCTGCCGCCGCGCGGCCCACGTCACCTTGCGCTCGACACCGACCCCGCCCCAGAAGGCGAACCCGGTCACCACCACGCGCGGCGCCCCCGGGTCACCGGGGACACCCGTCTGCGCGTCGTCGAAGCCGCCCATGACGCCGACACCCCGGACGACGACCTCGACGCCCGGCGGCACGACGATGTTCACCCCGCCCATGATCGCGACGCAGTTGATCTCGACCTCCCTGGCGGCGAAGTCCGCCTCGCGCAGGTCGAGCTCCCCGCCACCCCAGAAGGTGAAGCAGGTGAAACGCCGGGGCACCGTCCAGCGCCCGGCGCGCCGGAAGCCGGCCATCACGGCCGCGGCCCACCGCGACGACCCCTCACCGCCGACGATCCGCCCGGCCCAGTCCCCGCCCGGCCCCGCCTGCTTCTCCAGGGAGACCGCGCCCGGGAGATCCCGCGTGATCGGCGCCAGCTCGCCGTACGTCCGCGCCCGGTACGTCGCGTCCAGCCGCTCCTCGAACTCCGCCATGTCGAGCCGGCCCTCGGCGAGGGCGTCCCGCAGGACCTCGGCGACCCGCTCGCGATCGGCGTCGGAGGCACGGAGGTCCGGGACTGCGTCGTCCGTCATACCCAGCAGCCTACGAGTTCCCGGCGCCCGGGACCACGGTCTCGCGTTCGCCCGGGGGCTCGGAGGTGTCCCCCGTCGGGTACAGCATCCTGGCGATCACCGCCTCGATGTCCGGCTCCCGCACCGACAGGTCCACCAGCGGATACTCCGCCGCGATCCGCGCCACCAGCGGAGCCGCCGACTCCGACGCCGGGAAGGCCAGCCACTGGCGCGGCCCGTCCACCCGTACCACCCGGGCGGCCGGGCCCGCCTCGATCGGCGGCAGCTCCCGTTCCAGGTCCACGACGAGCGTCCGCTCGCTCTCCCCCGCCTCGTGCAGGCCGCCGAGGGAACCGTCGTAGACCAGACGGCCGTGGTCGATGACCATCACCCGGGAGCACAACTGCTCGATGTCCTGCAGGTCATGGGTGGTGAGCAGGACCGTCGTGCCGCGCTCGGCGTTCAGCTCGCGCAGGAACTCCCGCACCCGCGCCTTGGAGACCACGTCCAGCCCGATCGTCGGCTCGTCGAGGTAGAGCACCTCCGGGTCGTGCAGCAGGGCGGCCACGATGTCACCGCGCATCCGCTGGCCCAGCGACAACTGCCGCACCGGCACGTCCAGCAGCGCGGACAGGTCCAGCAGGTCCACCAGACGGTCGAGGTTCTCGCGGTAGCGGGCGTCGGGGATGCGGTACATGCGGTGCATCAGCCGGTAGGAGTCGATCAGCGGAAGGTCCCACCACAGCGTCGTACGCTGCCCGAACACCACCCCGATGCGGTGCGCCAGGCGCGTCCGCTCCCGGGACGGGTCGATGCCCGCCACCCGCAGCCGGCCGCCGCTCGGGGTCAGGATCCCCGTCAGCATCTTGATCGTCGTCGACTTCCCGGCGCCGTTCGGCCCGATGTAGCCGACCATCTCACCGCGCGCCACGGTGAAGGAGATCGCGTCGACCGCCCGCACCCGCCGCGTCTGCCGCTTCAGGAAACCGGTCCTCGTCCGCACGTCGAAGACCTTCTCCACACGGTCGAGCGCGATGAACGACGCCTCCCGCACCGCGTCCTGCCCGCCCGCCACGTCCATGACCGCCCCTAACTCCCCGTACTCCGATACGACCGCAGGCCCGCCCGCCAGGCCAGCCCCGCCAGCGCACAGCACGCCACCGCCACCAGCGGCGGCGTGAACGCCACCCACTCCGGCAGCCCCAGCGGATACGGCCGCCCCAACACGTAGGCGGCCGGCACCCAGTTGACGAAGGCCAGCGGCAGCACGAACGTCACCCCGCGCACCAGGTCCTTGCCGAACACCGTCGGCGGGTACTGCAACAGCGTCTGACCGCCGTAGGTGAACGCGGCCTGCGCCTCCGACGCGTCCTGCGTCACGAACTGGAACGCGGCGCCCGCCACGAACACCGCGGAGAAGATCCCGGCGCCGCTGGCCACCATCACCGGCAGCAGCAGCACCTTCGGCACCGTCCAGTCGACGTCCAGCGCGGCCAGCGCGTAGCCCAGCACCAGCACGGCCTGGGTGATCCGGCCCAGGCGTCGCAGGGCGAACCGGTCCGCGGCGACCTGGGCGAGCACCGGCGCCGGCCGCACCAGCAGCGTGTCGAGCGTGCCGTCGCGCACCCGCTGGCCCAGCCGGCCCGTCGAACCGATCGCCAGGTCGGCGAAGCCGAAGGACAGCGCGGCCAGGCCGTAGAGGAAGGCGATCTCCGGCAGCGCGTAGCCGCCGAGCACATCGACCCGGGAGAACATCAGCAAGATCGCGACAAAGTCGAGACCGGTCACCACCAGGCCACCGAACGCGGTCATCACGAAGGACAGCCGGTAGGCCATGGTCGAGCGGATCCACATCCCCGCGATCAGCCGGTAGGCCCGCAGCCCCTCCAGCGCCCGGCCGCGCGCACCGGCCTCCCCGGGCCTCTTCCGCGGCCCGCCGATGTCACCCACCCTGCACCACCACCCGCCGGGTCGCCGCCGCCTGCACCAGCCGGCCCGCCGTCAGCAGCACCACCGCCCACCCCACCTGGAAGGCGTACGTGCCCCACGGGCCGGTCTCCCCCATCAGGACGTCCGCCGGCATCTGCAGCATCGCCGCCCACGGCAGCGCGCGCACCACCTCCCCCAGCACCCCCGGGAAGACGTTCAGCGGCAGCACCATCCCCGTGCAGAACATGCCGGTGACCATCAGCATCTGCAACGCGCCCGTGCCGTCCAGCAGCCAGAACCCGCTCAACGCCACCAGGTACCGGATCGCGAAACTCACGACCATCGCGAGCACCACCGCCACCACGAAGTGCGCCCAGGCCGCCGGATCCCCCGGCACCGCCATCGGGAAGACCAGCATCCCGAACCCGAACGGGATCACCCCGCGCCCCAGCAGCTGGAACAGCGACCGCCCCAGGTCCTGCGCCAGCCACCACAGTTGGAGGTCGGCCGGCCGGTACAGATCGATCGCCACGTCCCCGGTGCGCACGCGCTCCATCAGCTCGGACTCGAAGCCGCCGCCCTGCAACGCCAGCGTCGCGAACAACGCCTGCCCCAGCCACACGTACGTGACCGCCTGCGCCTGGTCGTAGCCCCCGAGCTGCGGCCGCTCGTCCCACAACGCCAGGTATGTGGAGCAGAGGATCAGGCCGAAAACGGTGTTGGTGAACACCCCCGCGGCCGTCGCCGCCCGATAGGTCGCGTACCTTCGGAAGCCCCCCGCTGCGACGGCCGCGTACAACCGCGCCGAACCCACGGCAACCGTCCTCCCAGACTCGCGGACACCGAAGCGCAGGAGCCTAGTCCGCCGGTACGGTCGCGTGCCACGCGTTTTCCGGGCACGAACCCGCCCGTCAACGCGTGCCGATTGCCGGGAACGGAACGCTTGGTGCGAGAGTCTCTAACAGGGGGCGCAGAAGGCGTACGAGGCGTACGGGAACGTGCGACGCGAAACAGGAGTCCGAGCAACACATGAGCGACGAGCCGCAGCCGCAGCAGCCGACCGAGGGCTGGGCGGCCTCCAGAGAGCCCGAGGCGGCCGAGCCGGCAGCCGGCAAGAAGCCCAAGCGTCCCAAGCGCACCGGCTGGCGCCGCCTCCTGCCCACCTGGCGGATGGTGCTCGGCACCCTCGTCCTCGGCGCCCTGCTCCTCGCCGGCCTGTTCTACCTGGGCTACTCCACGGTCAAGATCCCCCCGGCCAACGCGCTCGCCACCAAGCAGAGCAACGTCTACCTGTACGCCGACGGCACCGAGATCGCCCGCGACGGCGCGGTCAACCGGGAGAACGTCACCCTCGCCCAGATCTCCCAGGCCGCCCAGCACGCCGTCCTGGCCGCGGAGGACCGCGACTTCTACTCCGAGTCCGCCGTCGACCCCAAGGCCATGATCCGCGCCGGCTGGAACACCGCCATGGGCAAGGGCAAGCAGTCCGGCTCCACGATCACCCAGCAGTACGTCAAGAACTACTACCTCGCGCAGGAACAGACCGTCACCCGCAAGGTGAAGGAGTTCTTCATCGCGATCAAGCTCGACCGCAACCAGTCCAAGGCGCAGATCCTCGAGGGCTACCTCAACACCAGCTACTTCGGCCGCAACGCCTACGGCATGCAGGCCGCCGCCCAGGCCTACTACGGCGTCGACGCCGCCGAACTCACCGCCGCCCAGGGCGCCTACCTCGCCGCCCTGCTCAACGCGCCCAGCGAGTACGACGTCATCGCCCACCCCGAGAACACGGCCGCCGCCCAGGCCCGCTGGAACTACGTCCTCGACGGCATGGTCACCAAGGGCTGGCTGAGCGAGTCCGCCCGCAAGGGCATGGCCTTCCCCACCCCCCGGGAGACCAGCGGCGCCGACACCGGCATGTCCGGGCAGCGCGGCTACATCGTGCGCGCCCTCAAGGACTACCTGACCAGCAACAAGATCATCGCCGAGAGCCAGCTCGACGCCGGCGGCTACCGGATCACCACCACGCTGGAGAAGAAGAAGCAGGACGCGTTCGTCGACGCCGTCAACGACCAGCTGATGGACAAGCTCGACAAGGACCGCAAGGTCGACACCTACGTCCGCGCGGGCGGCGCCGCCGTCGACCCCAAGACCGGCAAGGTCCTCGCCATGTACGGCGGCATCGACTACATCAAGCAGTACACGAACAACGCCACCCGCCGGGACTTCCAGGTCGGCTCCACCTTCAAACCGTTCGTGTTCACCTCGGCCGTCGAGAACGGCTCCGAGACGCAGGACGGCCGGCGGATCACCCCCAACACGATCTACGACGGCACCAACAAGCGCCCCGTCCAGGGCTGGAGCAGCGGCTACGACCCCGCCAACGAGGACGACGTCTCCTACGGCGACATCACCGTGCGCGAAGCCACCGACAAGTCGGTGAACTCGGTGTACGCGCAGATGGCCGTCGACGTCGGCCCCGCGAAGGTCAAGCAGACCGCGATCGAGCTGGGCCTGCCCACCGACACCCCCGAGCTCCAGCCGTACCCGTCGATCGCGCTGGGCGTGGCCACCGCCAGCGTCCTGGACATGGCCGAGGCGTACGCGACCCTCGCCAACCACGGCCGGCACGGCACCTACACCATGATCGAGAAGATCACCAAGGACGGCTCGGACGTCATCGAGCTGCCCGCGCGCAAGTCCTCGCAGGTCATCAGCCGCGAGGCCGCCGACACCACCACCTCCGTCCTGCGCAGCGTCGTCCAGAACGGCACCGCGACCGCCGCCCAGGCCGCCGGCCGCCCGGCCGCCGGCAAGACCGGCACCGCCGAGGAGGACACCGCCGCCTGGTTCGCCGGCTACACCCCGGACCTCGCCACGGTCGTCGCCGTCATGGGCCAGGACCCGGTCACCGCCGCCCACAAGTCGCTGTACGGCGCGATGGGCCTGCCCCGGATCAACGGCGGCGGGGCACCCACGGAGATCTGGGCCCAGTTCACCAAGGAGGCCCTGAAGGGCACCCCGGTCACCGACTTCAGCCTCCAGCTCCAGGAAGGCTCCGAGGAACTGGCCTACCCCTCCTCCGAGCCCCGCCAGGACGAGCCCACCGGGAACGAGGACGAGGACACACCGGCCAGCGGCGACCCCGACACCCTGACCCCGGGACAGACCCGGGGCCAGACGAGCGGCGGCACCACCGGCGGCACCCCGACGACCGGCGGCACGACCACGGGCGGCACCACGACCGGCGGCTCCACGGGCGGCGGCACCGACGGCGGCACCACCGGAGAGACCACCGACGGCGGCACCACCGGGGACACCACGGACGGCGGCACGACCGGAGAGACCACCGACGGCGGCACGCCCGGCCAGCCGAGCGGAACCAGCCCGCAGCTCGCGGCCCGCAGACCGCTGGATCAGTGACCGGAGGTCGCCTTCAGCCCCACGACGGCGACCAGCAGCAGACACACGAAGAAGATCCGGGCGGCGGTCGCCGGCTCCCCCAGCACCACCATGCCGAGCACCGCCGCCCCGGCCGCCCCGATCCCCACCCACACGCCGTAGGCGGTACCGATCGGCAGGGTCCGGGCCGCGTACGACAGCAGCAGCATGCTGGCCACGATGGCGGCACCGGTGAGCAGACTGGGCACGGGCCGGGTGAACCCGTCCGTGTACTTCATCCCGACCGACCAGCCGACCTCGAGCAGACCGGCCAGCACCAGCAGAACCCAGGCCATGGACAACGCACCTCCGACGACGCGATGAATCTCTTGACGGGCGTGCGTCGTCTTTGCCTGCATCCCGGTACGGCGCGTCTCGTCGGGCTCCCACCAAACTAGCAAAAAAGCGGAGAAGGGCTGGTGACCGCGGTCACCAGCCCTTCTCCAGCCTTCGCAGCGGAGGTGCGTCAGAGGTACAGCCCGGTGGAGTCCTCGGCCCCCTCGAAGCGGTCCGCGGCCACGGCGTGCAGGTCACGCTCGCGCATCAGCACGTACGCGACGCCCCGTACCTCCACCTCGGCCCGGTCCTCCGGGTCGAACAGGACCCGGTCGCCCGTCTCCACGGTCCGAACGTTCTGGCCCACCGCGACGACCTCGGCCCACGCCAGCCGGCGGCCCACCGCGGCGGTGGCCGGGATCAGGATCCCGCCCCCGGAACGCCGCTCGCCCTCGCTGGTGTCCTGCCGCACGAGAACACGGTCGTGCAGCATCCGGATGGGGAGCTTGTCGTGCTGGCTGCTGTGCTCGTCTCTGTTACCGCTCACGCCTTGAACCTACCTGCCTCGACCGGACGGGAACTCCCCCGGGTCAGCCCTTACGACGCCGGGTACCCAGGGCCAGCAGCCCCACGACCCCCACCACGACCAGCGCGACCGGCACGACCCGCTCCAGCCGCGGCGCGCCCTCGTCATCGACGAACTGCGCCCTCACCTCGCTCACGACCCGGTTGACCTGGACGTAGGCCTTCCCGAGGGTGTGGTCGACGTTGGCGACGACCTTGGCCTTGGCGTCCCCGACGATCGTCTTCGGATGCACCCGCACCCCGATCTCGTCGAGCGTCTCGGCCAGCACTTCACGGCGGCGCCTGATGTCCGCCTCGATCTGCGCCGGGGTTCTGGTGTCCGACGTGTCCGCCACGGTGAGGCCTCCGAGTCAGCCGATGCCTGTTGCCGATACCTGTCCAGGACAGTCTGTCAGCTGACCGCGCACCCGCACCGCCAGGACCCCCCGTTACGCTGGTCCGATGAGCGAGCGACTCCAGCCCGGGGACGTGGCCCCCGCCTTCACCCTCCCCGACGCCGACGGCAACGAGGTGTCCCTGTCGGACCACAAGGGCCGCAAGGTCATCGTCTACTTCTACCCGGCGGCCCTGACCCCCGGCTGCACGAAGCAGGCCTGCGACTTCACCGACAACCTGGAGCTGCTGGCCGGCGCCGGGTACGACGTCATCGGCATCTCCCCGGACAGCCCCGAGAAGCTGGGCACGTTCCGCGACAGGGAATCCCTGCGGGTCACGCTGCTGGCCGACCCCGACAAGAACATCCTCGACGCCTACGGCGCCTTCGGCGAGAAGAAGAACTACGGCAAGACCTACCTCGGCGTCATCCGCTCGACGATCGTCGTCGACGAGGAGGGCAAGGTCGAGCGGGCGCTGTACAACGTCCGGGCCACCGGACACGTGGCGAAGATCATCAAGGACCTGGGCATCTGAGAACGCCTCCGTCCCGCTGAGCGGCCCGCGCCGGGGTGACCCGACGCGGGCCGCTCCACGCTTCGCGCGTGACGGTCCGGCAAGCGGTTCGTTACTCCGTACGGGCCACGAACGGGTGGCCGAGAGCGGAGGGGGCTCGATGGGGGCCAGTGCGTACACCAGGGAGCGGCTGGAGGAGGCGGCTCGCAGGGCGCGGACGTTGTCGCAGGCGCTGGAGAGGCTGGGGGTGGATCCGGGGAGCTCGACACGCCGGTACATCGCCGAGCGGATGAGGAAGCTGGGGGTGGACACGTCGCACTTCGAGCGGGAGGGGGTGAAGTGGACGAGGGAGGTCCTGGAGTCGGCGGTCGCGGCCTCCACGAACATGTGCGAGGTGCTGCGCCGGCTCGGACTGGAGGTGGTCGGCGGACACCACACGCACATCAGCCGAAGGATCAAGGCGTATGGCATCGACACGTCGCACTTCACGCCGGTGAGCCGCACCGAGCGGCAGAGGCACAACCACCGACGCCGGACCGCCGCGGAGATTCTCGTGGAGGATGCGTCGGAACACGCCCGACGTGTACCGAGCAGTCGCCTGAAGCGGGCGATGCGTGAGCTGGGCGCGGAGGAGAACTGTGCCCTGTGCGGGACCACGGCGGTATGGCTGGGGGAACCGCTCCCCCTTGAGGTCGACCACATCGACGGAAACTGGCGGAACAACCGGATCGAGAACCTGCGACTGCTCTGCCCCAACTGTCACTCGACGACGGACACTTACCGGGGGCGCGGCGCGGGGCGCGCCTCGTGACGGGCGGCACGGAGATCCGGGGCAAGTGGTGCAGGTCACCGCGCCCCACGCCCGAGCAGTTGCGTGCGGCGGTCGCCGAGTCGCTCTCCCTCGCAGAGGTGCTGCGTCGCCTGGGTCGCCCCGGCAACGGTTCGCAACACGCGCGGCTGCGCGGATGGATCGCCGAGCACGAGATCCCGACCTCACACTTCCTTGGGCAGGCCCATCAGCGGGGCAGGCCCGGCACGACCACCAAGCCGCCGGAGGCGGTACTGGTACGGCACAACGGCACCCACCGGACGGCAACGAAGCGCATACGTCGTGCGCTGCTGGCTGTAGGTGTGGTCGAGGAGTGCGCCCGTTGCGGAGTCGGCCCGGAATGGCTCGGCAGGCCCATGACGCTGGAGCTCGATCACATCAACGGGGACTGGAGGGACAACCGGCGGGAGAACCTGCGGATGCTCTGTCCGAATTGTCATGCGATCACGAGTACCTGGTGCAGAGGAGGAAGCCGACAGCGAACGGCTCCCGGCGCCCAGTAGAGTAAGCAGCGCTGCGGGCCCGTACCCCAGCTGGCCAAGAGGGCGCCGGTTTAGGTCCGGTGTGTCGTGGGTTCGAGTCCCACCGGGCCCACCAACGAGCCCCGCGCCTCCGCTTCGGAGATGCGGGGCTCGTCTGTCCGGCTCAGCCCAGCAACTCCCGCACCACCGGCACCAGCCCCCGGAACGCCTTGCCCCGGTGGCTGATCGCGTTCTTCTCCTCGGCCGTCAGTTCCGCACAGGTCCTCGTCTCGCCCTCCGGCTGGAGGATCGGGTCGTAGCCGAAGCCGTTGGTGCCGGCGGGGGTGTGGCGCAGGACGCCGCGGAGTCGGCCCTCGACCACGCGTTCCGTGCCGTCGGGCAGGGCGAGGGCCGCCGCGCAGGCGAAGTGGGCGCCGCGGTGTTCGTCGGCGATGTCGGAGAGCTGGGCGAGGAGGAGGTCCAGGTTGGCCTTGTCGTCGCCGTGGCGGCCGGCCCAGCGGGCCGAGAAGATGCCGGGGGCGCCGCCGAGGACGTCGACGCAGAGGCCGGAGTCGTCGGCGACGGCGGGCAGGCCGGTGGCCCGGGCGAGGGCGTGGGCCTTCAGCAGGGCGTTCTCGGCGAAGGTGACGCCGGTTTCCCTGACGTCGGGAACGTCGGGGTAGGCGTCCGCGCCGACGAGGTCGTGGGGCAGGCCGGCGTCGGCGAGGATCGACCTGAGTTCGGTGATCTTTCCGGCGTTGCGGGTGGCGAGGATCAGGCGGGTCATGGCCCCCAGTATCGCGGGGGCCGGTGCCCGTCCCTCGCTACGGGGTGCAGACCTTGGTGAGCTCGCCCGCCGCGTCGGTGACGGGGCTGAGGTCGGGCGTCTCGTCGCCGTTCTTCACCGCCGTACGGACGTTGTCGACGGCGGTGGTCAGGTCGTCGACGGCCTTGCTGACGTCGGCGTTGTCGGTCGTGTCGCCGATCTTGTTGAGGTTCTTGTCGATGGAGTCGAGGGACTCCTCGAGCTGGGTCGGGTCGTTGGACGCGCTCTCCACGGCCTGCTGGAGGTCGGTGACGCTGTCGGCGATGGCGTCGGCGGTCTGGACGCAGTCCAGCGCCTTGTTGACGGCGTCGCAGCCGGTGGTGAGTCCGGCCGTCAGTCCGACGGCCGCGACCGCTGCGGCTATGACGGTACGGCGACGGCGGCGTCGGCTCTCGGCCATGGTGGTGGTCCTCCCCTAGCTCAGCCCCAAGGGCCCCCGTGTGCTGGTCTTCCGCGGGGTGTACGGCGGTGAGCCGTGCGCCCGTACCCGTAGTGACGCGGGGGCGGGCGGCCTGGTTGCTCGCCCCGGCCGCCCGTCTTGGTGTGTCCTTTACTTTTCGAGGACGGTATCAAGGGCCGCGCGCTGCAGGACAGTGAGTTCCGTGCAGCCGGAAACGGCCAGGTCGAGCAGGGCGTTGAGCTCCTCGCGGGCGAACGGCTCGGCTTCGGCGGTGCCCTGGACCTCGACGAAGCGGCCGTCACCGGTGCAGACGACGTTCATGTCGGTCTCGGCGCGGACGTCCTCCTCGTAGCAGAGGTCGAGGAGCGGGACTCCGCCGACGATGCCCACGGAGACGGCGGAGACGGTGCCGGTGAGCGGCTGGCGGCCGGCCTTGATCAGCTTCTTGCGCTGGGCCCAGGAGACGGCGTCGGCGAGGGCCACGTACGCGCCGGTGATGGCTGCGGTGCGGGTGCCGCCGTCGGCCTGGAGGACGTCGCAGTCGAGGACGATGGTGTTCTCGCCGAGTGCCTTGTAGTCGATGACGGCGCGCAGGGAGCGGCCGATGAGGCGGGAGATCTCGTGGGTCCGGCCGCCGATCCTGCCCTTGACGGATTCGCGGTCGCCGCGGGTGTTGGTGGAGCGGGGCAGCATGGAGTACTCCGCGGTGACCCAGCCTTCGCCGCTGCCCTTGCGCCAGCGGGGGACGCCTTCGGTGACGGAGGCGGTGCAGAAGACCTTGGTGTCGCCGAAGGAGACGAGGACGGAGCCCTCGGCGTGCTTGCTCCAGCCGCGTTCGAGGGTGACCGGGCGGAGCTGTTCGGGGGTGCGGCCGTCGATTCGTGACATGGCGCCGAGCCTAGCCGTACCTGCGGAAGGGGCCCCTCCCGCGGTGGGAAGGGCCCCTGACGCGTGAGCGGGGCTCACATCATGTCTTCGATCTCCGCGGCGATCGGGTCGGCGTCGGTGCCGATGACGACCTGGATGGCGGTGCCCATCTTGACGACGCCGTGGGCGCCGGCGGCCTTGAGGGCGGCCTCGTCGACCAGCGAGGGGTCGGAGACCTCGGTGCGCAGTCGGGTGATGCAGCCCTCGATCTCCTCGATGTTGTCGACGCCACCGAGCCCGGCGACGATCTTCTCAGCCTTGCTGGCCATGTCCTTCTCCCTGAAATCCCTGGTGTGGACTGGTGCGACCTGGCGTGGACCGCTGTGTCGCAGTAATCCACAGTTGGCGCAACTTTGCGAGCGTTCGTGCCGGATGTACCGAAAGATGACGTCACAGCTACGAAATCGTCCCTGGCTGGTCTACACCACCTGACAGGCGGTCGCCAAACCATGAGTGCCGAGAACGCCGACACCGCGGTCGGCCCCGCGCGCGCCCGCTGGAACAGTCTGTTCCAGGGGCTGCAGAAGATGGGCCGGAGTCTGCAGTTGCCGATCGCCGTGCTCCCGGCCGCCGGCATCCTCAACGGGCTGGGCCAGCCGGACGTGTTCGGCGACGGCGGTCTGGGCTGGACGAACGTCTCGAAGGTGATGATGGGCGCGGGCGGCGCCCTGCTGGACGGCTCGCTGGGGCTGCCGCTGCTGTTCTGTGTGGGTGTGGCCATCGGGATGGCGAAGAAGGCCGACGGTTCGACGGCGCTCGCGGCGGTGGTGGGGTTTCTCGTCTACTACAACGTGCTGCGCCAGTTCCCGGAGGACTGCCCCGACGGCACGAGGGCCGTTCCCGGCATCGGATGCGAGGCGACGGCCGACCAGACGGTGACGGCCTTCACGTTCCAGAATCCGGGGGTCTTCGGCGGAATCGTGATGGGTCTGCTGGCGGCCTACTTCTGGCAGCGTTTCCACCGTACGAGGCTGGTCGACTGGCTCGGTTTCTTCAACGGGCGGCGGCTGGTGCCGATCATCATGGCGTTCGTGGCCATCGTCTTCGCGGCGTTGTGCCTGTGGGTCTGGCCGCCGATCGGAGACGGGCTGGAGCGTTTCAGCGACTGGCTGAGCGACGCGGGCGCCTGGGGCGCGGGTGTGTTCGGCGTCGCCAACCGCGCGCTGCTGGTGGTCGGGCTGCACCAGTTCCTGAACGTGCCCATCTGGTTCCAGTTCGGCAGCTACACCAAGCCGGACGGGCAGGTGGTGCACGGTGACATCAACATGTTCCTGGCGGGCGACCCGGACGCGGGTCAGTTCACCTCGGGCTTCTTCCCGATCATGATGTTCGCGCTCCCGGCGGCGGCCCTCGCCATCACCCACTGCGCGCGGCCCGCCCGCCGCAAGGAGGTCGGTGGTCTGATGCTGTCGGTGGCGCTGACCTCGTTCGTCACGGGCATCACCGAGCCCATCGAGTACTCGTTCCTGTTCGCGGCGCCGGTGCTGTACGTGGTCCACGCGCTGCTGACGGGTGCCTCGATGGCGGTGACCTGGGGGCTGGGGGTGCACGACGGGTTCAGTTTCTCGGCCGGTCTCATCGACTACGTCATCAACTGGAATCTGGCGACCAGGCCGTGGGCGATCATCCCGATCGGTCTGTGCTTCGGCCTTCTCTATTACGTGATCTTCCGCTTCGCGATCACCGCGTTCGACCTGAAGACGCCGGGGCGGGAGCCGGAGGAGGAGCGGGAGGACGTCACGAAGGCCTGAGCCGCCGCCGTGGCCGGAAAAGGGCGCTGAGCGTAGCGCTCCGGTTGCAGTTTTGACGGGTTCCTTATATCGACTCCATCGTGCTACAACAGGTCTACACCACTGAGTGGTGTAGACCACCACCCGATGGAGGAAGTCTATGAGCACCGCCACCGCGCCAACGGCGGCCCCCACGAAGAAGTGGGGATCCGGCCTTTTCCAGGGCCTCCAGAAGGTCGGCCGCAGCCTGCAGCTCCCGATCGCCGTGCTGCCGGCGGCGGGCATCCTGCTCCGCCTCGGCCAGGACGACGTCTTCGGCAAGGACGGCCTCGGCTGGAACAAGGTCGCGGCCGTGTTCATGACCGCCGGTGACGCCGTCTTCGCCAACCTGCCGCTGCTGTTCTGCGTCGGCATCGCCATCGGCTTCGCCAAGAAGGCCGACGGCTCGACCGCCCTCGCCGCGCTGGTGGGCTTCCTCGTCTACAAGAACGTCCTGACCGCGTTCCCGATCACCGAGGCGAAGGTCACCAAGGGTGCCGACGTCGCCGCCACCTACAACGACCCCAAGGTCTTCGGCGGCATCATCATGGGCCTGATCGCCGCGGTCACCTGGCAGCGCTTCCACCGCACCAAGCTCCCCGACTGGCTGGGCTTCTTCAACGGCCGCCGCCTGGTCCCGATCCTGATGGCCTTCATCGGCACCGCCGTCGGCGTCTTCTTCGGCCTGGTGTGGGAGCCGATCGGTGACGTCATCACCAACTTCGGCGAGTGGATGACCGGCCTCGGCGCGGTCGGCGCGGGCATCTTCGGCGCGATCAACCGCGCGCTGCTCCCGGTGGGCATGCACCAGTTCGTCAACACGGTGGCCTGGCAGGAGATCGGCTCCTTCAAGGACGCCTCCGGCGCCGTCTGGCACGGTGACCTGCCGCGCTTCTTCCACGGCGACCCGACCGCCGGCCAGTTCATGACGGGCTTCTTCCCGATCATGATGTTCGCCCTGCCGGCCGCCGCCCTCGCCATCACGCACACCGCACGCCCCGAGCGCCGCAAGGCCGTCGGCGGCATGATGGTCTCGCTCGCGCTGACCTCGTTCGTCACCGGCATCACCGAGCCGATCGAGTTCGCGTTCATGTTCATCGCGCCGCTGCTGTACGTCATCCACGCGGTGCTGACCGCCGTCTCCATGGCGGTCACCTGGGCCCTGGGCGTCCACCACGGCTTCAGCTTCTCGGCCGGCGCGATCGACTACTTCCTCAACTGGAACCTCGCCACCAAGCCCTGGATGATCATCCCGATCGGCCTGGTCTTCGCCGCGATCTACTACGTGACCTTCCGGTTCGCCATCGTCAGGTTCAACATCGCCACCCCGGGCCGCGAGCCCGAGGAGGAGGTCGAGGACCTCACGAAGGCGTGAGCATCCGCCCGGACACACGAAGGCCCCCGGAGCCCTGAACCGCTCCGGGGGCCTTCGTCACGTCCGGGATGTTCCGCGGGGTCAGATCGCGTACGACACCCGCGGCACGGCCAGCTCCACCGGCCCGTCGAACACCGCCCGCGCGTCCGCGAGGTTGACCTCCGGGTCGGTCCACGGGGGGATGTGGGTGAGGACCAGGCGGCGGGCGCCCGCGCGGGCCGCCGTCTCACCCGCCTCGCGGCCGTTGAGGTGGAGGTCGGGGATGTCTTCCTTGCCGTACGTGAAGGCGGCCTCGCACAGGAACAGGTCGGTGTCGCGGGCGAGTTCGTCGAGGGCCGCGCTGACGCCCGTGTCGCCGGAGTAGGTCAGTGTCTTCCCTCCGTGCTCGACGCGGATGCCGTACGCCTCCACCGGGTGGGCCACGCGTTCCGTGTGGACGGTGAAGGGGCCGATGTCGAAGGTGGAGGGCTTGACCGTGTGGAAGTCGAAGACCTCGCTCATGGAGGAGGCCGAGGGGGTGTCGGCGTAGGCCGTGGTGAGGCGGTGCTCGGTGCCCTCCGGCCCGAAGACCGGGATGGGGTCGCAGCGTCCGCCGTCGTGCCGGTAGTAGCGCGCCACGAAGTACGCGCACATGTCGATGCAGTGGTCGGCGTGCAGGTGGCTCAGGAAGATCGCGTCGAGGTCGTAGAGACCGCAGTGGCGCTGCAGCTCGCCCAGGGCGCCGTTGCCCATGTCGAGAAGCAGCCGGAAGCCGTCGGCCTCGACGAGGTAGCTCGAGCAGGCCGATTCCGCGGACGGGAACGACCCCGAGCAGCCGACGACGGTGAGCTTCATAAAGCAGAAACCTCCGCTGGCGGGAACCGAAGGAAAACGGAACACCGGGAAAGATCGTGAAACGAACGGTCGGGAAAGGGGGCGACGGGGGTCGTGCGGTCCGTCGAGCGTAAGGCGCGAAACCTTCGGTCGCTCCTCCGCCAGGGGCCGTTGTGGGCGAACTCACCTGTGCTGTCACCGGTTCGGCTGGATGCGGGGCGTGTGAGGCACGAGGGAGGGCGCGCGCTGTCGCGCGCACGCCGGTAACGTCGTTCCCATGGACACGTCCTGGTGGCTCGCGCTCGCCGCGGTGGTACTGCTCGCGCTCGTCGCCACGCTCGTCGACGGCTGGGGAGGGGGGCGGCGTCCGCAGGGGCGGAGGACCCGGCCGCCGGGCCGGCCCACGCGACGCCGCGGTGCGGCGGGGCGGCCGCAGCCGGCCGAGATCTGGTGGGCGCACGTGCCCTTCGAGGACGGGCCGGGCGCCAAGGACCGGCCGTGTCTGGTGCTGGTGGTGCGCGGGGACCGGGTGACCGTCGCGAAGATCACCAGCAAGTACCGCGACGAGCGGTCCGGGGTGATCCCGCTGCCGCCGGGCGCCGTCGGGGACACGCAGGGCCGTCCGAGTTTCCTGGAGACCGACGAGCTGCGCCAGGTCCCGGTGCGCGACTTCCGGCGTCGGGTGGGTGTGGTGGACCCGGCCCTGTGGGACCAGGTCCGTCACCTGACGAGGTGAGCCCCGAGGGCCTGTCCGGGCGGACAGGCCCTGTGAGCTCCGGACGAAAGGGGAGTCCGATCAGCTCGCGGCGTCCGGTGCGTGCGATCGCAAGGCGCCGGAAGGTCCTCGTAGCGGAGCTACCAGGACCTTCCGGCAACGCAACGAGGCGAGCGTGCGTGCCGGGCGTCGCGAGCCGGGCGCTCCTCTGGTCCGGAGCTCTATGCCCAGAGCTGGCCCTGGAGGGTCTCGATCGCTTCCTCCGTCGTCGCGGCGGTGTAGACCCCGGTCGAGAGGTACTTCCAGCCGCCGTCGGCCACGACGAACACGATGTCGGCGCTCTCGCCCGCCTTGACGGCCTTCCTGCCGACGCCGATCGCGGCGTGCAGCGCGGCGCCAGTGGAGACGCCGGCGAAGATGCCCTCCTGCTGGAGCAGCTCACGGGTGCGGGTGACCGCGTCCGCCGAGCCGACCGAGAAGCGGGTGGTGAGGACGGAGGCGTCGTACAGCTCGGGGACGAAGCCCTCGTCGAGGTTGCGCAGGCCGTACACCAGGTCGTCGTAGCGCGGTTCGGCGGCGACGATCTTGACGTCCGGCTTGTGCTCGCGCAGGTAGCGGCCGACGCCCATCAGGGTGCCGGTGGTGCCGAGGCCGGCCACGAAGTGGGTGACCGAGGGCAGGTCGGCGAGGATCTCCGGGCCCGTGGTGGCGTAGTGGGCGCCCGCGTTGTCCGGGTTGCCGTACTGGTAGAGCATCACCCAGTCGGGGTGTTCGGCGGAGAGCTCCTTGGCGACGCGTACGGCGGTGTTGGAGCCGCCCGCGGCCGGGGAGGAGATGATCTCCGCGCCCCACATGCCGAGCAGGTCACGGCGTTCCTGGGAGGTGTTCTCGGGCATCACGCACACCATGCGGTAGCCCTTGAGCTTGGCCGCCATGGCGAGGGAGATGCCGGTGTTGCCGCTGGTGGGCTCCAGGATGGTGCAGCCGGGGGTGAGGCGGCCGTCCTTCTCCGCCTGCTCGATCATGTGCAGGGCCGGGCGGTCCTTGACCGAGCCGGTGGGGTTGCGGTCCTCCAGCTTGGCCCAGATGCGGACGTCGGTGGACGGCGACAGCCGCGGCAGGCGCACCAGAGGGGTGTTGCCCACCGCGGCCAGCGGGGAGTCGTAACGCATGGGGTCGTGCGGCCGATCAGGCCATGCCGCCGGCCACGGCCGGCAGGATCGTCACGGTGTCGCCGTCGGTCAGCTTGGTGTTGATGCCGTCGACGAAACGGACGTCCTCGTCGTTCAGGTACACGTTGACGAAGCGGCGCAGCTGGCCGCCGTCCACGATGCGGGCCTGGATGCCCGCATGCCGGGTCTCGAGGTCGGCGAACAGGTCGGCGAGGGTGTCACCGCTGCCCTCCACCGCCTTCTGACCGTCGGTGTACTGGCGGAGGATGGTGGGGATGCGGACCTCGATGGCCATGGCTCAGGGCTCCTGTCGGGAGTGGTCAGGTCGGTAAGCGCGCGGCAGCGCCACAAGTACAGCAGGGTCGTGCTTCGCGCCGCGGCTCACGGGCCGTACGGCGGCAGGGGCAGCGTCAACAGATGGCGCTGGCGAGCCTGCACAGGTCGACGTGCAGCCGCGCCACGAGCAGCGTGCCCGGCGTCCTGTCGCTCACGTCGTTCAAAACCATGGGCTCATCGTATCGATTCCCGGCCGGGCCCCCCGAGTGTGATCCCATATGGTGGACGATATCGGGCCGGGGAGTGAGACCGGCCTCTTCAGGCGGGCCGTCGCCGGACCAGTCGGGTCGGTACGACCACGGACGATGCCTGCGGGCCGGGCTCGAACAGCAGCCGGGCCATCAGGCGGCCCACCTCGACGTCCTGGTGGACCGTGGTCAGCGGCGGGTCGGTGGACTCGGCGATGGAGGTCAGGTCGTCGAAGCCGACGACGGCCACGTCCTCGGGCACCCGCCGCCCGCGCTCGCGCAGCGTCCGCAGGGCGCCGGAGGCCATGAAGTCGGAGGCGACGAAGACGGCGCCAGGTCGGGGCAGCGGTCGAGCAGCGCGGCCATGGCGACGGCGCCGCCCTCCTGGCTGTAGTCGGCCTTCTCGACGAGGTGGGGCGAGGCGTCGGGCAGGACGTCCCGGTAACCGGCGAGGCGGTCGGCGGCGGAGTTCTCCTGGTCGTAGGGGCCGGTGACGGTGGCGATGCGGGTGCGGCCGAGGGAGACGAGGTGCTGGACGGCCTGGCGGGCTCCGCCGCGGTTGTCGCCGTCGACGTAGGCGTGGGCGTGGCGGGTGTCGCCGCCGCGCCGGCGGGGGCGGCCGCCGAAGACGGCCGGGATGTCGAGCCGGTCGATCATCTCGTGGAGCAGGTCGCCGGGGCGCAGTGAGAACAGCACGGCGCCGTCGACGTGTCCGCCGCCGAGGTAGTCGGCCACCCGCCGGTGGTCGTCCGGGTCCTCCCGGAAGAGCAGGACGGCCTGGGCGCCGTGTGCGGCGAGTTGCCGGCGCACCCCGCGCAACAGGCAGTCGAAGAACGGGTCGAGGAAGAGGCGGCCCTCGGGCGGGCTGGCCACGACGGCGATGGCGTTGGTGCGGTGGGTGACGAGCCGGCGGGCGGCCTGGTTGGGGACGTAGTCCAGCTCGGCGATCACCTCACGGACCCGCTCGACGGCCTCGGCACTCACCCGCGGCTCGCCGTTGATCACCCGTGACACGGTGGATCCCGACACGCCCGACCGGCGTGCGACGTCTTCGAGGGTGGGCCGCCGTGCGTTCGTCCGCTGCGTCAACGCCTGCTCCGGGAAAGGGAGTTGTCGTCGCGAGCTTAGTACGCCTCGACGATCTCGACCTCCTCCTCCGTGACCTCGCCCTCGACGATCCGGAAGGAGCGGAACTGGAACTCGCCGGCGCCGTCGGTGTCGGCGGTGGAGACGAGGACGTAGTGGGCGCCGGGCTCGTTGGCGTAGGAGATGTCGGTGCGGGAGGGGTAGGCCTCGGTCGCGGTGTGGGAGTGGTAGATGACCACCGGCTCCTCGTCGCGGTCGTCCATCTCGCGGTAGAGCTTCAGCAGGTCGCCGGAGTCGAACTCGTAGAAGGTGGGCGACATGGCCGCGTTCAGCATCGGGATGAAGCGCTCGGGGCGGTCGGAACCCGCGGGGCCCGCGACGACGCCGCACGCCTCGTCGGGGTGGTCCTTGCGCGCGTGCGCGACGATCTTGTCGACGAGGTCCTGGGTGATGGTCAGCATGGTCGTCAGGATAAGCAAAGGGGCCCTTCCGTACCGAGGGACGGTACGGAAGGGCCCACATGGCGGACGTCCTGAGCGGCGGCCGGAGGGAGCGCCACGAGAGCTCCCTGCGGCCGGACGTCCCGGGTGAGGGTCAGTTCACCTTCTCCAGCTCCGCGTCGCGGCGCCGGGTGACCTCGGGGTTGCGGGACTTCAGCACGGCCCAGCCGATCGCGAGGGCGGCGGCCCAGCCGGCCATCACGTAGAGGCAGACGCGGGAGTCCGCGTCGTAGGCGATGAGGCCCGTGACGAAGAGCAGGAAGGCGATGGCGACGTAGGAGCACTTCGCGCCGCCGGGGGCCGGGAAGGACGAGGCGGGCAGGCGGCCCGCGTCGACCGCGCGGCGGTAGAGGACGTGGCTGACCAGGATCATCAGCCAGGTCCAGATGCCGGCCGCGGTGGCGACGGACGTGACGTAGCCGAAGGCCTTCTCCGGGACGACGTAGTTGAGGACCACGCCGATGCCCATGAAGGCGACGGAGACCGCGATGCCGAAGGCGGGCGTCCTGGTCGACGACAGCTTCTTGAAGGCGGCCGGGGCCTCGCCGCTGTCGGCCAGGTTCCGCAGCATGCGGCCGGTGGAGTACATGCCGGAGTTGCAGGAGGACAGCGCGGCGGTCAGCACGACGAAGTTGACGATGGCGGCGCCGGCCGGAATGCCGATCTTGGCGAAGGCGGCGACGAAGGGGCTGACGCCCGGCGCGAACTCGGTCCACTTCACCACGCACAGGATGACGGTGAGGGCGCCGACGTAGAACAGCGCGATGCGCCAGGGCAGGGTGTTGATCGCCTTGGGGAGGGTCTTCTCCGGGTCCTCGGACTCGCCGGCGGTGACACCGACCAGCTCGACGGCGAGGTAGGCGAACATGACGCCCTGCAGGGTCATCAGGGAGGAGCCGATGCCCTTGGGGAAGAAGCCGTCGAAGGCCCACAGGTTGGAGACGGCGGCGGTGTCACCGGCGGAGCTGAAGCCGAAGGTGAGGACGCCGAGGCCGATGACGATCATGCCGATGAGCGCGGTGACCTTGACCATGGAGAACCAGAACTCCAGCTCACCGAAGAGCTTCACGGAGATCAGGTTGACCCCGAAGAGGATCACCAGGAAGACCAGGGCCGTCACCCACTGCGGGATGGCCGGGAACCAGTAGTTGACGTAGATCGCGGCGGCCGTCAGCTCGGCCATGCCGGTGACGACCCACATCAGCCAGTACGTCCAGCCGGTGAAGTAGCCGAAGAACGGGCCGAGGAACTCGCGGGAGTACTCCGCGAAGGAGCCCGAGACCGGGCGGTAGAGCAGGAGCTCACCGAGCGCCCGCATGATGAAGAAGATGATCACGCCGGCGAGGGCGTACATGAAGATGAGGCTGGGACCGGCCTTGGCGATGTTCGCGCCGGCTCCCAGGAACAGGCCGACGCCGATGGCGCCGCCGATGGCGATCATCTGGACCTGGCGGCTGCCGAGGCCGCGCTCGTACCCCTCTTCGGAGGTCTTCTCCGTGTCGACCTGAGCGGAGGTCATGTGGTGGTGCGCCTTTCTCCATGCCGACCCGGGCCTGTCGTCGGCCTCGGATCGGGTCTCGATCCCCCCGGATTGCTGGAGCTGTGCCTGGCCGGCGATCCGCCGGCTCGGTGGCGCACCCGGCCGAACATTCGGGTGGTGTTCGCCGGGCGGTCGTGAAGATTTATCACGGCCGCAATATTGATCATCTGTACGACATGTGGCGCACCACACAGGGAGAAGCGGACAAAGGGCACCCAGAGGGATTAAAAGGGGTCGTCGCGGTAATGCGATCGTTATTCGGATTTGAGCGTCCTCTGAGCGAACACAGAATCGTCACATCTCAGGGCAGAAGGGTGGAGACGAGCGTCTCCTGGAGCCCTCCCAGCCACAGATACGCCATCACCATCGGCTTGCGCGGGTCCTCGTCCGGCAGCCGGTAGAGGAGGTCGGTGTCCTCGTCGTCGGTGATCTCCAGACGGGAGCCGATGGCCAGACGCAGGTCGTTGAGGGCGCCGAGCCACTGGCGGGACCCCTCCGGCGACAGCTTCAGCACCGCCGCGCCCTGCTCCTCGACGGCGAGCTCGTCCAGGGAGCGCACCACCGCGAGGGCGTTCTCGCGCTTGCCGGCCCGCAGGTCGTTCTCGGTGTAGCGGCGGAACTCGGCGGAGTACGTCCGCTGCTCCTCCGCCTCCCGCGGCCCCGGGGTCGCCTCCGGGTCGGTGTAGGCGTCGGGGAAGAGCCGCCTGAGGACGGGGTCGGCGGGCGGTTCGCTCGGACCCTCGGCGAACAGCTCGGCGAGCGGATCGTCGGAGGCGTCCTCGGCGGGGCCGGGACCGATCAGCTCCAGGAGCTGCACGGCCAGCGACCGGATGATGGAGATCTCGACGTCGTCGAGGGCGACGGCCGCGCCGCCGCCGGGGAGCGGTTCGAAGTGTCCTGGCATCAGTGAGGTGACTACTTCCGGTCCTGCTGGAGGGTGGCCCACAGACCGTAGCCGTGCATCGCCTGCACGTCGCGTTCCATCTCCTCGCGGCTACCGCTGGAGACGACCGCCCGGCCCTTGTGGTGGACATCGAGCATGAGCTTGGTGGCCTTGTCCTTCGGGTAGCCGAAGTACGTCTGGAAGACGTACGTCACGTAGCTCATGAGGTTGACCGGGTCGTTGTGGACGATCGTGACCCAGGGGACGTCCGGCTCGGGTACGGCGAAGACCTCCTCCGCCGACTCGGTGCGTTCGATCTCAAGGGGAGCGGGTGACGTCACACGAACCATGCTGCCACGCATCACCGAAATCGTCACACCGACGAAAAGGGAGTACGATCCTCTCTCATGAACACAGCGGACCTTGGGCTGCCGGTGGATGTTCCCTCGACGGCACTCTTCACGGACCAGTACGAGTTGACCATGCTGCAGGCCGCCCTGAGGGCCGGTAGCGCCGGACGGCGCAGCGTGTTCGAGGTCTTCTCCCGGCGGCTTCCGGAGGGGCGGCGCTACGGCGTGGTGGCGGGCACCGGCCGGGTCCTGGACGCCGTGGAGAACTTCCGTTTCGACGCGGGCGTCCTGGGCTTCCTGCGCGGGCGGAACATCGTCGACGAGGACACGCTCGACTGGCTCGGCTCGTACCGCTTCTCGGGTGACATCTGGGGCTATCCGGAGGGCGAGGTGTACTTCCCGGGCTCGCCGATCATGCGCGTGGAGGGCTCCTTCGCCGAGTGCGTGCTCCTGGAGACCGTGATCCTGTCCATCCTCAACCACGACTCCGCGATCGCGGCGGCCGCCTCCCGCATGGCCTCGGCGGCCGGGGAGCGCCCGCTGATCGAGATGGGCGCCCGCCGCACCCACGAGCTGGCCGCGGTCGCCGCCTCGCGCGCCGCGTACGTCGGCGGCTTCACCACCACCTCCGACCTGGCCGCAGGTTTCCGCTACGGCATCCCGACCGTCGGCACCTCCGCGCACGCCTTCACCCTTCTGCACGACACCGAGCGCGACGCCTTCCGGGCCCAGGTGAACTCGCTGGGCGGGAACACGACCCTGCTGGTGGACACGTACGACGTCGCCGAGGCGGTCCGTACGGCGGTGGAGGTCGCCGGGCCCGAGCTGGGCGCGGTGCGCATCGACTCCGGTGACCTGCTGCTCGTCGCCCACCGGGTGCGCCAGCAGCTGGACGAGCTGGGCGCCACCGACACGAAGATCATCGTGACCTCCGACCTCGACGAGTACGCCATCGCCTCGCTCGCCGCGGCCCCGGTGGACGCGTACGGCGTCGGCACCCAGCTGGTGACCGGCTCCGGGCACCCCACCTGCTCGATGGTCTACAAGCTGGTCGCCCGCGCGGAGTCCGCCGACCCGACGGCGCCGCTGGTGCCGGTGGCGAAGAAGTCCTCCGGCGGCAAGACCTCCATCGGCGGCCGCAAGTGGGCCGCGCGGCGCCTGGACCAGGACGGGGTGGCGGAGGCCGAGGTCGTCGGCACCGGCCCGGTCCCCGCCGAGCTGGCCGACCGGCAGCTGCTCGTCCAGCTGGTCAAGGGCGGCGGGATAGTCGCCCGGGAGCCCCTGGACGTCGTCCGCGACCGGCACATCGCCGCCCGGGCCGGCCTGCCGCTGTCCGCGACACAGCTCTCGCGCGGGGAACCCGTCATTCCGACGGAGTACGTACAGGGGCGTTCGGGTAGCTAGGGGCTGTCGGACACACCGGGAGTGCCGACCGGCCGGCACTCCCGTCGCACCCCTCCCGTACCGCCGCCGAAGTCTCTAGGCTCGTAACTTCACACACCGTCGAAGGACACCCACCATGCGCCGCGCCTTGATCGTCGTAGACGTGCAGAACGACTTCTGCGAGGGGGGCAGCCTCGCGGTGGCCGGGGGTGCCGACGTGGCCGCCGCGATCACCGAGCTGATCGGGCAGGCCCCCGCCGGTTACCGGCACGTCGTGGCCACCCGCGACCACCACATCGCGCCCGGCGGCCACTTCGCCGACAACCCCGACTACGTCCACTCCTGGCCCGCGCACTGCGTCGCGGGCACCGAGGGCGTGGGGTTCCACCCGAACTTCGCCCCGGCGGTCGCCTCGGGGGCCATCGACGCCGTCTTCGACAAGGGCGCCTACGCGGCCGCCTACAGCGGCTTCGAGGGCGCCGACGAGAACGGCGTGAAGCTGGGCGACTGGCTGCGGGAGCGGGAGATCGACGAGGTGGACGTCGTCGGCATCGCCACCGACCACTGCGTCCGGGCGACCGCGCTGGACGCGGCACGGGACGGCTTCCGTACGCAGGTGCTGCTCGACCTGACCGCCGGGGTGGCCCAGGAGACCACCGAGCGGGCGATCGAGGAGATGCGGGCCGCGGGCGTCGAACTGTCCGGCAAGCCGGTGGTGCCGTAGGCGCCCGGGCGCGCTCCGGCCGGCCCGGGCGAGCGGCCGGCCGGCGGAGGGCCACGCTCCCGGGCCGGGAGAGGTGCTACGGCTGGGGCGCCGGCCTCCTCAGCAGGGACCGGATCGGGCGCCACAGCTCCGGGACCGTGGAGACCGTGGGGACAGCGTTGTCGGGGGCTGTCCGCCATATCAGGCCGTCGGGATGGTGCAGGACCGCCGTGATCTCGTCCGGAGTCGGCGGCTCGGCGTTCCCGCGCAGGTAGACGGCGCGCAGGCCCAGGTTGCGGAGCCTGGTCAGGGCTCGGGCGCGGTTCTGGGCGAGGACGAGGACGCGTACCGCGGCGACGGCGTCGGCGGTGGGGCTCGGCAGGTTCAGCGCCACCACCACCGTGCCGTTCGGCAGCTTGCAGAAGCCTCCTGCGGCCATGCGCTCACACCCCCGTGCGTATCGGTGTCGATGCCGGTGTCCGGGCCGGCGTCCATGCCGGTGTCAATAAGAGAAGCACAGGAGGCACCTAAACACGATCGGCGACGACCCGCCAGGGGGTCGCCGCCGATACGCGTTTGACCTGCTAAAACGCCGACTACTTCGCCGACGGTCCGACCTTGACCGTGATCGTCGAGCCGCTCAGGGGCTCCTTGACGATCCTGATCGAGGTGTTGGTGTCAGTGACCTGGACGCCGGCCAGCGGGTTCGACGCGTCGTAGTAGCTCGACCGGCCGTCGTCGAAGACCGGGACGCCCGGACGGGACTTGATCGTCGTGGCGACGTCGTCCTTGTGCAGCGTGATCGCGTCGGTCGGGTACCAGCTGAAGGTGGAGTCGAAGGCCTGGACGCGGTTGCGCATCAGGGTGCCGTCGGACCACTTCAGCGGGGTCGGGTGGGAGTCGACCGGCAGGATCAGGCCCTCGCCCGGGTGCTGGCTGGTGTTGTCGTCGGCCTGGGAGGTGTCCCACTTCCAGATCAGCAGGCCGTTCTGGTACGGGTAGTGCTCCACCCAGTCCGGACGGGTCGTGGAGAAGCCGTAGTTGTACGGGCCGACCTTGAGGGTCCTGTCGTACGAGACGTACTGGCGGTTCTCGGCGATGTAGAACTGCTCGTAGTCGTCGGTGATGGCCGCGCCGATGCGGCTGAAGCCGTTGGCCGTCCAGGCCGCGTCCGCGGTCTCCGCGTTGTCGGCGAAGAGGGTGGCGCCGTCGGCGGTCACCGTGATCTCGTCGGCCGCGAAGCCCTTCTGGGCCACGCCGCCGTCGGTGGCGTAGCGGAAGCGGACGTCGATCCTCTGGCCCGCGTAGGCGTCCAGCGGGAAGGTCAGCTTCTGGTAGGCGTCGACCGTGCCGGTGAGGGCGGGCTTGCCGCTGCCGTCACGCGGGACGGCGGAACCGTCGGCCAGTTTGCCGTCGATCGGCGTCCAGTTGGCGCCGTCGGTGGACACCTCGGTGTAGAGGTAGTCGTAGTCCGCCTCGATGTCCCACCAGCCGTCCAGCGTCAGCGCCGCCGACGACTTGCCGGTCAGGTCGACCGAGCGGGTCAGGGTGTTGCGCAGGTCGTCACCGCTGCCGCTCCACCACTGCGAGGCGCCCTGCGCCGGGGGGACCACCTCGGTGGTGACCGTCTTCTTCGGCAGTTCGACGATGAGGGCCTGCGGGTTCGCGGTGTTGTACTCCGCGAGGCCCAGCTTGTGGGTCGACTTCACGCCCGCCTTGGCGACCTCGTAGTCGAGCCAGCCGAGCTGGAGCTTGTCCCAGGAGTTCATGTCGCCGGGCAGGTCGCCGATGGACTCCTTGCCGGTGCCGAGCCAGGAGCCGGAGGACATCAGGGTCCAGAAACCGGTGGAGTTCTCGCCGCCGCCGGAGGTGTCGTACTCGTCGGGCAGGCCGAGGTCGTGGCCGTACTCGTGGGCGAAGACGCCGAGGCCGCCGTTCTCCGGCTGGATGGTGTAGTCGCCGACCCAGATGCCGGTGTCGCCGATCTCGGTGCCGCCGAGCTTGTTGGTCTCGGGGCCGGTGGAGCCGGCGTCCGTGCCGAAGGCGTACCAGCGGTGGGCCCAGATGGCGTCCGCGCCCTGGGCGCCGCCGCCCGCGGACTCGTCCTCACCGGCGTGCACGATCTGGAAGTGGTCGATGTAGCCGTCGGACTCGTTGAAGTCGCCGTCGCCGTCGAAGTCGTAGCGGTCCCACTGGTCGAACTCGGCCAGCTCCGCCTTGATCTCGGCGGCGGTGTCACCGGCGGCCTCGCGCTCGGCGACCCAGGCGTTCACGCCGTCCTGCACCGCGTACCAGGCGCCGGTGGACGCGTCGTTGGAGCCGTAACGGGCCTCGTTGTAGGGGACCTTGACCCAGTCGGTCACTTCACCCTCGACCGAGTAGCGGCCCGAGGACTGCTTCTCGTAGTACTTCTTCAGCGACTCGACGCCCGCGCCGGTGCCGAAGTACAGGTCCTGGAAGTGCTTGCGGTCGTAGTCCGCCTGCCAGGCCGTGCTGTTGTTCTGGGTGCGGTCCGGCTGGGCTATCTGGTTGTGCAGCGGGCCGGGGGTGCCCCCGTAGCGGGGGTCGACCTGGTCGCCGAACTCGACGAGGATCGTGAAGATCTTGTCGGTCTTCTCGCGGCCGAGCTCGACGTACTTGCTGTCGCCCTTGCGGCTGTCGAGCTGGACGACCTTGGAGCCGTCCTTCTCCTTGACGGTGGCCTCGCCGGATATGACCTGCTTGAGGGCTTCCTCGCGCTGGGCCTCCTGCGTCTTGCTGAGCGGGCCGTCGAAGTCGTGCTCCGTGGCCTTGGCCGGCTGCGGGTCCCGCCGGTCCACCGCCGTGGTCCTCGCCGGCGCGTCGTCGGCCGCCTGTGCCACGGCGAACGTCGAGAACGTCGCCGAGGCCGCCGCGAGGGCGACGACCGTGGCGGCCGTCCTGAACGTCCAGGATCTACTGGTCACTTGATGCCTCCCCTAACGCGCCCCGGTCGCGCGGAAGGGGGATCCATGTCAAGGGATGTCCGCGCGCGGTTATACGCGTGTAGTCAAGTGCCGTCATTTGACTACTGGTTCAGGAGAAAAGACAGACCTTGACTTGGACAGGTCAATTGCATTATCAGGACCTGTCGTTCGCATTGCGGACGCATGACCGTAACGTGACGGGCGCGCGGGCCCGTCCACGGAGTGGACGTCATGACTCCGTGCGCCCCCTGTGCACCGGCACCGTGGGTAAGGTCACGCTTACCGCTCGATCGCCTCGGGCATGCAGGCGGTTAGAGTCGAGACTGCCCCCGCTTCCGAGGACACGATTGCCATGCCTCGTCCGACTGTCGCACAGCTCATCTACGGTTCCTGCACCGTGATCCTCTCGGCGCTCGCCATGCTGGCGCTGTCCCAGACGAGTTCGGGACCGCTCATCGCGGTCATCTCCGTCACCGCGGTCGCCCTCGGCGTCCTGGTCGCCATGACGGTCCCGGCGCCCCGGCGGGCGCCCCGCGTCGTGGCCCGCTCCACCGTGGACGAGCCGGTACGCACCGCGGTCAGCGCGGCGCCCGCGCCCGTCCGCGAGCCGTCGGCGCACTGAACTCCACGACGGAAGGGCCCCCCGCCCGCTCGGGCAGGGGACCCTCCGTCGCGCCGTCGTCCTGGCGATGCGTCAGGTCATGCTGACCACCACCGTCTTGGCGGCCTTGTCGTGCAGGCCCTGCTTGTAGGGCTTGTCGAAGAAGCTCCAGCCGCCGCAGACCGCCGTCCACAGGCAGGCGCAGCAGAACGCGAACGGCACCCACAGCACCAGGGCCCGGATCAGCGCGACCTGCGCGGAGGGCGTCGAGCCGTTCTCCAGGTTGGCCACCCGCATGCCGAGCCACTTCTTGCCCAGCGTCTGCCCGGACCGGGCGGTCATGAAGGTGTCGTAGGCGACGTAGAGGACGGCGGCCACCAGGGACTGCGCGAGCGACTTGCCGACCTCGACGCGGTCGCCGTCCATGTCGTACTCGTTGACCCCGAAACCCAACGTCAGCAACCACACGACGACCGCCACCATGACCATGTCGATGATCCTGGCCAGCGTCCGCTTGCCACTGTCGGCCAGCGGGGGCATGCCGGCCAGCGGGTCGGCCGGGTAGCCGCCGTACGGGTCACCGCCGTAGGGGCCGCCTCCGTAGGGGCCGCCTCCGTACGGCGGTGGCTGCTGCCCGCCGTGGGGCGGCTCCTGCCCGCCCGGACCGCCGTACGGGCTGTCGTACGGCGAACCCTGCGGGCCGCCCTGCCCCTGACCGTGCGGGGGCTGCTGCGGGGGCTGCTTCCTGAACGGGTCGTCCTCCGGCGGCTCGCCGCCGGAACCGGGGGGCGGTTCGGTCGTCATGGCCCGAGTCGACCGCGAACCCCGCGGCCGCGCATCCCGCGAGCGGCCGTCCGGGGTACGAAATTCCCTGCGCCTCCCGCGGTAGGGGGCGGTGGCCGGTCAGCCCGCCACGAAGGTGTGCGCCGCCTTGTCGTGCCAGCACTGACGCCACGGCCTGTCGAACAGGCACCACAGGACACCCACCACACCGACGGCGAGCAGACCGGGCACGCTGTAGACGAGCCAGCGGCGCAGGGCCGCGCCGAAGGACGGCGGCTCGTGGCCCTCGATGTCCCGCACCTCCAGACCGAACAGCTTCTTGCCCAGCGTGCGCCCCCACCTGGCGGTCGGCAGCGCCTCGTAGACGATCCCGAAGAGCAGCAGCACGGCGAGGACGATGCCGAGGTACGCCGACGTCGTGCCGTCCAGCAGCCAGACGGTGACGGTCTCTCCGGTGAGCTTGGCCGCGTCGATCTTGTCGTTGACGTGGTCGACGGCCTTCATGCCGAGCGGGACGGCGGCGGCGGAGGTGACGGCGCCGAGGACGAGCGAGTCGACGAGGCGGGCGGCCAGCCGCTTGCCGAGGCCGGCCGGGCGGGCCGCCGCCTGACGCCGGGCGGCCGCCTGGAAGATGTCCTCCGCCGGCGGCTTCCAGGGGGCGACCGGCTGGTCGTCCCCGGCCCCCGCCAGCCGGTGCACCTGCTGCGCCCAGGAAGGCTGGCCGCCGCCGGGTCCGGCGCTCATCGGCGTGGCGGCCTGCGCCGCCGGGGCCGCGCCGGCCGCGGGCTGGGGACCGGCGGCCTGCTGGGGAACGCCCGGCGCGGCCTGCTGAGGGACGCCCGGCGCGGCCTGCTGGGGCCCGGGGAAGGCGGGCGCGGGCGCCTGGGCGGCGGGCCGGCCGGTCTGCGGGCCCGCGGGGGCCTGCGCGGCGGGTACGGCGGCCGGGGCCTGGGCCTGGGCGGCCTGCGCCGCCGCGGCCCGCTCGGCGGCGGCCTTGCCCGCGGCGAAGCCGGGCTTGGCGGCCGGGACGGCGCCGCCCGCGGCGGCCGGAGCACCCGAAACGGCGGCGCCGGGGACGGCGACGGGACCCTGGGCGCCGAAAGCGGCCCCCACGGCGGCGCCGCCCGAGCCGGTCGCGCCGACCGGACCCTGAGCGCCGTAACCCGCCGCCGCCTCGGCAGTTCCACCGGTACCCGGCGCACCCACCGGACCCTGGGCGCCGAAACCGGCCGCCGCCGAGGTCCCGGGGGCCCCCGGCGTCGCCCGGCCCGGCCCCGTGGGCGCGCCCGTCCCTCCCGGCCCCGCGCCCGGTGCTCCGCCCTGGTGGGGCGTGCGTGGGCCCGGCGCACGGAACGTCATGGTGCCGTCGTCGGCGGTGGAGCCGGAGGTGCCGGACGGGGTGCCTGCGGGGGCGGATCCGGCCGGCGGGCGGCGGAAGACGAACGTGCCGTCGGACGGGACGTCTCCCTCGCCCGCCTCCGGCTCCGCCGGAGGGATCGTCGCCGTGCCCCCGGTGCCGGCCGACCGCCCGTCCGGCTGGGCCGCCGGCATCCGCGGGTCCGGGCCCTGCGGGCTCCCCCAGGACACCTTGCGGTCCTGGTCGCCGCCGAACCCGGACTGCTGGGAGCGGTCGGCTCCCCACGCGGACGCCGGTTCGGGCCCGGCGCCGAACTGCCCGTCCGGGCCCGGGTCCTCACCCCACTGCCCGGCCGGCGTCGGGTCCTCGTCGAAGAAGTGCGGGCCGGTCTCCTCGACCGAGGCGGCGGGCGCGGCGGAGGCGGCGGGCGGGGAAGCCGCCGGCCGCGCGCCGGGCGGGGGCGCGAGCGGCTCGCCGTCGGCCGGCGCCGGGCGGCTGGTGCCCGGCACCCAGGCGGCACCGTTCCAGTACCGGACGTATCCGGGGATGGACGGGTCCGGGTAATACCCTTCGCTGGGCCTGTCGTCGCCGGGGGCCGGGGTTGGGGCGCTCATGTCCGTCGTCCCGTATCTGCTCGAGGGGTGTGATGGGGGCCTCCACATCTATCAGACGAGCGCAACCCCCACCGCCAGTCCCGCCGTACCCACTCCTTTCCGGGCTCCTTGCGGGCAACCCCGTACAGGCCCTTCACACGTTCGGAGCGCGGGGCGAAAAAAGTTCTCCGAACCCGCGTAACGCTCCGGGCCCGGCCCGCTCTCCCCTCCGTACGGCTCACGTACGGATCAGTACCGAGAGGAGAACGGACATGCACCCCACCGTGGTGGAACGCGAGCTGGAGCTCAGGCTCGTCCTGTCGCCGGAGCGCGGCATCCCGGTCCCGGCCCGGCTCACCTACCGCAGCGACGACCCCTTCGCCGTGCACGTCGCCTTCCACATCGACTCCGAGCGCCCCGTCGACTGGACGTTCGCCCGCGACCTCCTGGTGGAGGGGGTGTTCCGGCCGTGCGGGCACGGGGACGTACGGGTGTGGCCGACGAAGGTGAACGGGCGCGGCGTCGTGCTGATGGCGCTGAGTTCACCCGACGGTGACGCCCTGCTGGAGGCGCCCGCCGCGCAGGTCTCGTCGTGGCTGGAGCGGACGCTGCGGGTGGTGCCGCCGGGCACCGAGGGCCGGCGGCTCGGTCTCGACGGCGCCCTCGCCGACCTGCTCACCCCCACGCCGACCGACGAGCCGTGGCTGCTCGGCCCGTGCCCGTCCGACGAGGTCACGGACGGGGAGTGAGCCCGCGGGGAGGGTCAGAACAGCTTGCCCGGGTTGAGGATGCCCAGCGGGTCGAAGGCCGCCTTGATCGCCCGCTGCATCTCCAGGCCCACCGGGCCGATCTCGCGCGCCAGCCACTCCTTCTTCAGCACGCCCACGCCGTGCTCGCCGGTGATGGTGCCGCCGAGCTCCAGGCCGAGGGCCATGATCGCGTCGAAGGACTCACGGGCGCGCCGGCACTCGTCGGGGTCCGCCGCGTCGAAGCAGACCGTCGGGTGGGTGTTGCCGTCACCCGCGTGGGCGACGACCCCGATGGTCAGCCGGTATTTTTCGGCGATGCGCTCGACGCCCTCGAGCATGTCGCCGAGCCGCGACCGGGGCACGCAGACGTCGTCGATCATCGTCGTGCCCTTGACGGCCTCCAGCGCGACGAGCGAGGAACGCCGGGCCTGCAGGAGCAGTCCGGACTCGGCCGCGTCCTGCGCCGGGACGACCTCGGTGGCGCCGGCGGCCTCGCACAGCGCGCCGACGGCGGCGAGGTCGGCGGCCGGGTCCGCGGTGTCGAAGGCGGCGAGCAGCAGGGCCTCGGTGGTCTCGGGCAGGCCCATGCGGGTCAGCTCGTTGACGGCCTTGACCGTCGTGCGGTCCATCAGTTCGAGGAGGGACGGCACGTGTCCTCCCGCCATGATCCGGCAGACCGCGTCGCAGGCGGCGGCACCCGACGGGAACTCGGCGGCCAGGACCAGCTGTGCGGGCGGCTGCGGCTTCAGCGCCAGCACCGCCCGTACGACGATGCCGAGCGAGCCCTCGGAGCCGACGAAGAGGCGGGTCAGGTCGTACCCGGCGACGCCCTTGGCGGTGCGCCTGCCGGTGGACATCAGACGGCCGTCGGCGAGGACTACGTCGAGGCCGAGGACGTACTCGGCCGTCACCCCGTACTTCACGCAGCACAGGCCGCCGGAGGCGGTGCCGATGTTGCCGCCGATCGTGCACATCTCCCAGCTGGAGGGGTCGGGCGGGTAGGACAGGCCGTGTTCGCCGACCGCGCGGGAGAGCACCGCGTTGACGACGCCCGGTTCGACCACGGCGACGCGGTCGACGGGGTTGATCTCCAGGACGCGGTCCATCCTCGTCAGGGACAGCACGACGCAGCCGTCGCAGGCGTTGGCGGCGCCGGACAGGCCGGTGCGGGCGCCCTGCGGGACGACCGGGACGCGCAGCGCGGTGGCGGTGCGCATGACGTGCTGCACCTCTTCGACCGTGCGCGGCAGCACGACCACGGCCGGTGTGCCGGCCGGGCAGAAGCTCGCCATGTCGTGGGCGTACGAGGTGGTGACGTCGGGGTCGGTGAGGACCGCGTCGGCGGGCAGGCCGTCGAGCAGCCGGTCCAGGAGGTTGCCGGTCGCTTCGTCGCGAGGAGCTTCGATACGGCTCATGATCACAGCGTCGCACCCGGGGCCATCGGTGTGAACCCCGTCTGCGGCACCCGGGGGATGCCCGGGTAGCGCCCTCGTCCTGACGCACAGTGAGCGCCATGGACAGCGCCATGAAGACCGAAGCCGCTGACCGGCCACCGGAGCCGGAGACGCCCGCCCCGCGCTCGCGGGCCCGTTCCCGGGTGCGCCACTGGGTGCTCCTCGGCGCGCTGGCCGGATGCCTGGCGCTGGGCGGGATCCTCGTGCTCCTGCCCGGTGAGGAACGGCCGGCGGCGCCCGAACCGCTGTCGGGGGCGCAGGCGCACTCGGCGGTCCGTACCGGGGTGGCGGCCGCGCTGCCCGAGCTCGCCGTGCTGATCGAGGAGCGCGAGGCGCATCTGCGCAGCCATCCCCGGGACGCCCGGACGTGGGCGGTGCTCGGCTCGGCCTACGTCGAGCAGGGCCGGCGCACCGCCGACGCCGCCGGCCACTACCCCCGGGCCGAGCGGGCCCTGCGCACCTCGCTGGACGTGCGCCCCCGGGACAACGTCGAGGCCCTCGTCGGCATGGCCGCCCTCGCCAACGCGCGCCGGGACTTCCGGGCGGCCGCGGCGTGGGGCGAGGCCGCGCGGGAGCTGGCGCCGAAGCGGTGGACGGCGTATCCGCAGCTCATCGACGCCTACACCGGGCTCGGCGCGTACGAGAAGGTCGGCGCCGCCCTGGACAGGCTGATGGCGCTGCGCTCGGGGCCGGCGGTGATGGCGCGGGCGGCGGCCGTCTACCGGGACCGGGGGTGGCGCGAGGACGCGGCGGCCGCGCTGTCGGACGCGGCGGCCGGGGCGTCCACGCCCGCCGAGGAGGCGGCGTGGCGGGAGCGGGCCGGGCAGCTCGCCTGGGAGCGCGGCGACCGGGAGACGGCCCTGCGCCACTTCCGGGCGGCGGTGCGGCTCGACCCCGACCAGCGGGCCGCGCAGGCCGGGCAGGGCCGGGTGCTGGCCGCCCTCGGACGCACGCCGGAGGCGCTGAGCGCGTACCAGGCGGCCCTCGCCGGGCAGCCCCAGCCGCAGTACGCGCTGGAGCTGGGCGAGCTGTACGAGTCGCTGGGGCGCACCGAGGCGGCCCATGTGCAGTACGACGTCCTGCGGGATCGGGTGCGCGCGGACGCGGCCGGCGGGGTCGACGGGGACCTGGTCCTCGGCCAGTTCGAGGCCGACCACGGAGACCCGGTGTCGGCGGTGCGGCGGCTGCGCGCCGAGTGGCGGCGGCAGCCGGGGATCGCGGTCGCGGACGCGCTGGGGTGGGCGCTGCACCGGGCCGGGCAGGACAAGGAGGCGCTGAGGTTCGCCAAGATCGCCACCGACAGCGCGCACGGCGGTGGGGTGCGCAGCGCGCCGTACGCCTATCACCTGGGCATGATCGAGCGCGGGCTGAAGCGGTACGGGCCGGCCCGGCGGCACCTCGAGGAGGCCCTGCGGATCAACCCGTACTTCTCCCCGCTGCACGTCGGCATGGCGCGGGCGGCCCTGACGGAGCTCGGTGAGCCCTCGGTGACGGAGCCGCCGAACAACTGACGCCGGCCCGCACGGCCCACGGACCGGCCCGCACGGTGCGCGGGCCGGTCCGACGAGGGCCGTGGGCCGGCCCGCGAGGGGCCGTGGTCGGTCTACAGGTTGCCGCGCTTGGCCTGCTCCCGCTCGATCGCCTCGAACAGGGCCTTGAAGTTGCCCTTGCCGAAGCCCATCGAGCCGTGCCGTTCGATGAGTTCGAAGAACACCGTCGGGCGGTCCTGGACCGGCTTGGTGAAGATCTGCAGCAGGTAGCCGTCCTCGTCGCGGTCGGCGAGGATCTTCAGCTCGCGCAGGGTCTCCACGGGGACGCGGGTGTCGCCGACCCACTCGCCGAGGGTGTCGTAGTAGGAGTCGGGCGTGTCGAGGAACTGGACCCCGGCCGCGCGCATCGTGCGGACGGTCTGCACGATGTCGTTGGTGTTCAGCGCGATGTGCTGCACGCCCGCGCCGCCGTAGAACTCCAGGTACTCGTCGATCTGGGACTTCTTCTTGGCGATGGCGGGCTCGTTGATCGGGAACTTGACCTTCAGGGTCCCGTCCGCGACGACCTTCGACATCAGCGCGCTGTACTCGGTGGCGATGTCGTCGCCCACGAACTCCTTCATGTTCGTGAAGCCCATGACCTTGTTGTAGAAGCCGACCCACTCGTTCATCCGGCCGAGCTCGACGTTGCCGACGCAGTGGTCGATCGCCTGGAAGGTGCGGTGGGCGGGGGGTTCGACCATCGGGCTCGCGGCCGCGAAGCCGGGCAGGTACGGGCCGTCGTAGCCGGAGCGGTCGACCAGGGTGTGCCGGGTCTCGCCGTACGTGGCGATCGCGGCGAGGACGACGGTGCCGTGCTCGTCCTTGAGTTCGTAGGGCTCGGCGACCGAGCGGGCGCCCTGCTCGATGGCGTAGGCGTACGCGGCCCGCGCGTCCGGGACCTCGATGGCGAGATCGATCACCCCGTCGCCGTGCTCGGCCACGTGCTGGGCGAGGAAGTGGCCCCAGGTCGTGGACGGCTTGATCACCGAGGTGAACACGAAGCGGGCGGAGCCGTTCTCCAGCACATAGCTCGCGGTCTCGCGGCTGCCGTTCTCCGGTCCGGAGTACGCGACCAGCCGCATGCCGAACGCGGTGGAGTAGTAGTGCGCCGCCTGCTTGGCGTTGCCCACGGCGAAGACGACCGCGTCCATTCCCTTGACCGGGAAGGGGTCGGCCTGCCGGGCGGTGTCGGGAGTGTGGTGTGTGGTCTGCGTCATAGCCGAAGCCTCGCCCCGCCCGGCAAGGTGCGCAACACTTCGCTTGCCCGCTGGGCATTCTGCTCAGCGGTACGGCGGTCACGGCGGACTTTCTGTACAGGGTGACCATCGCGCGGGCGAACCGGGCCCCGCCGGCGCCGGACGAGCCGAGGAAAGGGGTGGGCGCGCATGGCGATCGATCGTCTGGACGGGCTGATCATCGTGCTGCTGGCGCGGGAACCGCGCATCGGGGTGCTGGAGATGTCCCGGCGACTGGGGGTGGCCCGCGGCACCGTGCAGGCACGGCTGGACCGGCTTCAGTCGAACGGAGTCATCCGCGGATTCGGTCCCGAGGTGGATCCGGCCGCCCTCGGCTACCCCGTCACGGCGTTCGCGACGCTGGAGATCCGGCAGGGGCAAGGGGCCGACGTACGGGCCCACTTGGCGACCGTGCCGGAGGTGCTGGAGCTGCACACCACCACCGGCAGCGGGGACATGCTGTGCCGTCTGGTGGCCCGCTCCAACGCCGACCTCCAACGGGTCATCGACCGGGTCGTCGGTTTTGATGGGATCGTCCGGGCCTCCACCGCGATCGTGATGGAGAACCCCGTTCCACTGCGGATCATCCCGCTGGTGGAGCAGGCGGCGGAGGGCCGGGAAGGACCGGGCCGACCTGCGGGGTGAGGGCGTGTGAACTTCTGGGAGTACCTCGGCAGCCGTCACCAGCAGCTGCTCACCGACGCCTACCAGCACGCCAGCGTCGTCTTCCAGTGCATGGTCGTGGCGACCGTGCTGGGACTGCTGATCGCCGTCGCCACCTACCGCAGCGGCTGGGCCGGCGACCTCGCCACCACCGCCACCTCCACGATCCTCACCATCCCCTCCCTCGCCATGATCGGACTGCTGATCCCGGTGGTGGGCCTGGGCGTGCCGCCGACGGTGGTCGCGCTGACGCTGTACGGGCTGCTGCCGGTCGTACGGAACGCGATCGTCGGCCTGCGCGGCGTCGACCCCTCGCTGGTGGACGCGGCCACGGGCATCGGGATGTCCCGGCTGACGCGGCTGACGCGGGTCGAACTGCCGCTGGCCTGGCCGCCGGTCCTCACCGGCATCCGCGTCTCCACCCAGATGCTGATGGGCATCGCGGCCATCGCCGCCTACGCCTCCGGACCCGGCCTCGGCAACCAGATCTTCCGTGGCATCGCATCCCTGGGCAGCAGGAACGCCCTCAACCAGGTCCTGTCGGGCACCCTCGGGATCATCGTCCTGGCCCTGCTCTTCGACGCCGCCTACGTCCTCCTCGGACGGCTGACGATTCCCAGGGGGATCCGTGTCTGAGACCTCCGAGTCCCACGGCGCCACCATCGAGCTGGAGAACCTCACCAAGCGGTACCCCCACAGTCCGCAGCCGGCCGTGGACAACGTGACCATGGAGATCAAGGCGGGCGAGACCGTCGTCTTCGTCGGGCCGTCCGGCTGCGGGAAGTCGACCACCCTGAAAATGATCAACCGGCTGATCGAGCCGAGCGGCGGCCGCATCCGCATCGACGGCGAGGACGTCACCGACATCGACCCGGTGAGGCTGCGCCGCAAGGTCGGGTACGCCATCCAGTCCTCCGGTCTCTTCCCGCACATGACCGTCGCCCAGAACATCGCCCTGGTGCCGGGGATGCTCGGCTGGCCGAAGACGCGGATCAGGAACCGGGTGGAGGAGATGCTCGACCTGGTCGGCCTCGACCCCGGGGAGTTCCACGGCCGCTATCCCCGCCAGCTCTCCGGCGGGCAGCAGCAGCGCGTCGGCGTGGCCCGGGCGCTGGCCGCGGATCCGCCGGTGCTGCTGATGGACGAGCCGTTCGGCGCCGTGGACCCGATCACCCGGGACCACCTCCAGGACGAGCTGATCCGGCTCCAGCACGAGCTGCACAAGACGATCGTGTTCGTCACCCATGACTTCGACGAGGCGATCAAGCTGGGCGACCGGATCGCGGTGCTGCGCGAACGCTCGCACATCGCGCAGTTCGACACCCCGGAGGCGATCCTCACCAACCCGGCGGACGACTTCGTGTCGGGGTTCGTCGGCGCGGGGGCGGCGCTGAAGCGGCTGAACCTCACCCGGGTCAGGGACGTCGAGATCACCGACTGTCCGACGGTGGGCGTGGACGACCCGCTCCAGATCATCTTCAACCGGCTGCGGACCAGCGGCACCAACGAGATCCTGCTGCTGGACCGGCGGGGCCGGCCCTACAAGTGGCTGCGGCGCGGCGACCTGATGCGGGCCAAGGGTTCGCTGGCCCGCGCGGGCACCCTGGTGAGCGACACCGTGACCAGGGACGCGACCCTGCGGGACGCGCTGGAGGCGGTGCTGATGGACAACACCGGGCGGGTCGCGGTCACCGGGCGGCGCGGTGAGTACATCGGGGTCGTCGACATGGAGACGCTGCTGAACTCCGTGCACGAGCTGCTGGAGGCCGACCGGCTGGAGGCGATGGAGGCCCAGCACGAGCTGGAGGAGGCGCGGGCCGCCCAGACGCACGCCGAGCAGGAGGGCCACGGCGGGGAGGTGAAGGCATGACGCCCCCCGGGCCGGCCGTGGAGCCGCGGGAGCGGGACGGGTTCCCGCCGCCGGACGAGTCCACCCCGCCGGACGAGTCCCCGCCGCGCCCGCGCCCGCGGCGCCGCGTCACCTGGCAGCAGCTGACCGTCCTGCCCTGCTTCCTCGTCGCGCTCCTGCTCGGCACCTGGCTGTGGTTCCAGCAGGCCGACCTCGACCCGATCTCCGAGAACGCGCTGTCCGACGGGCAGGTGTCGAAGGCGCTGTGGCAGCACATCGAACTGACCGTGATCTCGACCTTCTTCGTGCTGGTCATCGCGGTCCCGCTGGGCATCCTGCTCACCCGCGGGCCTCTGCGCAGGGCCACCCCCGTCGCGATGGCCGTCGCCAACACGGGCCAGGCGGCCCCGGCGATCGGCCTGCTCGCGCTGCTGGTGATCTGGCTGGGCACGGGCATGAAGGCGGCCCTGGTCGGCATCATCGTCTACGCCATCCTGCCCGTGCTCGCCAACACCGTCGCGGGCCTGAGGGCGAACGACCCGACGCTGCTGGAGGCGGCGCGCGGCATCGGCATGTCCCCGGCGGGCGTGCTCACGAGGGTGGAGCTGCCGCTGGCGGTTCCGCTGATCCTGGCCGGCGTCCGCACCGCCCTCGTCCTGAACGTCGGTACGGCGACCCTGGCGACCTTCGGCGGGGGCGGTGGTCTCGGCGTACTGATCACCACCGGCATCACCAACCAGCGCATGCCCGTCCTGGTGCTCGGCTCGATCCTGACGGTGGCCCTGGCCCTGCTCGTCGACTGGCTGGCCTCGCTGGCCGAGGTGCTGCTGCGGCCGCGCGGGCTGGAGGCGGGGACGTGAGGCGGGCCGGCCCGGTGCTCGCCGGGGCCCTGGTGCTGGTGTCCGGGTGCGGTCTGACCAGCGGTTCCCCCATGGTCGACGACGTGGAACCCGGCTCGATCGGCCGGGGCCGCCCGCTCGAGGGCGCCCACCTGACGGTGACCTCCAAGGCGTTCACCGAGAACCTGATCCTCGGCGCCATGCTGGGCATCGCCTTCGAGGCGGCCGGCGCGGACGTCCTGGACCGCACCGGCATCCAGGGCTCCATCGGCGGCCGAGAGGCGATCCGCAACGGCGACGCCGACGCCATGTACGAGTACACGGGCACCGCCTGGATCACGTACCAGGGCAACAGCGAACCCATCACCGACCCGCGCGGGCAGTGGGAGGCCGTGCGCGACGCGGACGTGCGCAACGGGGTGACGTGGCTGCCGCCGTCCCGGCTGAACAACACCTACGCGCTGGCCATGAACCAGGCCGCCCACAAGAAGTACCGCACGACGACGCTGTCGCAGGTGGCCGCGCTGTCCCGGTCGGACCCGGGCGCCGTCACCCTGTGCGTGGAGGGCGAGTTCGCCAACCGGGCGGACGGACTGCCGGGGATGCAGAAGGCGTACGGGATGGGGGTGGCGGCGTCCCGGATCACGCAGATGGACACCGGGATCATCTACACCGAGACGGCGAAGGGGAGTTGCACGTACGGGGAGGTGTTCACCACCGACGGGCGCATCACGTCCATGAACCTGGTGGTGATGGCCGACGACCGGAAGTTCTTCCCCAACTACAACGCGGCGCCCGTGATCAACACCGAGACCTTCGAGAAGTGGCCGGCGATCGCGGACGTCATCGACCCGGTCACCGCGAAGCTGGACAACGCGGTGGCGCGGGAACTCAACGCGAAGGTGGACGTGGACGGCGAGGACCCGCACCAGGTGGCCCTGGAGTGGATGAAGGAACAGGGGTTCGTGAAGTAGGACTGCCCCGACGGCGGGCAGGTGCGCTCCGGTTCAGCAGCTGGGGACGGACCCCTTGCCCTTCTCCAGCGCGACCAGGGAGGCGACCGCGCCCTTGAGGGTGGTCACCGGGATCAGCCGCAGGCCCTTGGGCAGCTCGGCCTTGGCGTCGGAGCACTCGTCCTTCGGCACGAGGAAGACGGTGGCGCCGTCGCGGCGGGCGGCCTGCGTCTTCAGCGCCACCCCGCCGACCGCGCCGACGGTGCCGTCGGCCTCGATGGTCCCCGTGCCGGCGACGGTACGGCCGCCCGTGAGGTCGCCGCCGCTGCCGTCACCGTCGAGCTTGTCGATGATCCCCAGGGAGAACAGCAGACCGGCGCTGGGGCCGCCGACGTCGGCGAGCCTCAGCGTGACCTCGATGCCGTCGTCGGCGCGGTCGAGGTACGTGAGCGCCGCCTGGGTCGCGGCGTCCTGGGACTGCTTCATCTGCGCGGTGTTGTGCTGCTCGATCTCCTCGGTGTCCTCACCGCTCGGGTACACCGAGTCCTTCGGCATGATCGCCCGGTCGGTCCTGAACCAGCCGTCGATCACCTCACCCAGCGAGACGCTCGCGTCCGGGCCGGTCGCCACGATGGTCGTCATCCGCAACTGCCCGCGGGTCTCCCGCGTGGGCGCACCCGAGATCGTGGTCACCGGCGTGCCCTCGTTCGCCCCCAGCACATCCGCCGTCATCCCCGGCTCCGCCACCGAGAACGGCAACGGCGCGAGCCCGGCGGTGGCGACCAGAGCCACCAGGGGAACCGCACAGACAGCGAGGGCACGGGGACGCGTGAGGCGAGAGAGCACGCGCCCAATCTAACGCGAGCCACCCGGACCCCGGTCGGCGCGGGCGGGCGGTCCGCACAGCCGCGGGCAGCCGTGCCGCCGGGGCGTCACGGGTGGGCGTGTTTTCCTTGGGGCCACTGGGTCGTGCGCCGTACGTATCGGGACAAACAGAGGTAGTCCCCGTCGGCCATTGACCGGATTCTGGACGGAGCCTTCCGCTCAGCGAACCTGCTTCGCTACTGTCCCGCTACGCACACGCCCCGTGGCAGCGCCGCCGCGGAGCGCAGCCGTGAAGCGACTGGCCCGGGCACGCCGGGCCATCTGCCGATCGGCGGCCTCTGAAGCGCGTCACTGACGGGACTCGGTGACGCATCCGCCGCGAGGGGGCTGCCGACCTCACCACTAAGGAGTGGGCGTCGTGACCGCGGAGACCTCCCAGACGCTCGATCGAGGACTGAAGGTCCTCAAACTGCTGGCCGACACGGACCACGGGCTGACCGTCACCGAGCTTTCGAACAAACTGGGCGTGAACCGGACCGTTGTGTACCGGTTGCTCGCCACGCTGGAGCAGCACGCACTCGTACGACGCGATCTGGGCGGACGTGCCCGGGTGGGACTGGGGGTGCTGAGGCTGGGCCGCCAGGTGCATCCGCTGGTGCGGGAGGCGGCGCTGCCGGCGCTGCGGTCGCTGGCCGAGGACATAGGGGCGACCGCGCATCTGACGCTCGTCGACGGGTCGGAGGCGTTGGCCGTCGCGGTGGTCGAGCCGACGTGGACGGACTACCACGTGGCGTACCGGGCCGGGTTCCGACATCCGCTGGACCGGGGTGCGGCGGGCAAGGCGATCCTCGCCGCGCGGCAGCGGTCGCTGGAGGATCCCGGGTACACGCTGACGCACGGGGAGCTGGAGGCGGGCGCGAGTGGTGCGGCCGCGCCGCTGCTGGGGGTGACGGGGGTCGAGGGCAGCGTGGGAGTGGTGATGCTGGCCGACGCGGTGCCGGAGCGGGTGGGGCAGCGGGTCGTCGACGCGGCACGGGAGGTGGCGGAGGCGCTGCGGTAGCGCGGACGCTTGCTTGCGGTAGCGCGGGGCCGGCTTGCGGTTGCGCGGGCGCCTGCTTGAGGGGTGTGGCGCGGGGGCTGTGGTGGCGGTGCGCCAGGTGCCGCGGGAGGGCCGGCGGTGCGCCAGGTGCCGCCCGGTGAGTGCGGGCGGTGCGGTCGGCGCTGGGGGACGTGTCCGCCGGGGTGCGGGCGGGCAGGTGGTCGTGCGACCCGGCGTCGCGGGGTGCCGCCGTACTTCCTCGCCCGCCTCACCCACCGGTGGTCACTTCATCCGCGTGGCCCACTCCTGCACCTTGGCGATCCGCTGGCGCAGCTGTCCCGCCGTCGCCTCCGCGCTCGGCGGCCCCCCGCACACCCGCCGCAACTCGGTGTGGATCACCCCGTGCGGCTTGCCGCTCTGGTGGACGTACGCGCCGACCATCGTGTTGAGCTGCCGACGCAGCTCCATCAGCTCCTTGTGCGAGA
Source organism: Streptomyces sp. NPDC051315 (assembly GCF_044455165.1). NCBI lineage: Bacteria > Bacillati > Actinomycetota > Actinomycetes > Kitasatosporales > Streptomycetaceae > Streptomyces > Streptomyces sp. NPDC051315. The sequence continues at coordinate 267,657 of NZ_JBITEN010000007.1, forward strand.
CGACCGGCCGCCGCTCGGCGGGCAGCTCCAGCAGGTCCGCCTCCGTGTCGGGCTTCTTGCGGCTGTGCGCGATCTGCTTGGCCTGCCGCTTCTGCAGCAGCAGCTGCACCTGCTCGGGCTCCAGCAGGCCGGGGATGCCGAGGTAGTCCTGCTCCTCCTCGCTCCCGGGGTGGGCCTGCATGCCGAACTCGGCGCCGTTGTACATGACCCGGTCGAAGACGGCGTCGGACTCCAGCGCCTCGAAGGGCAGCATGTCCTGCTCGCCGGTGTCCTCGTCCTGCTCCCGGTTCGCCTCCTCCATCTCCTTCTCGGACTCGGCGTACGGGTCCTCCTCGCCCCCGTCCTTCTTGGGCTTGTCGAGGACGTGGTCGCGCTCGCGCTCCATCTCGTTGGCGAAGCCGAGCAGGTCGGGCACGGTCGGCAGGAACACCGACGCGGTCTCGCCCCGCCGCCGGGACCGTACGAAACGCCCGACGGCCTGCGCGAAGAAGAGAGGGGTGGAGATCGTGGTCGCGTACACCCCGACCGCGAGCCGGGGCACGTCGACGCCTTCCGACACCATCCGGACCGCGACCATCCACCGGTCGGTGTTGTTGCTGAACTCGTCGATCCGGTTCGAGGCGCCCGCGTCGTCGGAGAGGACGAGCGTCGCCGCGGTCCCGGTGATCTCCCGGATCAGCTTGGCGTACGCACGCGCCGAGTCCTGGTCGGAGGCGATGACGAGCGCGCCGGCGTCCGGGATGGCCTTGCGGACCTCCGTCAGCCGCTGGTCCGCCGCCCGCAGCACACTCGGCATCCAGTCACCGCGCGGATCCAGCGCCGTACGCCACGCCTGGCTGATCGCGTCCTTCGTCATCGGCTCACCGAGCCGCGCGGCGATCTCGTCCCCGGCCTTCGTCCGCCAGCGCATGTTGCCGCTGTAGGACAGGAAGATCACCGGGCGGACGACACCGTCCGCGAGCGCGGACCCGTACCCGTAGGTGTAGTCGGCGGCGGAGCGCCGGATCCCGTCGTTGCCCTCCTCGTACGTCACGAAGGGGATCGGGTTGGTGTCGGAGCGGAACGGCGTACCGGTCAGCGCGAGCCGCCGGGTGGCCGGCTCGAAGGCCTCCAGGCACGCCTCGCCCCACGATTTGGAGTCACCGGCGTGGTGGATCTCGTCGAGGATCACGAGGGTCTTGCGCTGCTCGCTCCGGTTGCGGTGCAGCATCGGCCGGACGCCGACGCCCGCGTACGTCACCGCGACACCGTGGTAGTCCCTGCTGAGCGGACCCGCGCTGTACTCGGGGTCCAGCCGGATCCCTATCCGCGCCGCCGCCTCCGCCCACTGCTTCTTCAGGTGCTCGGTGGGCGCGACCACGGTCACCTGCTGCACGACGTGGTGGTGCAGCAGCCAGGAGGCCAGGGTCAGCGCGAAGGTCGTCTTGCCGGCGCCGGGGGTGGCGACGGCGAGGAAGTCGCGCGGCTGCTCCTGGATGTACTTCTCCATCGCCCCCTGCTGCCAGGCACGCAGCTTGCTGGCGGTGCCCCAGGGGGCGCGGCCCGGGAAGGCCGGTGACAGGTGGTGGGAGTGCGAGGAGGAAGCGGCGGTGGTAGTCACGGTCTCCGGTTCGTGGGTCGTGCGGCTCAGGTCTCGGCTACGTATGACAACCGGGCCACCCTACCGGCGGCCCGCCACGTCAACGCGCGGACGAGGCCGGGTCACCGGCGGGTGGGACCCACGTCACAGCCGGCGCAGCCGCTCGGCGATCACCGGGATCTCCCTCTCCGCCCCGGAGGCGACGTCGACGACCAGGTCGTAGGCGATGTCCTGGTCGCAGCCCGCGAGATCGACCCCGTTGACTCCGAGCAGGGTCGCGGTGGCGAGCCAGGCGGTGCGTTTGTTGCCGTCGACCAGGGGGTGGTTCGTGGCGAGGGCGTGGAGGAGGGCGGCGGCCTGCTCGTACAGGCCCGTATAGGCCTCGGTGCCGAACATCCGGGCCCGCGGCCGCCGTACGGCGGAGGCGAACAGGCCGGCGTCCCGGACCTCGGGGGCGCGCCCGCCGAAGGCGATCCGGGCGATCCGGGCGACCTCAGCGACGCTGAGACGGCGCGTCATTCCCCGAGCCTTCGCAGCAGGTCGGCGTGCGCGTCGGCCAGCAGCCCGGCGGTCACCCGCACCCGCGACGCCTCCTGCGCCACCGCGTGCCGTACGGCGTCCAGCGCGATGTCCTCCGGGCGGCGGCCGGTCGCGTCCGCGAGGTCCTGGAGTTCCTCCCAGAGACCGGCCGGAAGGGGAAGGGTGAGTTCATGCATGCCGCTGAGGCTAGGGAGTACGCCCTCGCACCGGCGAACGCTTTTACCGGTCGCCGCTCACCACCCACCGCTCACCCCTCACCGCTGCCGCAGCCGTGTCGTCACCCAGGCCCCCACCAGCGCGACGGCGGCCATGGGCAGGAAGACGGCGGCGAAGGCGGCCGGGTGGGAGCCGGAGGTCTGTGTGGCGGTGTGGGTGACGGTGCCGCCGCCCAGGGCGGCGAAGGCGGCGCCCCCCGCCGCCAGCAGAACCACGTTGGACAGGCCGTCCGAGATCTGGAGGGCGGCGGAGTTGGTGCCGGCCTCCTCCGGGGCGGACAGCCGCAGCAGCAGCACACTGGTGGAGGAGATGACCAGCCCCATCCCGAAGCACCCGAACCCCCAGGCCACCGCGACGGTCCAGGCGGGCACGGAGTCGATCAGCACGCTCGGCGCGGCGGCGATGGCGGCCGCCACGAGCACCATCCCGAGGGTCGTCAGGCGCTCCCGGTACGGCTCCACGCGCGGCCGGGACTGCACCCACGAACCCAGCGCCCAGGTCCCGCCGCCGGCCGCCAGCGAGAACCCGGCGAGCGTCGGGCTCAGACCACGCTGCGTGACCAGCATCAGCGGCACGAAGGACTCGGCGGCGATGAAGGACCCGGCCGCCACCCCGCGCAACAGCACGACCGACGGCAGCCCGCGCGCCGCCCGGTAGGTGCCCCGGGGCAGCAGCCCGAGAACGGCCGGTACGAGCAGGGCGACGCCGGCGAGGCCGGGAAGGACGGACAGGAGCCGCAGATCCTGAGCGGCGTACTGGAGCAGCCCGGCACCCAGCGAGATGCCGAAGGCGAGCCGGATGCGTCGCCGGTCGAAGGAACCGTCCCCGGCTGCTTCCACCGGCCCGCCCGCCCGTCGCCGGATCCGCGGCAGAGCGAGCGCCAGCGGCAGCACGACCAGCGCCGGAATCCCCAGGAACACCCACCGCCACCCCAGGTGCTCGGTGACCGCCCCGGCCGCGAGCGGTCCGACGATGGACGGCACGACCCAGCACGCCGCGAACGCCGCCATGATCGCCGGCCGCAACCGCTCCGGATAGGCGCGCCCGACGACGACGTACAGGGCGACGATGACGAGCCCGCCCCCGAACCCCTGGACGGCCCGCCCGAGGATGAACAGCCACATGGCCCCGGCGGTCCCCGACAGCAGAAGCCCGGCCGCGAAGGCGGCGATCCCCCACGTCAACGCCCCGAGGGGCCCCCGCCGGTCGGACCACTGCCCCGCCAGCACCATCCCGAACAGGCTGGTCGTGAAGTACCCGGAGAACGCGAAGGCGTACAACGACACCCCGTCCAGCTCCCGCGCCGCCACCGGCATCGCCGTCCCCACGGCCGTCGCCTCGAAGGCGATCAGCAGCACGACGGAGACGATCCCGACACTCAGCGCGCTATAGGACCGCCCGAGAACGCCCTCCTCGGCGCAGGAGGGCGGGATCGTCGATGAGTCGTCGTCTGTGACACCGGTGTCACGGGGGTCCAAGGCGGCCATGCCCGCCAGAGTAAGGCCCGCAACCGACATTGACCCCTGTCGAGAGACGGCCCCCGCCTCGTTCCTTGGTCGTACGACCTCGCCGTCCCCCACTTCATGAACGGCGTATGGCAGTCCCGTTGCAGCCCGCCCGCCGCCCTTGAGTCCCCCTTCCCGCTCGCCCTACGGTCATCTCACACGGTTCGGAAGGGCGGGAGCCCCGAGGAACCGGAGAAACGGCCGTGTGCCCGAGTGGTTCAGGGGCTCGCCTGCGCTGCACCCATCAGCGAGCTCCGCTCGCGGGGAGTTACGCGGGTTCGATCCCCGCCACGGCCGGAGAAGCGGCCGTGTGCCCGAGTGGTTCAGGGGCTCGCCTGCAAAGCGAGTTACGTGGGTTCGATTCCCGCCACGGCCTCCACCTGGCCCGACCAGGCAGCACGAGAAGGGCGGCACCCCGCAAGGGGTGCCGCCCTTCTGACCGTCCGTCTCGGTTTCCGGCTCGTCCTACGACGAGACAGCACCCGCCGCCTGTGACATCCGCGGACGCCCCGGCGCCGCCGAGGCCGAAAGCCCGGTGCGGCTGCGGCCGGGCTGCCGGCGCACCCGACTCGATCGGGCACAGGATGTCGGGTCCGAACGGCCACGTGCTGCCTAGCGTGGTGATCGCGAAGAGGAAGGAGACCGGGGTGCTGGAGCGGTTGAACCAGGCCATGGAGCACATCGAGAGCCGGCTCGATCAGTCGATCGACGTGGCCGGGCTGGCGCGGATCGCGGCCACCTCGGAGTACCACCTGCGCCGGATGTTCTCCGCGCTCGCGGGCATGCCCCTGTCGGAGTACATCCGGCGCCGGCGGCTCACCGTCGCGGGCGCCGAGGTCCTCGACGGCCGCGAGCCGCTGCTGGAGATCGCGGTGCGCTACGGCTACGGCTCGGGCGAAGCGTTCGCGCGGGCGTTCCGGGCCGTGCACGGCGTCGGGCCGGGCGAGGCCCGCCGCACCGGTGCCGCGCTCGTCTCCCAGCCCCGGTTGGCCTTCCGCCTCACCGTCGAAGGGAGCAGCAGCATGCGCTATCGCGTGGTGGACCGGCCGGACTTCAGCGTGGTCGGCCTGAAGGCCCGGGTGCCCCTCGTGCACACGGGACCGAACCAGGCGATCATCGACTTCGTACGCGGGATCGACCCGCGGGTCTCGGAGCGCCTGGAGAAGCTGTCGGACCAGGAGCCGAAGGGCATCGTCTCGGTCTGCGACGACCTGGATCCGAGCCGCGCCGAGGGAACCGGGCTCGACTACTACCACGGGGTGATCACGTCAGCGGCCGCCCCCGAGGGCACGGTGGCCCTGGCCGTCCCGGCCGGCACCTGGGCGGTCTTCACCGTCTCCGGGCCGGCGCCGCAGGCCATCCAGGAACTGTGGCGGGACGTGTTCACCCAGTGGTTCCCCTCCAACCCGTACCGCAGCCGCCGCGGCCCGGAGATACTGCGCACCCGCATGGCGGCGGACAGCACCGAGGCCGACGCCGAGCTGTGGCTTCCGGTGGAGCGGGAGCAGGCCGAGCCGCCGGGCCGGGGGTGAGGTGCTCCGGGCACAGCCGACGACCGGGCGGAACACGGGGCGGGCTCGGCAGGCCGTCCGGCGGCGACACCGTGACGTCGGTCAACCGACGTCCGGCAGCCTGCCCGGAGCCCCTGCCTCGTCCGCTCTGCGCCGGGCCCGGCGCGCGTTCGCCTCACGCACGGCCTCCAGCCACCGCCACAGCCCGATGTCGTCGACTGCCAGGCCCGGGCAGGCGAGCTGATGCGGTATGCGGCACACGGCGCCGGGCTCGGGCTCGTCCGCGCGGCTGTTCCACGCGGTCCCGTCGGAGTCGATGTGCCAGCGGTGCCAGGGAGGCACCATGTGCGCCGGTACGGGCATGCCCGGCTCAAGGAGAACGTGGCTGCCGTAGTAGGTGGCATGCCTGTCGCCGGTCAGCCCGCAGTGGGGGCAGTCGGGTGGGGCCGGCGGCTCGGGCCCGGTGGCGCCCTCCACCGCGGCCTGGGCGCGGTCGGTGTTCTCCCACGGCTGCGGCGCGTCCGGTGACGGCTGCCGGTGCCCGTCAGGGCCGGGCAACGGGATGAGGCTCGCATCGCGTGTGTCCCCCATGATGCGAGCGTGCGGGCGGCGTCCACCGGTGGGGTAGGGCGCGATCGGGGCGCAACGGGAGCAGACGGGCGGGGTGCGCGGACGCGGCCGCGCCCGTCTGGCGGCGTACCCCGCCCACGGCGGGCGTCCGTGGGGTGGCCTCTCACCCGCAAGACGTCCACGGACGCCGTGGCCGCGCACGCCGCCGCCGCGGCGGACCGAGGGAACTCACGCGTACAGCCCTCCCCCCACCTCGTCCCCGAACACCGCCGGCCAGTACCGCCATCCGTCGTCCCCCACTGCCGACGGGGTCGGATCGCAGGCCAGGGGGTCCAGTACGGCCAGGGTTCGGGTCAGGGTGGCGGCCAGCTGGTCGTAGGCCTCGGTCAGGTCGTGGTCGGTGTCCAGGGACTTCGCCCGGTGGACCAGCCAGAGGGTGAACGCGAGGGTCGAGATGTCGGCGTTCAGGGGGCGCAGGATGGTCTCCGTCCCGCACCAGGTGAGGACCGCGCCCGTGGTGGCGTCGACGACCAGGCTGGTGTCCTCGACGAGGTGGCCGAGGCGGATGAGGTGGGCCGCGCCGTCGGGGAGCACGGCGTCGGGGTCGTCCGCACCGTGCTCGGCGAGGGTGGGCAGCGGGGCGTCGGTGTCGAGGCGGAACCAGACGCACTCCTCCGGCAGGCCCACCTCGCGCAGGAAGCGGCGGGTCGGCTCGTGGGTGAGGGCGGACGGGAAGTCGACGTCCTCGAAGCGGACGAGGGCGCGGGAGCCGAACTCCTCGTCCAGGAGCCGGGGCGGGAGGTCCAGGGCCAGCCCCGAGCGGGTGCCGGGGCCCGCGACCAGGGCGAGGGGACGGATCACCGCGGCCAGGCGCCAGAACGGCGGCACCTCACCGGACGTACCCGACTCGTACAGCGCGAGGAGCTGTGCCGTCGCCTCCGCCACCGCCTCGGGGCCGTAACGGCCCGCGTAGGCCGCGAACTGGCCCCGCAGCGCGGCCAGTTCGTCGGCGGCCGTGGCGAACCGCACGAGCGTCTCCAGGGAGGGCGCGAGCGGGCGGCGGTCCATCGGGCCGGGGCGGTCGTGGAAGAAGTACGTCGTCGTGATCTCGCCCGTGGCGCCGTCCAGCAGGACCGACTCCGTCCCGGGGCCGGTCGGGCCGGCGACTCCGCCGATGACCAGCTGTTCGCGCAGGTCCGCCGCCAGGCGGCCCCGCGGGTCGCCCGTCGGGTCCCCCACCGTGCGCAGGCCGTCCGCGCGCAGCACGTCGAAGGTCAGCAGTCCGCCGACGCCCGGCAGTCCGGGGCCGGTCAGCCAGCGGCGCGTCGGCGCGTGCGTGACGTACGGGTCCAGCTCGGCCTCGGTGAAGGTGATCACCGCCGGGCCGGCGGCGGTACCGGTCGTGCCCATCGATCCCCCGTGCGTGAAGTGTGCCGTCCCCGGCGGCGGGCCGTGCCCGCCGCGGTCCCACTTCCACGGACACTACGCGGCACCACTGACAACGGCCCCCGCACGAGCAGACGTCAGATCACCCTCGCGCGTTGCCTGCCCGCCAGGATCGCCTCGACCGTCTCCCCCACCGTCAGCTCCGTGGTGTCCAGCCACAGTCCGATGCGCGGGGTGCGGGCGCGCAGTTCCGCGTCCAGGGCGGCCACGGTCCAGTCCGCGCCGTAGCCCTTCTTCTCCCTGGCCGCCTCGCGCGCCGCCACCGTGTCCGCGTCCGGCGCCAGGACCACCACGTGGAGGGGGCGGGTACGGACCGTCTCCACGTACGCCGGCAGGGCCGGGCCCAGGATGACGTCCTGCACGACCGCCGTGAAGCCCGCGCGCGCGTACTCGTCCGCCGTCGCCGCCGACAGGCGGTACCGCAGCCGCAGCTGGGCCTCCGCCTCGGTCCGGGCCCGCGCCTCGCCCACCGCCGGGCCCGCCGCCCCGGGGGTGTACTCCCGCCTCCCCGACACGATCATCCGGCGGAAGACGTCGCCGCGCACGTGTGCCACCCCCGGCAGGCGCTCCGCCAGCGCCTGCGCGACCGTCGACTTCCCGGCCGCCATCACGCCGGTGACGAGCACGACCCCGTTCACGTGAGGTGGACGCCTCCCGGCGCCACCGCGACCACCGCGAGCACGAACGGCAGCATCCACCGCCGCAGCCGGCCCGCGCCCGGCGGAGATCCGTAGCCCCGGGGCTCCGGCCGCGGCTCGCTCACTGGCCCGTCACCACCGCCGCCTGCGGCCTTATCGGCAGCCGGTTCACCGGGCGGCCCGTCGCGGCCCGTACGGCGGAGGCGATGGCCGCCGGGGAGGTCACGACCGGGACCGCGCTGACCGCCTTCGCGCCGAAGGGGGCGACCACGTCCCGCTCCTCGATCAGTTTGACGATCCGGATGTCGGGTGTGTCCAGCGCCGTCGGCAGCGCGTACCCCGTGAGGTCGGGGTGGCGGATCAGGCCGCGCGGGGTGCGGAGGTTCTCGGTGAGGGCGATGCCGACGCCCTGGGTGACGCCGGCCTCGATCCGGGCGGCGAGCTGCGCCGGGTTGAGGACCCGGCCCACGTCCTGGGCGACCGCCAGCTCCACGACCCGTACCGAGCCCAGTTCGATGTCGACGTCCACGACCGCGCGGATCGCGCAGAAGGCGAGGCCGACGAAGGCGTCGCCCTGGCCCGCGCCGTCCAGCGGCTCGGTGGGGTGCGGGCGGCACTGGGCCGTCGCCCACAGTTCCTTGCCGACCAGTTCCTCGGCGACCGTGGTCGACAGGACGCCGTCGTACGAGGTGATCTTGCCGTCGGTGATCTGGAGCAGTTCGGTGGACATGCCGAACTTGTGGGCGAGGGGCTGCAGGAGCTGGGTGCGGACCATCTTCGCCGCACGCTCCACCGCGCCGCCGGAGACCCAGGTGTGGCGGCCGCGGCAGCCCGCGCCGGCCGAGGGCTGGTCGGTGTCCACGGGCGCCACGTGCACCTCGTCGATCCCGAGGGTCTCCTGGACGATCTGCCGGGCCAGCGTCGTGAAGCCCTGGCCGGTCTCCACCGCCGCGCACAGCACGGTGGCGACGCCGTCCTGGACCTTTACCGTGGCCGTGGAGACCTCGTCCGCGCCCTCCGCGCCGAGCATGTGCACCATGCCCAGGCCGTAGCCCACGCCCCGGCGCACCGCGCCCGGCTCGCCCGCGCCCTCGGGGCCGCCGGGCAGCAGCCAGTCCTCCTCCGGGGTGTCCTTGGGAAGGGGCGGCAACGGGTACTCCTGGACGGCCTGGAGGAGTTCGGCGACCGGCGCGGGGCAGGTCACCGTCTGGCCGGTCGGGAGCACGTCACCGGTGGCCAGGGCGTTGCGCAGGCGCAGTTCGGCCGGGTCGACGCCCAGCTTCTTCGCCAGCTTGTCCATCTGCGCCTCGTAGGCGGCGCAGACCTGCAGGGCACCCTCGCCGCGTACGTGCCCCGACGGCGGGTTGTTGGTGCGCACCGCCCAGCCCTCGATGAAGGCGTTCGGGACGACGTAGGGGCCGCAGGCGAAGGAGACGGCGGCGGCCAGGGCCTCGGCGGAGGTGTCGGCGTAGGCGCCCGCGTCGAGCAGGATCTGCGCCTCGACCTTGACCAGCCTGCCCTCGGCGTCCGCGTGGTGGCGGTATCTGAGCAGGGTGGGGTGGCGGTGGGCGTGGCCGAGGAAGGACTCCTCGCGGGTCGCCGTCAGTTTCACGGGGCAGCCGGTCCTGAGCGCCAGCAGGCCGAGCGGGAGCTGGAAGCCCTGGTCCTCGCGGTCGGCGGTGGCGCCGGGCACCCCGGTGACGACGATCTTCACCCGATCGGGTGCCAGGCCGAAGCAGGCCGCGGCGGTGTCGCGGTCGGTGTGCGGGTCGGTGGAGCCCAGGTACAGCTCCACGCCGCCGTCGGGGCGGGGCACCGCGAGGCCGGCCTCGGCGCCGATCGGGGCCGGGTCCGCGCGGCCGATGCGGTACAGGCCCTCGACGACGACCTCGCCGGCCGCCTCCGGGTCGCCGTGCCGCAGCGGGATGTGCCGGATCAGGTTGCCGTCGGGGTGCAGGGGCTCCGCCTCGAAGGCCTGCTCCGGGTCGGTCACCGGGTCGAGCACCTCGTACTCGACGATGACCGCCGCGGCGGCCATCCGCGCGGTGTCCGGGTGGTCGGCGGCGACGGCCGCGATGGGTTCGCCGTGGTGGCGTACGACGTCGGAGGCGAACACCGGACGGTCGGCCTTGCCGCGTCCGTGCAGCGGGCTGCCGGGCACGTCCTCGTGGGTGACGACGGCCCGTACGCCGGGCATCTCGCGCGCGTGGGAGGTGTCGATGGAGACGATGCGCGCGTGCGCGTGCGGGGAGCGCAGCACGGCCGCCCACAGCAGGCCCTCGGCCCACAGGTCGGCCGCGTACGGGAAGGTGCCCTCGGTCTTGGCGCGGGCGTCGGCGGGCGGCAGGGACGCGCCGAGGCCGTGCGGGATCGGCTCGGGGGCCGGGGCGGCCTCCGCGGGGGTCGTCGCGGTGGCTGCTTCGTTGCTCACGCCTGGCCTCCGTCCTGGCCGTACACCGGGTCATGGGGGTGCGGCTGGTTGGGGTTCTCGAACGCCGACGCGTGGACGCCGCCGGCGCCCGGTCCCGCCTGGTGGGGGATACGGGCCTCGTCGCCGTCCGCCTCGGCTTCCGTCGCCGCGTGCGCCTCGCGTTCGGCGACGACGTCCTTGACGGCCTGCAGGACGCCCCGGTAGCCGGAGCAGCGGCACAGGTTGCCGCACAGGGCCTGCCGCGCCTCCAGTTCGGTGGGCGCGGGGTTGCCCTCCAGGAGGTCGTGCACGGTCATCGCCATGCCGGGCACGCAGAAGCCGCACTGCACGGCCCCGCACCGGGCGAGCGCCCGCTGCACGTCCGAGGGCTGCCCGTCGACGGCCAGGCCCTCGACGGTGCGGATCTCGCTGCCGGCGGTGGTGACGGCCGGCACCAGGCAGGAGGCGACGAGCCGCCCGTCCACCTGCACGTTGCAGGCCCCGCACTCGCCCTGTGAGCAGCCGTCCTTGGCACCCGCGAGGCCGAGCCGCTCGCGCAGGACGTAGAGCAGGGACTCGCCGATCCAGGCGTCCGTGACCGGGCGGTCGGAGCCGTTGACGCGCAGGGTGTAGGAGGCGAGGGGGTGTTCGTCGTGGCGGGGCGGGGCGGCTTCGGCCTCCGGGCCGGCGTCCGCGCTCCCGCCCTCCACGCGGGTGGAGGGCGCCGTGCCGTCGTCGGCCGCCGCCTCCGCCCCCGGGGCGGCGGGCTCCGCCTCGGAGTCGTGGGGGGCCGGGGCCGTGTCGGTCCCGGCGGGCGCCTCGGCCGGCGGCTCGCCGGGCGCCTCCACGGCGTCGACCGCGTCCGCGGCCTCGTGGACGGCCCGGGCGGCCTCGTGGGCGGCCTGGGTGGCCTCCCGTGCGGCCTCCACGGCCTCGTAGGCGACCTCGTCTCCCCCGGCGCCCCCAGGGGCCTCCTCGGCCTCGGCGGCGGGCGGGAGGGGCCCGTACCGCTGGTCGGCGGGGGCGTGTCCGAAGGCGGGCGCGGCGGGCGCGGGCCCGAGGTCCGCGCCGTGCGCCTGCTCGGCCTCCCCGGCACCCGGAGCGGCGCCGCCCGGGTCCGGCTGCTGCCCCCAGGCGTCGCCGGCGCGGTGCGCCGGCTCCGTCGCCCACGGCGCGGGCGCGCCGCCGGGCAGGGTCGCCGGGGGTGTGCCGCCCCACTGTTCGACGAGGGAGGACGTGGTGAACTCGCCCGATTCGTCCGGGAGCTCACCCCCGGCGACGGGGATCGACCACTGCCCGGTCACGTCGTGCCCGGGGGCCGGGGCGGGGGGCGCCGCGGTCTCGTCGAACGTCCACTGTCCGGTGGCGCCCGGGTGGTACGTGAACCGGTCGTCACCGGCGGTCTGTCCGCCCGCAGGGGCGGGCCACTCGGTGCCGCCGGCCGGGGCCGCCCACGCGCCCGAGCCGGTCGCGCCGGGGTCGCCGCCCTCGTGGTCCACCGTTATCCGCGGCGGCACGTAGCCGTGGCCGGGGGCCGCGAGCGGGCTGTCGCCGCGCCCGGCCAGGAGGGCGTCGATGCCGCCCTCGGGGAGCTTCACGAAGGCGGTGGCGCCGTCGTCGTAGTCGCCCTGCGGCAGCGGGTCCCACCGGCCGCCGCCCTGCGGCGTGCCCTGTTCCTGCTGGTCGTCGGTCACGTCAGCGCCCTCCCCAGTGCTCGTCGGGCCAGCGCGGCGACGGTGCGCCGCAAGTGCAGTACGGCGGGCGGAAGCGGTTGCACGGAGCCGTCCTCGGCGGGGACCGGGTCGGGGATGCAGGCCGCGGCGACGTACTCCCCGAAGGCGTTGAGGGCCTCGGGGACGATCGCGCGGTTGTTGTCCCAGTCGATGAGCCGGGCGACCCACTGCTCGGCCTCCAGGGGCCGCAGCGGCATCGGCGCTATGGCGCCGACGGCGCACCGGACTCCGCGCCGGGCGGGGTCGAGGACGAGGGCGACGGACGCGACGGCCCGCCCGGGGCCGGTGCGGCCGGTGGCCTTGAGGAAGACCTGCGGGGCGTGCAGCAGGGGCACGCGCACGTACCCGATGAGTTCGCCGCCGCGCAGCATCTCCATGCCGGCCAGCAGGTGCGACACGGGGATCTCCCGGCGGGCTCCGCCCGGGCCCGCGATGATCAGCGTCGCCTCCAGGGCGGCGAGGACGGGCAACGCGTCACCCGTGGGGGACGCCGAGGCGATGTTGCCGCCCAGGGTGCCCGCGTTGCGGATGTGCGGCGGGCCGGCGGCGCGCGCGGCGGCCGCGAGCGCCGGGATCAGGGCCGCGAAGTCGGGGCGGCCCATCCGCGCGTGCGTGAGGCCGGCGCCGAGCAGGGCGTGGCCGTCCTGGTACTGCCAGCCGCGGATCTCGCTGATGCGGCCGAGACCGACCAGCGCGGCGGGCCTGAGCTGCCCGGAGTTGACGGCGGCCATCAGATCGGTGCCGCCCGCCACCGGCACGGCGGCGGGCATGGCCGCGAGAGCCGCCACCGCCTCGTCCAGCGTCGTGGGCAGCGTGACGGCCTGCGCCGCCTGTGGTGCGTGCGTGGTCAAACCGGCTGCCCCTTCCCGCTGCCCCACCTGGTCCCACCTGTGTTGCCGTACGGTACGTGCTGACAGGGCGGACGTGGCAACTCTGGCACATCTTCGCAAGGCCCGGACGCGGGGGTCCGCTAGGAGGCATTCGCCCACCTCACCTGAGTGATGGTCCGATTTCGACCAGCATCACCGGTCTGCTCGAATTGCCACTCTTCGGTGATCCCGCCGGGGTTTTTCCGTGAGGGGCCCGGTCGTCACGGTCCCGTTCGCTTCCCGCCCACCGCCGCGGTGGCACCCCGTCACCGCCGCGGGGGCGCCCCGTCGATCGGCCGGCCCGGCACGCCGGGCCGCTTCTGCCAGGGCCGGGGGCCGGTCGGCGGCCGGTAGGCGACGCCCAGCGCGTCAAGTCGCGCGTAGTGGACGGCCATCCGCCGCTCGAAGTCCGCGAAGTCCCGCTCGGCCGGGGCGGGCAGCGCGCTCCAGGCGACCTCGGCGAAGGCGGCCAGACGCGGGAAGGCCTGGTAGTCCACGCGCGCGGAGTCCTCCATCACCTCGGTCCACAGGTTGGCCTGCGTGCCCAGGACACGCCCGGCCTCCCCCGGCGTCAACTCCGGTGGGACGGGCTCGAAGCGGTAGACGTCCTCCAGGGTGCGCACGTAGCCGATCGGCACGGGCTCGTCCGGGCCGGCGTCCTGCCGGTGGTCGAGGTACACCTGCTGTTCGGGGCACATGACGACGTCGTGTCCCGCGCGCGCGGCGGCGATCCCGCCCGCGTACCCCCGCCAGGACGACACGGCCGCCCCCGCGGCGAGACCGCCTTCCAGGATCTCGTCCCAGCCGATGAGCCGACGCCCGCGAGCGGAGAGCCACGTGTCGAAGTGTGCGACGAACCACGCCTGGAGCGCGTCCTCGTCGGCGAGCCCGAGTTCTTCGATCCGGGCCTGCGCGGTGGGCGAGCGCCGCCACTGCTCCTTGGGGCATTCGTCGCCGCCGACGTGAATGAACTCCCCCGGAAACAGCTCCAGCACTTCCTCGAAGACCCCCTCGTAGAAGCGCAGGGTGGTGTCGGTGGGGGCCAGTACGTTGGGATTGATCCCCCAGGTGTCCCAGACGGAGAGGGCGGTGGTGTCGATGACGTCGGTGTTGCCGAGTTCCGGATACGCGGCGATGGCCGCCTGCGAGTGGCCGGGTACGTCGATTTCGGGGACGACGGTGATATGCCGCTCGGCGGCGTAGGCGACGATCTCCCGGATGTCGTCCTGCGTGTAGAAGCCCCCGTGCGGCTTCTCCTCCCACAGCGGTGAGGCGCGGTGGCCGAATTTCGTGCGGGACCGCCAGGAGCCGGTTTCGGTCAGCCGCGGGTACCTCCTGATCTCCAGGCGCCAGCCCTGGTCGTCGGTCAAGTGGAAGTGGAGGACGTTCAGTTTGTGCGCGGCCATCAGATCCAGGTAGCGCAGGACGCCTTCCTTGGGCATGAAGTGCCGGGCCACGTCGAGGAGGAGGCCGCGCCAGCGGAAACGGGGGGCGTCCTCGACGGTCCGGTGCGGGATGCCGTACCCGGTTCCCGGTCGTACGGAAGCGCGTCGGAAGGCGTCCGGGCCCAGCAACTGGCGCAGGGTCTGGGCGCCCCAGAACACGCCGGCCGCGCCGCCGCCCCGGATCTCGACTCCCCGGGAGGCGGTGACGCCGAGCCGGTACGCCTCGGGTTCCAGACGGTCGTCGAGGCACAGCCGTACGCCACCGGGGGCGTCCTCGGGGCCGGGCCTGAGGGGCAGGCCGAGCGCCGCGCCCAGGGTGGCGCGCAGCCAGCGTTCGGCCGTGTCCGTGCCCGGCCCCGCCCACAGGGTGGTGCTCTCGTCGATCACGGCGCCGCGGCGCGGCGGGCCGTCGACGGCCCGGGGGGCCGGAATGATGTCGCTCGCAGACGTCATGTCAGTCCTTCACCGCTCCGCCGAGGCCGGAGACGAGTCGCCGTTGTACGAGGACGAAGAAGACCAGCACCGGAATCGTCATCACCGTGGATCCCGCCATCACCCCGCCCCAGTCCGGGTCGTCCGGTTCGTAGAACACCAGCAGGGCCATCGGCAGCGTCGACTGCGAGGTGTCGCTGATGATGAACGACTTGGCGAACAGGAAGTCGTTCCAGGCGGAGATGAAGGAAAAGACGCTGGTGGCCACCAGGCCGGGCAGGACGAGCGGGAAAAGGATCTGCCACAGGAATCGCGCGCGGCTCGCTCCGTCGAGGTACGCGGCCTCCTCCAGGGCCTCCGGCACGCCTTTCACGAAGCCCCTCAGCATCCAGATCGCGAACGGCAGCGAGAAGGCGATGTGGGGCAGGATCAGCGCCCCCAGGGTGTTCAACTGGCCGAAGTCGCGCATGAGGAAGAACAGGGGGATCGCGAGCGCTTCCACGGGCACCATCTGGGCCACCAGGAACATGATCAGCAGGGTGGTCCGGAAGCGGAAGCGGAATCGCGTGACGGCGGTCGCGGCGAGAAACGCGATCACCCCCGAGGCGATCACCACCGTGCCCGCCACGACAAGGCTGTTGAGGAAGTAGCGGCCGAATTCCTGCTGCCCGAGGACGCGCCGGAAGGAATCCAGGGAGGGCGAGAGCGTCCAGGGCCGCGGCTCGCTCGACTCGATCTCCCCGGCCGGTTTCAGGGCGCCGAGCACCATCCAGTACAGGGGGAAGGCGACGGCGGCCGCGACGAGCAGGGCGCCGGCGTCCGCGGCGGTCCGCCACGGACGCCGCACAAGTCCGCTCGAGAGAGCCCGTGGAAGTTTCACAGTTCTTCCCCCTGCCGACGCAGCAGTCGCAGGTACACCAGGGTGACGGCGAGCAGGATCAGCAGCATCACCACGCCGATCGCCGCGCCAAGGCCGTACTGCGAGGACGCGAAGGCCTCCTGGTAGGCGTAGACGTTCAGGACGAGGTTCTGGCCCGCGATGCCGCCGCCGTTCGTCATGACGTAGATCTGGGTGAAGACCTTGAAGTCCCAGATGACCGACTGGATGGTGACGACCACCAGGACGGGCCGCAGCATCGGCGCGAGGACGGACCGCCAGATCCTCCACTGCGAGGCGCCGTCGAGCGCGGCCGCCTCCAGCACCTCCGCCGGTACGGCGCGGATGCCGGCGTAGACCGTCACCATCACGAACGGGAAGGAGCACCAGACCACTTCGAGCAGGACGAGGAGGAAGGCGCTGAAGCGGCCGTACGTCCAGGAGTGGTCGCCGAGGCCCAGCACCCGGTTGACGGGACCGAAGTCGGGGTCGAACAGGAACAGCCAGACCGTCGAGCCGGTGACCGCCGGGGTGGCCCAGGCGCCCAGCGCGGCCAGCATCAGCGCGAGCCGGGGCAGGGCCCGCACGCGCGTGAGGAGCACGGCGAGGGCGCAGCCGACGGCGAGCGTGGAGACCACACAGGCCGCCGCGAAGACCACCGTCGCCAGCAGCACCTGCCAGAACCGGTCGTCGGCGACGACGTCGGCGTAGTTGCCCAGGCCCCGGAAGGCGGTCGGTTCGCCGCCGCTGACCTGGGCCTGGGTGTAACGGAAGAGGGAGATCAGGGCGAGTTGGTAGATCGGGTAGCCGAGCAGAGCGGCCAGCACGAGGAGGGCGGGCGCCAGGTACAGCCACGGGGTCCGGCCCGAGGGGCGCGTGGCGGTGCCGTGGGCGGCGGAGCGGCGCGGGCGCGGCGGGCGGGGGGCCACCCGCGGCCGCGGACGGTCCGCGGCCCTGGTGCCGGTGGGCGCCGTCATCCGGCGGAGCCGAACGCGTCGTTCATCTTCCTC
The DNA here is from genome assembly GCF_044455165.1 of Streptomyces sp. NPDC051315. Taxonomy (NCBI): domain Bacteria; kingdom Bacillati; phylum Actinomycetota; class Actinomycetes; order Kitasatosporales; family Streptomycetaceae; genus Streptomyces; species Streptomyces sp. NPDC051315. Next base: position 284,438 of record NZ_JBITEN010000007.1, read on the forward strand.
GCCGCCTCCGCCGAGGCCGCCGCCACGTCCTTCCGGCCGCTGACGACCTCCTGGAACATCGTCGGCAGGACCAGTTGGGAGTCGATCCGCGACCAGGCGGGCGAGGTGGGTACGAACCTGGTTCCCGCCGCGAGCGTCTCGACGAACGGCCTCACGAACGGCTCGCGCGCGGCCGCCTTGTCGCGTACGTCGGTGAAGGTGGGCAGGAAGCCCATGGCGTCGAAGAGCTGCGCCTGGGTCCGCTTCGAGGCGAGCGCCTCCATCAGCTGGACGGCGAGGGTGCGGTGCGAGGTGCTCTTCAGGACGCCGATGTTGTTGCCGCCCGCGAAGGCGGGGGCGATCGAGCCCGGTGTCACACCGGGCAGCGGGACGACCGCGTACGCGCCCTTCACCTTGCCCGCCTCCACGGCGGTGTGGCTGAAGTCGCCGCCGATCGCCATGCCCGCCTTGCCCGCGGCGAACGCGGTGACGGTGTCGTTGCCGCCCATGCCCGCGCACTTGGCGGGAGGGCAGTTGTCGTCGGTGAAGAGGGAGGTGTACGCCTCGATGCCCTTCCTGGCGGCCGGACTGTCGATGGCGGAGGCGTACGAGCCGTTCCGGCCGGTGGCGATCTCCCCGCCGTGGGCCCAGACGAAGGGCATCGCGCCGTAGGTGTAGGCGCCGCCGACGACCAGGCCGTACAGGCCGGGCTCGGCGGCGCGGATCGCGCGGGCCGTGGTGGCGAGTTCGGCCATGCTCGTCGGGACCTTCAGGCCGAGTTCGTCGAAGACGTCCGTGCGGTAGTAGAGGGCGCGGACGCCGACGTAGAGGGGGGCGCCGTAGATCCTGCCGTCGACGGTGACGGACTGCCGGGCGGTGGAGTCGGTGCTGCGGCTCTCGTTCCAGGCGGTGAACTCCTCGGTGACGTCGAGGAGTCCGCCGTCCTTCACGTAGCCCGCGGTGTCGGTGTTGCCGTACTCCATCACGTCCGGGGCGGACTTCGGGTCGTTGAAGGCGGCCTTGACGCGCTGGGCGCGGCTCTCGACGGGGATGTACTCGACCTCGACCCGCGTGCCGTCGTGGGCCTTCTCGAAGGCGGAGACGACCGAGTCGACGACCTGCTGCTTGGGATCGTTGCCGACCTCCTGGAAGAGCCAGACGCGCAGCGTGCCGGTCCTCTCGTCCTTGCCGGAGGATGAGTTGGCGGAGGTCTGGGGGGCGCACGCGGCGGTGACCAGGACGGTCAGCAGCGCGGCGATGCGGACGGACGGCTTCATGGAGCACTCCTCCGGTGGTGTTGCAGCATGCGCAATGACGGTTTCGCTGTGCACAACACTCGGGAGGCTAGGGACTCCGGGAACACGGCCACAAGAGGTCTCAACCACTCTGTGACCGGCGGACGCACTCCGTGCAACGCGGGCCCGGAGACAAAACGACGCGAAGGCCTTCAGGGCGCACCCAAGCGCACCTGAAGGCCTTCGCGTCGCGGCGGAGCCCAGTCGGAGCCCGGACGGTCTACTTGTCGCCCTTGCCCTGGTCGTCCCCGCCGGAGCCCATGGACTCGTAGATCTCCTTGCACATCGGGCACACGGGGTACTTCTTCGGGTCGCGGCCGGGCACCCACACCTTGCCGCACAGCGCCACGACGGGCGTCCCGTCCAGGGCGCTCGCCATGATCTTGTCCTTCTGGACGTAGTGCGCGAAGCGCTCGTGGTCACCGTCACCGTGCGACACCTGCGGCGTCGGCTCTACGAGGGTCCCCGTACCAGTGCCGCGCTCGGGCTCAAGAGTGCTCATACGGCCAAGGGTACTGAAGCTCACACCCATCAGTTGAGCGAAGGGTCGTCCGGGTACGTCGCCACCATCGCCAGCTCGTTGCGCTGGCGGCGCAGCACCTCGCGCCAGAGTCTCTCGGGGGACGGCGAGGACACGTCGCCGGGCTCGGACTCCACGACGTACCAGGCGCCGTCCACCAGCTCGTCCTCCAGCTGGCCCGGACCCCAGCCGGCGTACCCGGCGAAGATCCTCAGGGATCCCAGCGCCGAGGCGAGCAGCTCCGGTGGGGCCTCCAGGTCGACGAGGCCGATCGCGCCGTGCACCCGCCGCCAGCCCAGGGGGGCGCCGTCCACGGTGGAGTCGCCGGGGATCACGGCGACACCCAGCGCCGAGTCGAGGGACACCGGGCCGCCCTGGAAGACGACGCCCGGTTCACCGGTGAGGTCCGCCCAGTCCTCCAGGATGTCGCCCACGCCCACGGGTGTCGGGCGGTTGAGGACGACACCGAGCGAGCCCTCCTCGTCGTGGTCGAGAAGGAGCACCACCGCACGGTCGAAGTTCGGGTCCGCCAGGGCGGGCGTTGCCACGAGCAGCCGCCCTGTGAGCGAGGACACCTCGGTCATGCCAGACATGATCCCCCATCTTCCCTCCGCATGGGGAGGCAATACGGCGAGCCGGGTGAGGGGCAGGTCGGGCGCACGGATGCGGTCCGGGCGCACGAACGCGACGGCGGGCCCGTGGTGACCCCATGTGCCCGGTGGGGAACGGTTCGTGTTGTGACACAGCTATGACGTAGCCGGGCGGTACTTGGGCTTACTTGAGGGGGGCGCGCGGCGATTACTCTGTCCTCTCTGGCCCTGCCCCACTCCATACTCCACGGAACGCGAGATACATGACCGTCAACGGCTCTGACGACGTACTGCTTGTCCACGGCGGAACCCCGCTGGAGGGCGAGATCCGTGTCCGCGGTGCGAAGAACCTCGTACCGAAGGCCATGGTGGCGGCCCTGCTGGGCAGCGAGCCGAGTCGACTGCGCAACGTTCCGGACATCCGTGACGTGCGGGTCGTACGCGGCCTGCTGCAACTGCACGGGGTGACGGTCCGTCCGGGCGAGGAGCCGGGCGAGCTGGTGATGGACCCGACCTACGTCGAGAGCGCGAACGTCGCCGACATCGACGCGCACGCGGGTTCCAGCCGTATCCCGATCCTGTTCTGCGGTCCGCTGCTGCACCGCCTCGGGCACGCCTTCATCCCCGGCCTGGGCGGCTGCGACATCGGCGGCCGGCCCATCGACTTCCACTTCGACGTGCTGCGCCAGTTCGGCGCGAAGATCGAGAAGCGGGCGGACGGCCAGTACCTCGAGGCCCCGCAGCGGCTGCGCGGCACGAAGATCCGGCTGCCGTACCCGTCCGTCGGCGCCACCGAGCAGGTGCTGCTGACGGCCGTCCTCGCCGAGGGCGTCACCGAGCTCTCGAACGCGGCGGTGGAGCCGGAGATCGAGGACCTGATCTGCGTCCTGCAGAAAATGGGCGCCATCATCGCGATGGACACCGACCGCACGATCCGCATCACCGGTGTGGACACGCTCGGCGGCTACGACCACCGCGCCCTCCCGGACCGTCTGGAGGCCGCCTCCTGGGCGTCCGCCGCGCTGGCGACCGAGGGCAACATCTACGTCCGCGGCGCCCAGCAGCGCTCGATGATGACGTTCCTGAACACCTACCGGAAGGTGGGCGGGGCGTTCCGCATCGACGACGACGGCATCCGCTTCTGGCACCCCGGCGGCCAGCTGAAGTCCATCGCGCTCGAGACGGACGTCCACCCCGGCTTCCAGACGGACTGGCAGCAGCCGCTGGTCGTGGCCCTGACGCAGGCCACGGGCCTGTCGATCATCCACGAGACGGTGTACGAGTCCCGCCTCGGCTTCACCTCCGCGCTGAACCAGATGGGCGCCCACATCCAGCTCTACCGCGAGTGCCTGGGCGGCTCCGACTGCCGCTTCGGCCAGCGCAACTTCCTGCACTCCGCGGTCGTGTCCGGCCCCACCAAGCTCCAGGGCGCCGACCTGGTCATCCCCGACCTGCGCGGCGGCTTCTCGTACCTGATCGCCGCCCTCGCCGCCCAGGGCACGTCCCGTGTCCACGGCATCGACCTCATCAACCGCGGCTACGAGAACTTCATGGAGAAGCTCGTCGAGCTGGGCGCGAAGGTCGAACTGCCGGGCAAGGCCCTCGGCTGACCCCACCACACCCTCCCGCCCCCGGCCCACCCGACCCGGGCCCGGCCGCCCCCGGCCCACCCGACCCGGGCCCGGCCGGCTCGGGCCCGACCGGCCCGGGGCCGGGGCGAGGGCGGGGGTCGCTGATGTCGTGGCGCCGTCCGGCCCGAGCGTCGCTCCAGCGGGGCGGCCGGGCCCGTTCGGGCGGGCCGCTCGGATCGGGCGGCCGGGCGGGCCTCGAACGGCTGTGCGGCGCCGTACGGCGATGGGGCGGCCACCCTGACCGGGTGGCCGCCCCATTGGCGTTACAGAGCCTCGTACGCGTCCGTGGCGTACGGGTGAGGCTTACTTGCCCTTGGCCGCTTCCTTGAGCTTCGAGCCCGCGGAGACCTTCACGCTGTAGCCGGCCGGGATCTGGATCGGGTCGCCGGTCTGCGGGTTGCGCGCGGTGCGAGCGGCACGGTGGGTGCGCTCGAAGGTCAGGAAGCCGGGGATGGTGACCTTCTCGTCGCCCTTGGAGACGATGTCGCCGACGACCTCGGCGAACGCGGCCAGCACGGCGTCGGCGTCCTTGCGGGTCACCTCGGCGCGGTCGGCCAGCGCGGCCACCAGCTCACTGCGGTTCATGTTGTTACTCCCGTGTTCTTCTTGCCGTTGAGGCGTGCCACGCGGCGGAGCCGCATGTGGGGCACAGCGAAGTCGTTGTGCTCGCGCCCAGGGACGCATCCTGCCCCTACCTGCGGCGGGAAAGCCAATCCGGCACCCGCAGGAGTCGTGAGAACACCCTTGGGAGTCACACGAAGAGCGCTTCGCTCGGCCGCAACCCTAGAGGGCGGCCGGGGACACGCGGTTCCGCGACGCGCCGTCGCGGAGGCCGCCGTGGCGATCCTCACAGCGCCGTGGGGGCGCAACCCGCCGGGGCCCCGCACCGGGGCCCCGCGCAGACGCGGACCTCAGACCGTGACCCCCGCCGCCTTCGCGGCCTCGCGCACCGCGCCGGCCACCGCACCGGCGACCTTGTCGTTGAAGACGCTCGGGACGATGTAGTTCGCGTTCAGCTCGTCCTCGGTCACCACGTCCGCCAGCGCCTTCGCGGCCGCGAGCATCATGTCGGTGTTGACCGTGCGGGACTGCGCGTCCAGCAGGCCGCGGAAGACGCCCGGGAAGACCAGCACGTTGTTGATCTGGTTCGGGAAGTCGGAGCGGCCGGTGGCCACAACGGCCGCCGTCTGACGGGCGATTGCCGGGTCCACCTCGGGGTCCGGGTTCGCGAGCGCGAACACGATCGCGTCGTCGGCCATGGCGGCCACGTCGTCGCCGTCGATGACGTTCGGGGCGGAGACGCCGATGAAGACGTCGGCGTCGCGCACGGCCTCCTTCAGCGTGCCGGTGAGGCCCTCGGGGTTGGTGTTGTCGGCGATCCAGCGCAGCGCCGAGTCGGAAGCGGCGTCCACCAGGTCCTCGCGGCCGGCGTGGACGACGCCGTGGATGTCGGCGACGACGGCGTTCTTCACGCCCGCCGCGATCAGCAGCTTGAGGATGGCGGTGCCGGCCGCGCCGGCGCCGGACATGACGACGCGGATGTTCTCGATCGCCTTGTCCGCGACGCGCAGGGCGTTCGTGAGGGCGGCGAGGACGACGATCGCGGTGCCGTGCTGGTCGTCGTGGAAGACGGGGATGTCGAGCGCCTCGCGCAGCCGGGCCTCGATCTCGAAGCAGCGGGGGGCGGAGATGTCCTCGAGGTTGATGCCGGCGAAGCCGGGGGCGATCGCCTTGACGATCTCGACGATCGCGTCGGTGTCCTGGGTGTCCAGGCAGATCGGCCAGGCGTCGATGCCGGCGAACCGCTTGAAGAGGGCCGCCTTGCCCTCCATGACCGGCAGCGCGGCCTTGGGGCCGATGTTGCCCAGGCCCAGCACGGCGGAGCCGTCCGTCACGACCGCAACGGAGTTGCGCTTGATGGTGAGACGGCGGGCGTCCTCGGGGTTCTCGGCGATCGCCATGCAGACGCGGGCCACACCCGGCGTGTAGATCATGGAGAGGTCGTCACGGTTGCGGATGGGGTGCTTCGACGCCATCTCGATCTTGCCGCCGAGGTGCATCAGGAACGTACGGTCGGAGACCTTGCCGAGCGTGACGCCCTCGATGCCGCGGAGCTGCTCGACGATCTCGTCGGCGTGCGCGGTCGAGGTGGCCGCGATGGTGACGTCGATCCGGAGCTTCTCGTGTCCGGACGCGGTGACGTCGAGGCCGGTCACCGAGCCTCCGGAGGACTCCACAGCGGTGGTGAGCTGCGAGACGGCGGTTCCGCTCGCGGGCACCTCCAGCCGGATCGTCATCGAGTAGGAGACGCTGGGCGCCGTTGCCATGGCCGACTTCCTCTGCTTTCACCTGTGACGCTGGATGTCGTCCGATCGTCGCACCTACTGCCGAGTAGGCGTTAGCCGCATCCGATTGCGAACGTTGAGTTCACAGGAAAGTCGACAGAGAAAGAGGCCCACGTCACATTCGACGTGGGCCTCTTCCGACGCTGAGTGGCACCGACCCGCCATGCTCGCCTCGCGGCAAGTGGTCGCTCGTAGCGACGAAGGTTGGGCCCGGGGGCTTGGATCGAGCCGGTGCCACGTCCAGGCTAACAAACGGATCGCCCGAGGCCATTCCCGTCCGGCGAGTTCACAGGAAAGGCCCCCGCGCTCAGTCCCGCAGCAGGTCCGGCACGCCCGCCGCGTCGGGCTCGTCCCGCTCGTCCGACACGACCGTGAGCTGCTGGGTGGCGCGGGTCAGGGCGACGTACAGCACCCGCAGGCCGGCCGGGGACTCGTCGGCGATCTCCGCGGGCGACACGACCACCGTCGCGTCGTACTCGAGCCCCTTGGCCTCCAGGCTGCCGAGGGCGACGACCCGGTCGCCGAGTCCGGCGAGCCAGCGCCGGGCCTCCTCACGGCGGTTCATGGCGACGACGACACCGACGGTGCCGTCGACCCGTTCCAGGAGGCGTTCGGCCTCCGCGCGGACGGTCGCGGCGAGGGAGCCGGTCACGGCCGTGAAGCGGGGGACGACGCCCGTGGAGCGGACCGCGGACGGGGCCACGGCACCGGGCATGGCCAGGGCCAGCACCTTCGCGGCCAGCTCGGCGATCTCGGCCGGGTTGCGGTAGTTCACGGTCAGCTGGAAGCGACGGCGCGGGCGGGTGCCGAGCGCCTCGTCACGGGCCTCGGCGGCCTCGTCGGGGTCGGACCAGGAGGACTGGGCCGGGTCGCCGACGACCGTCCAGGTGGCGTGCCGGCCGCGGCGGCCGATCATGCGCCACTGGAGCGGGGTGAGGTCCTGTGCCTCGTCGACGATGACGTGGGCGTACTCGGTGCGCTCCTGGGCGAGGCGCTCGGCCCGCTCGCGCTGCGACTCCTCGCGGACCGGCATCAGCTCCTCCAGGCCGGTGAGCTGGTCCAGCGGGTCGAGCTCGCGCCGCTTCCGCGGGCGGGCCGGGGCGCCGAGGATCGCCTGGAGCTCGTCGAGCATCGCGACGTCGTGCACGGAGTGGCCGTCGCGCTTCAGGGAGCGGGCGACCTTGCGGACCTCGCCGGGGTTGAGGATCCGGCGGGCCCAGCGGCCGAGCCGCCGCTCGTCCGACATGGCCGCCAGGACGGCCTTCGGGGTCAGCTCCGGCCACCAGGCGTCGAGGAAGGCGATGAAGGAGTCCTCGCTCGTCACGTCCTCGTCGAAGGAGGAGCGCAGCTCGGCGGCCAGCTCGGGGTCGGTGTGGCGGCCGGCGGCGCCCGAGCGCTCCCAGAGGGCGTCCAGCAGCAGTTTGCGGGCGCGGGGACGCAGCAGGTTCACGGGAGCGGTGCCGCCGAGGGCGGTGCGGCGGACGCGCTCCAGGTCCTCGGCCTCCAGCTCCAGGCGGCGGCCGAAGGCGACCACGCGCAGCCGGGTGGGCGGACGGGAGACCGTGTCCTCGTGGGTGTCGAAGGTGAGCTGCCCGGCCGCGGGGGCGCCCGGACGGCCCAGTTCCAGCGCTCCCCGCGCCGCCTTCCGCAACACCTTCAGCATGCGGTACGAGCCCTTGGCGCGGGCCACCGCCGGGGAGTCGTACAAGGTGGCCTCGATCCCGTCGACGAGGGAGCCGACGGCGCGGATGGCGACCTGGCCCTCCTCGCCGAGGGAGGGCAGCACGCCCTCGGTGTACGCGACGAGCAGCGGGGTCGGCGAGACGATCAGGATGCCGCCCGCGTACCGGCGCCGGTCCTGGTAGAGGAGATACGCGGCCCGGTGCAGGGCGACGGCCGTCTTCCCGGTGCCGGGGCCGCCCTCGACGTACGTGACGGAGGCGGCGGGGGCGCGGATGACCAGGTCCTGCTCGGCCTGGATGGAGGCGACGATGTCGCGCATGGTGTGGCTGCGCGCCTGCCCGAGGGCGGCCATGAGGGCGCCGTCGCCGATGACGGGCAGCTGGTGGCCGTCGAGGAAGGCCTTCAGCTCGGGGCGCATGAGGTCGTCCTCGACGCCGAGCACCTTGCGGCCCTTGGAGCGGATCACCCGACGGCGCACGACCCGGCCGGGGTCGACCGGCGTGGAGCGGTAGAACGGGGCGGCGGCGGGGGCCCGCCAGTCGATGACCAGCGGGGCGTAGTCCTCGTCGAGGACACCGATGCGCCCGATGTGCAGGGTCTCGGCGATGTCGGCGGTGTTGTCGTCCCGCACGGCGCCGTCGGCGGGTTCCACGGCGGTGTAGGCGCCGTCCGGTCCCTTCTTGCCGTCCTTGCCGAGCAGCAGGTCGATCCTGCCGAAGAGGAAGTCCTCGAACTCGTTGTTCAGGCGGTTGAGGTGTACGCCCGCCCGGAAGACCTGCGCGTCCCGCTCGGCCAGGGCGCCGGGCGTGCCGACCTGGCCGCGGCGGGCCGCGTCGTGCATGAGGAACTCCGCCTCGTGGATCTTCTCCTCGAGACGCCGGTACACCCGGTCCAGGTGTTCCTGTTCGACGCTGATCTCCCGGTCCCGAACTGAGTCCTGAACCGGGCCGACCGCGGTTTCCTGCTGAGCCTGAGCGGCCACCGGGCCCCCTTCTGACGTGCTGGGCAGCCGTCAACCGTACGCGAAAGGGCCCCCGGTAAGCGAGGGGCCCGCCCGGCGGAGAACCGCGGGCGGGCCCGGTCGAGCGTCCGGCGTCGGTCCGGGGTCTTCTTTACTTGTCGATCTCGACGAGCTTCTTGCCGTCGAAGGTCATGACCTCGAAGTGGTCGATCTGGTTCGGGGTGAGGGCCGCGCCGCCCTGGACGTAGAGCGGGTTCTTGGCCTGATCGGTCTTGGCGGTGGGGAGGCCGTAGCCCCATTCCGGGACGGACCAGGACGAGATGGTCTCGCGCTCGCCGTTCTTGCCGACGGCGATGAGCGAGCACTTGTTGGGGCCCGCCACGTTCTTCAGCTCGACGACGGCCTCGGTGCCCCAGGCCTTCTCCTGCATGGCGACGGTCGCCGTCACCTTGGTGCCCGCGTCGGTGGCGGTGACCTTGTCGGTGAAACTCTCGAAGACCGTCTTGGCGGGGTTGCTGTCCGCCAGGACTCTGGGGGCGTCTGCGCTGTCACCGCCGCTCGTCGCCACGGCCACGACCGGGCCGCCGACGATCAGCGCGGCAGCGGCGGCGATCATGTAGAAGCTGCGCCGGCGCTTCTGGGCGCGGCGGTCCGCGACCTCGTCGACGAGCTTCTCCACGAGCCGCGGGCCGGGCTTGGCGGACAGGGACTCACCGATCGCGGGGGTACCGGATCCGGGCAGGTCCGCGAGGGCGGCCAGCATGGGCTCCATCCCGGCGAGCTCGTCGAGCTGCTGCGCGCACCACTCGCAGCCGGCGAGGTGCGCTTCGAAGGCGGTCGCCTCGGCGTCGTCGAGGATGCCGAGGGCGTAGGCGCCGACGGTCTCGTGTTCGCTCGGGCTCGGAGATCCCACAGACCCCTGCATGGGACCAGACATACCCGGCCCACCTGCTCCGAACCCCCCGTACATGCTCATCACGCCGTCACCCCCCGCTCCTCGAGAGCCAGCTTCATCGACCGCAGGGCATAGAAAACCCTTGAGCGCACGGTGCCGCTGGGTATACCCAGCGTCTCGGCCGCCTCATTGACGGTACGCCCCTTGAAGTACGTCTCGACGAGCACCTCCCGGTGTGCCGGGGTCAGGTCGTCGAGCGCGTCCGACAACGTCATCAGCCACAGCGCCTTGTCGATCTCGTCCTCCGCGGGGATGACCTCCAGCGGCGACGGGTCGACCTCCTGCGGCCGGGCCTGCCGGCTGCGGTGGCCGTCGATGACGATGCGGCGTGCGACCGTCACCAGCCAGGGGCGTACCGATCCGGTCGCTCGATTGAGCTGTCCGGCGTTCTTCCAGGCACGGATGAGTGTCTCCTGCACGACGTCCTCGGCGCGCTGCCGGTCTCCGGCAACCAGACGGAGGACGTACGCGAGCAGGGGTCCGGCATGCTCCCGATACAGAGCACGCATCAGCTCCTCATCAGGTTCCGAGGGCTGGGACATGCGATGTCGGGCCCTCGATCCACGTTCATTGGCCACGGCCGCATCCTTGCGCACGCCCACCTCCGGTGTCCGGGGGTTCCCCCGAGTCGGTCGCTCCACCACCGGTACGGAACGGGCCCGTTGAGTGTTCAAACCGGACTGACAGTTTTCTTCTGGGTGTCGTGACGAGGGGGACATGAGGGCACATTCCCGCCCCTCTTCCTTTACATTTCCGCCACACGGTCAAGGCGACACGCGCTGCCCGCCGCATTCCGAAGGTAAACAACGTGTAATCGAAATCACTTCGACACCGCTGTCACGAACACGGCATAGCGGACAGGTGAGTTGGCGCGAAGACATGACGGGACGTCGGACAGACCGGTGCCGGAGGACCGGGCGGGTCGGTGCCGGAGGACCGGGCGGGCGCGTGACGGAGGGACGTACGGACGCGCGTCGAGGGGTCCGGCGGCCACGTGACGGAGGTTGGGCGGGCAGCCGCCGGAGAGCCTCGCGGCCACCCGACGAGGGCGGCCGGTGGGTCACGCGCGGGTGAGCGCGGTCCTCCTGCGGTGCCGGGCGACCCGTTCCCGGTTGCCGCAGACCTCGCTGGAGCACCAGCGCCGACGGCGTCCCCGGGACGTGTCCACGTACACGAGGGGGCAGTTGTCCCCCTCGCACTGCCGCAGGTCCGCCCGCGCGGCGGGATCGGTGAGCAGTTCCACCGCGTCCCGGGCCACCGCGGCGAGCAGCGCGGCGCACTCCGGGGGCCCGTCCAGTTCCCGTACGAGCGTGCCGTCCTGTCCGCGGACGGCACGGGGGACCGGGGGAGCGGTGCGGGCGACGTCGTTGAGGCGGGTGAGGGCGCGGTCGTGGGGGCGGAGGTCGCCGGCCAGCCAGGCACGCACCAACTGGCCGACGCACCCCCGCAGTTCCCGGAAGGCCACCGGCCAGGAGGGGCCGGCGTGCGTCAGCGGGGTGCCCGTCGGGACGAGTCCGGAGCCGGTGATCCACGCGCACAGCGGCGGGACCGCGTCCAGCCGTTCCCGGGGGTGGGTGGTGGCGAGGAGGTCCAGGCAGACCCGTCCGGCGTCGAACCGCGGGTCGTAGGGGGACGGGGGTGTACCCAGTGCCATGTGCCGTTCACCGCCTAGGGAAGGCTCCGCGGGGAGGCGTCCCTCTCACAGTGCCGGGTGGGGCGCGGCGCCGGAACCCCCTGTGCCGCAGGCGGGTACGGGTTTCGGCCCGTCGGTCCGGGGACGAGGTGCGTCCGGGCCGAGGCAGGCGCCGGGGACCAGGCACGTCCGGGCCGAGGCAGGCGCCGGGGACCAGGCACGTCCGGGCCGAGGCGGGGCCGGGGTCGGCGGTCCCGGTGAGGGCGGCACCGGCGTCGGTCGCCCTCACCTCCCGCTCACGCGTCCGCGTACTTCGTGTCCGCCGCGGGGTCCAGCGCCAGCCGGTACCCCCGCTTCACCACCGTCTGGATCAGCTTCGGCGCGCCCAGGGCCGTCCGCAGCCGGGCCATCGCCGTCTCGACGGCGTGCTCGTCGCGGCCCGCCCCCGGCAGCGCCCGCAGCAGGTCGGCGCGGGGCACGACCCAGCCCGGCCGCCGGGACAGGGCCCGCAGCAGGGACATGCCGGCCGGCGGTACGGGTTTCAGGCAGCCGTCGACCAGGACCGCGTGCCCCCGGATCTCCACCCGGTGCCCGGCGATCGGCAGGGAGCGGGCCCGGCCGGGCAGCTCCTGGCACAGCAGCTGGACGAGCGGCCCGAGCCGGAACCGCTCCGGCTGGACGGTGTCCACCCCGTGCGCCTGGAGCGGCAGCGCGGTGACCGGGCCGACGCAGGCCGGCAGGACGTCGTGGTGGAGGGCGGACAGCAGCTCCGACAGCAGCCCCCGGTCCTCCGCCCGCGACAGCAGCGAGGCGGCGGCCGGCGCGCTGGTGAAGGTGACCGCGTCCAGTCCGCGCGAGACGGCGGCGTCGAGGAGCCGGTCGAGCGGCGAGATGTCCTCCGGGGGCATCCACCGGTACACGGGCACGCCCACGACCTCCGCTCCCCCGGCCCGCAGCGCCTCCACGAACCCCGGCAGTGGCTCCCCGTGCAGCTGGACGGCGACGCGGCGGCCCTCGACGCCCTCCTCCAGCAGCCGGTCGAGCACCTCCGCCATCGACTCGCTCGACGGCGACCAGTCCTCCGTGAGGCCCGCGGCGCGGATCGCGCCCTTGACCTTGGGCCCGCGGGCGAGCAGTTCGACGTCCCGCAGCCGGGCGAGCAGCTGCTCGCCGAGCCCCCAGCCGTCGGCGGCCTCGACCCAGCCGCGGAAGCCGATGGCCGTGGTGGCCACGACGACGTCCGGCGCCTGGTCGAGGAGGTCCTTGGTGGCGGCGAGCAGTTCGCCGTCGTCGGCGAGCGGCACGATCCGCAGGGCGGGCGCGTGCAGCACCGCCGCTCCGCGCCGCTGGAGCAGTGCTCCGAGCTCGTCGGCCCGGCGCGCGGCGGTCACGCCGACGGTGAAGCCGGCGAGGGGTCCGTGCTGTTCCGGGGCCCGGTCGCTGGCGTCGTTGTCCGGTCGCTGCTGTTCGTACATGGCTCTCGTCCCGCACTCGAGTCGTTGCACCTGCACCAGGTCGTGCACCTGCATGCCGATCGAGCCTGTCAACGGTGCGTGACAGGCTCGGTTCGGCTTCATGTCGCCAGTGTTACGTCACACCTCGGCGTAGCTGAGCTGCTGCTTCGCCTCGGGGGTGGCGCCGGAGGCGGTGATCCGGCCTGCCGGGCGGCGAAGGTATACGGCCCAGGTGACCGCGAAGCAGGCGGCGTAGTAGACGAGGAAGGCGACGAACGCGCCGGTTCCGGAGCCGTAGGAGAGGAAGGACTGCCGGAAGGCCATGTTGATGCCGACGCCGCCGAGCGCGCCCACCGCCCCGATGAGCCCCATGGAGGCGCCGGAGAGACGACGGCCGTAGCTCGCGGCCGCCTCGCCCTGCAGCCCCTGGGCGACGGCCTTCGCCTGGAAGATGCCGGGGATCATCTTGAACGTCGACCCGTTGCCGAGGCCGCTGAGCACGAACAGCACGACGAAGACGGCGACGAAGAGCGCCAGCGACTTCTGCATGCTGGCCCAGACCAGGATGGCGGTGGCGGCGGCCATGCCGACGTAGTTGTAGAGGGTGATCCGGGCGCCGCCGTAGCGGTCGGCGAGCCAGCCGCCGAGGGGGCGGATGAGGGAGCCGAGCAGCGGGCCGATGAAGGTGAGGTAGGCGGCCTGGAGCGGCGTACGGCCGAACCCGTTGGTCAGCACCTGTCCGAAGGCGAAGCTGTAGCCGATGAACGACCCGAAGGTGCCGATGTACAGGAAGGACATGATCCAGGTGTGACCGTCCTTCGCGGCGTCCTTCGCGGCGCCGGTGTCGTTCTTCACGGACGCGAGGTTGTCCATGTAGAACGCGGCCAGGACCGCGGCGACGAGGATCAGCGGGATGTAGATCCCGAGCAGCACGCGCGGACCGCCGCCGGCACCGATGATCGCGAGGGCGATGACCTGGATGACGGGGACACCGATGTTGCCGCCGCCCGCGTTGAGCCCGAGCGCCCACCCCTTCTTACGGAGCGGGAAGAAGGCGTTGATGTTGGTCATGGAGGAGGCGAAGTTGCCGCCGCCGATGCCCGCCAGCAGGCCGACGAGGAGGAAGGTGTTGAACGAGGTCCCCGGCTCCATCACGGTGAACGCGGCGATCGTGGGGATGAGCAGCAGGCCCGCCGAGATGATCGTCCAGTTCCGGCCACCGAAGACGGCGACGGCGAAGGTGTACGGCACCCGCACGACGGCCCCGACCAGCGTCACCACCGACGTCAGCAGGAACTTGTCCGCCGGCGTCAGCCCGTACTCCGGCCCCATGAAGAGCACCAGCACGGACCACATGGTCCAGATCGAGAAGCCGATGTGCTCGGAGAGGACGGAGAAGAGGAGGTTGCGCCGGGCGATCTTCTCGCCGCCGGCGTTCCAGGACGCCTCGTCCTCCGGATCCCACTGCTCGATCCAGCGGCCTCCCCGCTTGGGGGAGGTCGGCGGTGCGGGGGCTGTACCAGGGGCTGTCATGACGCCTCCACGTGCTCCGGGGCTCGGGTGGTTCGCGGTGATGAGCGGTGATGAGTCCCGAAGGTAGGGAGGGCTCGTTTCCGGGCTGTGGCTGTGGGTGACCGGAAGGGAACGTTGCTCTCACCTTCCGCGGGGGCGGGGTGAGAGGTTCGCGAGCCGGACCGGACCGGCTGGGGCCGGGACGACTGCCGGCAAGGGTACGGGGCCGGCCGGAAACGGACGCGGGGCCGCCGCCGCGTCCACGTGCCCGAGCAGGGCGTCCGCGTCCTCCAGCAGGGCGTCCGCGTGCCCGAGCAGGGCCGGCCCACCGTCGACGGCTGACCTGCCGTCGACGGCTGACCTCCCGCCGACGGCGACGCGCCGGGCGGCGCCTCGCCGTAGGGCGGGCCGCTCAGCGGGAGGGTCCGGAGGAGGATCCAGACGGTGAGGCCGAGCCGATGTTCCTGTCCCTGGCTGGAATCCACCCGGTGACGGGACACGCCAGCCACGACTCGGCGGACCCGAGCTCGACCGCCGCCCGGCGCAGTGCGTCGAGGGCCGGATGGACCAGCCCCTTCCGCCACACCAGCGACACCGGGGAGAGAGGTACCGGGTCGACCAGCGGCCGCAGCACCGTCCCGGGCATGGCCGGAAATCCCATCACCGCCAGGATGGGCTGAGGATCCTTCGCCATGACGCGCCGGAACTCCTCGACCCCGACGGCCAGCGGGGCGGGCGGTGCGAGCGCGATGCCGCGCCCCTCGAACAGCACACGGGCGAGATCGGTCCACTCCGGCGTCCGCGGATTGCCGGCGCCCGCGTACACCGTCTCCCCCGCCAGCGCGGCCAACGGCACCTCCGCCGACGCCGCCAGCCGGTGCCCCTCGGGCAGGAGGACCGCCATCGGCTCCAGGCGCACCAGCTGGTGGTCCAGCCCGGCCCGCAACGCCGGGTCCAGTCCCGCGTACCGGCCGAACGACACGTCCAGCCGCCCCGCGACGATCTCGACGGCGGCGCCGGTCAGCCCGCTCTCGAAGCGGGCCATCAGCTCGTGCTCGGGAGCGAGTTCGCGGGCCCGGTACAGCACCCGGCGGCCGGTCTCCAGACCCGGCGAGTTCAGGTCGACCAGCAGGGGGCGGGCCTGGCGGAACGCGGTGAGCAGGTCGTCGTGCGCCTGGAGCACCCGGCGGGCGTGGGGCACCAGCCGCTCGCCGTCCGGGGTGAGCGTCACCTGCCGGGTGGTCCGCACGAACAGTTCGGCGCCCAGCTCCCGCTCCAGCCGCCGTACGTCCCGGCTGAGCGCCTGCTGGGCGACGTAGAGACGGGCCGCGGCACGGGTGAAGTGGAGTTCCTCGGCGACGGCGAGGAAGGCGCGCAGGAGCCGGGGGTCGAGGTGAGCGGACATCCGGTGAACTTACAACACAGGTGCGTGAATCGGTGGCGAGAAGGTGTTGGACCGCTTGGTCATCGGCGGGCGACGGTGGAGCCATGCCGCACCAGCCGCCACCGCCGCCGCCCGCGCCCGCCCGGGCCCCGCTCCTCACCCTCACCGCCGACACCCTCGTCGCCGTCGACTTCACGCCCAGAAGCCGTACCGGAAACCGCGCCGGAACCGACACCGGAAGCCGCACCGGAACCCGCCCCTGGCCCTCCACCCGGAACCGCACCCGACCCGCCGGCCCCTACCGCCGCCTGCTCGCCCTCCCCGGCGCCCGCGCCTTCACCGCCGGGAACCTCCTCGCCCGCCTGCCCATGGGCATGTTCAGCGTCAGCGCGGTCGTGATGATCGCCGGTACCCGCGGCTCGTACGCCCTCGCCGGCGCGGTCACCGCGACCGGGCTCGCCGCGACCGCGCTGGTCGCGCCGTGGATCGCGCGGCTCGTCGACCGGTACGGGCAGGCCCGGATCGCCGTACCGGCGACGCTGTTCGCGGCGCTCGGGAGCCTCGCGCTGGTGCTGTGCGTGCGGCAGGGCGCCCCCGACTGGACCCTGTTCGCCGCCTACGCGGCCACCGCCACGACCCCCAACACCGGCGGCATGTCCCGCGCCCGCTGGAACCACCTCCTGAAGGGCGACCCGGACGCGCTGCACACCGCCAACTCCTTCGAACAGGCCGCCGACGAGCTGTGTTTCATGCTGGGCCCGGTCCTGGCGGCCTTCCTGTGCGGCACGTTCTTCCCGGAGGCGGGCACGCTGGCCGGCGCGGTGCTGATGGTGGCGGGTGTCCTGCTGTTCGCCGCCCAGCGCTCGACCGAGCCGCCCCCTCACCCCCGCACCACCGCCGGGTCCCCGCTGCGCGCGCCCGGGATCCCGCCGCTGCTCGCCGTCTGTCTCGCGCTGGGCGCCGTGTTCGGGGCGATGGAGGTCGTCACGATCGCGTTCGCGGACGCGCGGGGGCACTCCGCCGCGGCCGGGGTCGTGCTGGCGCTCCAGGCGGCCGGCTCGTGCGCGGCCGGCCTGGTGTACGGGGCGGTGCGGCCGTCCGGCCCGGCGGCCCGGCGCCATCCGTGGACGGTGGCCGCGATGACCCTCCTGCTCACCCTCCCGCCGCTGGCCGCCGCCGGCGTCGGTTCGCTCCCGCTGCTGGCGGGCGCCCTGCTGATCGCCGGGATGGCGACCGCGCCGACCATGGTCACCACCATGGCCCTGATCCAGGAACGCACCCCCGAGGGCCGCCTCAACGAGGGCATGACCCTGGCCGTGACCGGCCTGCTCGGCGGCATCGCCTGCGGCAGCGCGGCCGGCGGCTGGGTCGCCGAGCACCTCTCCCCGGCGGCCGGGTACGGCGTGCCCGTCACGGCGGCCGGAACCGCCCTGCTGCTCTCCCTCACCGCCCTCACCCGCCCGGCCGATTCCCGCGCACCCCATTGACGCCTTCACAGCGGACACCTACCTTCGCCCGTCGAAGCGCTTCGACGTCACGCATCGAACCGGTTCGACTCACCCCGCGTGACGACCGTTCCTGCCCCGAGAACCATCCGGCTCCCCTGGAGGCACAGGATGTTGACGGCACGAAGGCGTGTGGTGGCGAGTGCAGCGGCGGCCCTTGCGGGGGCCCTGCTCCTGGCCTCCTGCGGTGACTCGGACGGCGGCGGCTCCTCCGACGCCGAAACCCTGCGGCTGTGGCACTACGAGGCCCCGAACAGCGCGATGGGCATCGCCTGGACGGAGGCGGTCAAGGAGTTCGAGGCCCGGCACCCGGGCGTGAAGGTGAAGTTCGAGGAGAAGAGCTTCGAGCAGATCCAGAAGACGGCCCCGATGGTCCTGAACTCCTCCGACGCCCCCGACCTCATGGAGTACAACAAGGGCAACGCGACGGCGGGCCTGCTGTCCAAGCAGGGCCTGCTGACCGACCTGTCCGCCGAGGCGACGCAACGCGGCTGGGACAAGCTGCTCGGCACGGGCGTGCGCACCACCAGCCAGTACGACGGCGACGGCGTGATGGGCTCCGGCAAGTGGTACGGCGTGCCCAACTACGCCGAGTACACGATGGTCTACTTCAACAAGGACCTGTTCGCGAAGTACGAGATCCCCGAGCCGAAGACGTTCGACGACCTGGTCGCGGCGATGGACACGTTCGCCGGCCACGACGTCACCCCGCTCGCCAACTCCGGCGCCGAGTACCTCGCCCAGCAGTACGTCTACCAGCTCGCCCTGTCCAGGGCCGACCGCGCCTGGGTCGACTCCTACGAGCTGTACAAGGGAAAGACCGACTTCCACGACGCGGCCTGGACGTACGCGGCCGAGACCTTCTCCGACTGGGTGAAGAAGGGCTACGTGGCCAAGACCTCCAGCGGCACCAAGGCCGAGGAGGCCGGCGTCTCCTTCATCCAGGGCAAGGCGCCCATCCTGTTCTCCGGCAGCTGGTGGTACGGCCGCTTCCAGGCGGAGGCGACGTTCGACTGGGGCACCACCCTGTGGCCCGGCTCGAACCTCACCCTGGGCTCCGGCGGCAACCTGTGGGTCGTCCCCCAGAGCGCCGAGAACAAGGACCTCGCCTACGACTTCATCGACATCACCATGTCGAAGAAGATCCAGAACCTCCTCGGCAACAAGGGCGGAGTCCCGGTCGCGGCCGACGCCGCCGCCATCACCGACCCGAAGGCCAAGGAGCTCATCACGAACTTCAACACCCTCTCCGACCGCGACGGCCTGGCCTTCTACCCCGACTGGCCGGTCCCCGGCTTCTACGACGTCCTCGTCTCCGAGACGCAGAAGCTGATCACCGGCAGCGCGACACCGGACGCCTACCTGGACGCCTTGCAGGAGGCGTACGACAAGGGCGCGCCGAAGCGATGACGGTGACCGTCGAGCGGGGCGGGCGGGTGACCGGCAAGCAGGACCGGGCCGTCCGCCCGCACCGCCCCCGTGAGTCCTACGCGCTGTTCCTGCTCCCGGGCGCCCTCGCCTTCCTGGCGGTCGTCGTCGTCCCGTTCCTGATGAACACGGGCGTGAGCTTCACCGACTGGCAGGGCGTGGGCAGCCCGGAGTGGTCCGGGCTCGCCAACTACCGCGAGCTGATGGACGACTCCGCGTTCTGGGAGTCGTTCCGGCACAGCCTCTTCATGGTCGTCGCCATGGCCGTCGTACCGACCGCGATCGGGCTGGTCCTGGCGGCCGCCCTGTTCGACTACGTCGGCCGGCACTTCGGCACCCGGACCGCCGCCGTCCTGCGGGCCTGCTTCTACCTCCCCCAGGTGCTGCCGATCGCGGTCGCCGGCATCGTCTGGAGCTGGATCCTCGCCCCCGACAACGGCTCGCTCAACGAGTTCCTGGAGGCCGTCGGCCTGGGCTCCTGGCAGCGGGACTGGCTCGGCGACCCCGACTTCGCGCTGTACAGCGTGATGGGCGTGATGGTGTGGGTGCAGATCGGCTTCCCGCTGGTCGTCTTCATGGCCGGCCTGCAACGCGTCGACCCGCAGCTCCACGAGGCGGCCGAGCTCGACGGCGCCGGCTGGTGGCGCCGCTTCCGGCACATCACGCTGCCGCAGATCCGCCCGGAGACCTACGTCGTCCTGACCTGGTGCACGATCGCCGCGCTCAAGGTCTTCGGCGCGGTGTACGTCCTGACCAAGGGCGGCCCCGGCGGAGCCACGAACGTGCCGTCCTACTTCTCCTTCACCACGTTCTTCGAGAAGACCCAGGCCGGTTACGGCGCCGCGATCTCCACGGTCCTGACCGTGATCATCCTGGTCCTGTCCCTGATCGGCCTGAAACTCCAGACCCGCGCGGAAGACGCCGAGGAAGGGGCACGCTCATGAGGACGGCCCTGCGCCGCTGTCCGGTCCTCGTGGCCCTCTGCATCGCCGCCCTCTTCATGATCGTCCCGTTCCTGATCGTGGCGGTGAACGCGGTCAAGTCCCCCGCGGAGTACGCGCGGAACGGCCCGCTCAGCCTCCCCGAGGGTCTCTACCTGGACGGCCTGAAGGACTTCTGGGAGCGCGTCGACTACAGCCAGAAGCTCGTCAACTCGGTCCTGATCAGCGGCTCGGTCGCCCTCCTCGCGGTCGTCCTGTCGGTCCTCAACGCGTACGCGATCGGCATCGGCAGGATCAAGGGCCGCACCTGGGTACTGGCCTTCTTCGTCCTGGCCAACATGCTGCCGCAGGAGGCGCTGGTCTACCCCGTCTACTACCTGAGCAAGCAGGCCGGCCTGTACGACACCCGGCTCAGCGTGGTCATCGTGTTCACGGTGATCCAGGCGGCCTTCGGCACGTACCTGCTCTCCTCGGTGCTGAGCCGGTTCCCCCGCGAGATCATCGAGGCCGCGCGGATCGACGGCGCGACCAGATGGCAGGTGCTGTGGCGGATCGTCGTCCCGGTCAGCCGGCCCACCCTCGGCGTGCTCCTGGTCTTCTTCTTCGTCTGGACCTGGAACGAGTTCCTGCTCCCGCTGGTCATGCTGATCTCCAACGACAACCAGACGGTGTCGGTGGCCCTCGGCGTGCTGCAGGGCCAGCGCCTGATGGACGCCACGATGACCAACGCGGCCGCCCTGCTCGGCGTGCTCCCGGCCGTCGTCTTCTTCCTCCTCTTCCAGCGGACGCTCACCCGCGGCATCGCCGTGGGAGCCGTGAAGTAAGGACCCACCGCATGAAGTTCACCGATGGTTACTGGCTGCTGCGCGAGGGCGTCACGGCCGCCTACCCGGCCGAGGTCCTCGACGTCGGCGCGTCGGACGGCGTCCTGGAGATCCACGCGCCCACCCGGCCCATCCGCTCGCGCGGCGACCTGATGACAGGACCGGTCATGACGATCACCGCGCACACCCCGATGCCCGACGTCATCGGCCTCACCCTGACCCACTTCACCGGCGATCGGCCGCGCGGGCCCGCCTTCGAGCTCACCGGGGGCGAGACCGTCCCCCAGATCTCCCACGACGACGAGCACGCGACCCTGACCTCGGGCGCGCTGTCGGTGCGGGTGACCCGCGGCGGGCCCTGGCAGGTGGAGTTCCTCGCCCACGGCCGCGTCCTGACCTCCAGCGGCGCCAAGGGCATGGGCATCATGCGCGACGCGACCGGCGCCCACTACCTGCGCGAGCGGCTCAGCCTCGGCGTCGGCACCAGCGTCTACGGCCTCGGCGAACGCTTCGGCCCGCTGGTGAGGAACGGCCAGGTCGTCGACGTCTGGAACGCCGACGGCGGCACCGCCACCGAACAGGCCTACAAGAACGTCCCGTTCTACCTGACGGACGCGGGCTACGGCGTCTTCGTCGACCACCCCGGCAAGGTCTCCTTCGAGGTCGGCTCGGAGACGGTGTCGAAGGTGCAGTTCAGCGCGGAGACCCAGGAGCTGACGTACTACGTCGTCCACGGCCCCACCCCGAAGGAGATCCTGCGCCGGTACACCGCCCTCACCGGCCGTCCGGCGCTGCCGCCCGTCTGGTCCTTCGGCCTGTGGCTGTCGACGTCCTTCACGACCTCGTACGACGAGGAGACGGTGACCTCCTTCATCGAGGGCATGCGGGAGCGCGAACTGCCCCTGTCCGTCTTCCACTTCGACTGCTTCTGGATGCGGGAGTTCCAGTGGTGCGACTTCCGGTGGGACCCACGGGTGTTCCCGGACCCGGAGGGGATGCTGGCCCGGCTGAAGGCCAAGGGCCTGCACGTGTGCGTGTGGATCAACCCGTACATCGCCCAGCGGTCGCCGCTGTTCGCGGAGGGCAAGGCGCTCGGGCACCTGCTGAAGCGCCCCGACGGCAGCGTGTGGCAGTGGGACCTGTGGCAGCCGGGCATGGCGCTCGTCGACTTCACCAGCCCCGCCGCCCGCGACTGGTACGCGGCGAAGCTTCAGGCGCTGCTCGCGCAGGGCGTCGACTGCTTCAAGACCGACTTCGGCGAGCGGGTCCCGGTCGACGTGGCCTGGTCCGACGGCTCCGACCCGGAGCGGATGCACAACTACTACACGTACCTGTACAACCGCACCGTCTTCGACGTGCTGCGCAAGCACCGCGGCGAGGGGGAGGCGGTCGTCTTCGCACGGTCGGCGACGGCCGGCAGCCAGCAGTTCCCGGTGCACTGGGGCGGCGACTGCGAGGCGACGTACGAGTCGATGGCCGAGTCGCTGCGCGGCGGGCTCTCGCTCGGCCTGTCCGGGTTCGGCTTCTGGAGCCACGACATCGGCGGCTTCGAGGGGACACCGACCCCGGCGCTGTTCAAACGGTGGCTGGCCTTCGGGCTGCTCTCCTCGCACAGCCGGCTGCACGGCTCCTCCTCGTACCGGGTGCCCTGGCTGTTCGACGAACAGTCCGTGGACGTGCTGCGGCACTTCACCCGGCTGAAGCTGCGGCTCATGCCCTACCTCTACGACGCGGCGCGCGTCGCCCACGAGGAGGGGACGCCGGTCATGCGGGCGATGGTCCTGGAGTTCCCCGACGACCCCGGCTGCGCGCACCTGGAACGGCAGTACATGCTCGGCCCCGACCTGCTGGTCGCGCCCGTCTTCAGCGACGAGGGAGACGTCACCTACTACGTCCCCGAGGGCACCTGGACCCACTACCTCACCGGACGCACGGTCACCGGGCCGCGCTGGGTGCGCGAGCGGCACGACGTCCTCAGCCTGCCCCTGCTGGTACGGCCCGGCGCGGTCCTCCCGGTGGGCGCGCACGCCGACCGCCCCGACTACGCGCACGCCGACGGGGTCACGCTGCGCGCGTACGGCCTCCGGCGCGGCGCCCAGGTGACGGTCCGGGCCGGCGGGGTCACCTTCACCGTCGTCCGGGAGGGCGACACCCTGCGGGCCTGCTCCAGCGCCCCCTCGGCGCCCTGGGCGCTGGCGGCCGGGGAGCGCCTCGCGCGGGCGAAGGCGGGCACCGGCTTCCTCACCCTGGAGCTGGACTGATGGTGAAGATCACCGACGTGGCACGGCACGCCGGGGTCTCCCCCAGCACCGTGTCCTACGCGCTCAGCGGCAAGCGCCCGATCTCCGAGGAGACCCGGCAGCGGGTCGAGGCGGCCATCCGCGAGCTGGGCTACCGGCCGCACGCGGGCGCCCGGGCCCTGGCCAGCAGCCGCTCCAACGTGCTCGCCCTGGTGGTGCCGCTGCGGACCGGCATCCACGTCCCGGTCGTCATGCAGTTCGCGGTGTCGGTGGCGGTGGCCGCCCGGCGCCACGACCACGACGTGCTGCTGCTCACCCAGGAGGAGGGCGAGGACGGCCTGCGCAGGGTCGCGGACACCGCGCTGGTGGACGCCCTGATCCTGATGGACGTCCAGCTCCGCGACCCCCGGCTGTCCCTGCTGCGCTCCCTCGACCGGCCCTCCGTGATGATCGGGTTCCCGCACGAGGCCACCGGGCTGACCTGCATCGACCTCGACTTCCGGACGGCGGGGGAGGTCTGCGTGGAGCATCTGGCGCAGTTCGGGCACCGGGTGGTGGCGCTGGTCGGCTCACCGCCGGAGGTGTACGTGCGTGGGACGGCGTTCGCGCAGCGGGTGGTGCAGGGGTTCACCGCGGCCGCCGACCGCGGCGGGCTCGCCTGCGCCGTCCACCCCTGCGAGGCCACGCCCGCCGCCGCGCGCCGGGTGGCGGAGCAGCTCCTGCGCGAGCAGCCGGCGCTGACCGGTGTGGTCGTCCACAACGAGGCGGTCCTGGAGCCGCTGATCGACGCCTTCGAGCAGCTCGGGCTGCGGGTGCCCGGCGATCTGTCGGTCACGGCGATCTGCCCCGACGAGCTCGCCGAGAGCCTCCGCGTGCCCGTCACCTCCGTCGCGCTGCCGTCGGCGGAGGTCGGCACGCGGGCGGTCGACCTGCTGATGGCGAAGCTGGCCGGGGACGAGGTGCCGGAGGCGACCCTGCTTCCGCCCCGGCTGACGCAGCGCGCGAGCACGGCACCGCGCCCCGCCTGAACCGCCCCGCCTCACCCGCCCCGGTGTGCGCGAGGCCCCGTCGCAACGAGATGCCGAAGGAGCCGTGTCATGCAAGGCAGACGAAGAAGCCGCAGAACCACGCTGGTCCTGGCGTTCGCCCTGATCGCCGGCCTGGGATCCACCGTCCCCGCGACGGCCGGTCCCGACCCGTACCCCTTCCGCGACCCCGCGCTCACCGTCGACCGGCGCGTCGACGACCTCCTCGCCCGGCTGACCCTGGAGGAGAAGATCTCCCTCCTCCACCAGCACCAGCCCGCGATCCCGCGTCTGGGCATCCGGTCCTTCCGCACCGGCACCGAGGCCCTGCACGGCGTCGCCTGGCTCGGCGAGACCACCGTCTTCCCGCAGGCCGTCGGCCTGGCCTCGACCTGGGACCCGAAGCTGATGGAGCGGGTCGGCTCGGCGGTCGGCGACGAGGTACGCGGCTTCCAGCAGGAACGCCCCGACGGCTGGGGCCTCAACCTCTGGGCGCCGGTGGTGAACCTGCTGCGCGATCCGCGCTGGGGCCGCAACGAGGAGGGCTACAGCGAGGACCCGACGCTGACCGGCGCGCTGTCCACGGCGTACGGCAAGGGCCTTACGGGCGGGGACCCCGACCACCTGAAGACCGCGCCCACCCTCAAGCACTACCTCGCCAACAACAACGAGTGGCACCGCACGACCACCTCCTCCGAGCTGCGCCCGCGCGTGGCCAAGGAGTACGACGAGGCCGCCTTCAGACCGGCGATCGCGGCGGACGCGGCCACCGGGGTGATGTCCTCCTACAACCTGGTCAACGGCCGTCCCGCGACGGTGAATCCCGATCTGAACGACGTCGTCCGCACCTGGACCGACCGCGACCTGCTGAACGTCACCGACGCCTTCGCCCCCGCCAACCTCCCCGGTGACCAGCGCTACTACCCGACCCTCGCCGAGGGCGACGCGGCCGCCCTGAAGGCGGGCATCGACAGCTTCACGGACAACGGCGCGGACCCCGGCCCGACGACCACCGCCGTCCGGTCGGCTCTGGACCAGGGCCTGCTGGCCCAGTCGGACATCGACACGGCCGTCTCGCACATCCTCTCCGTGCGGGTCCGCTTGGGCGAGTTCGACCCGGGCGGCGGCAGGTACGGCGCGATCGACGCGTCGGTGATCAACAGCCCGGAGCACCGGGGACTGGCCCGCGAGGCGGCGACCGAGGGCGCGGTCCTGCTGAAGAACCAGGCGCGCACGCTCCCCCTGAGGGCCGCGGAGAAGGACGTGGCCGTCGTCGGCCCCCTCGCCGACACCCTCTACACCGACTGGTACTCGGGCACCCTCCCCTACGCCGTCACCCCCGCCGACGGCATCGCCGCCAAGCTCGGCACGGACGTCACCACCAGCGAGGGCGTGGACCGGATCACGCTGCGGGACACGGCGACGGGCGGGTACGTCACGGCGGGCACGGGCACGGCGGGCGCGGCGCTGAGGGACAGCGCCGAAGGGCCCACCCTGGCGGCCCAGTTCGACGTGTTCGACTGGGGCCAGGGCGTGCTGACCCTGCGCTCGGCGGCCAACGGCCGTTACGTCGGCTACAACTGGTCGGACTTCGTCAACGACCAGGTCCAGCCCGGCGGTTGGTTCGCCCAGCAGCAGTTCAAGCTGGAGGGGCAGCCGGACGGCACGTACCTGCTGCGTTACGCGGGCTACGAGACCGAGGAGTCCTGGTGGTCGAACCCGGTCTACCTCGGCCCGGCCGGAACGGACGGCACCCTCGGCCTGGTGCCGAAGGAGGAGGCCGCGCACTACGCGAAGGACGTGGTCAGAAGCGGCCTGAGCGAGGCGGTCGCCGCGGTCAGGGGCAGGGACGCGGCGGTCGTCGTGGTCGGCTCCAACCCCTCGATCAACGGCCGTGAGGCCCACGACCGCACCGACATGGCCCTGGCCCCCGCCCAGGAAGCCCTGGTCAGAGCGGTCCGCAAGGCCAACCCGAAGACGGTCGTGATCGTGGAGAACAGCTATCCGACCACGCTCGGGTCGCTCCAGAAGGAGGTCCCGGCCGTCCTGTGGACCTCCCACGCCGGCCAGGAGACGGGCAACGCGCTGGCCGACCTCCTCTACGGCGACGCGAACCCGGCGGGCCGACTGACCCAGACCTGGTACCGCTCGGAGGCGGACCTGCCGTCGATCCTCGACTACGACATCATCAAGTCCGGCCGCACCTACCAGTACTTCACGGGCCGCCCCCTCTACCCCTTCGGCCACGGTCTGTCGTACACGACCTTCCGCTACGGCGAGCTGCGACACGTGGCCGGCGGCTACGAGGTGCGGGTCACCAACACGGGCAGCCGGGCCGGCGACGAGGTGGTGCAGCTCTACACCCACCAGCGCGCCTCCCGCGACAAGCAGCCCCTGAAGCAGCTGAAGGCGTTCCAGCGGGTGTCGCTGAAGCCGGGCGAGACGAAGACGGTCCGTCTGGCGCTGACCCCGTCCGACCTCGCCCACTGGGACGTCACCCGCTCGAAGTGGGTGGTCGAGACGGGCACGTACGACATCCTGGTCGGCGCGTCGTCCTCGGACCTCCGCAGCCGTGCCTCCTGGCAGGTCAGAGGTGAGACGATCCCGCCCCGGGACCTGTCGGCGGCGACCCGCGCGGAGAACTTCGACGACTACGCCGGCACCCGCCTCGTCGACGAGTCCAAGGTGCGCGGTACCGCGGTGGAGGCGACGGCCGACGGTTCCTGGCTCAGCTTCGAGGACGCGCGCCTCGGCCCGGCCGCCGGCCGCCTCACCGCCCGCGTCTCCGGCACCTCCCCCGGCACGGTCGAGGTCCGCCTCGGCTCCCCCACCGGCCCGCTCGCCGGGACGGCCCGCACGGCCGGGACGGGATCGCCGTACACGTACGAGACGGTCACCGCGGACCTGTCGACGGCGGCGAAGGGCCGTACGGACGTGTACCTGGTGCTGAGCAAGGGGCTGCGCGTGTCGACGTTCAGCCTGCGCTAGACCGGTGAACGCCGAGGACCCCGCCGCTGAGAGCGACGGGGTCCTTGGCACATGGGATGAGTGGAGATGGCGGGAATCGAACCCGCGTCCAACGGTGAGGAACCAGGGCTTCTCCGTGTGCAGTTCGCTGCGCTTTTCTCGGCCCCGGCGATCACGCGAACAAGTCGCCGACGGGCCCAGTCACTGTTTGATTTCCCTCTTCACCCCGTGACCGGGATCAAGGTTTAGTTCCCTAGCTGATGCCAGGATCCGGGTCGGGAACGAGCCCGGGCTGACACTCCCTTAAGTAAGGGGCAGTTGCCTAGCTACCTGATCAGGCAGCGAGGGCGAACTGCGTCGCCTTGGGAGAATCGCTCTTAACAGTGGCGATTATTTTTTTCGGCCTGTGGTTTACGAGATCATGGCCGCTTCCTCGACACGCTTCCCCTGCTTCGACATCCGCTGTCGAAACCGATCATCCCCATGTTGATTTTTCAATCGTCGTGCCCGCTGTGAGGCACAGGTGCCATCGTACGTGACCAACGCACACCGATGCCAGCCTATTCCCGGGTGCCGCAACCGGCCCCCCGGGGGAGACCCGCCTACGCGCCCCGCTGCCGCCGCTTCGCCGCCGCGATCACGCGCTCCGCGTCCCGGCGGTCCTGCTTCTCCCGCAGGGTCTGCCGCTTGTCGTACTCCTTCTTGCCGCGCGCCAGCGCGATCTCGGCCTTGGCCCGGCCGTCCTTGAAGTACAGGGCGAGGGGCACGATCGTGTGACCCGTCTCCTCCGACTTCACCGCCAGCTTGTCGATCTCCTCGCGGTGCAGCAGCAGCTTGCGCTTGCGGCGCGCGGAGTGGTTGGTCCAGCTGCCCTGGCTGTACTCGGGGATGTGGGCGTTGTGCAGCCAGGCCTCACCCCGGTCCACCTGGACGAAGCCGTCGACCAGCGAGGCGCGGCCCTGGCGCAGCGACTTCACCTCGGTGCCGGTGAGGACGAGACCGGCCTCGTAGGTGTCGATGATCGCGTAGTCGTGCCGGGCCTTCTTGTTCTGCGCGATCATCTTGCGCTGGCCGTCCTTGGCCTTGCCCGCAGCCGGCTTGCCCTGCTTCGGCTGGGACTCCTTGGGTACGTACATTCCCTTGCTCATAGTGGGGCCATTTTCGCACCTGGAGGGGGCCGGGGGGAAAGCCGATTACGCGGTCCGGCGGGCCGGCCGCTCAGGACGCGTCGCCGAGCCCGCTCAGCACGGTCTCGGCCCGCTCCAGGGCCTGGTCGCCGGCGTCCAGGTCGGGGGTGATGCCGGTGCCGTCGACGGTGTGACCGGAGGGGGTGCGGTAGTGGCCGACGGTCAGCTCCGCGACGGAGCCGTCGGGCAGCCGGCTCGGCATCTGCACCGATCCCTTGCCGAAGGTGCGGGAGCCCACGACGACCGCGCGGCCGCGGTCCTGCAGGGCACCGGTGAGCAGCTCCGCCGCGCTCATGGTGCCGCCGTCGACGAGCGCGACCAGGGGCCTGTCGGTGTCACCGTCGGGCTCGGCGTGCAGGGCGCGCTCCTCGCCGTCGACGTCGTAGGTGGCGACGAGGCCGCCGTCCAGGAAGGCGGAGGCGGTGGAGACGGCCTCGGTGACCAGGCCGCCGGAGTTGCCCCGCAGGTCCAGGACGATCCCGGCGCCCGCCGGGGCCTTGCGTACGGCGGTGCGGACGGTGTCGCCGACGCCCTTGGTGAACGCGGCGACGGTGATGACGGTGACGCCCCCGGCGAGCCTGCGCACGGTGACCGAGTCGGTGGACAGGCGGGCCCGGCGCAGGGTCTCGGTCCACGCGCGCGTGCCGCGCTGGAGGCCGAGACGGACGGTGGTGCCGGCGGGCGCGTCCGTGGCGTCACCCCGCAGTAAGGAGACGACCTCGGTGACCGGACGTCCGTCGACCGCCTTGCCGTCGACGCTGCGCAGCCGGTCGCCCGCGCGGAGCCCGGCGGCGGCCGCGGGCGACCCGGACTGCACCTTGGTCACCTCGATCCGGCCGTCCCGCTCGCGCCGCGCCTCCAGGCCGACCCCGGTGTACCGGCCGTCGAGGGACTCCTCGAACTCCTCGTACTCGCCCGCGGAGTACACCGCGGCCCAGCGGTCCCCGCTGCGGCTGACGGCGCGTTCGGCGGCCTCCAGGGGCGACTTCCCGTCGGCCATCGCCTCCTCGGCGGCCCTGGTCACCGCCTCGGGGTGACTGGTGGGGGCGGCCGCGCGCGTCCGGTCGGACGCGGTCCCGCGGCTGTCGCCGGGCAGCGCGCCGGTCGCCGCGCCCGCGACGAGCACGCTCGCGAACACCAACGTCAGGGCGGCCCCGCGGCCGAGGCGGCGGGGCGGACAGAACGGGTCACGGCCTGACATGGCGGTGAGTCTAGGGGAACGCGAAGGGGCCGCACGGTCGGATGACTGTGCGACCCCCTTGGCATGCGTCACACCTTCAGGTACTTGCGCAGCGCGAAGAACGCGGCCAGCGCGGGCATCAGCAGGCTGGTGGCGAGGATGAGCGGGAGCTTCGTCAACACGGCGTCCCAGCCGATGAAGTTGATCAGGTTCAGCTTCTCGGACAGGGCGAGACCGTGGTCGATGATGAAGTACCGCGCGATCACCAGGAATCCGCACGCGACCGTGCCGCCGATGAGTCCGGCGACCGCCGCCTCCGCGATGAACGGGGCCTGGATGTAGAAGCCGGAGGCGCCGACCAGCCGCATGATGCCGGTCTCACGCCGTCGGCTGAACGCGGAGACACGCACCGTGTTGACGATCAGCATCAGCGCGACGACGAGCATCAGCGCCATCACCGCCCGCGCGGCCCAGTTCATGCCGTTGAGCAAGCCGAACAGGTTGTCCAGGATGCCCTTCTGGTCCTGCACGGACTGCACACCGTCCCGCCCGTCGAAGGCGGTCGCGATGACCTGGTACTTCTCCGGGTCCTTCAGCTTGATGCGGTACGACTCCTGCATCTGGTCCGGCGTGAGGGAGGCGGCCAGCGGGGAGTCGCCGAACTGCTCCTTGTAGTGCTTGTACGCCTCGTCCTGCGACTCGTGGGTGACATTGTCGACGACCGCCATCTTCTTCAGGTCGGCGAGGATCCGGTCCTTCTGGTCGTCGGTCACCGCTCCCTTGGCGCAGTTGGGATCGGACTCGGCGTCACTCTTGTTGCAGAGGAAGATCGAGACGTTGACCTTGTCGTACCAGTAGCCCTTCATCGTGCTGACCTGGTCGCTCATCAGGAGCGACCCGCCGAACAGGGCGAGCGACAGGGCGACGGAGACGATGACGGCGAAGGTCATCGTCAGGTTGCGGCGAAGACCGACACCGATCTCCGACAGTACGAACTGGGCGCGCATGGCGTGTTGTTCAGGCCTTTCCGTGGACGGGTCAGTGCTGGTAGCCGTAGACGCCGCGTGCCTGGTCGCGGACGAGGCGGCCCTTCTCCAGCTCGATGACGCGCTTGCGCATCTGGTCCACGATGTTCTGGTCGTGCGTCGCCATCACCACGGTCGTACCGGTCCGGTTGATCCGGTCGAGCAGCTTCATGATGCCGACGGAGGTCTGCGGGTCGAGGTTGCCGGTGGGCTCGTCGGCGATCAGCAGCTTGGGCCGGTTCACGAAGGCCCGCGCGATGGCCACGCGCTGCTGCTCACCACCGGAGAGCTCACCGGGCATCCGGTCCTCCTTGCCGCCGAGCCCGACGAGGTCGAGCACCTGCGGCACGGACTTGCGGATCTCGCCGCGCGACTTTCCGATGACCTCCTGCGCGAAGGCGACGTTCTCCGCCACCGTCTTGTTCGGCAGGAGGCGGAAGTCCTGGAAGACGGTCCCCAACTGGCGGCGCATCTGCGGCACCTTCCAGTTGGACAGCCGTGCGAGGTCCTTGCCCAGGACGTGCACCTGACCGTGGCTGCACCGCTCCTCGCGGAGGATCAGCCGCAGGAAGGTGGACTTTCCGGAGCCGGAGGACCCCACGAGGAACACGAACTCGCCCTTCTCCACTTCGAGGGACACATCCCTGAGTGCGGGGCGGCTCTGCTTGGGGTAGACCTTGGAGACGTTGTCGAATCGGATCACGGATGCACCACGGGTCGCCGGGGGTAGATGAGCGTGACCATACGCGAACCGGGTACGGGTGCGCAGGCACCGGTTGCGGTTGCGTGTGGCTTGTGTGTTTTTGTGCGGGCTCCGTGTGGGGGGTCGGCTGCTGCCGGGAGCCCGCGCTGAATCCGGTGGAACCTGGCACAGTGGTGGGGAACGTTTGCGTTCCCGCGGGCGTTGTGTACGTGGAACCGGTGCAAGGAGGGCGAGCGCATGACGTACGACCGGCTGGTGTGCGCTAACTGCGCCGCGCCCGTGAGCGAGGGCCGGTGCCCCGTGTGCCGCGCGAACCGCGAGCGGATGCAGCAGGAGAACTTCTTCGCGGGCCTCAATCCGATGGCGCTGATAGCGCTGCTGGCGGTGCTGGTGGCCGCGGTGGCCCTGCTCGCCCACCAGAGCGCGTAGCCGGAGGACCGCCCCCCCAGGACCGCTCAGCGGTACGACGCCGAAGGGGCCCGGAGCTGACCAGCTCCGGGCCCCTTCGCGCGTTCACGTACGGCCCGTACGGGTGCGGCTACCGTCAGGCAGCCACTCCGCCGCGGCCCGCGACGAGGCGCGGGAGGACGCGGAAGCCGATGCCACCGGCGATCATCGTGGCCGCACCGATGATCAGGAAGGTGGTCTGCCCGGCACCGGTCTCGGCGAGCTCCTTGCCGCCGCCCTGGGCGACGGCTTCGGTGGTGGAGTCCGAGGTGTCGGTCAGCGCGGAGCTGCCGGCCTCCTGAACGGAGGTGCCGTCGGGGGTGGTGCCGGAACCGCCGGTGGAGGAGCTGCCACCGGTGGAGGAGGAGCCGCCGATGGAGGCGTCGCCACCCGTGCTGCTGGAGCCACCGTTGTTGCCGGAGCCGCCGTTGTTACCGGAGCCACCGTTGTTGCCGGCACCGCCGTTGTTACCGGCACCGCCGTTGTTGCCCGAGCCGTTGGAGGAGCCCTGCGCGGTGCCCTGGGCCGTACCCTGCGCGGTGCCCTGGGCCGTACCCTGCGCGGTGCCCTGGGCCGTACCCTGCGCGGTGCCCTGCGCCGTACCCTGCGCGGTGCCCTGGGCCGTGCCCTCGGACGAACCCTGAGCCGTGCCCTGGGCGGTGCCCTGAGCAGTACCCTGAGCGGTGCCCTGCGCCGTGCCCTCGGACGAACCCTGAGCCGTGCCCTGAGCCGTGCCCTGAGCGGTGCCCTGCGCCGCACCTTCGGACGTACCCTGGGCGGCGCCCTCGTCATCGCAGTCAGGAGTGGCGACGATGTCGCAGACGGGGTCGTCCTCGGTGCCCGCTTCGTCCTCGCCGGACAGCGTCTCGATGAGGCTGCTCTCGCCGCCGTCCACGGCGTTGGCGGCGCCCGCCACCGTCAGCGAGGCGCCCGCGGCGATCACGGCGCCGGCGGCAATGCGCGCGACCCGGATCCGCGTCTTCTTGGTCATATGGTTGCTACCCCCAGTAGCCGAATTGTCGATGAGGCCGCGCTCGGGACGGTGATCGACGGAGGTAGCTTGAGATTCAGCGAGCCCCCCGGTTCACATGCGTCCCAGAGATACGCATGCCACACTTCACCCTTCCTATTTTTCAAAGCAACGTCAAGGTCATTGCGTACGCAATGTCCAAGTCGCCATACTTTGCCGGAAGTTGAAGCTGTGAGTGTGATGTAAAACCCAGACATCACGGCCACAGCAGGAAAGACAAAAGGTAACTGCCCCCAGTCCGAGGGCAGTTACCTTGTCGACAAACCTACTTCTCTTGCTGCTTGCGCCAGCGAATGCCGGCTTCCAGGAAACCGTCGATCTCCCCGTTGAAAACGGCCTCGGGGTTGCCGACCTCGAACTCGGTGCGCAGGTCCTTGACCATCTGGTACGGGTGCAGGACGTACGAACGCATCTGGTTGCCCCAGGAGTTGCCGCCGTCGCCCTTGAGGGCGTCCATCTTGGCCTGCTCCTCCTGCCGGCGCCGCTCGAGCAGCTTCGCCTGCAGCACGTTCATCGCCGTCGCCTTGTTCTGGATCTGCGACCGCTCGTTCTGGCAGGAGACGACGATGCCGGTGGGCAGGTGCGTGATGCGCACGGCGGAGTCGGTCGTGTTCACGCCCTGACCACCCGGCCCGGAGGACCTGTAGACGTCGATGCGCAGCTCGCTCTCGTCGATGTCGACGTGGTCGGACTGCTCGACGACGGGGAGGACCTCGACGCCCGCGAAGGAGGTCTGGCGGCGACCCTGGTTGTCGAAGGGCGAGATGCGGACCAGCCGGTGGGTGCCCTGCTCGACGGAGAGGGTGCCGTAGGCGTACGGCACCTGCACGGCGAAGGTGGTCGACTTGATGCCGGCCTCTTCGGCGTACGACGTCTCGTAGATCTCGGTCTTGTAGCCGCGCTGCTCGGCCCAGCGCAGGTACATGCGCTGGAGCTTCTCGGCGAAGTCGGCGGCGTCGACGCCACCGGCCTCGGCGCGGATGTTCACGAGCGCCTCCCGGGCGTCGTACTCACCGCTGAGCAGCGTCCGGACCTCCATCTCGTCCAGCGCCTTGCGGACGGCGGCGAGCTCGGCCTCGGCCTCGGCACGGGTGTCCGGGTCGTCCTCCTCCTCGGCCATCTCGAACAGCACGGCAAGATCGTCGATCCGGCCGCGCAGCGCGTCGGCCTTCCTGACCTCGGCCTGGAGGTGGGACAGCTTGCTGGTGATCTTCTGCGCCTCGTCCGGGTTGTCCCACAGGGACGGCGCGGCCGCCTGCTCCTCGAGCACGGCGATGTCTGCCCTCAGCTTGTCGAGGTCCAGAACGGCCTCGATCGACTCCATGGTCGAGGAGAGGGACTTGAGCTCTTCGGATACATCGACGACTGCCACGCTCCCAGCGTAACGGCTCCGCCGGGCGGGGGACGCCGGTGACCGCGGCTCGCCCGCTCCCCGGCGCGGGTACGGGCCCTGACCGGGGACTCCGCCCCCGGACCCCGGCCTGTCCCCACCCCGCCGCCCGGCCCGCTCGGCCACGAGGGCCCCGCCACTCGGCCCGTCCGGTGCCTTTCCG
The DNA here is from genome assembly GCF_044455165.1 of Streptomyces sp. NPDC051315. Lineage (NCBI taxonomy): Bacteria > Bacillati > Actinomycetota > Actinomycetes > Kitasatosporales > Streptomycetaceae > Streptomyces > Streptomyces sp. NPDC051315. The sequence goes on from NZ_JBITEN010000007.1 coordinate 318,435, forward strand.
CGCGGCCGGACGAGACAGCCCGTCCGGTGTTCGAGGCCGGGGCTCGTTCGGGGCCGACGCCGGCGTCCGGGGCCGGCACCTCATCCGGACCGGCACCTCACGGGGGAGGCGATACCGGGCAGGCGCGGCAGGGGCGGGAGGGGCGGCAGGGCGAAGCTCCAGGTCAGGGCGTCGCCGGTGCCGAGCTCTCCGTGTCCCGGGGGCTCGCCCCCGCGTCGTCGCCCGAGGTCGCCGCCCAGGTGCCGACCCCCACCGCGGCCAGCAGGACCACCGCCGCCGTGCCGAGCGTGATCCGGCGGCGCCGCGTGGCCGCGCGGTTGCGGGCGGAGCCGGGCCGGGGTGCCCCCGCCGCGCGCGGGACGCGCGCCGTGCCGTGGGCCCCGCCCGCCAGCTCGTCCGGGGCGGGCACCCGCATCGACGTGTGCGTGTCCCGGTTGGAGTCCGGTTGCGCGCCCGGCACGAGCGGGACCGAGCCCCGCCGCTCCCGACCCGGGGGCGCGGGGGACGCGGCGGCGGGCCTCGTCTCCTCCGGCTCGCCCTCCTCCGCCGCCTCGGTGTCCGGTTCGTCCACGTCCAGCGGCGGCATCCCCGCCAGCGTCGGCAGCTGCTCCCGCAGCCGGGCCGCCAGCTCGGAGGCCCGCAGCCGGGAGGCCGGCGCCTTCGCCAGGCACTGCACGATCAGCTGCCACAGCTCGTCCGGGATGCCGGGGAGGGGGGCGACGCTCTCCGTGACGTGCCGGCGCAGGACCGCGCCCGGGTGCCCGCCGCCGAACGGCGTGAAGCCCGCCAGCAGCTCGTACAGGACGGTCGCGAGCGCGTAGATGTCCACCGAGGCGCGCGGCGGGAGGCCCTCCACGATCTCGGGGGCGAGGTAGTCCGGGGTGCCGATGATCTTCGTGGCGCGGGTCCGCTTCGGGGTGTCGATCAGCTTGGCGATCCCGAAGTCGGTCAGCAGGGCGCGGTGCGAACCGCCGGGTCCCAGCGGGCCCTGCATGTCCAGCAGCACGTTCTCCGGCTTCACGTCCCGGTGCACGACTCCGGCCGCGTGCGCGGCGGCGAGTCCCTCGGCGACGTCCGCGACGATCGCCACGGCGGCCTCGGGCGCGAGGCGCCGGTCGCGCTCCAGACGGGTGCGCAGGTCCGTGCCGCGGACCAGGTCCATGACCAGCGCCAGGTCGTTGCCGTCGACCACCAGGTCCCGTACGGAGACCACGTTCGGGTGCTCCAGGCCGAGCAGGGCGGTGCGCTCCTGCACGAAGCGGCCGACGAGCTCCTCGTCGGAGGCCAGGTCCTCGCGCAGCAGCTTGACGGCGACGGGTCCGTCCGGCCCCTCGCCCAGCCACACCGTGCCGGCGCTGCCCCGGCCCAGGATCTGGTGGGCGGTGTACCGGCTGCCGATCTTCCGTGCCAAGACTGCTCCTACAGACGCGTGTTGCCGACAAAAGTACGCGTCCGACGAGCCAACCTTCACCGCGGAGACGGAAATCACCCGCCGGTTGTCGACAAATCCCCAGACTCACGGCCCGTCGCGGTCGGCCGGGGCGGGGTTCAGGCGGGGTTCAGGCGCCGCTCGAACCGCCGACGGAGTCGGCCAGGCCGCCGATCCAGCCGGTGGCCTTCTCGATCCAGTCGCCGAGCTGCTGCCAGTAGCCCTTGCCGGTGCCGATCCACTCCTGGAGCGGACTCAGCTCCCAGACCAGCCACCCGGCGACGACCAGGATGACGATCGTGAACAGGCAGCCCTTGAGGCAGCCCAGCCCGGGGATCTTCATCGGGTTGGCGCTGCGCTGGCGCGACGGGCGCGGCTCCCTCGGCTCCCGCGGCTGCCGGGGTTCCGGCGCGGGCCGCTGCTGCGGCTGCGGGGCGTGCCGCTGCGGCCGCTGCTGGGGCTGCTGCTGGGGCTGCTGCGGCGGCGCGTACGGCTGCTGCCGGCCGTAGCCCTGCTGCTGGGGTCGCTGCTGCGGGCGCTGCTGCTGCGGCTGCTGCTGGGGCTGCTGCGGGCGGGCGACCTGCCGCTGGGGGCGGCGGCGCAGCGGGTCCTCGTTCGGGTCGAGGTACTGGATCTGGGTCTGCTCGTTGCGGTCGCGGGCGGCGCGCAGCTGCGTCTGCCAGGGGTGCGGCTGCTCGGGCTGCTGCCCGTGCTGACCCTGCTGGCCGGGCTGGTGCGGCGGCACCGGCGGCAGGACGGCCGTCGGGTCGGCCGCGCCCGCCGGGCCGCCGGTGTGGGGCAGGACCGCGGTGGGGTCGGCGGCGCCCGGCGGGTTGGTGCCGGGGGCGGAGGTGTGCGGCAGGACGCTGGTCGCGGCGTTCGGGTCGTAGGCGCCGGCCGGGGCGCCCGGCACGGTCGCGGGCGCGGGGTCGGGGGCGAGCAGATGACCCACGCCCTCGGCGGCGGCGATCTGCATCGAGTTCGCGTGCACCCCGACGCCCTCGGCGACGACGCGCAGCCCGCGCGCGAGGTTCTCGGCGCTGGGGCGCTCGTCGGGGTTCTTGCGCAGGCAGCGCTCGATGACCGTCCACAGCGGGTCGGGGACCGTGGACGGGCGGCGCGGCTCGGCGCTGAGGTGCTGGTGGAGGACTTCCAGGGCGGAGCCGCCGCTGAACGGCGGGCGGCCGGTGACCAGCTCGTACAGCAGGATGCCGGCGCCGTAGATGTCGACGGCGGAGGTCTGCGGGCGGCCCTCGGCGGACTCCGGGGCCACGTACGCGGGCGTGCCGACGAACTCGCTGGTGCGGGTCAGACCGGGGGAGTCGGCGAGCCGGGCGATGCCGAAGTCGGTGAGCAGCGGGTGCATCTCGCCGCCGTTCTGCATCAGCAGGACGTTGGCCGGCTTCAGGTCGCGGTGGACGACGCCGTCGGCGTGGCTGGCGGCCAGCGCGTCGGCGATCTGCGCGGTCAGCAGCGCGGCGCCGACGGGTGAGAAGGGGCCGTTCTCGCGCAGGTAGCGGTGCAGGTCGGGCCCTTCGACGAGGTCCATGACCAGCGCCAGCAGGTCGCCCTCGACGACCAGGTCGCGGACCCGGACGATGTTCGGGTGCGTCAGGCGCAGCAGGACGGAACGCTCCCGCAGGAAGCGCATCACGACATCGGGGTCGCTCGCGAGCTCCTCCTTGAGGACCTTGATCGCGACGGTCTCCCCGGGCTGACCGGGCACGGCCGCCTCGGCGCCCGCGGTCTCGCGCTGGCGGGCTCGCCAGACGGTGCCCGTGGCGCCGCGTCCGAGCGGCTCCTCGAGCAGGTACTTGCTGCCGACTGGCCGCACGTCACGCGCTCCCTGCTGATCGCTTGCCGGTATTCCGACCCACTTGTTTCCGACCCACTGTAGTGCCGTGCCCCCGACACCGGGCTGTCGTCCTCCTGTGGGCCCTGCCCACGGTTACGCGCCCCTTCCCGTCCGTGTTCGAAGGAAAGACGCTCGCCTCGGTCCGTTGGTTGCCGGAGGCGGACGTGACCGATCTCAAGCGGCTCCCGAGCGGTCACCGCCGGGTCATCGGTCAGGCACTTTTGCGGGCAGAGCCGACCAATCAAGATCACTCTTCTCCGGGTGGCGGGCGCATTGTCAGTGACAGGTGCGAGGATGCGTGCAGTACTGGCCGACGTGCTCGTGCGGGGTGGGGCAAGTCCGCGCCCGGGCAGAAGGGACCGCTGACGGCGATGCAGATCCGGCTGACCGTCGTAGATCCGCAGGGCCCGCCCGCCGGGGCGCGGGGCCGTGCCGCGAGCTGCGACGTGCTGGTCACGGCGCCCGCCGGCACGGCCCTGGCCGCGGTGGCGTCCGCCCTGGCCGCGGCGGTCTCCGGAGAGGGCGGCGCTGCTCCGTCCGGGGGAGCCCAGCCCGTGCTGTACGCGGGCGCGGAGCGGCTCGACGCCGGGCGCTGCACCCTCGGTGAGCCGCCGCTGATCGACGGCGCCGTGCTGTCCCTGGGCGTTCCGGCCGACCCCGAGCCGCATCCCGAGGTCGACGACGCCCCGGCCCGGCTGGACGTGGTGGCCGGCCCGGACGCGGGCGGGGTGCACCTGCTGCACGGCGGTCAGATCCGCGTGGGCCGCTCCGCCGACGCCGACGTCCCGCTCGACGACCCGGACGTCTCCCGCCTGCACTGCGCGGTGACCCTCGGGGCCGACGGCCGCGTCACCGTCGTCGACCTCGGCTCCACCAACGGCACCACCCTGGACGGCACCCGCGTCCACACCCGCCCCCTGCGCTTCGCCCCCGGCGCCCTGCTCAGGGTCGGCGAGTCCGCCCTGCGGCTGGCTCCGCCCGGCGGGCCCGGGGCACGCGTGGCGGCCACACCGGACGGGGAGGGACACGTCCGGGTGCCGTGCGGGGGCGCTGACCCCGACGACACCCCGGTGCCTGCCCCGGACACGACACCCGACGCGACACCCGCGCGGGGGACGCGCGGCGCCGTCGCGGACACGGCGGGCGTGCCGGGTCCGGTGACCGCCGGGCAGGCGCGCGCGACCGGCGTCGCCGGCGCCCCTTCCGGGCCCACCGGCCACGCCCGCGGCTCGGTCGACTGGGGCGGCTCCGCCCCCACCCGCGGCGAGCGCGCCCACCGCGCGGGACCCGGGCCCGTGGTGCCGGGCCAGGGCGGCGCCCCGCGCATCGAGAGCCGCGCGGACCGGCGGCCCCCGTCCACGGGCGACGGCTTCGGGGACACCCACGGCGGCCGCTCGGGCCTCGGCTCGTTCACGGCGGCCCACGAGGCCCGCGGACCGCACGTCCCCTCACCCCCGGCGGAGCCCCTGCCCACCCCGCCGCCGCACGACGACGGGAGCACCACCGCCTCCCACCGCACAGGCACGCCCCTGCGCGGCACCGACGTCCCCCCGGGCCCGCGCAGGCGCGGTGGTCTCTCCGCGTGGGCGCGGCGCCTGACCGGCGGACGCGGCGGCGAGCAGGGCACGGCCGAGCCGCAGACCCACGACGAGGAGTACGGGGTACGGGCCGGCGCCGAGGCGGAACCCGCGTACGGCGCCTCGCCGGTGCCGGACACCTGGCCGGACCCGGCCGCGCTGCTGCTGGCCGCGCTGGGCCCGGGCCCCCGCCTCTGGGAGCGCGGTCCGGGTCACCCGGAGGCGCTCGCGGTCCGGCTGGGCACGGCGGACCGGGCGGCGCCCGACGGCTCGGGGACGCTGCCCGCCGTACCGGTGACGGCGGGCCTGCGGGAGGTCGGTGCGCTGGGCGTGGCCGGGCCGCGCCCCCGTCTGGCCGGGCTGGCGCGCGCGGTGCTGGCCCAGCTCGCCGCGCTGCACTCACCGGACCTCCTGGAGATCGTCCTGATCAGCACGGACCGCGCGCGGTCCGAGGAGGAGCGCACCGCGGAGTGGTCCTGGCTGGGCTGGCTCCCGCACGTGCGTCCCGGGCACGGCCAGGACTGCCGTCTCCTCCTCGCCTACGACCGGGACCAGGCCACGGCCCGCGCCGACGAGCTCCTGCGCCGTCTGGAGGACCACCTCGCCGACACCCGGGACGCGGCACCCATCCCGGCGCCCCGAGGCACCGGCCGCCGCCCCTCGTGGGCGCTGGCGGAGGACACCGCCGGCGGCTTCCCCGGCCCGTACACGGTCGTCGTCGTGGACGGCGACCCCGGCGGCGCCGACCTGCGCGAGGCGATGGCCCGGCTGGCGACGGCGGGCCCCCGGGCCGGCATTCACGTCGTGTGCCTGGCCGAGACGGCCGCCGCCTCCCCCGCCTCGCCGGTGACGGACACCTACGAGGCGGCCTGCGCGGCGGCGCCCACGTTCCGCGCGTGCGGGGCGGTCACCCTGCTCAGCGGGGACGTGGCGACCGCGCTGCGGCTGCTGCGGGTCGCGCCGGCCGGGTCGGAGCAGGAGCGCCCCGGCCCGGTGGGCCACGGCACGGTCGGTGCGGTGGACGCGGTGTCCCCGGCCTGGGCGGAGCGTTTCGCCCGGGCGCTCGCCCCCCTGCGCCCGGACGGCGCGGCCGGCGGCGAGCGCCCCGCGCGCCTGTCGGCGCCGCTCCCGCAGTCGGCGCGGCTCCTCGACGAACTGGGTCTCGCCCGCGCCACCCCGGCCTCCCTGATGGCCCGCTGGGCCGACGCGGCCGACGACACCGAGGCGCTGGGCGGCCGGGCCTGGGCGGTGCTCGGCGCCGGACCGCGCGGCCCGGTCACCGCGGACCTGGCCGCCGAGGGCCCCCACCTGCTGATCGAGGGCCCGGCCGGCAGCGGCCGTACGGAGCTGCTGCGGGCGGTCGTCGCCTCGCTGGCCGCCGCCGAGCGCCCCGACCGGCTGGGCATCGTCCTGATCGACGGCCGGGACACCGTGGGCAAGGGCGGCGGCGGACACAGCGACGGCCTGCGCGTCTGTACGGACGTACCGCACGTCACGACGCATCTCACCGCCAACGACCCGGTGCGGATGCGGGAGTTCGCGCAGTCGCTGAGCGCCGAGCTGAAGCGGCGGGCCGAGCTGCTCGGGCGGTCCGACTTCACCGAGTGGCACACGCATCGCGCGGTCTCGGGCCGCATCGTCCCGCAGCGGCAGCCGGGCGGCCCGGGAGCGGGCGCCGCCGACCTCGACAGCCCGCCCAGCTCGACGCTGCGTCTGCGGCCCAAAGCGGCGGCCCGCCAGCGGACGGAGGCGGCGCCGCCGCTGCCCCGCCTGGTGGTCGTCGTCGACGACCTGGACGCCCTGGTCTCGCCCGCCCTCGGCTCCCCCGGCCGGCCCGCCGCGGGCTCCGTCATGCGCGCGCTGGAGGCGGTGGCCCGCGACGGCGAGCGGCTCGGCGTGCACCTGGTGGCGGCGGCCGGGCCGGGCGGTCGTACGGCCGAGTCGGAGCCGGCCCGGCAGGCCACCCTGCGGATCACCCTCGACGCCCCCGGCTCGGGCGCCGACGAGCCGGCCCCCGGACGCGGCCGTCTGAAGAGCGCGGACGGCCGTCTCACCCCCTTCCAGGGCGGCCGGGTGACGGGCCGTATCCCCCGCACGGCGACCCTGCGCCCCACGGTGGTCCCCCTGGAGTGGCAGCGCATGGGCGACCCCCCGGCCCGCAGGCCCGTCCGCGAACTGGGCAACGGCCCGACCGACCTGGCCCTCCTGGCGAGCGCACTGGAGCGGGCGGCACGGGAGGTGTCGGCGGTGGAGGTGCCGTCGCTGCTGTAGGGGCCTCCCGTACGGTGTTGCGGGGGCGTCCCCCGTTCGGCTCACGGCCGCCCCGCCGACGGCACGTGCACCGCGCAGTCACGACGCGGTCACGATCTCCCGCTTGACACACCACGCGCTCTTGCCGACCCCGATCACCGGGCGTAGACCAGTGCTCACGGGACAGCGCTCGACGTTCGACGAGGAACGAAGAACGGGGCAGTGATGCGCAGCAGGAGCCACACCATCCGGACACGCAGGACCGTGAAGGCAGCCGCCGCGCTGCTCGCGGGAGCCCTCGCGCTCTCGCTGACCGCGTGCGGCGACGACGACAAGAGCAGCGGAGGCGACAGCAGCCCGACCCAGGACTCGGGCAGCACGCTCACCCTCCCCAAGCTGAACGGCACCACGCTCGAGGTGGCCGCCGTGTGGACGGGCCCTGAGCAGGCCAACTTCAAGAAGGTGCTGGCGGAGTTCGAGAAGCGCACCGGCGCCAAGGTCACCTTCGTCCCCGCGCAGGACCCGATCATCAACTTCCTCGGGTCGAAGATCGCGGGCGGTCAGCCGCCGGACGTGGCGATGCTGCCGCAGCCGGGCGCCATCCAGCAGGCCGTGGACAAGAAGTGGGCCAAGCCGCTGGGCGCCGAGGCGAAGGCGGAGCTGGCGAAGAACTACGCGCAGGGCTGGCAGGACCTCGGCACGGTCGACGGCACCCAGTACGCGGTCTACTACAAGGCCGCCAACAAGTCGCTGGTCTGGTACAACGCCAAGGTCTTCGAGAACGCGGGCGCGAGTGAGCCCACGACGTGGGACGAGCTGCTCGCGACCGCGCAGACGGTCTACGACTCCGGCGTGACCCCGTTCTCGATCCCGGGCGCGGACGGCTGGCCGCTCACCGACTGGTTCGAGAACGTCTACCTCTCCCAGGCGGGCCCGGAGAAGTACGACCAGCTGGCCAAGCACGAGATCAAGTGGACGGACCCCTCCGTGAAGGAGGCCCTGACCACGCTCGCCCAGATCTGGGGCAAGAAGGACTACGTGGCGGGAGGCGCCGACGGTGCCCTCCAGACGCAGTTCCCCAACGCCGTCACGCAGACCTTCACCGGCGGCGACCAGCCCAAGGCCGCGATGGTCTACGAGGGCGACTTCGTGCAGGTGAACATCGCGCAGACCGAGGCGAAGGTGGGCACGGACGCGAAGGTGTTCCCGTTCCCGAAGGTCGGCGACACCGCGCCCGTGGTCTCCGGCGGTGACGCGGCGGTGATCCTGGAGGACTCCCCGGGCGCGCAGGCCCTGGCGACCTTCCTGGCCTCGCCGGACGCGGCGGAGATCCAGGCGAAGCTGGGCGGCTACCTCTCACCGAACAAGAACGCCGACCCGGCGGCGTACCCGAACGAGGTGCAGCGCACGATCGCCGAGGCGCTGGTCGGGGCGGGTGACGACTTCCGCTTCGACATGTCGGACCAGGCCCCGCAGGCCTTCGGCGGCACCCCCGGCAAGGGCATGTGGAAGGACCTGCAGGACTTCCTGAAGAACCCGACGGACGTGGCCGGCATCCAGCGGAAACTGGAGTCGGACGCGGCGGCGGCCTACGGGAACTGAGCGGGACGTGAAATCGGCTGCGGCGGTGGGGGCTCCCGAAGCCCCCGCCCCTCCTCGCTCGCGCAAGAGCGTGACCGGCACCCGCAGGACGGTGGCAGCGCTGTTCCTGCTGCCCGCCCTGGTGCTGCTGGGCGCGCTCGTGGTCTACCCGATCGGGTACTCGGTCGTCCGCAGTTTCTACGACCAGTCCGGCGACGGCTTCGCCGGCATCGACAACTACCGGGCCCTCTTCACCGACGAGGGCATCCGTACGGCACTGAAGAACAACGTCCTCTGGGTGGTGTTCGCGCCGACGGTCGCGACCGCGCTCGGCCTGATCTTCGCGGTGCTCACCGAGCGGGTGAGCTGGGGCACGGCGTTCAAGCTGGTCGTCTTCATGCCGATGGCGATCTCGATGCTCGCCGCCGGCATCATCTTCCGGCTGGTCTACGACCAGGACCCGGACAAGGGCGTCGCGAACGCGGTGTGGGTCGGTGTGCACGACACGTTCGCGCAGTCGTCGGCGTTCCCGAAGGCCCACCCGGGCCGGGAGTCGCCGCTGGAGCCGGAGAAGGGCGGCGCCTTCATCACCAGGGAGCCCGTCCGCGCGGGCGATCCGGTCGCCCTCCCGCTGGTCGGGGTCGCCCCCGACCGGATGCCGGACGGCGCGCAGAAGGCCGTCCCTGCCCGGCCCGAGCCGGGCAGGGTCACCGGCACCACCTGGCAGGACTTCACCCGCGGCAAGGGCGTCGGGACACTCGGCGCCCCGGACCCGTCCGAGCTGGGTTACGCGGGGATGCGGATCGAGGCGGTCAAGGACGGCCGGGTCGTCGCCTCGGCGAAGGCCGCCGACGACGGCACGTTCAGCCTGCCGGAAGCGGCGGACGGCGCCCGGCTCCGGCTGCCCGCGAGCAACTTCGCGGAGCCCTACAACGGCCTGGACTGGCTCGGCCCGTCGCTGGTCACCCCGGCGATCATCGGGTCGTACATCTGGATGTGGGCGGGCTTCGCGATGGTGCTGATCGCGGCGGGGCTGGCGAGCGTGCCGCGGGAGCTGATGGAGGCGGCGCGGGTCGACGGGGCGAACGAGTGGCAGGTGTTCCGCAGGGTCACCGTGCCGCTGCTGGCGCCGGTCCTCGCGGTCGTCGTCGTCACCCTGATGATCAACGTGCTGAAGGTGTTCGACCTGGTCTTCATCATCGCCCCCGGCTCCTCCCAGGACGACGCCAACGTGCTCGCCCTGGAGCTGTACCGCAAGGGCTTCTCCGAGGACCAGCCCGGCATCGCCAGCGCGATCGCGGTGTTCCTGCTGCTGCTGGTGATCCCGGTGATGTGGTTCAACATCCGTAGGCTCAGGCGGGAGGTGCGGCGATGACGACCCCCGGGGGGACCGTGCGGGCGAAGCAGTCGCTGGGCGCGAGGCTCGTCGAGAAGCTGGGCGGCGGTCTGGTCCGCGTGCTGCTGATCCTCGTCGGGCTGTTCTGGCTGGTGCCGACCATCGGTCTGCTGATCTCCTCGCTGCGCTCGCCGGAGGACATCGGCGCGAGCGGCTGGTGGGAGGTGTTCACCCAGCCGTCCCAGCTCACCGTGGACAGCTACGAGAAGCTGCTGGAGAACAGCGACATCACCCACTCGATCGTGAACACCGTGCTGATCACGGTCCCGGCGACGGTCCTGGTCGTGGTCATCGGCTCACTCGCGGGATACGCGTTCGCGTGGATGGAGTTCCCGGGCCGGGACTGGTGGTTCCTGGGCGTGGTCGGCCTGTTGGTGGTGCCCGTGCAGGTGGCGCTGATCCCGATCGCCGAACTCTTCGGCGAACTCGGCCTGTTCGGGTCCGTCCTGGGCGTGATCCTGTTCCACGTGGGCTTCGGTCTGCCCTTCGCGGTGTTCCTGCTGCGGAACTTCTTCGCGGAGATCCCCCGGGAACTGCTGGAGGCGGCCCGCCTCGACGGCGCCGGTGAGCTGCGCCTGTTCGTCCGGGTCGTGATGCCGCTGGGTGGCCCGGCCATCGCCAGCCTGGGCATCTTCCAGTTCCTGTGGGTGTGGAACGACATGCTGGTCGCGCTGGTGTTCACCGACGCCGACAGCCAGCCGATCACGGTCGCCCTGCAGACCCAGGTACGCCAGTTCGGCAACAACATCGACGTGCTGGCACCCGGCGCGTTCATCTCCATGGTGATCCCGCTGGCCGTGTTCTTCGCGTTCCAGCGGCAGTTCGTGTCCGGTGTGATGGCCGGCGCGGTCAAGTAGTCGCCGCGGCAAGGGGGGTGGGCCGTCACCGGTCCGCTCCCCGCCGTTCACCCCGTGTCCCCCGGATGCCGTAGGGGAACGTAACCAAGTCACTCCATCGGCCGTTCCCGGGCCAGGCCCTTGCTTCTCGTTCCCCGTCGTCCGCCCGAGGGCGGGGCGGGCGGGACGCGACGGCGGGGCCTACCGCCCGCGCCGACCCATGGATGCCCCTTGCCCAGGTTCAGTGTCATCATCCCCGTGTACCAGGTTCAGGCGTACCTGCACGAGTGCCTCGAATCGGTGCTGTCCCAGTCGTACGCCGATCTCGAGGTGATCGCCGTCGACGACCGTTCGCCGGACGCCTGCGGCGAGATCATCGACGAGTTCGCGGCACGCGACCCGCGGGTGCGCGCCCTGCACCTGCCGGAGAACACCGGTCTGGGCCGGGCACGCAACGCCGGCCTGGCGCAGGCGACCGGTGACTACCTGCTGTTCCTGGACTCCGACGACACCTTCACCCCGGACGCGCTGCAGGCGATCGCCGACCGGCTGAAGGAGACCGGCGAGCCGGACGTCCTGGTCTACGACTACGCGACCACCTTCTGGACGGGTGAGGCGGTGCGCAACAAGTTCGCCGCCCAGCTCACCGAGGAGGGCCCGGCGCCCTTCCGTCTGGAGGACCGGCCGGGCCTGCTCAGGGTGCTGATGGTGGCGTGGAACAAGGCGTACCGGCGGGAGTTCGTGGCCCGTGCCGGCCTGACCTTCCCGCCCGGCTTCTACGAGGACACCCCCTGGACCTACCCGGCGCTGATGACCGCCGAGTCGATCGCGACCCTGGACCGGGTCTGCGTGCACTACCGGCAGCGCCGCCGGGGCAGCATCCTCTCCACCACCAGCCGCCGGCACTTCGACGTATTCGACCAGTACGACCGGGTCTTCGCGTTCATCGACGGGCGGCCCGAACTCGCCCGCTGGCGGCCGGTGCTGTTCCGGCGCATGGTCGACCACCTGACGACCGTGTTCACCCGGCCGGGCCGGCTGCCCCGCGGATCACGTGCCGAGTTCCTGCGCAGGGCCCGCGTCCACTACCGCCGGTACCGCGCCCCCGGCGCGCCCGTCCCGCTGCGCTCCCGGCTGCGCCACACCCTCGTCCACCTCGGCCTGCACCGCACCTACCGGACCCTCCAGGCGGCCGCGGCCCTGCGCCGCCGCACGCTCAGGCTCACCGCGAAGCTCACCCGGGCCCTGCGCGCCGGGCTCCTCCAGGCCCACTACCGGATCCAGCTGCGCCTGCCGCTGCGCGCCGACCGGGCCGTCTTCTCCGCCTACTGGGGCCGCGGCCACGGCTGCAACCCGGGTGCGCTGGAGGCCGCGTTCCGCAGCATCGCCCCGCAGGTGCGCACGGCGTGGATCGCCCGCCCCGAGCACCAGGACACGATCCCGCCGGGCCCGCGCCCCCTGCGTCCCGGCACCGCCGCCTACTGGACGGCGCTGGCCCGCTCCAAGTACCTCGTGAACAACGTCAACTTCGACCGCCGTCTGGTCAAACGGCGCGGCCAGGTCTTCGTCCAGACCCAGCACGGCACACCCCTCAAGCACATGGGCCTCGACCTCCAGGAGCGTCCGGCGGCCGCCCGTGACATGGACTTCGAGGGACTGCTGCGGGCCGTCGACACATGGGACTACGTCCTGTCCGCCAACCGCCACACCACCCTGACCTGGGAGCGCGTCTACCCCGGCGGCTACACCACGCTGGAGTACGGCTACCCCCGCAACGACGTCTTCCAGCAGGCGACGGCCGCGGACGTGGCGCGCCTGCGCGAAACCCTCGGCATCCCCCGCGACACGGTGGCGATCCTGTACGCGCCGACCCACCGCGACTGGCGCCGCACCCAGCGCCCCGCCCTCGACCTGGAGCGGATCGTGCACCGTCTGGGCCCGCGTTTCGTGATCCTGGCGCGCGCCCACTACTGGCAGCCCGACGCCCTGCCCCGCGTCGGCCGCGTCCTCGACGTCACCGGCCACCCGAGTGTCGAGTCCCTCTGCCTGGCCTCGGACGCCCTGGTCACCGACTACTCCTCGATCATGTTCGACTACGCCAACCTGGACCGCCCGATCGTCGTCCACTCCCCCGACGACGACTGGGCGGCCTACCAGGCGACCCGCGGCACCTACTTCGACCTGCGGTCCTTCCCGCCGGGCGCGGTCGCCCGCAGCGAGGACGAACTGATCGACATCTTCGCCACCGGCCACTGGCGCGGCTCCCGCTCCGCCCAGCTGCGCGCCGCGTTCCGCGAGCGGTTCTGCCCGTACGACGACGGACGCGCCGCCGAGCGCGTCGTCCGGCACGTGGTGCTGGGCGAGCCGGGGCAGCCGCCGGTCGTGCCGCTCGCCGAGCGCCGGCCCGTGCCGTCGGTGGCGTCGGCGTTCCCCCGTTCCCCGCTCACCACCGTGCCGCAACCGTCCGGTCCCCGCACCGTCAGCGAACACCGCTGAGGGCCGCCGGCCCGCACGGCTGCCTGAGCCGGACCCTCAGGACCCTCCACAGAGAAAGAGCAGAATGCCCCGCTTCAGCATCATCGTCCCGTCCCATGGGGTCGCGGGCCGGCTGCCCCTGGCGCTGGACTCCGTCCTCGCCCAGTCCTTCGGCGACTTCGAGCTGATCCCGGTCTGCGACGCGCCCGACGCCCCGGCGTCGTCCGTCGCCGCCGGGTACGCCGAGCGGGACTCCCGGGTGACCCCGGTGCACTCGCCGCCGTCGGCGGGCCTCGCCGGAGCGCGCAACACCGGGCTGCGGGCGGCCACCGGCGCGTATCTGCTGTTCCTCGACGGCGACGACACCCTCGCCCCGGGCGCGCTGACCGCGCTGGACGCGCGCCTGGCCGCAACCGGTGAGGTCGACGTCCTGTACGCCGAGCACGAGCGCACCCCGTGGTGGGAGGGCGAGTCGGCCAACCCGGCGGCCCCGCTGCTGGCGCGGGCCCCGATGGGCGCCTTCGCCCCCGCCGAGGCACCCCGGGTGACCGGCGTGCAGCTCCCGGCGTGGAGCGCGGCCTACCGGCGGTCCTTCCTCACCGAGCACGAGCTGGCCTTCCCCGACGGCCACTTCACGGACGTCGGCTTCGGCGGCCTGGTGACCCTGCGCGCCGAGCGGATCGCGGTGCTGCGCCAGGTCGTCGTACGGCATCTGCTGCGGCGGCAGGGCAGCCGGCTCAACCTGCCGGGCGCGCACCACTTCGAGCTGCTGGACCAGACGGAGCTGGTGCTGACGGCGGCGGCCGGCCTGTCCCTGCCGGCCGCCCGGTCGGACGCGCTCTTCGAGGAGCTCTTCGCCGCCGTCCTGAAGACGGCCGCGCATCCGGCGCGGCTGACCGGGTCCGTTCGGCGGGCCTTCTTCCGCCGGGCGGGCGCGCTGTACCGACGCCACCGTCCGGCCGGTTTCCGCAGGCCCGGCGGGAAGCCGGGCGTGCAGCACCGGCTGCTGGCCGCGGGGGCGTACACGGCGTTCAGCGCGCTGCGGGGAGCCCACCAGAAGGCGTCGGCCGCCGCCCAGCGCGTCCCGCGCCCCCGGGGGCTGCGCACCCGCCTGTACTACCGGCGCCAGCTGCACCGCCGTATCGATCCCCACCTGGCCGTCTTCTGCGCCTACTGGGGGCGCGGGTACGCCTGCAACCCGGCCGCGATCCACGCCAAGGCCGCCGAACTCGCCCCGCACATCCGTTCGGTGTTCCTCGTGGAGCCGGACCAGGCGCACGCCGTGCCCGAGGGCGTCGAGCACGCCGTGATCGGCAGCCGCCGCTACTGGCAGGTGCTGGCCCGCGCCAAGTACCTGGTGAACAACGCCAACTTCGCGGAGGGCGTGGTCAAGCGGGAGGGCAGCGTGCACGTGCAGACCCAGCACGGCACCCCGCTGAAGAAGATGGGCGTCGACCAGTCGACGTACCCGGTGGTGGCCGCCGCGACCGGCAGCTTCACCAAGCTGCTGGGCCGGGTGGACCGCTGGGACCACAACCTCTCCTCCAACACCCACTCCACCCACATGTGGGAGCGCGCCTTCCCCGGTTCGTACGAGCACCTGGAGTACGGCTATCCGCGCAACGACGTCTTCTACACGGCGACCGCGGACGACGTGGCCCGCGTCCGCCGGGAACTGGGGGTGCCGGAAGGCAGCACGGCCGTCCTGTACGCCCCCACCCACCGCGACTACCGGACCGGCTTCGACACCGGCCTGGACCTGGAGGCCTTCTGCGAGGACGTCGGCGAGGACGTCGTCGTCCTGCTGCGCGCCCACTACTTCTACGACCGGGGCGCCCGCGAGCGCAGCGGCCGGATCATCGACGTCACCGGACACCGCTCCTCCGAGGACGTGTGCCTCGCCGCCGACGCGCTGATCACCGACTACTCGTCGATCATGTTCGACTACGCCAACCTCGACCGTCCGATCGTCGTGTACGCCGACGACTGGGACGTCTACACCGAGACGCGGGGTGTCTACTTCGACCTGATGGCGGCCCCGCCCGGCCCGGTCGCCCGCACGCCCGAGGAGCTGGCGCGCGTGTTCCGCGACGGCTCGTACGCCTCGGCCGGGTCCCGGGAGCTCAGGGCCGCCTTCCGCGCCCGCTTCTGCCAGTTCGACGACGGCCGGGCCGCCGAGCGCGTGGTGCGCCGGGTGCTGCTCGGCGAACCCCCGGAGGCGATCCCGCCCGTGCGGCCGCTCGCCGAGCGCGTCCCGGCCCCCGCCGCCTCCCCCCTCGTAAGGAGCTGACCTCCGCAGTGCCCCGCTTCAGCATCATCGTCCCCTGCTTCAAGGTGCAGGGCTTCCTGCGCGAGTGTCTCGACTCGGTCCTGGAGCAGTCGTACCGGGACCTCGAGGTGATCGCCGTCGACGACCGCTCCCCCGACGGCTGCGGCGCGATCCTCGACGAGTACGCGGCCCGCGACGCGCGGGTGCGGGTCCTGCACCTGCCGGAGAACGTCGGTCTCGGCCGCGCCCGCAACGCGGGCCTGCCGCACGCGAGCGGGGACTACCTCCTCTTCCTCGACAGCGACGACACCCTCACACCGGGCGCGCTGCGCGCGACGGCCGACCGCCTCGCCGAGAGCGGCGACCCCGACGTGCTGGTCTTCGACTACGCCCGCACCTACTGGTGGGGCGGCACCCGCCGCAACGCCCTCGCGCACGTCCTCGCCGACTGCGGCGACGAAACCTTCACGGCGGCCGAGCACCCCGAGATCCTCGACCTGCTGATGGTCGTGTGGAACAAGGCGTACCGGCGGGACTTCGTCGAGCGGAACGACTTCCGCTTCCCGCCCGGCTACTACGAGGACACGCCGTGGACGTTCCCGGTCATGCTCAGCGCGGAGCGGATCGCCACGCTGGACCGGATCTGCCTGAACTACCGCCAGCGCCGCCAGGGCAACATCCTGTCCACCACCAGCCGCAAGCACTTCGACATCCACGACCAGTACGAGCGGGTCTTCGCCTTCGTCGGCTCCCGCCCGGAACTGGCGGACTGGCGGCCCTACCTGCACCGCAAGATGGGCGAGCACTGCCTGGACATCCTGGCCAAACCGGACCGGCTGCCGGCGTCGGACAAGGCCGAGTTCTTCCGCCGTACGGCCGAGATGTTCCGTACGCACCGGACGGACGAGCCGGTTCCCGCCGAGCTGCGGGTGCTGGAGGGCGGGTACGCGGCCTACCGGGTCAGGCGGCTGGCCGAGCGGGCCGGCCGGGAGCTGGCCCGGCGCGGGGTGCAGGCGCGGGGCGCGGCCGGGGCGCGCGTGCGCCGGGGCCTGACCGCCGTCCAGGCCCGGCGCCCGCTGGATCCGCACCTCGTCGTGTACTCGGCGTTCTCGCACCGGGGCGTGCTCGGTGACCCGGCGGCCGTCTACCGCAAGGCCCGGGAGATCGCCCCGCAGCTGCGGGGGGTGTGGGTGGTGCGGGACGAGGAGACGGCGGCGCGGCTCCCGGACGGCGTCGAGCACGTGCTCCTCGACTCCCCCGCCTACCGTCGGGTGACCGCTCGGGCCGGCTTCTTCGTCAACAACGTGAACTGGCCCGGCACGCTGGTGAAACGGCCCGGCAGCGTCCACGTCCACACCCACCAGGGCACCCCGCTGAAGTACATGGCGGCCGACCTGCTGGACAAGCCCGGCGCCCGGTACGGCGTGGACGTGCCGCAGATGCTGCGCCGCGCCGACCGCTGGGACCACAGCCTGGTCGCCAACCTCCACTCCGAGCTGGTGTGGGAGCGGGCGTATCCGTGTCACTTCGCGTCGGCGCGCACCGGCAGCCCGCGCAACGACGTCCTGGTCGACGCCGCCGCGGGCAGGGCGCCGGCGGCGGGTGCGGGTGCGGCGGTGCGGGCCCGGCTGGGCATCCCCGCCGACCACACCGTCGTGCTGTACGCGCCGACGCGCCGCGAGTACCGGCGGGGCGGGCACGTCGACCGGATCGACCTGGCCCGGTTCGCCGCCGACCTCGGCGAGGACCACACCCTCGTCGTCCGCCTGCACCCCTCACTGGCGACCGGCCCGGCGCGCGGCATGGGCCTGGCCGATCTGCACCGGCGCGGGATCGTCGTCGACGCGACGGACGAACCGCACGTCGAGGACGTCATGCTCGCCTCCGACGTCCTGGTCACCGACTACTCGGCCCTGATGTTCGACTACGCCAACCTGGACCGGCCGATCGTCGTCCACGCCGACGACTGGAACGCGTTCGCGGCGAGCCGGGGCGCCTACTTCGACATCACCGCCGAGGCGCCCGGCCATGTCTCGCGCAGCTACCGGGAGCTGGCCTGGCTGTTCGCGTCCGGCGGCTGGCGGGACGCGGAGTCGGCACGGCTGCGGGCGGGCTTCCGCAAGCGGTTCTGCGCGTTCGACGACGGGCGGGCCGCCGAGCGGGTCGTGCGGACGCTGCTGCTGGGCGAGCCGATGCCGGAGCGCCTGTCGGCGCGGGTGCCGGGTCCGGCCACCGCCCCCGACGTGCTGGCGTCCACGTGAGGCTGCGCCCGCGCACCTGGGTGCTGGTCCTGGCCGCGGTGTTCGCGCTGCTCCAGCTGGCGAACGTCACCGGCCGGGCCACCCCGGACAGCAAGAACTACCTGTCGTACGCGCTGAGTCTGCGCGGCGAGAGCAAGCGGGAGGCGGCGGCCGCGACCATCGACCACGTGTGCGAGGGCGAGGCCTCGCTCGCCGCCCGCCGGCAGAGCGTGCACGTGGTCCGCTTCCACGGCCCCGACCCCACAGGGCGGGTCATGGCCGAGTGCCGGGCGCGGGAGTGGCGCGCCGTCGGGGCGCGGCTGGCGGCGGGCCGGACCGGCGGGCACACGGTGCCCTTCATGCCGGAACGCTTCATGCGGATCTTCGAGGTGCGGCCCGGCTACCCGGTGTTCCTCGTCCCCTTCGTCACCCTGTTCGGCGTGACCTGGGGGCTGTGGACGGCGGGTGTCGTGGTGACGGCGGCGGGCGGGGCGCTGGCCTTCCTGATCCTTCGGACGCTGCGCGCGCCCGTCCCCGTCTGTCTGACCGGGCAGGTCCTGTACTACGTCCTGCCGTGCGGCACGACCGCCATGCGCCCGATGACCGAGGGGCTGATGCTGGCGCTGACCCTGGCGGCGGTGTGGGGATGTGTGCTGGCCCTGGACGGGCGGGTGCGGGCCGGGGGGTGGCTGGTGGGCGGCGCGCTGGCCGCCCTGTTCACCGTCAAGCACTCGCAGGCCCTGTTCCTCGGGGCGGGCCTGGCGGGTGCGGGCGCGCTGATCGCGGTACGGCGCCGTCGGTGCGGCCGGCCGGTGGGGCGCGGGGCCGTCGTGGTCGCCGTCGCGGGCGGATGCGGGGCGCTGGGGACGGTGCTGCTGGCGCGCGTGCTGCACTACCCGTCGGAGTCGGAGAGCCTCCAGGACCTGCTGACCCACCACTTCGCCCGGCCCGACCGCACACGCGTGTGGCCGGAGTTCTTCCAGCTGCAGGGCAACTTCTGGGTGGAGTGGCTGCGGCGGCAGCTGTGGGAGCCGCTGTTCCTGGCGGCGCTCGCGGCCGGGGCGTGGGGGGTGGCGCGCGGGCGGCGCCGGGCTGCCGGTGCCGTGGTGCTCGCCGCCGCCTGCACCGGGTTCCTCACCCAGGCCGGGCACCCCGACATCAACATCTGGGGCGGCAGGCTGATCGTGCTGGCGTGGCTGCTGCCGGTGCTGGGCGTGCCGCTGCTGCTGGAGTCCCGCCTCCGGGAGGGCATCGCGCTGCCGGTGCAGGAGGGGACCGACCGGGCTCACTCGATGAGGTGACGGCCGGCAAGGCCGTTGACCCGGGCGGGAACATACGGCGAATGCCCCCCATGTCCCTTCCCCCCGCCGTCCGATGAGCGTCGACGTCCTCACCCGACGCGCCGTACGCGGTGCGACGGCGCTGCGCGGCGGGCGCGTGGGGCGTCCGACGCCGTATCAGGTCTTCGGGCTCCTGTTCTGGCTGGTGATGTCGCTGGCGTACTGGCGGGTGCCGCTGTGCTGCGACGCCGGGCAGCACGCGGCGGTCGTCGAGCGGCTGACGGCCGATCTGCTGGACCCGCGCCATCCGATGGCGGACCTGCCGGGCGCGGGCAGCCCCTACTACTCGCCGTACGCGGTGGCCGAGGGCGCGGTGGCCCGGCTGACCGGACTGACGGGCTGGGAGGTGCTGCGGGTCGCCGGGCCGGTGAACCTGCTGGTGCTGCTGGCCGGGATCGGCCGCTTCACGCGCGTGCTGACGCCCCGGCCGTGGGCGCCGGTGCTCGCCCTGGCCGCGATGACCCTGCTGTGGGGCACCGAACGGGCCTGGTGGAGCGGTTATCTGGGGCTGATGTCGATGACCGGCAACCTCGGCTATCCGTCCACCTTCGCCATCGGGCTCGCCTTCTGGGCGTGGGCGCTGACGGGCGCACGCGCGCGTGACGGGCGCCGGGTGCGGTTCGTGGGGCCGGGCGGGCTGCGCGGCCTCCCCGGGTACGCGGCGCTGGGCGCGCTGTACGGGGTGATCCTGCTGGTGCATCCGATCACGTCGATCGCGGCGGTGACCGGCGGCGCGGCCTTCGTCCTGGGGTGGCAGCGGGGTTGGCGGCCGGCGGTGGCGCTGCGGTGGGCGGTCGTGGGTGCCGTGGCGCTGCTGGTCGCGGTGGCGTGGCCGTACTTCGACGTGTTCGCGCTGGCGGGCGACGACAGCGTGGACGCGATGCACCGGCGGCTGTACGAGGGGCTCACGGGGCGTTTCGGACTGGCGTTGCTGGGTCTGCCTGCGCTGTGGCTGCGCGGGCGGCGCTCGGCACGCGACCCGTTGGTGCTGCTGTTCGCCGCCGACTGCCTGGTGGTGTCGTACGGCTGGGTCAGCGGCCACTACACCTACGGGCGGATTCTCGGGCTCACCCTCGTGCCGCCGCAGTTCGCGCTCGCGGTGGAACTGGCGGCATCCCGGCCGTGGGGCGCGGGGCGCAGGGTGCTGGGGGTGGTCGCGGCGGGCGCGGCCTGCCTGGGCTTCTTCACCGTGCACGCCGGGGCGGTCGTACCGCGCGCGCTGGATCCGGTCGGCTTCGAGCAGCCGCCGCGCTGGCCCTCGTACGACTGGGCCGCGCGGCACATCGGGCCCGGCGAGGTGGTGATCACCGACGGGTACTACGCCGTCCACGCGATCGCCGGGTACGGGCCGAACCTCGCCGCGCCCGCCTGGCCGGACGCGGCGCTGGAGGAGCGGGAGCGGCTGCGCAGGCTCGCCGACGTGCGGGCCTACCTCTCCCCGGCGTCGACCCGCGCCGAGCGGTCGGCGATCGCCCGCCGCCACCGTGTCCGCTGGCTGCTGCTCACACGCCGGCAGCCGGTGCCCGAGGAGGCGGTGGTGGTCGCGTGGAGCCGGCGGACGGGCGAGGTGCTGGCGCGGGTCGGGTGAGGGGTGCCGACTACTCGATGACGAGGTCGACCTCGATGTTGCCGCGGGTGGCGTTGGAGTAGGGGCAGACCTGGTGGGCCTGCTCGACCAGCTTGCGGCCGGTCTCCTCGTCCACGCTGTCCGGCAGCTCGACGCGGAGCGCGACCTTGAGGCCGAAGCCCTCGCCCTGCTTGCCTATGCCGACCTCGGCGGTCACGGCGGCGTCGCTGACGTCGACCTTCGCCTGGCGGCCGACCAGGCCGAGGGCGCTGCCGAAGCAGGCGGCGTACCCGGCGGCGAAGAGCTGCTCGGGGTTGGTGCCCTGACCGTTGCCGCCCAGCTCCACCGGCATGGCCAGCGCGAGGTCGATCTTCCCGTCGGAGCTGACGGTGCGCCCCTCACGGCCGTGGGTGGCGGTGGCGACTGCGGTGTAGAGCGCGTCCATGGATGAACCATCCCTCTCGGAAATCGGTGTCAGGGGGTCGGCCCTCGCGCTGTCCGCGTCCGGGCCGCCTCACGAGCTCCAGTAGAGCACACAATTAAATTGTGCACAACTAAATCGTCCGGCGAGAGCTACTCTGGAGACATGACCGCGACGTCGACTCCCGCCACCGCCGCCGAGACCTCCGAGGAGAACTGGCTCCGGCTGGACCGCCAGATCTGCTTCTCCCTGCACGCCGCCTCGCGCGCCTTCAACGGCGTGTACCGCGTGATCCTCAAGGAGCTCGGGCTGACCTACCCGCAGTACCTGGTGATGCTGGTGCTGTGGGAGGAGGGCGAACTGCCCGTCAAGAAGCTGGGCGAGCACCTGCGCCTGGACTCCGGCACGCTCTCGCCTCTGCTGAAGCGCCTGGAGTCGGCCGGACTGGTGCGGCGCGAGCGCAGCACCCGCGACGAGCGCTCGGTGGTGGTCCGGCCGACCGAGGAGGG
The DNA here is from genome assembly GCF_044455165.1 of Streptomyces sp. NPDC051315. Classification (NCBI taxonomy): domain Bacteria; kingdom Bacillati; phylum Actinomycetota; class Actinomycetes; order Kitasatosporales; family Streptomycetaceae; genus Streptomyces; species Streptomyces sp. NPDC051315. The sequence goes on from NZ_JBITEN010000007.1 coordinate 340,180, forward strand.
CACCGCACTGCGGGAGCGCGCGCTGCGGGTCCCCCGCCGGATCGCCGGTGCGACGGGCTTCGGCGTGGAGGAGATCCGCGAACTGCGCGAACGCCTGGACCGGCTGACAGCCGCGCTGGACTCGGCGGCGGTGGAGGCGGACGTGGAGGGGGAGCCGGGCCGCTGACCAGGGGCAGCGGACGGCCTCGGACACGGACGGCGGTGACGCCGGATGCGCGGACACCCTCCGTGCCGCATCCGGTGCGGAGAGTTGTCCACAGGCCCTGCGGGAGGGCCCGCCGACTGCTTCACTGTGAGACGACTCCGACGAGGGGGAGGTCCCCGGATGACGTGGTTGATCACAGGCGGTGCCGGTTACATCGGGGCGCACGTCGTACGGGCGATGACCCGGGCGGGTGAGCGCACGGTCGTGTACGACGACCTGTCGACGGGCCTCGCCGAGCGCGTACCGGCCGACGTGCCCCTGGTGGTGGGCTCGACGCTGGACGGGGCGCTGATGGCCCGCACGCTCGCCGGGCACTCCGTCACCGGTGTCGTCCACCTGGCGGCGAAGAAGCGGGTCGGGGAGTCGGTGGACCGGCCCCTGCACTACTACCGGGAGAACGTGGAGGGTCTGAGAGTCCTCCTCGAAGCGGTCACCGAGGCCGAGGTCCCGTCGTTCGTCTTCTCCTCCTCGGCCGCCGTCTACGGCATGCCGGACGTCGACCTGGTCACCGAGGAGACGCCCTGCGCGCCGATGTCGCCCTACGGCGAGACGAAGCTGGCCGGCGAGTGGCTGGTCCGCGCGACCGGCCGGGCCACGGGCCTGTCCACGGCCGCCCTGCGCTACTTCAACGTGGCCGGCGCGGCGACCCCGGAACTCGCGGACGTCGGCGTCCTCAACCTCGTCCCAATGATCTTCGAACGCCTCACGGAGCACGCCCCACCGCGCATCTTCGGCGACGACTACCCGACCCCGGACGGCACGTGCGTCCGGGACTTCATCCACGTGGTCGACCTGGCCGAGGCCCACGTCGCCGCCGCCCGCGCGCTCCGGACCTCCCCGGGCCACACCCTGACCCTCAACATCGGCCGCGGGGAGGGTGTCTCCGTCCGCGAGATGATCGACGTGGTCAACGCCGTCACCGGTTACGACCGCCCTCCGACGGTCACCCCACGCCGCCCCGGCGACCCGGCCCGCGTCGTCGCCTCCGCCGACCGCATCACCATCGAACTGGGCTGGAAGGCCGAGCACGACGTCCAGGACATGATCACCTCGGCCTGGGAGGGGTGGCTGCGCCTGCACCCGGAGGCGGCGCTGGTCTGAGGGGGGCGGGCCCGGAAAGGGCGGGTTCGGCGGCGGTTTCCGAGGGGCCGTCCGGCGGGGCGGGTCTCGAGAGGCAGGTCCGGGAGGGGCTCGCCCGGAGGGCCGGTCCAGGGCGGGGGCGGAGCCGCGGGTCCGGCGGGCCGGGTCGGTCTCGTACGCTGCCGGGGTGATCGATCCCGTACGCGCCGTCGGCGCCGTCGTCGGTTCCGCCGTGGGGGACGCGCTGGGCGCACCCTTCGAGTTCGGTCCCGAGGACGCCTTCTCCGCGCGCTTCCCGTCCGCCGGGCACGGCGGCGAGATGTGCGGGGGCGGTGGCTGGGACCCGGGCGAGGCGACCGACGACACGCAGATGGCGGTGCTCGTCGGGGAGTCACTGCTGGAGTGCGGCGGGCTGGAACCGGCGGACGTCTTCCGGCGGTTCCAGCGGTGGGCGGCCGCCGAGCCCAAGGACATCGGCCTGCAGACCGAGGCGGTCCTCGGCAGCGGCGCTCCGTGGGACACGGCCGCCGCCGCGCACTTCCGGAGCAGCCAACGGGCGGCCGGGAACGGCGCGTTGATGCGGGCCGCCACCTCCGCCGTGTACTTCGCGGAGGAGGGCCGCGCCGCCACCATGGCCGCCGCCCGCCGCCTCGCCGCCCTCACCCACGGCGACCCCGCGGCCTGGGAGGGCACGGCCGTCCTGCACGAGCTGCTGCGGATCGCGCTGTCGGGAGCCGACCCGCTGGCCGCGCTCCCGGACACCCTGACCGAGGTGCACCCCGACCACCGCACGCGCTACGCGACCGTCCTCGCCCCCGACTGGCACCCCGACCTGGCCACCGAGTTCAACGGGGCCGTCTGGCCCTGTCTGGGCTCCGCCGTCTGGGCCCTGCGCACCACCACCTGCTACGAGGACGCCGTCCGCGCCGCCGTCGACCTCGGCGGCGACACGGACACCGTCGCCGCGGTCACGGGCGGCCTCGCCGGCGCGGTGTACGGAGCCGCGGCCGTCCCTGAGCGGTGGACCCGTGTCCTGCACGTCCCCCTGCCCGGCTTCGGCGACCGTGTGCTGCGCACGGCCGATCTGGAAGCGCTGGCGCGGCGGCTCGGGGCGTAGACGTGGCGCGCGGGAGAGGCCTCGGAGTGAGTGCCGCTCACAGCGCCTTGATCGCCTCGGCGGTCGCTCGGGCCAGGGCGCCCAGGTACCCCTGGGGCAGCTTCGGGCTGCGGATGACCACGGAGCGCCAGTAGAGCGGGCCCGAGATCAGGTCGAGTGCCAACTCGTCGTCGAGGTCCGTGCCGACCTCGCCGCGCTGCCGCGCCGCCGCCACGATCTTCAGGGCGACCCCCTCCTGCCCCTCCCGCAGCGCCTTCTGCATCGCTTCGGCGATCTCGGGGTTGCGAGCCGCCTCGGCCTGGAGGTCCGGGATGATCTGCGAGGCCACCGGGTGCCGCAGCGCCCTGGACGTCACCTCGTACAGCACCCGCAGGTCGCCCTCCAGGCTTCCCGTCTCCGGCGCCGGCAGGCCCTGCACGGCGATCGCCGAGACGATGTCCAGGACGAGGTGGAGCTTGGAGCGCCAGCGCCGGTACACCGCGGTCTTGCCCACGCCGGCCCGCCGGGCGATGCCCTCGATGGACATCCGGGCGTAGCCGACGGTCGCCAGCTCCTCGAACACGGCCGCCCGGATGGCTTCCGTCACGTCCTCCCGGAGCACGGCCGCTCCGGCGGGGGTCCGGCGGCGCGGACGCGTCTGGGGGCCGTCGGCGTTCGTCGTCATGTCGACCAGCATAGGCCGTTGCGACGATACGGGCCCGTCCCCACGCAAAGGTCTCGCCCGCGCGACGGAACGGTCTCACCCCGAGGACGGAACGGTCTCGCCGCCGCATCGACACTCCACCGCCGTGACGACGAAACGGTTGCGTTCCGACGCCGTATCGGCCTACGCTCACGTTGCGACGATACGGTCCCGTCCCGACGTAAGAGAACGTCAAGAGAAGCGTAAGGAAACGCCGCCGGACGGCCGGCCGGCCTCACGCACACCCCCCTCCCCCGAGTGAAAGCAGCGGATGTGAGCCAGGTCCTCAGCACACCGCCCCAGACGCGGCCCGTGGTCCACGAAGACCTCGCGGCCCTCGCGGCCCGGCACGGCCTCTCGGTCAGCGGCGCCCGCCCGTCCCTGCCGCGGTACGTCCGCCAGCTGTGGGCGCGCCGCCACTTCATCAGCGCGTTCGCCACCGCCAAGCTCACCGCGCAGTACAGCCAGGCGAAGCTGGGCCAGGTCTGGCAGGTCATGACCCCGCTGCTGAACGCGGCGGTGTACTACTTCATCTTCGGTGTCCTGCTGGAGACCAAGAAGGGCGTCGCGGACTACATCCCGTTCCTGGTGACGGGTGTGTTCGTGTGGACGTTCACGCAGAGTTCGATCATGGCGGGCACCCGGGCGATCTCCGGCAACATCGGCCTGGTGCGGGCCCTGCACTTCCCGCGCGCCGCGCTGCCGATCTCGTTCTGTCTGCAACAGCTGCAGCAGCTGCTGTTCTCGATGGCCGCGCTGGTGATCATCCTGCTCTGCGTCGGCGTTCCGCCCGCGCTCTCCTGGGTGCTGGCCGTGCCCGCCCTGGTGCTGCAGTTCGTGTTCAACGCGGGCGTCTCGATGATCCTGGCGCGCCTCGGGGCCAAGACACCGGACATAGCCCAGCTGATGCCGTTCGTCCTGCGCACCTGGATGTACATCTCGGGCGTGATGTGGAGCATCGACAACCTGCTCAGCAACCACAGCGACCTGCCGGCCTGGGTCGGCGACCTGCTGCGGGCCAACCCGGCCGCCGTCTACATCGACCTGATGCGCTTCGCGCTGATCGACACCTTCACCGCGCGCCAGCTGCCCCCGCACGTGTGGGCCTGGGCGACCGGCTGGGCGCTGCTCGTCGGCGTCGGCGGTTTCATCTACTTCTGGAAGGCTGAGGAGACGTACGGCCGTGGCTGACAACGCGAGGCTCACCGAACCGACCGGCGAACCGGTTCCCACCGTCGTCGTGGACGGCGTCGACATCGTCTACCGGATCAACGGCACCGGCGGCGGACGCGGCTCCGCGACCGCCGCCCTCAACCGCATCCTGCGCCGCAAGCAGGCCGAGAAGGCGGCGGGCGTGCGCACGGTGCACGCCGTCAAGAACGTCTCCTTCGTCGCCTACAAGGGCGAGGCGATCGGCCTGATCGGCACCAACGGCTCCGGCAAGTCGACGCTGCTCAAGGCGGTCGCGGGCCTGCTGCCGGTGGAGCGCGGCAAGGTCTACACCGACGGGCAGCCCTCCCTCCTCGGCGTCAACGCGGCCCTCATGGGCGACCTGACCGGCGAGCGCAACGTCCATCTCGGCGGCCTGGCGATGGGCATGTCCCGGGAGCAGATCAAGGAGCGCTACCAGGAGATCGTCGACTTCTCCGGCATCAACGAGAAGGGCGACTTCATCTCCCTGCCGATGCGCACCTACTCCTCCGGCATGGGGTCCCGGCTGCGCTTCTCCATCGCGGCCGCCAAGGACCACGACGTCCTGCTCATCGACGAGGCGCTGTCCACGGGTGACGCCCGGTTCCAGGCACGTTCGGCGGAGCGCATCCAGGAGATGCGCGCGCACGCGGGCACGGTCTTCCTGGTCAGCCACAGCAACGCCGCGATCCGCACCACCTGCGACCGGGTGCTGTGGCTCGAGCGCGGCGAGCTGCGCATGGACGGCCCGACCGAGGAGGTCATGCGGGCCTACGAGGCCTTCACCGGCGACAAGCCGAAGAAGAAGCCGCGCCCCGCGCCGGCCGCCTGAAGCCCGGCCGGGCCGGATCGGCTGAAGCCCGGCCGGGGCCGGTCACCTGAAGCCGGGCGAGGCCTGAAGCCGGGCCGGGGCTGGCCGCCCGCAGCCCGCCGAGCGACCGCCTGAAGCCTGCCGGGCAAGCGTGCCTGAGCCCGCCGAGCCGGCCGACCGAACCCCGCCGAGCCGGTCGTCCGAGAGCCACCCAGGCCCCGGCCGCCTGGCCCGGCCGTATGCGCCCGGCCGTATGCGCCCGGCCGTCTGAGAACAGCCGCCTGAAAACGGCGTGCCGCGCGCGAGCCCCAAGCGGCGCACCAACGCGGCAGGGCGCCCCCCGAAGCACCGGGGAGCGCCCTTCCGCACACCTACGCCCCAGACCTGCTGCGGCGCCCTACGAATGCGTCCGCAGCAGCGTCCGCATCGTCCGCATCGCCACCGACAGGTTGGCCAGGTCGAACGTCTCCGACCCCTGGATCTCCTCCAGTGTTGCGCGCGCCCGCCCCAGGATCGCCGCGTTCTTCTGCTCCCAGGCCTTGAAGCGCTGCTCGGGCGTCGAGGTGCCGTTGCCGACGGCCAGGACGTCCGCGGTCAGCGCCGCGTGGGCCGCGTACAGGTCCTCGCGGATGGAGGCGCGGGCCATGGACTGCCAGCGGTCGGCGCGCGGCAGCTCGATGATGCGGTCCATGAGCTGCGTGATGTGCAGACGGTCGGCGAGGTCGTAGTACACCTCCGCGACGTCCAGCGGATCCTTGCCCATGCGGTCGGCCACCGACACGATGTCGAGGGCCGGGAAGGCCGACGAGAACCCGGCCACCCGGGTGGCGACCTCGTCGGGGACGCCGGCACCGGTCAGCTCGTCGTAGATCTGCTGCCACCACTCCAGGTCCGCGCCGCGCAGCAGCTTCGTCAGCTGCGACCACACCTGTTCGACGCGGTCGGCGAAGAAGTCGACGGTCTCGGCGATCAGGATCGGCTGCGGCCGGTTGTTGAGCAGCCAGCGCGTGCCGCGCTCGACCAGGCGGCGCGAGTGGAGACGGATGCGGGTCTGGACGTCGGCCTCGACCTGGTTGTCGAGGGCCTCCACCGCGTCCCACACCGGCGCCGAGCGGAAGATCGCCCGGGCCGCGGTCTGCGCCCGCACGATCTCCTCCAGCGAGGCGCCGGTCTCCTCCCGCAGCCGGTGCAGGTAGGTCGTACCGCCGGTGTTGACGGTGTCGTTGACCAGGACGGTCGTGGTGATCTCGCGGCGCAGCGGGTGGTGTTCGATCTGCTCGGCGAACTGCTCGCGCAGCGCCGTCGGGAAGTACGCGTGCAGCAGACCGCGCAGGTAGGGGTCGTCGGGCAGCGAGGTGTGCAGCAGCTCGTCCGACACCGTGATCTTGGTGTACGCCAGCAGGACGGCCGTCTCCGGACTGCTCAGGCCGTGGCCGGTGGCGAGGCGCTCGCGGATCTGGCGGTCGGTGGGCAGGAACTCCAGCGCCCGGTCGAGGTGGCCCGCGCGGACCAGGTGGCGCATGAAGCGCTGCTGGGCGTGGAGCATGTCCTTGGACTGGGCGAGGGCGTTGGCGATGGCCGTGTTCTGCGCGTAGTTGTTGCGCAGGACGAGCCGGCCGACCTCGTCGGTCATCTCGGCGAGCAGCTTGTTGCGCTGCTTGACGGTCATGTCGCCGTCGGCGACCAGGCCGTTGAGCAGGATCTTGATGTTCACCTCGTGGTCGGAGGTGTCCACGCCCGCGCTGTTGTCGATGGCATCCGTGTTGATCTTGCCGCCGCCGCGGGCGAACTCGATCCGGCCGAGCTGGGTCAGGCCCAGGTTGCCGCCCTCGCCGACGACCTTGACGCGCAGGTCGGCGCCGTCGACGCGGATGGAGTCGTTCGCCTTGTCGCCGACGTCGGCGTTGGACTCGCTGGACGCCTTGACGTACGTGCCGATGCCGCCGTTCCACAGCAGGTCCACCGGCGCCTTGAGGATGGCCTTCATCAGGTCGGCCGGGGTCAGCTTGGTGACCTTGTCCTCGATGCCGAGGGCCTGGCGGATGTGCGCGTTGACCGGGATGGCCTTCGCGGTGCGCGGGAACACGCCGCCGCCGGCGGACAGCAGTTCGGTGTCGTAGTCGGCCCACGAGCTGCGCGGCAGCTCGAACAGACGGCGGCGCTCGGCGTAGGAGGTGGCCGCGTCGGGGTTCGGGTCGATGAAGATGTGCCGGTGGTCGAAGGCGGCGACCAGCCGGATGTGCTCGCTGAGCAGCATGCCGTTGCCGAACACGTCACCGGACATGTCGCCGATGCCGACGACCGTGAAGTCCTCGGCCTGCGTGTTGACGCCCAGCTCCCGGAAGTGCCGCTTGACGGACTCCCAGGCGCCGCGGGCGGTGATGCCCATGCCCTTGTGGTCGTAGCCGGCCGAGCCGCCGGAGGCGAAGGCGTCACCGAGCCAGAAGTCGTAGGACTGCGCGACCTCGTTGGCGATGTCGGAGAACGTCGCCGTGCCCTTGTCGGCGGCGACCACCAGGTAGGTGTCGTCCTCGTCGTGGCGGACGACGTCCGCCGGGGGCACGACCTCACCGGCGACCATGTTGTCGGTGATGTCGAGCAGCGCGGAGATGAACGTCTTGTAGCTGGCGATGCCCTCGGCCATCCACGCGTCGCGGTCCACGCCCGGGTCGGGCAGCTGCTTGGCGACGAACCCGCCCTTGGCGCCGACCGGCACGATGACGGTGTTCTTCACCATCTGCGCCTTGACCAGGCCGAGGATCTCGGTGCGGAAGTCCTCCCGCCGGTCGGACCAGCGCAGACCACCGCGCGCGACCTTGCCGAACCTGAGGTGCACGCCCTCCACCCGCGGCGAGTACACCCAGATCTCGAAGGCGGGGCGGGGCGCCGGCAGGTCGGGGATGGCCTGCGGGTCGAACTTCATCGACACGTACTCGTGCGGAGTGCCCTGCGCGGTCTTCTGGAAGAAGTTGGTGCGCAGGGTCGCGTTGATGACGGTGAGGAAGGACCGCAGGATCCGGTCCTCGTCCAGGGAGGCCACCTGGTCGAGGGCGGCGTCCAGCTCCTCCAGGAGCGCGTCCACGATCTCGTGCCCGGCGCGCTGCCGGTCCGGCGACATCCGCGCCTCGAACAGCGACACCAGCAGCCGCGTGGTGTGGACGTTCGTGCGGAGGGTGTCCTCCATGTAGTCCTGGCTGAAGGTGGAACCGGCCTGCCGCAGGTACTTGGCGTACGCGCGCAGCACCACCGCCTGCCGCCAGGTCAGCCCGGCACCCAGCACGAGGGCGTTGAAGCCGTCGTTCTCCGCCTTGCCGGTCCAGGTCGCGGCGAACGCCTCCTGGAACCGCTCGCGCCCGTCGTCGCCGAGGTAGTCACCGTTGCCGCCGCCCAGGGAGCGGGGGATGCGCAGGCCGAAGTCGTAGATCCAGGCGACACTGCGGTCGGCGCGGCGCAGCTCGTACGGCCGCTCGTCGATGACCTCGACACCGAGGCGGTTGAGGACCGGCAGCACGGCCGACAGGGAGATCGCGTCGCCCTTGCGGTAGATCTTGAAGCGGCGCTCGTCGGGGCCGGCGCCCACCGGCTCGTACAGGCTGAGGGCGAAGCTGCGCTCCTCGTCGAGCCGTTCGAGGTGGACGAGGTCGGCGACCGCGGAGCGCGGGGTGTGGTCGGCCTTGTAACCCTCGGGGAAGGCGTTGTTGTAGCGGCGCAGCAGCTCCGCGGCGCGCTCCTCGCCGAGTTCGGCGTTGAGCGCCTCGGAGAACGCGTCGGCCCACGACCGGGCCGCCTCGACCAGGCGGGCCTCGATGCGCTCCTTGTCGCTGTCGGACAGCTCCGGCAGTTCGGTGCCCTGCGGGACACGGACGACGAAGTGCAGCCGGGACAGGATCGACTCGGTGTTCCAGGCGGTGAAGTCGACGCTGATGCCGCCCAGTTCCTCCTTGAGGATGTCGATGATCCGCAGCCGGACGCCGGTGGTGTAGCGGTCGCGGGGCAGGTAGACCAGCGCGGAGTAGTAGCGGCCGTACTCGTCCTGCCGCAGGTAGAGGCGGAGCCGCCGGCGCTCCTGCAGGTAGAGCACGGACGTGACGATGGACCGGAGTTCGTCCACCGGCGTCTGGAACAGCTCGTCGCGCGGATACGTCTCCATGATCTGGAGCAGGTCGCGCCCGTCGTGGCTGTTGGGGGAGAACCCGGCGCCCAGCAGTACTTCGTCGACCTTGCGCCGGACGACCGGCACGCGCAGCACGGACTCGGTGTAGGCGGCGGAGGAGAACAGGCCGAGGAAGCGCCGCTCCCCGACGACGTTGCCGTCCGCGTCGAACTTCTTGACGCCGATGTAGTCGAGGTAGGACGGCCGGTGCACGGTGGCCCGGCTGTTGGCCTTGGTCAGCACGAGCAGCTTGTGCTCGCGGGCCTTGGCGCGGGCGTCGGCCGGGAGCCGCTCGAAGGAGGGGCTGACGGGGTGGCTGTCGCCGTCGGCGTGGTGCGGGTCGGAGCGCAGGATGCCGAGGCCGGTGCCGGGCACGGCGGCGAGGGAGTCGTCCTCCCGCAGCTGGTACTCCCGGTAGCCGAGGAAGGTGAAGTGGTCGGCGGCCAGCCAGCGCAGCAGCTCGCGGGCCTCCTCCACCTCGGGCGAGGCGAGGTCACCGGGGACGGGCTCGTCCCCGAGCCGGTCGGCGATGCGCAGGGCCGCGTCCCGCATCTTCTCCCAGTCCTCGACGGCCTCCCGGACGTCGGACAGGACACGCAGCAGGTCGGCGGTGATCTGCTTGAGGTCGGCGCGGTCGGTCTCGCGGTCCATCTCGACGTGGATCCACGACTCGACGTGCGCGTCGTGCGGGAGGTCGGCGGAGGGCGCCACGGCGAGCACGTCGATGAGCTTGCCGGTGACGTCGCGGCGGACCACGACCTGGGGGTGGACCACGAGGTGGATGCCGCGCCCCTGCCGGGTCAGCTCGTTCGTCACCGAGTCGACCAGGAAGGGCATGTCGTCGGTGACGACCTCGACGACGGAGTGGCTGCAGGTCCAGCCGTTCTCCTCGACGGTCGGGGTGTGGACGCGCACGTTCGCGGTGCCCTGCGGCCGGTTCTCGGCCAGCCGGTAGTGGGAGAAGGCGGCTCCGAAGACGTCGACCGGGTCGCGGTCGGTGAGGTCTTCCGGGGCGGTGTGCAGGTAGTAGCGCTGGAGGAACGAGAGCACGGAGTCGTGGTCCGGGATCCCCGGAGTGCCCTCGCCCGTCGTCCCAGTCGGTAGGTGCCCCCCGACCGGGCTGTTCTCAGCGACCCGGGCCGCCCTCTCGAGCAGCTCGGCCTTGGCTTCGTCCAGCTTGGTCTGCATTGTCCTCTGGCTCCTGTCGCGCGCCGTTGCGTGACGTAGAAGGAAGTACGGTCTCTTCCCCTGTGACGTGACGCCGTGACGCGGGGTCTCCGGTCTGCTTCGACGCTATGCCGCAAGGTGAGATGAGCGGGGGGTTATCAGCCATTCTCGACGCCGCCCGGGGGTGTGACGCTGCTCTCCGCGCCGCCCGCTCCCGGGGTGTGTACGGCGTCCTGGGGGCCGTCGAGACCCCGCCCCGCCCGCGAGGACCAGCGACTGGCGCCCGGCCGCGGATGTCCTCCGCGGTCACCGGGCGCGGGGCAGGGGCAGCAGCGCCCCCGCGACATATCGCGCTGATCACGCCACCAAGGCTATCGCTCCTCCCCGGGGGCCCGTCATGAGCCGTATGTGTACAAAACAGGGGGTGGAAGTTTGACGTTCTGCACAGGGGCGGGGAGGCGGGCGGTGTGTGAAGGGGAAAAGTCGCCGCGCACCCCGCCCCCGGGCACCCTGAAAGCACCCCCACCTCTTGGCAGGGTCGCCCCCAAGAGGCACGGTGCTGGAAGAGCGCCCGCCCGAGAGGAGCCGCCCGACATGACCGCGAAGATCCTCATCGTCACCGGCGACGCAGCGGAATCCCTGGAGGTCCTCTACCCCTACCAACGCCTCCGCGAGGAGGGTTACGAAGTCCACATCGCGGCCCCCACGCGCAAGCAGCTCCGGTTCGTCGTCCACGACTTCGAACCCGGCTTCGACACCTACACCGAGAAGCCCGGCTACACCTGGCCCGCCGACCTGGCCTTCTCCGAGGTCGACCCCGGCCAGTACGCCGCCGTGGTCATACCCGGGGGACGCGCCCCCGAGTACCTGCGCAACGACCCCGAGCTCCGCAAGATCCTCAAGTCGTTCTTCGACGCCGACAAGCCGGTCGCCCAGATCTGCCACGGTCCCCTCCTCACGGCCGCCACCGACAGCCTGCGCGGCCGCCGCGTCACCGCGTACCCGGCGCTGGAGCTCGACATGCAGACCGCCGGCGCCACCTTCCAGGACACCGAGGCGGTGGTCGACGGCACCCTGGTCTCCTCCCGCGCCTGGCCGGACCACCCGGCCTGGATTCGCGCGTTCCTCACCGTGCTGCGCGCGAAGGCACCGGCGACCTGACCCACCCCGTCAGCGCGGCGCCCTCCGGGGCGCCGCACCTCACCGTCCCTCGCGTCCGTGTCAGGCGGCCATGCCCTCCGCCATCTCGACGGCCTCCTCCAGCGTGTCCACGACCGGCACCCCCACCTCCTCGAGGCTGGCCCGGCCGTGCGAACCGCCGGTGTACAGCACGGCCCGCGCTCCCACGTGCAGCGCCGCCACCGCGTCGTCGGCGGCGTCCCCGATCACCACCGTGCGCTGCGGGTCGATCCCGGCCAGCTCCCGGAGGTGGCGCACCATGTGCTCCGCCTTGCTGCCCCCGGACGGCCCGGTCCGCCCGTCGACCCGGAGGAAGTGCGGCTCGATCCCGAAGCCACGCACCAGCGGAACCAGCTCCTCGTGCACGTACATGCTCAGCAGCGACTGGCTGCCCCCCGCCGACCGCCACCGCGCGAGCAGCTCGGCCGCCCCGTCGGTGAGCGCGCACCGCACCCGGTGCTCGGCGTAATACCGGTGGAAGACGTCGTCCATGACCTCCCACTCGGCGTCGGTGGGCAGTCTGCCCATCAGCCGCTCGTAGAACTTCGGCACCGGCACGCAGTACAGCGAGCGGTACCGCTCCAGTGTGATCGGCTCCAGCCCCAGCTCGACGAACGCCGCGTTCGTCGCCCCGATGATCGCGTCGTTGTCGTGGAACAGTGTGCCGTTCCAGTCCCAGACGATGTGCGCCGCTGACTTCCCCATGCCCGTAAACGTACCCACCGCCACTGACAATCAAGAGAACTGGCGGCACGACGGCCCGGTCGGCCCCGGCTCAGTCCCCGGACGGGTCGGCCCGGGGCGGCGGCTGAGTCCCCGACGGGTCGGCCCCGAGCGGCGGCTGGGCCCTCGGACCTCCGGTCGGCGCCGGGCGGCGGCTCAGTCCCCGGCCCCCACGGTCCGCCCTGGCCGCAGCCCAGTTCCCGGCCCGCCCCCGGTGAACCCACGGGCGGCAGCTCATCCCCGGCCCCCACAGTCCGCCCTGGCCGCAGCCCAGCGCCCGGACCCGCCGCCCCCGGTCGTCGCCAGGTAGCAGCTCAGCCCCCGGCCCCCACGAGGTTGGGGATCTCCTGCGTGGCGAACCACAGCAGCTCATGGTCCTCGGCGCCGTCCACCACGAACTGCGCGTCGTCGTCGCCGCCGTCCGCCGCCGGCAGCGCCTGGGCCGCCGCGGCCACGTCCGCCTCCGCTTCCCCGTGGTCGACATGCACCGAAGCCGCCTTGGCCAGGGGTACGGCCCCGGCCACCCGCACCTCGCCGAGCGCGGCCGGGTCGAGCCCTCGGTCCGGGTCGGCCGTGGCGGTCCCGTCGGGCACGTCCACGGCGACCACGACCCGGCGCCGCGGTGCGGCCGGGTCCGCCGCCAGCAGCCGCAGCGAGGCGAGCGCGGCCCGGCTGAGGGCCGCGTACTCCAGTTCCTCGATGTCGTCGGAGAGGTACCACTCACGCAGCGCGGGCGTGACGGCGTACGCGACGAGCGGCCCGGACCCCAGCTGCCCCGTCTTGTGCGCCTCGGCGAGACCGGGGAGGGTCAGGGGGACGTAGACGCGCATGGTGGGCCGCTCTTTCCTGGTCGGATACTCCGCTCGATGCCCCGGCACGGACAGGTCCCGTACCTCCGGAGCGCCTTCAGGATACGTGCGGGAGTCCCCTTTCGGGTCTTCGCCGAAGGCCCGTACCCGTCAACCCCACGGCCCGGAACTCACCCCAACCGCGCCCGCCCTCTCGGGGTTTTCCGGCCTCCGACCACCCTGATAGGTGAATCTCCCCGGAGCCCTCCGGCGACTCTCCGCGCCCTTGCCGTCACACGCCGCCACCCCGTACAAGATCCACAACAGCAAGTTACCGCCCGGTAGACACCATGACCGGGCCACCGAACGGGGACACCCATGAACAAGGTCATGACCAGGGCCCAGCACACCCCCGGTACCCGCCCGCCGGGCCGCCGCGACACCCGCCGCCCCGCCGGCACACCACCCCACGCCCCGAAGAACGGCACACCCCGCACCACCCGCCACGGCAGCCGCCCGCCGGGGGCCCCGGCCGACTCCCCCACCCGCCCCACCGACCACCGCCTCCCGACCACCACCCTCACCCGCACGACCCCGACCACCACACCCGCCACCGTCCCGGCCCAAGGCCCCCGCCGGCCCCTCGCCCTGCCCCCGCACCCCCACAGCCCCCGCCCCACCGACCTCTTCGCCGACCTCCTCCTCGCCGTGCTCAGCGGCCAGCGCCCCGTCCACTCCATGCTCCGCCACACCCTCGGCCGGGCCTACGACGACCTGGCACACCTCGCCGAGCGCGGCCCGCTGCGCACCACCCACGGCATCCGCCCCGTCATCCGCGACATCGGGTACGACATGCCCCGCCCCGGCGCCATCGAGGCCTTCGCCCGCATCGGCGCCGGCGACCGCCTGCGCGCCATGGCCTTCCGGCTGGAACTCGGCACCGACCGCCGCTGGCGCTGCACCGCCGTCGAACTGGACGGCCCCCGCAGGCCCCACCCCACGGACGACTGAAACCCGGCAGACAGACGGACCGGCGGACAGAGGGCAGACAGAAGGGCAGGCAGACAGAAGGGCCGGACCACCCTCACGGGTGGCCCGGCCCTCCTCAACCCCTACAGGGCGTCACTTCTTACGGCGCCGCCCGGCCTTCGCCTGCTTGCGACGCTCCGCGCGCGTGAGACCGTCGGCCTCCGAGCGAACCGGCTCACCGTCACTGTCGAAGTCACCCTCGATGGTGCCGCCCTCGCCGTCCACCGTCGGCGCCGAGAAGTGCAGGTTCCGCCGCTGCGGAACGTCCAGCCCCTTGGCACGGATCTCCGGACGCCCGTTGGACTGCGCCGGCACCACGTCCTGCTTCTCCATGTCGACCGGCGCGGCGTCCTCGACCGGAACCTCCTCGACCTGCTGCTCCACCTGGACCTCCAGGTTGAACAGGTAGCCGACGGACTCCTCCTTGATGCCGTCCATCATCGCGGTGAACATGTCGAAGCCCTCACGCTGGTACTCGACCAGCGGGTCCTTCTGCGCCATCGCGCGCAGGCCGATGCCCTCCTGGAGGTAGTCCATCTCGTAGAGGTGCTCACGCCACTTGCGGTCCAGCACCGACAGCACGACCCGCCGCTCCAGCTCACGCATGATCTCGGAGCCGAGCTGCGCCTCACGCGCCTCGTACTGCTCGTGGATGTCGTCCTTGATGGACTCGGAGATGAATTCAGCGGTCAGACCGGCCCGGTCACCCGCCGCCTCCTCCAGCTCGTCGACGGTGACCTTCACCGGGTACAGCTGCTTGAACGCGCCCCACAGACGGTCCAGGTCCCAGTCCTCCGCGAAGCCCTCGGCGGTCTCCGCGGCGACATAGGCGTCGATCGTGTCGTCCATGAAGTGCTGGATCTGCTCGTGCAGGTCCTCACCCTCCAGGACGCGGCGCCGCTCACCGTAGATGACCTCACGCTGCCGGTTGAGGACCTCGTCGTACTTCAGGACGTTCTTGCGCGTCTCGAAGTTCTGCTGCTCGACCTGCGACTGGGCCGACGCGATCGCACGCGTCACCATCTTGTTCTCGATCGGCACGTCGTCCGGCACGTTCGCCATGGACATCACGCGCTCGACCATCTGCGCCTTGAACAGCCGCATCAGGTCGTCACCCAGCGACAGGTAGAAACGGGACTCGCCCGGGTCACCCTGACGGCCGGAACGACCCCGCAGCTGGTTGTCGATACGACGCGACTCGTGCCGCTCGGTGCCCAGCACGTACAGCCCGCCGAGCGCCTCGACCTCGTCCTTCTCCGCCTTGACTGCCTGCTCGGCCTTCTCCAGGGCGGCCGGCAGGGCCGCGGCCCACTCCTCGATGTGCTCCTCCGGGTCGAGGCCACGCTGACGCAGCTCCGCCTCGGCGAGGTCCTCCGGGTTGCCGCCGAGCTTGATGTCCGTACCGCGACCGGCCATGTTGGTGGCGACGGTCACGGCGCCCTTGCGGCCGGCCTGGGCGACGATCTGCGCCTCACGCTCGTGGTGCTTGGCGTTCAGCACCTCGTGCTGGATACCGCGCTTGCTGAGCTGCTGCGACAGGTACTCGGACTTCTCGACCGACGTCGTGCCGACGAGGATCGGCTGACCCTTCTCGTGCTTCTCCGCGATGTCGTCGACGACCGCCTCGAACTTCGCGACCTCGGTGCGGTAGATCAGGTCCGACTGGTCCTTGCGCACCATCGGCCGGTTCGTCGGGATCGGGACCACGCCGAGCTTGTAGATCTGGTGGAACTCGGCGGCCTCGGTCATCGCCGTACCGGTCATGCCGGACAGCTTGTTGTACAGGCGGAAGAAGTTCTGCAGGGTGATCGTCGCGAGCGTCTGGTTCTCGTCCTTGATGTCCACCCCTTCCTTCGCCTCGATCGCCTGGTGCATGCCCTCGTTGTAACGACGGCCGGCGAGGATACGACCGGTGTGCTCGTCGACGATCATGACCTCGCCGTCGATGACGACGTAGTCCTTGTCCTTCTTGAAGAGCTCCTTCGCCTTGATGGCGTTGTTCAGGTAGCCCACCAGCGGCGTGTTCACCGACTCGTACAGGTTGTCGATGCCCAGCCAGTCCTCGACCTTGGAGACACCGGCCTCGTGGATGGCGACCGTGCGCTTCTTCTCGTCGACGTCGTAGTCGCCGGTCTCCTCGAGCCCCTTCAGCGGGTTACCGGGCTCGCCGCGCTTGAGGCGCGTCACCAGCTTGGCGAAGTCGCCGTACCACTTGGTGGCCTGGTCGGCGGGGCCGGAGATGATCAGCGGCGTCCGCGCCTCGTCGATGAGGATCGAGTCGACCTCGTCGACGATGGCGAAGTTGTGCCCGCGCTGGACCAGCTCCTCCTTCGACCACGCCATGTTGTCGCGGAGGTAGTCGAAACCGAACTCGTTGTTCGTGCCGTACGTGATGTCGCAGCTGTACTGCTCACGACGCTGCGCCGGCGTCATGTTCCCCAGGATGCAGCCGATACTCAGACCCAGGAACCTGTGGACGCGGCCCATCATCTCGGAGTCGCGCTCGGCCAGGTAGTCGTTGACCGTGATCAGGTGGACGCCGTCCCCGGAGAGGGCGTTCAGATAAGCGGGCAGCGTACCCACCAGGGTCTTGCCCTCACCGGTCTTCATCTCGGCGACGTAACCCATGTGCAGGGCGGCGCCACCCATCAGCTGAACGTCGTAGTGACGCTGGCCGAGGACACGCTTGGCCGCCTCACGCACCGTGGCGAACGCCTCCGGCATCAGGTCGTCGAGGCTCTCACCATCGGCGTACCGCTGCTTGTACTCATCGGTGAGGGCCCGCAGCTCGGCGTCGGAGAGGTCGACGAAATCCTCTTCGATGGAGTTGACCTGGTCCGCGATGCGGTGCAGCTTGCGCAGGATTTTGCCTTCGCCTGCACGCATGATCTTCGAGAGGACGGACACGGGGGTTGGTCTCCTTGCCGGTCGGGCCTGGGACGGTCGGTTTCCATTTGACTTACTGAGCAACGGCCATCGTATGCGAGGACCCCGCCGTGCCGGGAGGCCTGGCGCGGCGAGGACCGCACACGGTCGCGCACGGCTTGCATTTCCTTCTCCGAACAGAACAACGGCCGGGCCCCGCGGATGGTGCCGCGCCCGGCGAACGAATCGCGCGCATGGTGATCACCCGCTCACACACCGCGAAATCTGGCGTCCACGGCACACCCCCGCGCAGAATCAGCCGATGCAGCCCGTCACCCTCACCACCGACCGCCTCGTCCTGCGCCCGCTCGGCCCCCAGGACACCGACGCCCTCCACGCCGCCGCCCAGGACCCCGACATCCAGCGCTGGACCACCATTCCCTCGCCCTACCTCCCCGAACACGCCCGCAGCTTCACCGAACAACTCGCCCCCGAAGGCTGGGCCACCAGCTCCATGTTCACCTTCGGGATCTTCCTCCCCGGCGGAACCCTCGTCGGCGTCAACAGCCTCACCATGCGCTCCCTCGGCACCGCCGAGATCGGCTTCTGGACCGCCAAGGAACACCGCGGCCACGGCTACACCACGGAGGCCACCCTCACCGCCTCCCGCTGGGCCTTCACCGACCTCGCCGTCGACCGCGTCGAATGGCGCGCCGAAGTCGGCAACACCGCCTCCCTCGAGGTCGCGCGACACGCCGGATTCACCCTGGAGGGCACCCTGCGCTCCGCCATCAACAACAAAGGAGTACGCCGCGACTGCTGGGTCGGCTCCCTGCTCCCGTCCGACCTGGGCCTGCCCTCCGCGGCACCGTACCTGCCGGCACCGGGCACCCCGTCCGAGACCTGAGCGCGAGCGACACCCCCGCGCACCTCCGCCCCCTTCCACGAACCCGCAGCTCAGTGCCGCCTGTCAGACCCGCCCCCTATCGTGCGCACCATGACGACCCCGCGCCCGACCGCAGAGCTCTCCGCAGACGAAGCCCGCCGCATCGCGCTACGGGCGCAAGGCTTCCTCGGCACGCCCGACCGCAGAGCCGGCGTCCGCGGCGTCCTGCGCCACCTCGGCGCCGTCCAACTCGACACCATCTCCGTCCTCGCCCGCTCCCACGAACTCATCCCCTACGCCCGCCTGGGAGCCGTAGGCCGCACCGCGGTCGAGAACGCCTACTGGAAGGGCACCCACGCCTTCGAGTACTGGTCCCACGCCGCCTGCATCCTCCCCATCGAGGAATGGCCCCACTTCGCCTTCCGCCGCCGCGCCTACCGCAACCGCCCCCACTGGAACCACCACCTCCCCGAGGGCACCTACGACCAGGTCATCAAGCAGCTCCGCACCGAGGGCCCCCTCACCGCCACGGAGTTGGGCGGCGCGAAGAGGACCAGCGAATGGTGGGACTGGTCCGGCACCAAGGTCGCCGTGGAACGCGCCCTCATGTACGGCGAGGTCGTCTGCGTCGAACGCCGCGGCTGGAAACGCGTGTACGACCTCGCCGAACGCGCCGTCCCGGCCGACCTCCTGCACGACGAACTCGACGACACCGAATGCCTGCGCCGCCTGGTCCGCCTGGCCGGCCAGTCCCTCGGCGTCGGCACCCGCGCGGACCTCGCCGACTACCACCGCCTCAAGGGCGAACAGGTCGACGCGGTGATCGCCGACTCCGGCCTGGTCCCCGTCACCGTCGAGGGCTGGGGCAAACCGGCCTGGGCCGACCCGGCAGCCCTGGGGACACCCCCGCGCGGCCGGCACCGCACCACACTGCTGTCCCCCTTCGACTCCCTCATCTGGGAGCGGGCCCGCACCGAACGCATCTTCGGCTTCACCCACCGCCTGGAGGCGTACGTCCCCAAACAGAAGCGCGTCCACGGCTACTTCGCCATGCCGGTGCTGGCCGGCGGCCGACTCGTCGGCCGCGTCGACCCGGCCCGCGAAGGCCGCACCCTCGTCGCCAAGCAGGTCACCCTGGACGGCCCGAAAGCGGTCCCGGCCGTCGCGCAGGCCCTCGCCGAGGCGGCCACCTGGGTCGACTGCACGGACGTACGGGTGGAACGCGTCGACGCCCCCGACCTGCGCGCCCCCCTCACCAAGGAGGTCACCCGCGCCCTCACCTGACCACCGCCGGGCTACCTGATCTCGAGGATCTTCTCCCGCATCGCGTACACCACCGCCTCCATCCTGGAGTGCAGCTGCAGCTTCTCCAGGATGTTGCGCACGTGGTTCTTCACGGTGTTCTCGGAGATGAACAACTCCTTGGCGATGTCCCGGTTGTTCATTCCCGTGGCGACGAGTTTGAGCACCTCGAGCTCCCGATCCGTCAACCGCGGCGCCGGCACGAGCCGGCGCTCGTCCGTCCGCTGGATCATCGACTTGAACTCGGTGAGCAGTTTCGACGCCATCGAAGGACTGATCTGCGACTGCCCGTCGGCCACGGCGCGAATCGCCGTCGCGACCTCGTCGGTGGAAATCTCCTTCAGGAGATATCCCGTCGCACCCGCCTTGATCGCGTCATAGAGATCGGCCTCCTCATCGCTGATCGTCAACATGATGATCTTCGCGCTGGGAGCCACCTCCTTGATGGAGGTGCACGCCTCGATACCCCCGCGCTTCGGCATCCGTACGTCCATCAGCACGATGTCCGGCAGCAGATCGGCCGCCTTGTCCACGGCCTCGGCGCCGTCACCCGCCTCGCCCACGACCTGGATGTCCTCCTCGGCCGCGAGCACGATCTCCAGTCCCCGACGGAACAGGGCGTGATCGTCCACCACAAGGACTCTGATCGGTTCCTTGCGGGGAGTGCCCGCATCCGGGCCCGTGCCGACGACGCCGTCGACGGCATCCCCGTCATGCATCGGTCCGAAGCTGTCCGCCATCGTTCCTCCCCCTGAAGGCTGTGGCCGTGGTCCTGTGCCATCGCCAACGCAAGGCAACGACCCACCGGTTGAGCCGTTGCCGCCATGATTTCATGCCTGGACGACAACACGGTGACAGAGCGGTGCGCGAAGGGGTCGCACACGGGTGCCCCTGGGGGCGCAAGGGCGCTCCAGGGGCACCTGATCAGCTGTCACAGGACCGGGTCATCCGCCCAGCGCGCCGCCTGCCTCGGGCGCGTGCGCCTGCGTGACCATCGTGTCCGTCCTGAGGTGGATCACGCCGTAGTCGTAGGCGTGCCGCCGGTAAACAACGCTGGGTTCCTTCGTCTCGGAGTCGACGAAGAGGTAGAAGTCGTGCCCGACCAGTTCCATCTCGTAGAGGGCCTGGTCCAGGGTCATCGGGGCGGCGACGTGGGTCTTCTCGCGCACCACGAGGGGGCCGTCGCCCTGCACTTCCAGCGAGCCGATCTTCTTGGTGGGCACGCTGTCGGGTTCCTCGGCCGGGACGGGAAGGCCGTTGCCGCTGAGGGTCGCGACGCCCGGGACGTGGTCGGAGACCTCCGCTGCCGAGATCCGGCGCGCGCCGCGCCGCGTGTAGCGCTTGTCGTGCTGCTTGCGCAGCTGGGCGTCCAGCTTCTCCGCGGCCATGTCGAGTGCCGCGTACGGGTCGCTGGCCGCTGCCTCCGCCCGGATCACCGGACCGCGGGAGCGGAGCGTGATCTCCACTCGGTCGCTCCGGTCTGCCTGTCGGGGGTTGGGCTCCTTGGACACCTCGACGTCGAGGCTGATCACCTTGCCATCGAGCTTCTGGATCTTCTCCAGCTTCAGCTTCTCGGCCACGTGCTTGCGGAACCGCTCGGGCACCTCGGTCTTGCGGCCCTTGACGACGATGTCCACGCAGAACTCCGTTCCCGGATCGCTCCGCATCAACGGCGGAGCATCTCCCTTTTGCACCAGGCTCCGGTGAACCCCGGAACCTCGGACTCGGTGACTTCCACCTCCTCCTCCCCCATGGGCGAGCTCTCACCCCAGGTGCCGCGGGTGAAATGCCGAAAACCGCGGCACGGCATTCGGAATTGAGAGGTGTGGCCTGCGGCTTTCCCTCACAACCGAACATATCTCGCCCGGACGGATGTCGTCACCCTCTACTGCGGCGTACCTCCGTTCAGGTGAATTGACCCTCTCATTAGCTGCAACGAGTCACGTTCTTCGGCAGTTCCGGTCTATTTCGAAGGAGTCCGGCGGCGCTGCCACCACTGCCGCGCAGACCACCTCACCCGCACCGCCGGCGCCCACCGGCCCCGCCGGCACCAGGCCCGCACCTCCTTCCCGTGCTCCGGACGGCCGTACCTCTCTGCCTTCCCGAGTGACGCCTCCGTACACGGCCATCGCACCTTCACCACGTTCCGTCCACGCGACCGCCCCACCACCCCTCCCGGACAGCACCGTGCCGGCGGCCCTGCCGGATGCCACCGCCTCGGCGACGCCGTCCGCCGCTCCGCCGGCCCTGACGACCTCCGCCCTGCCGGCCGACCGCTCCTGCGCCACCGCCGCCCGCACCGCACGGGCCGCCTCCGCGAGCGAGGCACCCGTCGTGACGAGGTCGTCGACGACGACCACCGGCCCTCCGCACAGCACCCGCGCACCACCGGGCACGACCGTCAGCGCGCCCACCAGGTTCTCCAGCCGCTGCCGCGAGCTGAGCCCCGACTGGTCCGCCACCACCCGCCGCTGCCGCAGCACCGCCGCCACCCGCACCGACACCCCCAGCCTGCGCAGCTCACCGGCAGCCGCGAGGGCGATACGACGGGCGGGATCGTGACCACGGGCCCGGACGGCTCGAGGGGCGGAGGGGACGGGGACGAGGAGTACGTGGTGTCCGGGTCGGAATCCGCGTCGGTGTCCGGGGGCGGGTCCGGGGGCGGGTCCGGGTTGGCGTCCGTGTTCGTATCCGGGCCCAAAGCCACGTTCGTATCCGGGGCCGACGCCGCGTTCGTGTCCGGGGGATGGGGGCCCCTCCCCCTCCCCCACCTCCCCCAACCCCACCCACACCGCCCCCGCCAACGCCACTCCCAGCGGTCGCGCCAGTGTCAGCGCCCCGCGTTCCTTGTGGGCCAGCAGCATCGCCCGCACCTCGTCCGCGTAGCGGGCCGCCGCGTGCACGGCGGGCAGCCCGGGCGGCGCGGGCACCGGCCGCACCCGGCGCGGCGCGCTTCCGCCGAGTGCGGCGCGGCACTGGGGGCAGAGCACCGTACGGGCTCGTCCGCAGCCGCCGCACTCGGCCGGCAGGACGAGGCCGGTGAGCTCCTGCCACCATCGCCGAACGCCTTCCACGCCCCTACTGTGCCGCTACGGGCAGCAGTCGGCCACCCCTGTGGAAAACGGCCTGTGGACAACTCGCGGGCGGACGGTCATCAGGCCGTCCGAGGCGGTCGCTCGACTCATCCCACGCGCTCGGCCCCACAGTCCAGCCGGCCCACACGTCAGCCGGCCCCCACAGTCCGGCCGACCGACCCACACCAGCGGACCCCCACAGTCAGCGGGCCCCACACAATCACCCCACGCAAAGGAACCCGAGCAGCAGTCACCCACATCGGTCAGCCGAGAAGACCGACCGATCACCCGGGATAGAACGCGACCGAAGCGGTCTCCTTCAAGGTCCGCCACCCGCTCCCCCCGGGCAGCCACAGCAGCCCGTCCTTGGAGGTGGCGAAGAGCGGCGCCTCGCCGTCCTCGGAGGCGGCGATGCTGGTCACCTCGGTGAGGCCGGGCGGTGTTCCCGTCTCGGGGATGGAGCCGTCGCACTGCACGTACTGCACCTGATCGATGCCGCCGGCCTCGCGTCCGACGACGACGAGCCGGCTGTCCCCGGCCCAGGACATGGTGGTGACCTGTTCCAGCTCGGGTGTCGCGGAGCGCAGTTCCTGGACGGAGACGACGGGCTGTTCCGCGCTCCTGTCCCGTTCGATCCGCCCGATGAGCAGGGACTGTTTGCCGCCCTTGTCCACAACGAGCGCGATCCGTACTCCGTCGGCGGCGACACGTACGGCGTTGATCCGCCCGTCGAGCGCGGGGGTGAGCACTTCGAGGGGCTGACCGCCGCCCTTCTCCAGCAGGAGGAGGCGAGGGGCGGCGGGGTCGCGGTCGGCGATCCACAGGTCGCCCTGGGCGTCCCAGCTGGGAGTGGTCAGCCGGTCGGTCTCGGTCTTGCCGCTGCTCTGCAGGACGGGTGTGCCGAGGGCGCTGCCGGCGACCGTGGAGGTGAC
The DNA here is from genome assembly GCF_044455165.1 of Streptomyces sp. NPDC051315. Lineage (NCBI taxonomy): Bacteria > Bacillati > Actinomycetota > Actinomycetes > Kitasatosporales > Streptomycetaceae > Streptomyces > Streptomyces sp. NPDC051315. The sequence goes on from NZ_JBITEN010000007.1 coordinate 363,364, forward strand.
GTAGAGGGCCTTGCCGTCGAGGGAGACACCTGCGGCGCTGCGTTCGTCGCGGGCCACGGCCACGGAGCGCAGGGCCTTGCTGCCGTCGCCCAGCGCTCCGGGGACGGGCTCGGCCTTCGCGCTGCTGCCGCCGTTGCTCGTCCGGCGGACGAGCCGGTGGCGGCCGTCGATGAAGTACAGGTGGTCGGGGCTCGTCTCCGCGCCGCGTTCGGCCACGGCCGTGACGCGGTCGTCGCTGAGGACGCACAGTTGTCTGCCGCCCGCGCGCAGCTCGACCTCGTCGACGGTGGGGGTGAGGCTCTGCAAGGTGAACAGCAGCTGTGCGGCCATCTCGTCGCACTTGCCGTGCCCGATGCGGGCCGCCTTGTCGTTGAGCGGCACGGTGAGTTTGTTCTGGTCGTCGGGCGTGAGCGACGTGACGCCCTTGGGCAGCGCGGTGCCGGTGGGGAAGCTGGACCTGACGACGGGCCGCAGCCAGCTGGTGGGCCCGTTGAGCAGGGAGCGCACCATCTGGGTCGTGGGGTCGACGCGTTCGCGCACGTAGACGGGGTCGGCGACGGCCACGGGCTGTCCTGAGCCGACCGAGGTGATGTCGGAGGCGAAGTAGTACTTGTTGACGGACATGTAGTTGCGCTGGAAGTCCGACTTGCCCATGACGACGCCCTGGGGCAGTGCGTCGATGCGCCACTGCGCGGTCTTCTTGTCGCGGGTGAGGTGCACGGTCTGGCTGTAGGGGCCGGAGGCGGGCGCGTACGACTGCTGTGCGTCGATGGTGGCGACCTTGGTACCGGTGAGGGTGAAGGTGTCGTCGTCGGCGTCGCCGCGGCCCTCGGACCGGTCGGCCTCGGCTCCGGGCCCGTCGGCGAGGACCGTCGTGGCGCGCTCCGGTTCCCATCGCTGGGCGGCCCGGGTGGTCAGGTACTGGCGGGCGGTGGAGTAGCGCGGGTCGTCGCTGGTGAGTGCTTCGAGGAAGCCCTGGACGATCTCCAGGGGCGGTGCGTCGTCGCGGGGTGGCATGGCGAACACCCGTACCTGTGTGTCCTGGCGGGGGGTGGACTCCACACCTCGCAGGTCACCGCTGTCGGGCATCGAGGCGCACCCTGCGAGCAGTACGACGCCACAGGCGGCGTACACCGCCGCGCGTCCCGGCGTGCGCCGGTGTCTCCCCTGGCGGTCAGCGCCCACGAAATGCCTCCCCTTGCTCGTCCGAGCCCTTTGCTCCCGCGTCCGCCCCGTCCGCTGCCTCGTCGCGCGCCGTGCTCGTGGCGGGCGGGTCGTCCTGCCGGCGTGCTCCGGAGGTGGGGCGGGGTACGACGCGTGCGCCGTTGCCGGGCAGCGCCGTGGGGTCGGCGGTGGGGGCGATCGTGGTCGTGCGGGGCGTGAGCGGAGCCAGTTGCTCGCCGACCGCCTGTACGGGCACGGTGGCGCTCTTCTCGCCCGAGTGGCGGGGCAGGCCGGCGTCGTCGAGTCCGCGGTTGCGGCGTGAGTCCTTGGGCTCCAGGGGTATGGGGGAGCCCCGGAGCGGCTCGTCGGCGGTCCTGGGCAGCGTCAGGCGGAACTGTGAGCCGCCGCCGGGTTCGCCCCAGGCCTGCAGCCAGCCGCCGTGCAGTCGGGCGTCCTCGAGGGCGATGGACAGGCCCAGTCCGGTGCCGCCGGTGGTACGCGCGCGTGCCGGGTCGGCCCGCCAGAAGCGGCTGAAGACGCGTGTGGCCTCGCCGGGCTTGAGTCCGACGCCGTAGTCGCGTACGGCGACGGCGACGGCGCCGCCCGCCGAGGCGAGTTTGACGACGACGTCCTTGCCCTCGCCGTGCTCCACGGCGTTGACGACGAGGTTGCGCAGGACGCGTTCGACGCGGCGTGCGTCGGCCTCGGCGACGACGGGCTGCTGGTCGCCGAGGACCCGTATGGCCGTGCCCTTGCGTTCGGCGAGCGGCGCGGCCCCGCTGACGACGCGGCGTACGACCTCGCGCAGGTCGATCGGTTCGGCTTCGAGGGCGGCGGCGCCGGCGTCGAAGCGGCTGATCTCCAGCAGATCGGCGAGCAGCGATTCGAAGCGGTCGAGCTGGTCGGCGAGGAGTTCCGCGGACCGCGCGGTCACCGGGTCGAAGTCCTCGCGTGCCTCATGGATGACGTCGGCGGCCATGCGTACGGTCGTCAGCGGTGTCCGCAGTTCGTGCGACACGTCGGAAACGAACCGTCGCTGCATCCGTGACAGGTCCTCCAGCTGGTTGATCTTCAGCTGGAGGTTCTGCGCCATCTTGTTGAAGGCTTCGCCGAGCCGTGCGATGTCGTCCTCGCCGGTGACCTTCATCCGTTCCTGGAGGCGTCCGGCGGACAGCCGCTCGGCGATCCCGGCGGCCATCCGCACGGGCGTGACGACCTGCCGCACCACGAGCCAGGCGATGGCTCCGAGGAGTACGACGACGAAGAGCCCGGCGGTCGCGAGGGTGCCCTTGACGAGGCTGAGGGACTTCTCCTCCTGGGTGAGCGGGAAGAGGTAGTACAGCTCGTAGGGCTCGCCGGTGGGGTCGTTGACCCGCTTGCCGATGACGAGGGCCGGCTGGGACTCCTTGTTGTTGCCGTAGATGATGCGGGTGTAGCTCTGGGCTGCGCCGGTGCTGGTGTTGATGCGGACGCGCAGGTCTTCCGGGACGCTCTGGTTGGGCCGGACGTCGCCGGAGGCGCGCGGTCCGCGTCCGCCGCCGCTGTCGTCGCCGGTGGGCAGGGTCACGACGTCGAAGGCGCCCTGGCCGCCGCTGGAGAGGGACGAGACCAGTTCGCTCATCCATTGGATGACGTTCTGCGAGGCCTGGCCGTCCCCGGCGGTTCCGTCGCCGGCGGCCGCGGTGGCCGCTTCGTCGGCTTTCTGTTTGGCGACGGCGAAGCCGCCGGTGGCCTGGCTCTGGGAGGCCTTGACCTTGGCGTCCAGCAGCCCGTTGCGGACCTGCCCGATGACGACGAAGCCGAGCAGCAGCACGACGCCGAGCGACATCAGCAAGGTGGTGGCGACGACTTTGAGCTGGATGTTGCGTCGCCACAGCCGCATGACGGGCAGCAGCGGCCGCCGCACCCAGCGCAGCAGCAGCCTCAGGACGGGGCTGTTGTGTATGCCGCCCTGCAGCAGTCCGCCGGCGAAGAGATGCCTGAGGCGCGAGCCCGCCGTCTTGCGCGAGCCCGTCGTCTTCCGGCCGACAGGCCGCTCCGGCCGGGCCCCGGACCGGCCGGGGGCCGAAGCGGCACTGTCTCCGGACATGTCAGCTCGGTCCTGCCTTGTATCCGACGCCACGGACGGTCACCACGATCTCCGGCCGCTCCGGGTCCTTCTCGACCTTGGAACGCAGCCGCTGTACATGCACGTTGACCAGACGGGTGTCGGCCGCGTGCCGGTAGCCCCACACCTGCTCCAGCAGCACCTCGCGCGTGAACACCTGCCACGGCTTGCGTGCGAGCGCGACCAGCAGGTCGAACTCGAGCGGCGTCAGCGCGATCGACTGCCCGTCCCGCTTCACGGAGTGGCCGGCCACGTCGATGACGAGGTCACCGATGGCGAGCTGCTCCGGCGCGGGCTCCTCCGACCTCCGCAGCCGCGCCCGGATCCGGGCGACCAGCTCCTTCGGCTTGAACGGCTTGACGATGTAGTCGTCGGCGCCCGACTCCAGCCCGACGACGACGTCGACGGTGTCGCTCTTGGCCGTGAGCATCACGATCGGCACCCCGGACTCTCCCCTGATCAGGCGGCAGACCTCGATGCCGTCCCGTCCGGGAAGCATCAGGTCCAGCAGCACCAGGTCGGGTTTGGTCTCACGGAAAGCGGCCAGCGCCTTGTCGCCGTCGGCTACGAAAGACGGCTCAAAACCTTCACCACGCAGCACAATGCCGAGCATCTCGGCCAGTGCGGTGTCGTCGTCGACGACAAGGACTCGTCCCTTCATAAACGACATCATCCCATTCTCATAACAGTGACAGTGGCGCTGGTGAGCAGGGTCACTGGCCCGTGACGATAGTCGTAGGGAGTCGTCACTGTCTGCCCCCGTCCCCCGTTGCCGATGTCGCCACGACCCGGAGGGCGGGGTGTTCGTTCAGGACACCGCCGTGAACGAGACCCCGCCCCCGCAGGACGAGCCGATCCGAGGCCCCGGACGGAACCGAACAGAAGCGATCTGAAGGCCGCCACCGACCGGACCGATCCAAGCCCCGGACGGACCGATTCAAGTCCTGGGCGGACCGGTCCGAAGCCCGATCGGAACCGACCGCAACCAATGCAGAAGCCTTGGACGGGCCCAGACCCGCCCCGAGGCCGGAACGCGGCCTCCGCAGACCCCCGCCCAGCCCGGGCCCCGCCCCGAGCCCGGACCCCGGCTCCCGCCCCCGATCAGCCGGTCGTCACCTGACGCGACCGCGCGCACAGCTCGGCAAGCCCCTCGGCCGTCACCGGCGACACGACCCCTTCCTCCGTGACGATCGCCGTCACCAGCTCGGGCGGCGTCACGTCGAAGGCCGGGTTGTACGCCTGCGTCCCCAGCGGCGCGACCGGAATCCCGCCTCCCGGTCCCGACACCTGCGCCTGGGGCGCGGTCACCTCCGTCACCTCGAACCCGGGCCGCTGCTCGACCTCGATCGACGCCCCGTCGGGGGTGTCCGCGTCCACCGTCGTCACCGGCGCGACCACGATGAACGGCACATGGTGGTACCGGGCGAGCACCGCGAGCGGATAGCTCCCCACCTTGTTCGCCACCGATCCGTCGGCCGCTATGCGGTCCGCCCCGATCAGCACCGCGTCCACTTCCCCGGCCGCGAACAGCGACCCCGCCGCGTTGTCGGTGAGCAGGGTGTACCCCATGCCGTTGCGGGCCGCCTCGTACGCGGTCAGGCGGGCGCCCTGCAGCAGGGGACGCGTCTCGTCCACCCACAGCCGACGCAGCCGCCCGGTCCGGTGTGCCGCCAGCGCCACCGCGAACGCCGTGCCCTCCCCGCCGGACACCAGCGAGCCGGTGTTGCAGTGGGTGAGGATCCGGTGCCCACCGCCGGGCAGCAGTTCGTCGAGGAGGGTCAGCCCGTGCTCCGCCATCCGCGCGCTCGCCTCGGCGTCCTCCCGGTGCAGCTGTCGCGCGGCGGCCAGGGCGGCCCGGGCACCCTGCTCGGGATCACCGCCCTTGGCGAGCTCCGCACGGTAGGCGGAGCTCGCCCGGCGGACACCGACGGACAGGTTCACCGCGGTGGGCCGGGCGCCCTCGAGCGCGACCGCGGCCGCGTCCACGTCGAAGCCGCGCGCGGCGGCGAGCGCGACGCCGTACGCGCCGGCGATGCCGAGCAGCGGCGCCCCGCGCACGGCGAGCGAACGGATCGCCTCCACCAGCGCGGACGCGTCGGTACAGACCAGTTCGACCTCCTCGGCCGGCAGCCTCGTCTGGTCCAGTAGCACCAGTACGGGACCTTCGGGTGGTTCCTCCCAGCGGATCGCCGGTATGTCGGTGGGCCGCTTGTCCTCGCCGGATTGCGCGTACTGATCAGCCATGCGGTCAGTCTGCCCGTTATCCGGCGGACAATTGAAGGTGTCCGGCCCCGACCGCGGCCGGTCCCTCGATGACCACCCCATGGCACGATGGCCTCCAACCTGCCGCCGCGACCGCGGACGGGCACCGTGAAGGAGCGACGATGAACGACACTCCGGGCTGGGCCTCGCCCGGATCCGCCCCGTCCGACGGACAGGAGCCCGGGGCGTCCCACCCTGCCGAGCCCGCCGACCGGCCCGGCGGTCCGCAGCCCGCGGACCAGCCGGCCCAGAATCCGGAGGGCGCCGGCACGAAGTGGTCGAAGGAGCAGCCCCCACCGGCCCAGTGGTCCGCGCCCGCAGGACCGCAGAACCCCGCGCAGCCTCCCCCGCCTCCCCCGCCCGGCCCGGGCTGGGGCCCCCGCCCGCCCGGCGGCCCCGGCGGCGGATACGGCCCCGGCGGCCACGGGGGCTACGGCGGTTACGGCGCTCCCGCCGGCTGGGGAGCCGGCTGGGGCGGCCCCCCGCCCGCGGCCAAGCCCGGCGTGATCCCGCTCCGCCCGCTCGGCGTGGGCGAGATCCTCGACGGCGCCGTCTCCACCATGCGCACCCACTGGCGCACGGTCCTGGGCATCTCGCTGACGGTCGCCGTCGTCGTCCAGGTCGTCGTCGTCCTGCTCCAGGGCCTGGTCCTGAACGACACCGCGAGCACGACCGCTCTCACCGACCCGAGCGCCACCCTCGACGAGCAGACCCGCGCCATGCGCGACACCCTGCTGAACTCCGGTGTCGTCTTCCTGATCGCCCTCATCGGCACGATCGCGGCGACCGCTCTCCTGACGACCGTCACCAGCCGCGCGGTCCTCGGCAAGTCGGTCACCACGGGTGAGGCCTGGCGCGACGCCCGCCCCCAGGTGCCCCGGCTGTTCGGCCTGATCTTCCTCATGCTGCTGATGGCGGCCGGTGTCGCCGCCCTGGGCGTCCTGCCGGGCGCCCTGATGGACAGCAGCGCGGGCGACGCGTTGGCGGTCCTGGGCAGCCTCGGGTCCGTCGTCGTCGTGGTGTGGCTGCTGGTCCGCTTCTCGCTCGCCTCCCCGGCGCTGATGCTGGAGAAGCAGGGCATCAAGAAGTCGCTGAGCCGCTCCGCGAAGCTGGTGCGCGGCTCCTGGTGGCGGATCTTCGGCATCCAGCTGCTGTCCCTGATCATCGCGAACATCGTCGCGATGATCGTCGTCGTCCCCTTCGCGCTCCTCGGTGCCGCCCTCAGCGAAGGCGGTCTCGGCTCCTTGGCGAACGGCAGCGGCGACCTCGGGTGGACCTACCTCATCGTCAGCGGCGTCGGCTCGGTGATCGGCTCCTTGATCACCTTCCCGATCACCGCAGGTGTCTCCGTCCTCCTCTACATCGACCAGCGCATCCGCCGCGAGGCCCTCGACCTCGACCTGGCCCGCGCAGCCGGCGTCCAGGGCTACGGAACCCCCTCCCCCGGCACCACTGCGGGGAGCTGATGCGGTGAGCCCGGCGGGGGGAGTTCTCACGGCACTGCCGGCGCTGTCGGGCGGCGGCAGTGCCACCTCAGCACTGCCCGGCGTGGACGCCCCGCCACACGCCGCCGGCCGGGCCGCACACGCCCTGCTGCGGACCGGCGACGGCTCCGCGCTGTCCTGGGCGCGCGGCGACGAGCCGCCGGTGACCATCCCGCGCGACCCCGCGCGGGAAGCGGCCCGCCGCGAACTGTCCAAGCAGCTGTACCACGAGAACGACCCCAGCCTGTTCGAGCGCGCGCTGAACAGCGTGTGGGACTGGATCGGCGACCTGTTCGGCGCCGCCTCCACCGCCGCCCCGGGCGGCACACTCGGCCTGGTCGTCATCGTCCTGGCCGTCATCGCCGCCCTGGCCGCCCTGTGGTGGCGCCTCGGCACCCCCCGCCGCCTTCCCCCCTCCTCCGCCGCCCTCTTCGACGACCGCCCCCGCACCGCCGCCGACCACCGCGCGGCCGCCGAAGCGCACGCCGCCCAGGGCCACTGGAACCAGGCACTCCAGGAACGCATGCGGGCCATCGTCCGCTCCCTGGAGGAACGCGCCCTTCTCGACACCCGTCCCGGCCGCACCGCCGACGAGGCCGCCGCGGAGGCCGGCCGCACCCTTCCGGCCCACACCGACCGGCTGCGCGCCGCCGCCCGCGACTTCGACGACGTCACATACGGCGGCCGCACGGCGACCGAGCAGGCGTACCACCGCATCGCCGGCCTCGACCGCGACCTGGACGCCACCAAGCCCCGAATCGCCCACAGCAGCGCCCCCACCGCGGAGCACCCCACCCGCCAGGGGGACAACGGATGACGACCGAGGTCCCGCTCCCGTCCACCTCGGCCTCGCCCACCGCCCGCCACCTGTGGACCCGCACGCGAGGGATCGCCCTCGCCTTCCTGCTCCTCCTGGCCGGAGCCGTCGCCCTCGCCGCGCTCCGCTCCGACGCCCGGCACGGCGCCCTCGACCCCCGCTCCGCCGACCCCTACGGCAGCCGCGCCGTGACCGAACTCCTCTCCGACCGCGGTGTCACCACCCGGGTCGTCACCACCCTGGCCGACGCCCGCGCCGCCGCAGCCCCGGACACCACGCTCCTGATCGCCACCCCCGACCTCCTGACGGAACGCCAGCAAACCCGACTGCACGCGGCGACCGCGACCTCCGGCGGCCGTACGGTCCTCGTCGCCCCCGGCAGCTGGTCCGTGGAGACCCTCGCCCCCGGCGTCACCGCGGACCCCGCCGCCAGCCGCAGCTCCCTGCTCTCCCCCGACTGCGACCTGCCCGCCGCCCGCAGCGCCGGCACCGCCGAGACCGGCGGCATCCGCTACACCAACCTCCACTCCGACGCGGACGAGTGCTACCCCAGCAACCGCCTCGCCACCCTGCTGCGCATCCCCGACGCCTCCGGCGACGGCGACACCGTCATCCTCGGCGCCCCCGACATCCTCTCCAACGATCGCCTCGACCAGCAGGGCAACGCCTCGCTCGCCCTCCAACTCCTCGGCTCCCGCCCCCATCTCGTCTGGTACCTCCCCTCACTCTCCGACCCCTCCGCCACCGACCCCGACGACGAGAAGGGCTTCTTCGAGCTGCTCCCCTCCGGCTGGCTCTGGGGCACCCTGCAACTCCTCATCGCCGCGGCCCTCGCCGCCCTCTGGCGGGCACGCCGACTCGGCCCTCTCGTACCGGAGAAACTCCCCGTGGCGATCCGCGCCTCCGAAACCGTCGAAGGCCGCGCCCGCCTCTACCGCAAGGCCAACGCCCGCGACCGCGCGGCCACCGCTCTTCGCTCCACCACCCGCACCCGCCTCGCCCCTCTCGTAGGCATCCCCGTCACCCGGGCCCACACACCCGAAGCCCTCATCCCCGCCCTGTCCGCCCACCTCAACGCCGACGGACAGTCCCTGCACACCCTCCTCTTCGGCCCACCACCCGGCGACGACACAGCCCTGACCGCCCTCGCCGACCGACTCGACGCCCTCGAAAGAGAGGTACGCCGTCCATGATGGCCCCGACCACTGACAACGCCGGGAACACCGGGGACCCGGGCAACGCCCGGGCCTCCCTCGAAGCCCTGCGCGCCGAGATCGCCAAGGCCGTGGTCGGCCAGGACCCCGCCGTGACCGGCCTCGTCGTCGCCCTCCTCTGCCGCGGACACGTCCTCTTGGAAGGGGTCCCCGGCGTCGCCAAGACGCTGCTCGTCCGCGCCCTCGCCTCCGCACTCGAACTCGACACCAAACGCGTCCAGTTCACCCCCGACCTCATGCCCAGCGACATCACCGGCTCCCTGGTCTACGACGCCCGCACCGCCGAGTTCTCCTTCCAGCCCGGCCCGGTCTTCACCAACCTCCTCCTCGCCGACGAGATCAACCGCACCCCGCCCAAGACCCAGTCGTCCCTCCTCGAAGCCATGGAGGAACGCCAGGTCACCGTCGACGGCACCCCCCGCCCCCTCCCCGACCCGTTCCTGGTCGCCGCCACCCAGAACCCGGTCGAGTACGAGGGCACCTACCCCCTCCCCGAGGCCCAGCTCGACCGCTTCCTCCTCAAACTCACCATCCCCCTCCCCTCCCGCCAGGACGAGATCGACGTCCTCACCCGCCACGCCGAAGGCTTCAACCCCCGCGACCTGCACGCCGCCGGCGTCCGCCCGGTAGCAGGCCCCGCCGACCTCGAAGCCGCCCGCGCGGGAGTCGCCAAGACGACGATCTCTCCCGAGATCACCGCCTACGTCGTCGACATCTGCCGCGCCACCCGCGAATCACCGTCCCTCACCCTCGGCGTCTCCCCCCGCGGCGCGACCGCCCTCCTGGCCACCTCACGCGCCTGGGCATGGCTGACCGGCCGCGACTACGTCATCCCCGACGACGTCAAAGCCCTCACCCTGCCGACCCTGCGCCACCGCGTCCAACTCCGCCCGGAGGCCGAAATGGAAGGCGCCACAGCCGACTCCGTCATCACGGCGATCCTCGCCCACGTCCCCGTCCCCCGCTGATGGCCCTCACCGGACGCGCCGCCCTCCTCGCGGCCCTCGGCTCCCTCCCCGTCGGCATCTGGGAACCCGGCTGGACGGGCATCCTCGCCGTCAACGCCCCGCTGGCCGCCGCCTGCGCCTGCGACTTCGTCCTGGCCGCCCCCGTACGCCGCCTGCGCCTGACCCGCTCCGGCGACACCTCCGTACGCCTCGGCGACACCGCGGACGTCACCCTCACGATCACCAACCCGTCCCGCCGCCCCCTGCGCGCCCGCCTCCGGGACGCCTGGCCTCCCAGCAGCTGGCAGCCCGGCACGGACATCACCGCCTCACGCCACCAGCTCACCATCCCCGCCGGTGAACGCCGCCGCATCACCACCCGCCTGAGCCCCACCCGTCGCGGTGACCGCCACGCCGACCGCATCACCATCCGTTCATACGGCCCCCTCGGCCTCTTCTCCCGCCAAGGCACCCACAAGGTCCCCTGGACCGTACGCGTCCTCCCCCCGTTCACCAGCCGCAAGCACCTCCCCTCGAAACTGGCCCGCCTCCGCGAACTCGACGGCCGCACCAGCGCCCTGACCCGAGGCGAGGGAACGGAATTCGACAGCCTGCGCGAATACGTCCCCGGCGACGACACCCGCTCCATCGACTGGCGCGCCACCGCCCGCCAGACAGCAGTCGCCGTCCGCACCTGGCGCCCCGAACGCGACCGCCACATCCTGCTCGTCCTCGACACCGGCCGCACCTCCGCAGGCCGCGTGGGAAACGCGCCCCGTCTCGACGCCTCCATGGACGCGGCCCTGCTCCTGGCCGCGCTCGCCTCCCGCGCCGGCGACCGAGTCGACCTCCTCGCCTACGACCGCCGCGTTCGCGCCCTGGTCCAGGGCAGAACGGCCCGGGACGTCCTGCCGTCCCTCGTCACCGCGATGGCCACCCTGGAACCGGAACTGATCGAAACGGACGCCCGCGGCCTCACCGCCACGGCCCTGCGTACGGCCCCTCGCCGCTCCCTGATCGTCCTCCTGACGGCACTCGACGCCGCCCCCGTGGAGGAAGGCCTGCTCCCGGTCCTGCCACAACTCACGCAGCGCCACACTGTGCTGGTCGCCTCAGTGGCCGACCCGCACATCGCCCGCATGGCCACATCCCGCGGCACCCCCGATGCCGTCTACGAGGCCGCAGCCGCAGCTCAGGCCCAGACGGAACGCCACCGCACCACCGAACAACTCCGCCGCCACGGTGTCACGGTCGTCGACGCAACACCGGACGCCCTGGCGCCGGCCCTGGCGGACGCATATCTGGCCCTGAAAGCAGCCGGACGCCTATAACGAAAAAACGGGCTCTCGCAGGAGAGCCCGACAAAAGCGCATACAAGATCCCGAACGCAGAAAACCCCCGCACCATACGGTGCGGGGGTTCCTTAAAATTTGTTCGGCGACGTCCTACTCTCCCACAGGGTCCCCCCTGCAGTACCATCGGCGCTGTAAGGCTTAGCTTCCGGGTTCGGAATGTAACCGGGCGTTTCCCTCACGC
>NZ_JBITEN010000008.1:0-297611 GCF_044455165.1 Streptomyces sp. NPDC051315
TATGCGCGGGCGCGCGGGCTTTGCGGGGTTCGCTGAATTGGCCGGGGGCGTCGCACAGGCCTCGGCCCGACGCGTCGCGCGAGCGGAACGGCGGGGGGGGGGGGGGGGGGGGGGGCGGCGCGGCCGCCCCCCCCCCCCCCCCCCCCCCCCCCCCGCTTCCCTGCCCCGTCTGCCACCATGGTCGGCGCCGTAACCGAGTAGGTGGAGTGGCCGCGCAGCGCAGCCGGCGTTCCCCGGTTCCGCTGCCCCTGTGACGTCCGCTCCCCCTCGGGTACCGCACTGTGTCTTTTGCCCCCGCTTCCGCACCCCGCCCTGCCCCGAACACCGTCGGCGCCCCCACCCCCGCCTCTGGCGGGAAGGCGTCGCGTTCGCCGTGGCGGTCCCTGAGGTACCGCAGCATGCGCTGGTGGTCCGTCGCGAACTTCCTCTCGAACGCCGGCACCTGGATGCAGCTCACGGTCCAGAACCTGCTCGTCCTCGAGATCACCGGCTCCGCCGCCGCGACCGGACTGTCCATGTCCGTCCAGGCCGCCCCCGCCCTGTTCATGAGCCTGCTGGGCGGCGCCGCCGTCGACCGCTGGCCGCTCAAGCTGACGGCCGCCGTCAGCCAGGCACTCCTCGGCGCGGTGGCGTTCACCACGGCCGTGCTCGTCGCGCTGGACCGGCTCGACATGACGACGCTGATGGTGCTGGCCGCCATCACCGGCACGATCGCCACCGTCGACGGGCCGGCCTGCGCCCTGCTGGGCAACGACCTCGTGCCCGTCCAGGACGTGCCGTCCGCCATCGGCGTCGGCGCGCTGGTCCACAACGCGGGCCGGCTCGCCGGCGCGGCGCTGGCCGGCGTGACGGTGGGCTTCCTCGGCACGGGCGCCGCCTACGCGGCCAACGGGCTGTCCTTCCTCTTCGTGACCGCGGTCATCCCGTTCCTGCGGCCCGCGTACGGCGCGGCAGGGCGCGCCGGTACCGGCGGGTCCGTGGGCGCCGGCCGGCGGGCCGGGGCGGGCAAACCGCTGATTCCGCGGCAGCGCGACCGGCGTGCCGGCCTGACCGTCCGGGAGGGCCTGCTCTACGTCGCCCGCCGGCCCCGCCTGGTCGCGCTCGCGAGCATCACCGGCGTCAGCAGCGTCTTCGGGCGGAACTACGGGCTCACCCTCGCGGTGCTCGTCACCGGGCCGCTCGCGGGCGGGGCGGGCGCGTTCGGCACCGTCTCCACGGTCCTCGCCGTCGGCGGCATCCTCGGCGCGGTCCTCGGCGCCCGGCTGCGCAAGCCCTCGGTGCGGACCGTGGGCGCCCTGGCGGCTGCGGGCGGGCTGCTCCAGGTGGCGGCGGGGCTGTCCCCGTCGCTGGCCGTACTGCTGATCATGGTCCTGCCCATGGCCGTGGTGGAGTCCGTCTCCGACACCGCCGGTACCGCCGTCCTGCAGACCGACCCGCCCGCCCACCTGCGCGGACGTGTGCTCGGCGTGTGGAGCAGCATCGGCACGGTCTGGAGCCTGGGCGGCCCTCCGGCCCTGGGCCTCCTCATGGAACTGGCCGGCGCCCGCGGCGCCCTCGTCACCGGCGGCCTCCTCATCGCCACGACGATCGGAGCGGGCTTCCTGCTCCGCACCCGCCGCACCCCGCGCCCGGTGGCCCTGCCGACTCCGGGCGAGGAGGTACCGGGCCGCGAGGCCCTGGAGACGGCTGCCTGAGGCCTGGGACGGCGGGACGGCCGCCGGATGGCGTCAGGTCGCGACGCCCCTGGGCGTCTCACCGGCCGGCGCCGACACGCGTGCCGCTGTCCGGCGGGTCACCGCGGGTGTGGTCGGGGGCGGCCCCGACCGGGCCGACGCAGAGAAGAAGAACCAGAGCGCTGAAGGTGGCGGTCGTGGCTCCGATGGCCGCGACGAGCTCACCGCGTGTACAAGAGGCGCGGTGACACTTGGCCACGGTGTACGAATCCGCCGCCGTGTTGGCCGCTGTGGAAGGCGACGTGGCGCGCATCGGGCACGTCCACGGCACGCGGAGGACCGGATGACTGGGTGACCCGTCTGACCGGCAGGCTTCCGCCGCGGGCCCCACCCATGAACCACCTGGGCGCGTCGGCCCCGTCACCCGCAGCCGGTCACGCCCGCCGTGTCGGTCCGGCCCCTCAGGCGATGAGCGCCTGTCCCGGCCCCAGCAGGTCCAGGAGCTGGCCCTGGTGGAGTTCGGCGACCGGGGCGAGGAGATCGGGGTGGCGGAGCAGGGCCGCTGCCCGGCGGTCACCGGCGTCGGGAGCGACCAGGCGGCGGAACTCCACCGGAAGCCCGGTCGTGTGGTCACCGCCGTCGAGGGCGGCCACGGCCAGCTCGGCCAGCTCCGGGTCGACGAGGAGACAGGCCGCCCAGCTCGCCACGACCTCGTCGACCCAGCTGCGCCAGGCCTCCTCGTCCGACTCCGCGCCGCTGATCCAGTCCAGCCTGGCCGAGCCGCCCGGGCCCGCCATGCCGACCAGTGCCGCGTCCATCACCGTGGGGTACCGCAGCCAGGCCGCGACGGTCACCGCCTGGCGCGCCTGCACCTCGCACAGGGCCGAGGCCAGCGCGCCGCCCGAGGCCGGGTAGGCCCGCGTCAGCCACTGGGCGGTCGCCGCGATGAGGGGGGAGAGGTCTGCGCGCACTGGGGGCCGTCCGAGCTGGGTACGGGAAACGGGCTGAGGGGGAGCTGGAAGCTGAAGGGAAACGGTAGCCCGCGGCCCCCGCGGACCGACATGGCCGAACCCCCACCGACGGCGTGGCTTCGGCCACACACGGAGCCTGCCAGCCGGTCTCACCGAGGCCCCCCGGCGGTCTCACGATGGCCCCGCCCGGTGGTCTCACCGGGGATCCCGCCCGGTGGTCTCACCAAGGACCCCCGCCCGATGGTCTCACCAAGGACCCCCGCCCGATGGTCTCCTCGCAGACCTCGCGGGTGGTCTCACCGGAGAGGCAGACCCGTCCGACGGTCTCCCACCGACCCGACCCACCCGACCCGACCCGGCCCGGCGGGGGCGCCCGGTCCGGCGGGCTCAGTGGTGCAACAGGAAGCGGGTGAGGAGGGAGCGGGCCCGGTCCGGGCTGATCCCCAGCGCGGTGCCGACCGACTCCCAGGACAGATCGTCGTCCTGGACCGCCTGGGCCGCCTCCTGGCCGATGTCGGGAAGCAGGCGTTCCAGTGTGGCCACCGCTCGCAGGGCGGCCACCGGCGCCCGCTCCGCGAGGGTGGCCAGCTGGTCCTCCAGCCGGTCGATCAGGTCGGTGACCTCGTCCGGGAGCGGTACGGTCCGACGCTCGACGGCGCGCAAGTGCTCGCTCCAGTCGCCGTAGGCGAGGGTGGTGTCCAGGTCGTACAGCCGGCCGTCCGGCAGCCGCTCCCAGTCGATCGGACGGGTCTCGCCCCGCCAGCCGCACGCGCACGCCGCGCGGTAGGAGGCCGCCCTCGGCCGCCGCAGCTGCCCGTCGTACGCCCACCACTCGCTGGTCTCCAGCCCGCCGTGGGCGCCGCTGCCGAAGTCCAGGTACACCGGCTTGGGCTCGCTGCCGTCGGCGAGGACCGCGCCGGCGATGCCCTCGTGGGAGTCCCCGAACTCCTCACTCGTCCAACCCATGGAATCTTCCCCCCTTGTTCCCGAGCCAGTCCGGGGCCCGGCACGCCACCGCACGGCGACGGCCGCCCCGCAGGCGAGCATGCCCCGGCCGGCCCGCCCCCGAACGGCGGTTTCTCCTCAACACCGGCCCGTGCGCTCGGCCCTCGGGCGGTCAGCGGCCGGTCGTCGTCGCGGACCCGCCGCCCTGGGGCAGCCCCCGGCGCTGCCCGCCCGGACCTGCCCGTCGCCGAGCGGACCGCGGGAGCGGGACGGCCCGCAGGACGTCGAGAAACACGCCCCCTCTTCGGCCCGGCATCGAGAAGAACGGGCTCGCGGGCCGTACCTGGTGGCACGAGGGGCCGCCCGCCCCGACCGCGCCACCGATACAAGGGACGTACCTCATGAACGCAACCGCTGCCATAGGCGTCACCGGCCTCGGCGTGATGGGCCGCAACCTCGCGCGCAACTTCGCCCGCAACGGCCACACCGTCGCCGTGCACAACCGCAGCGCGGGCCGCACGCGCGCGCTCGTCGCGGAGTTCGGGCACGAGGGCGCGTTCGTCCCCGCGGAGACGGCCGAGGAGTTCGTGGCCGCGCTGCAACGCCCCCGCCGCCTGATGATCATGGTGCAGGCGGGCGCGGTCACGGACGCCGTGATCGACGAGTTCGCCCCGCTCCTGGAGCCCGGCGACATGATCATCGATGGTGGCAACGCCCACTTCGCCGACACCCGTCGCCGCGAGGAGGCCCTGCGCGAGCGCGGTATCCACTTCGTCGGCACGGGCGTCTCGGGCGGCGAGGAGGGTGCCCTCAACGGGCCGTCGATCATGGTCGGCGGCTCGACCGAGTCGTACGACGTGCTCGGCCCGATGTTCGAGTCCATCAGCGCCCGCGTCGGCGGGGAGCCCTGCGCCGCCCATGTGGGCACCGATGGAGCGGGGCACTTCGTCAAGATGGTCCACAACGGCATCGAGTACGCCGACATGCAGCTCATCGCCGAGGCGTACGACCTGCTGCGCCAGGTGGCCGGCTACCGCCCCGCCGAGATCGCCGGCATCTTCCGCACCTGGAACGAGGGCCGGCTGGGCTCCTACCTGATCGAGATCACCGCCGAGGTGCTGGCCCACACCGAC
Organism: Streptomyces sp. NPDC051315; assembly: GCF_044455165.1. Lineage (NCBI taxonomy): Bacteria > Bacillati > Actinomycetota > Actinomycetes > Kitasatosporales > Streptomycetaceae > Streptomyces > Streptomyces sp. NPDC051315. Next base: position 4,723 of record NZ_JBITEN010000008.1, read on the forward strand.
GCCGCCACCGGCCTGCCGTTCGTGGACGTCGTCGCGGACGCCGCCGGTCAGAAGGGCACCGGCCGCTGGACCGTGCAGACGGCCCTGGACCTGGCCTCCCCGGTCACCGCCATCGCCCAGGCCACCTTCGCCCGCGCCGCCTCCGGCCAGAGCGACCTGCGCGCCGCGTACGCCGGACTGCCCGGCGGAACCACGCCCCCGCTCAGCCGCACGGAGGCCGCGCGCTTCACCTCCCAGGTCGAGCACGCCCTGTACGCCTCGAAGGTCATCGCCTACGACCAGGGCTGGAAGATGATCCAGGACGCGGCCGGGGAGTTCGGCTGGAAGATCGACCTGGGTGCCGTCGCCCGGATCTGGCGCGGCGGCTGCATCATCCGCGCCTCCTTCCTCGACCGCATCCGCACCGCGTACGCCGCCGACCCGGAGCTGGTCAGCCTGCTCGCCGAGAAGGAGTTCGGCACGGAGATCGCCGAGGCGCAGGTGCCCTGGCGGGAGACCGTCGCCTCCGCCGCCCGCCGCGGCATCCCCGTCCCCGCGTTCTCCGCGGCCCTCGCCCACTACGACACGCTGCGCGCCGACCGTCTGCCCGCCGCCCTCCTCCAGGGCCAGCGCGACTTCTTCGGCGCGCACACCTACCGCCGTACCGACCGCCCCGGCGCCTTCCACACCCACTGGTCGGCGCCGGGCCGCCCGGAGACGGCGTCGGACTGAGGGGTCCTGTCCGGCCCGCCCCCGACCGGGCGGGCCGGACCGCCGGTCAGGCGCTCGGCGCCGGGTACGTCGGGTACTCCACCCCGGAGACGTGCTGCACGACGCGCACGACCTGGCAGGAGTAACCGAACTCGTTGTCGTACCAGAGGTAGAGGATCGCGTTGTCGCCCTCGACCTTCAGGGCACCGGCGTCGACGATCGACGCGTGGCGCGAGCCGATGAAGTCGCTGGAGACCGCGTCGGGGGCGCTGATGAAGTCGATCTGGCGCTTCAGCGGCGAGGTCAGGGAGACCTCACGCAGGTGGTCGAGGACCTCCTCGCGGGTGGTCTCCCGGGCGAGCTGGAGGTTGAGGATCGCGATCGACACGTCCGGCACCGGCACCCGGATCGAGCTGCCGGTGATCCTCGCCTTGAGGTCGGGCAGCGCCTTGGCGACGGCGGAGGCGGCGCCGGTCTCGGTGATGACCATGTTCAGCGGCGCGGACCGGCCCCGCCGGTCGGACTTGTGGTAGTTGTCCAGCAGGTTCTGGTCGTTGGTGAACGAGTGCACGGTCTCCACGTGGCCGCGCTGCACGCCGTACTCGTCCGCCATCGCCTTCAGCGGCGGGACGATCGCGTTGGTGGTGCAGGAGGCGCAGGACAGGATCCGCTCGTCCGGCTTGATGGTGTCGTGGTTGACGCCGTGAACGATGTTCGGGACGTCGCCCTTGCCCGGCGCGGTCAGCACGACCTTGTCGATACCGGGACGCAGGTGCTTGGACAAGCCCTCGCGGTCGCGCCACTTGCCCGTGTTGTCGATGAGGATGGCGTTCTTGATGCCGTACGCCGTGTAGTCGACCGCGGTCGGGTCGTCGGCGTAGATCACCCTGATCTCGTTGCCGTTGGCGACGATCGTGCTGGTGGCCTCGTCCACCGTGATCGTGCCCTGGAACTGGCCGTGCACGGAGTCGCGGCGCAGCAGCGAGGCGCGCTTGACGAGATCCTCGGCGGACCGGCCGCCGCCGCCGCGCACCACGATGGCCCGCAGCCGCAGACCGTTGCCGGAGCCGGACTTCTCGATGAGGAGGCGGGCGACCAGCCGCCCGATGCGTCCGAAGCCGTACAGCACGACGTCCCGCGGTTCGCGGCGGTCGATCTTGTTCGCGCCGGTGGCGCCGGCGACGGCCTCGGCGGTGAACTCCTCCACCGACAGGCCGCGGTCGTCGGCCCGGTAGGTGGCGGCGAGCATGCCGATGTCGATCTGGGAGGGGCCGAGGTCGAGCGTGGTGAGGGCCCGCAGGAAGGGGAACGTCTCGGTGACCGAGAGTTCCTCGCCGGCGATCTGCCGGGCGAAGCGGTGCGTCTTCAGGATGCTGACCACCGACTTGTTCACCAGGGAGCGGCTGTGCAGCAGGACCGTGACGTCCCGCTCCCGGTGGAGCTTGCCGATCATCGGAATCATCGACTCCGCGATCTCCTCGCGGTTCTTCCAGTTGGTGAACGAGTCCTCGTTGACAGTCACAGGTATCTCTTTCGAGCTAGGTGGCGCTCGTATGTTATCCCCATGCTCATTCGATCATTCAAGTGCCCACCTGTGCGGTCCCGGGCGGGATCCGGGCCGGACCGGTGGTGCCGTGGTTCCCCGCCTCAAGTGACGTCGACCGAGGTGAAGTTGGCGGTCCTGGGTCTTCCGCGGTGCGGGGCCGGTCAGGAGTCGGTGCGTGCCTGTTCGGCGAGGCGGCGCCGGGCGTCCGTCCAGTCGATGGGCAGATCGGCCGCCGGGGCCTGCCAGAAGGTGAAGGCCGACTCCTTCGTCGTGGAGCGCAGGCCGTTCATGATCGACCGGTGCGGTTCGGCCTTCGCGTACCTGTAGAGCGCCTCTCTGTCCTGCCATGCGGACACCGTCCAGAAGGTGCGCTTCAGCGGCTGCGCGATCAGGGAGGCGCCGTACGCGCCGGGCGCGCCGGTGACCTGCTTCCAGGCGGCCAGTGACTGGAGGAAGAAGCGGGGGACGTCCTTGAGGGAGCGGACTTCCAGCCGGGACGCCATGACGAACGCCTCGGTGTCCGGTGCGGGGGTGCTGACGGTGGTCCAGCGCAGGGTGGGCATGGGGGCGACTCCCCTTCGTCGGAGACGTATTGGATACCTCTGCTATCCATGTTAGACAGTGACGGTATCCAATAGCCAGAGTGGAGCCGTCCCGATGCGCATCTCCGAACTGAGCCGCCGCAGTGGCGTCTCCGTGACGACGATCAAGTACTACCTCCGCGAAGGGCTCCTCCCGCCCGGCCGGCAGACCTCGGCGACCCAGGCCGAGTACGACGACCAGCACCTGCGCAGGCTGCGTCTCGTCCGCGCGCTGACCGGCGTACGAGGGCTGTCCGTGAGCACCACCCGCGAGGTGCTGGGCGCCATCGAGGAGCACACCGGGGACCCCCACCGCCTGCTGGGCCTCACCCTCGGCTCGGTCCGCCTGTCCGAGAAGTCCGCCGAGAAGACACCGGGGCGGCCCGCCGGGAAGGCACCGGAGACCGAGGACCCCGCCGGCAAGGCACCGGAAGCGGAGGAGGTCGACGCGCTCGTCAGGGAGCTGGGCTGGGACGTGCACCGGTCGGCGCCCGCCCGTGCCACCCTCGCCGAGACCCTGACCACCCTGCGCTCGCTCGGCGTCCCTCTGGACCGGCACGCCCTGCTGCCCTACGCCCGCCTCGCCGAGCGGACCGCCGTGCTCGACCTCGACCGACTCGACGGCCTGACCGACCCCTTGGAGACGGCCGAGCGCGCCCTGCTGCTGACCGTCCTCCTGGAACCCGCCCTGATGGCGCTCCGCCGCATGGCCCAGGAGAACGAGTCGGCCCGACGGCACACGACTTGAGGGCCACGGCGGCGCGGGGCCGCGGCGGTGGCCCTCACAGTCGCGGCTTCGTCCCGAACCGCGGTCCCAGGTCCGGCCGGTCGGTGCCCGCCAGTTCGGTCACCAGCCGGTGCTCCCGCGTCAGCTCGTCCAGCAGGCCCCGCGTCTCCTCGGGCCCGATACCGGCGAGCCGGGAGATCTCCTCCAGGTGGATCCCCTCACCGCCGTGTCGCTCCTCGGCGGCGGTGAGGGCCCGGAAGACCTCCTCGTGCCGGTCGGTGTAGTCGGGGTGTGGTCGTCCGCTCGCCTCGCGTACCAAGAGGGCTCCTTCCGTCGTCGTCGGATGCCACGTGTCACGGGTCGTGCGTCAGGCGTCGTGTGTCACGAGCCGCGTGTCCCGGGTCGTGCGTCACTGATCGAGTTCCTCCTGCACCGGAGGCGCGGGTGCCTCCCGCAGATGCTGCGACTGGCCGGGCCGGCCGCCCGCACGGGCCTGCTCGGCGCGCTGCGCCGGACTCAGCCCCAGGTCGGAGGCCGGATCCACGCGCACCGACCGGGCGACCTCGTCCCGGTTGGCGTACTCCTCCGGCGGGATGCCGCGCAGAGCCGCGACGACCTCTCCGGAGGCGCCCGCCCGCTGCGCCGCGTCGATCAACTCGTCCTTGCCGGCCGGGAGCGGACGTCCCCGAGGGCGTCCACCACCTCGCGGGCACTGGTCGTACGGGCCATGACTGCTTCCCCTTTCCTGTCCCCGTCCCCGTGGATCACGGGGGAATGTGTCGGGTAGGACTTCTCCGGGTAACCACGAGCATCGCGCCCCTCACATCAGGGCCCCGGTCACATCCGAAACCGGGGCCGGCCCCGTCCAGACAGGCAGGTCGACGATGACGGACCACCCGGGCACCACGCCGGCGGACCGGCCGCTCAAGGTCGAGGCGCACGGCCTCGACGTCATCAGGGACACCGAACGCAGGGGCACGCCCCGCACGCTGTTCTGGCCCTGGTTCGGCGCCAACGTCTCCATCCTCGGACTCGGCTACGGCGCGTTCGCGCTCGGCTTCGGCATCTCCTTCTGGCAGGCCCTGGTCGCCGGAGTGACCGGCATCGTCTTCTCGTTCCTGCTCTGCGGGTTCGTCGCCGTCGCCGGCAAGCGCGGCTCCGCGCCGACGATGGTCCTCAGCCGCGCCGCCCACGGCGTCCGCGGCAACCGCCTGCCGTCGACGGTCTCCTGGCTGCTCACCGTCGGCTGGGAGACGGTCCTCGTCTCCCTCGCCGCCATGGCCACGGCGACCGTCCTCGACCGGCTCGGCTGGGGCGGCGGCACCGGCACCGAGGTCGTCGCGCTGATCGTGGTGGCCGCGCTCACCGTCGTCGTCGGTGTCATGGGCTTCGACCTGATCATGCGCCTGCAGACCGTGATCACGGTGGTGACGGGCGTGCTGACGCTGGTCTACGTGGCCCTGGTCGCCGACCACGTCCACTGGAGCGCCGTCAGCGCGATCCCCGCCGGCTCCGCCCAGGAGTTCATCGGCGCGCTGGTGTTCATGATGACGGGCTTCGGTCTGGGCTGGGTCAACGCCGCCGCCGACTACTCCCGTTACCTGCCGCGTTCCTCCTCCGGCCGGGGCGTGGCCGGCTGGACCACCTTCGGCGCCTCGCTGGCGCCGCTGCTCCTGCTGGTCTTCGGCCTGCTGCTCGCCGGTTCCTCCGAGACGCTCTCCGCGGCCGTCGCCGCCGACCCGATCGGCGCGCTGGCGACGATCCTGCCCACCTGGTTCCTGGTGCCGTTCGCCGTGGTCGCCGTCCTCGGCCTGGTCGGCGGCGCCGTCCTCGACATCTACTCCTCCGGCCTCGCCCTCCTCTCGGCCGGCCTGCGCGTCCCCCGCCCCCTGGCCGCGCTCCTCGACGGCGTCCTGATGATCGCGGGCTCGGTCTACATCGTCTTCTTCGCCGACGACTTCCTCGGCCCCTTCACGGGGTTCCTCACCACGCTCGGCGTCCCCATCGCCGCCTGGTGCGGGATCATGCTCGCCGACCTCGCCCTGCGCCGCCGCGACTACGACGAGGCCGACCTCTTCCGGCCCGACGGCCGCTACGGCGACGTACCGGCCCGGCCGCTGCTGCTCACCCTCGCCGCCACCGCCCTCGGCTGGGGACTGGTCACCAACGCCTCCGCCGACTGGCTGGAGTGGCAGGGCTACCTCCTCGGCCCCTTCGGTCTCGGCGGCACCTCCGGCGCCTGGGCCTACGCCAACCTCGGCGTCCTCGCTGCCCTCGCCCTCGGCTTCCTCGGCACCCTCGCCCTCGGCCGCCGCGACATCCGTGTCCAGGAGGGCAAGGCTCCCCGCCGGGAGGAGGTGGAGCCCGTATGACTCCGAGCGGCCTGCTCACCGTCATCGACATGCAGCACGTCTTCGCCGACCCCGCGAGCCCCTGGGCCACACCCCGCTTCGCCGAGGCCGCGGCAGGCGTACGACGGCTGCTGCCGGCCTTCGGCGGACGGGTCACCTTCACCCGCTTCGTCGCCCCCGGGCGGCCCACCGGCGCCTGGCGCGCCTACTACGACCAGTGGCCCTTCGCCCGCCAACCCCCCGACGCACCCCTGTGGCGCCTCACGGACGAGTTGGCGCCCCTGGCCGACCACGTGCTGGACGCCCCCACGTTCGGCAAGTGGACCCCGCACCTCGCCGCCCGCGTGGCACCGGAGGGCCGGCTCGTGCTGACGGGCGTCAGCACCGACTGCTGCGTGCTGTCCACGGCGCTCGCCGCCGCCGACGCGGGGACCGAGGTACTCGTGGTCGCCGACGCCTGCGCGGGCGTCGACGACGACTCCCACGCCAGGGCACTGCAGGTCATGGACCTGTACCGGCCGCTGGTCCGGGTCACGACGGTCCACGACGTCCTCGCCGGGTGACACCGGCCTGACCGCCGATCCGTCGCCGGCGCGATTGAGCCACCGTGGGCCGGGTACGCGAGGCCGGACCGCGGCCGGGGGGATCCCGTCCGGCCGCACCGCCCGACCGCCGCTACCTGGGGAGCTGCCATGGAGACACCCGCCCACGACTCGAACGCCACTCCCGCCGCGCGGGCGCTGGACGCACTGGCCCGGGACACCGGGGACACGACGGCGCTGGACACGCTCGCGCACTGCGACGTGCTCGTGCCCGTGCCCGACGACGCCACCGACGAGGACGTCACCAACCCCAGCACGCTGGCCCTGCCCGTGCTGGAGCAGCCCGGCAGCGCGCCCGTGGTGCCCGTGTTCACCTCCGAGCCGGAGATGGCCGACCTGCTGCCGGGCGTCGCCCGCTACCGAGTGGTGCCCCTCGGCGCGCTCGCCGCGCAGTGGCCGGAGAGCGAACTGTCACTGTCCATCGACGCGGCCGGCACCCACCCGCTGACGCTGACCTCGGAGGGAGTGCGCACCCTGCTGGTCCGGTGAGTCGCAGACCCCAGCCCGGGGCGGGCGTCCCCCGCGGGCCGAAGGCCTCCTCGGCCTGCGCTGCCGGGCGTGCGCCGCGGGCCCCGCATCCTCGGCGGCATCCTCACCAGCGAGCACGCCCACACCGTGCCCACCGGTGAGGATGCCGCCGAGCCGCATCACGGACACGAAGATCCCATCGGCCCCCCGGCCGAGGTCCGGCGGCCGCGCCGGCGTGGCCCGCGCGACGGGCCCGGAAAGGGCCGTAGGGGTGACTTCCCCGGAGGGGGGCGGCTCAGCCGCCGAGGATCCGCTCCAGGACCGCCCGCTGCAGCGGCCGCACCTCGGCGTGCAGGTCGCGGCCCTTCGGGGTGAGGGCCACCCACACCCCACGCCGGTCCTCCACGCAGACGGAGCGCTCCACCAGGCCGTCCTTCTCCAGCCGCCCGATGAGGCGGGACAGCGCGCTCTGGCTGAGGTGCACCCGGTCCACGAGGTCCTGCACCCGGCAGTGGTCGCCCTGCCGGGGCGCCTCGGTGGCGAGGAGGTCGAGCACCTCGAAGTCACTCGCGCCCAGGCCGTACGGATGCAGTACCCGGTCGATCTCGCACATCGTCCGCGCGTGTACCGACAGGATGCCCCGCCACCGTTCCTCGAGGCCCGCGCCGGCCGTTTTCGCTGCCATACCCGCACGGTAACACCGAAGACCCCATTTGTTTACTGTGCAACTACTGCAAGCACAAGCAAGCACGCGGGCGGCGGCCAGGGGGAAGCGGCGCGCGCCGCCGGGCAGGATCGCCGGGCGGCGCGCTCGCACGGGGGCGTCCGTGGACTCGCGCGTCGTCAGGTCGACTCGCGGCGTACCAGCTCCGTCGGCAGGATCACGGCGGCCGGGTCCTCGCCGCCTATCTGGGCCAGCAGCACCCGGACCATCTCACTGCTGATCCGGTCCCAGGGCTGGCGGATGGTGGTGAGCGCCGGGCTGGCGGCGGTGGCCGCGGGGGAGTCGTCGAAGCCGCCGACCGCGACGTCCCCGGGGACGCTCCGCCCCGCCCGTTGCAACGCGGCCAGCACGCCCTGCGCCATCAGGTCGGACGCGACGAACACTGCGTCCAGGTCCGGGGTCCGCTCCAGCAGCCGCTCCGCGCCCGCCTCACCGCTCGCCCGGCTGTAGTCACCGGGGACCACCAGCCGCTCGTCGTACGCGACGCCCGCTTCCGCGAGCACCTCCCGGTAACCGGCGAGTCGCTCCACACCGCCGGGGGTGTCCAGCGGACCGGTGACCACGCCGATCCGGCGGCGGCCGAGCGCCAGCAGATGGCGCACCATGTCCCGGGCGCCGTCCCGGTCGTCGGCGGCCACGTAACTCACCTTCGACCCGATCCCGATCGGCTTGCCGCACGCCACCAGCGGGACGCCCGCCTCGCGCAGCTCCTCGGCGATCGGGTCGCCGGAGTGGCTGGAGACCAGCAGCACCCCGTCGACGTGCCCCGCGGTGATGTACCGCGTGATGCGCCGCCGTTCGTCCTCCGTCCCGGCCAGCATCAGCAGCAGCGGGATGTCGTGCGCGGCCAGGGCCTGTGTGCAGCCGCGCAGCAGGACGTTGAAGTTGGGGTCCTCGAAGAACCGCTCCTGGGGCTCCGTGAGCAGGAAGCCCACGGAGTCCGATCGTCCGGTGATCAGCGAGCGGGCGTGCCGGTTCACGACGTAACCCGTCTTGCGGATGGCGGCGTTGACCGCCTCCTGGGCGGACGGGCTGACGTAGTGGCCGCCGTTGAGCACGCGCGAGACGGTGCCTCGTGAGACCCCCGCCTCGCGCGCGACGTCGTGGATCGTCGGCGGTTTGCGCCGGCCCCCGGCATGGTTCATGGTCATGACTTTACGGCCCCGGAGAGCAGGTCCAGGCTCCAGAACCGCTGAATGACCAGGAACAGTGCCACCAGCGGGATCACCGCGAGGAACGCCCCGGTGATCACCAGCGTGTACAGGGCCGGGGTGTTGGCGCCCTGCTCCAGGAGCGTGTAGAGGCCGAGCGTGATCGGGAACCGCTCGTCGTCGCTGAGCATGATGTACGGCAGCAGGAAGTTGTTCCACACCGCGACGAACTGGAACAGGAACACCGTCACCAGTCCGGGGACCATCATGGGCAGCGCGATCCGGGTGAAGATCCGCCACTCGCCCGCCCCGTCCATCCGGCCGGCCTCCACCACGTCGCCCGGCACGGCCGCGGCCGCGTAGATGCGCGAGAGGTAGACCCCGTACGGGGAGAGGATCTGGGGCAGCAGAACGGACCAGTAGGAGTCCGTGAGATCGGCCTTGGCCAGCAGCAGGTACTGCGGGATGGCGAGGATGATCGGCGGCATCAGCACGCCCGCGAGAAGGACGTTGAAGATCGTCTCGCGGCCGCGGAAACGGTAGGTCGCGAGCGCGTAACCGCTGAACGCGGAGACACACGTCGACAGCAGGGCGCCGAGACCGGCGTAGAGGGCGGAGTTGCCCATCCACTTCCAGTAGACGCCGTCGCGGTAGGCGTTGAGGTCCCCGACGTTGTCGGCGAAGCCCGTGCCCGGCAGGAAGGTGAACGTGGAGAACAGCTCACTGCCGGACTTGGTGGCCGCGATCACCACCCACGCCACCGGCAGCAGGCAGTAGACCGCGCCGAGCAGCAGCGTGACCGTCGGCACCAGCGCGATCCGCCGACGCAGCGGCGGACGGCTCCGGTCGGCCCCCGTGGCACCGGCCGCCGAGGAGGCCTTCCGGACGGCAAGAGAACTCATCGTGCTGCCTCCTGCTTGTTGCGACGGTTCGCGGCCCGCAGGAACCCGAAGGAGAGCAGCAGCGTGGCGAGCGCGATGATCACGGCCTGGGCGGCCGCCGCGTAGATGTCACCGGTGCCGAACGCGTCCCGGTACACCTTCATCAGCGGACTCCAGGTCGTGGACACGGAGTTGGTGAGCGGCTTCAGCGTGGTCGGCTCGTTGAACACCTGGAGCGTGGCGATGATCGAGAAGAAGAAGGTCAGCACCAGTGAGGGCGCCACCATCGGGATCTTGATCCGCAGCGCGATCTGCAGCGGGGTGGCACCGTCCAGCTTCGCCGCCTCGTACACCTCGGCCGGGATCGCCTGGAGCGAGGTGTAGATGACGATCATGTTGAACCCGGTGCCGCCCCACACCGCGATGTTGGACAGGGCCAGGTACAGCGGACCGCCGTCGAGCAGGTCCGGCTGCGGCAGGCCCAGTCGTTCGAGCACGAAGTAGAAGGGGCTGACGTCCGGCAGGTACAGGAAGCCCCACAGCAGCGCCGCCACCACACCGGGAATGGCGTACGGCAGGAAGATCGCGAGCCGGGTGAACGGCGAGAGCCGCACCTTGTCGGAGTCGAGCATCAGCGCGAACAGCAGCGCGAGGCCCAGCATCACCGGCACGACGATGCAGCCGTAGCCCAGCACGCGCAGGGCGCCGTCCAGCAGCTCGCTGTCGGTGAGGGCGGCGGTGTAGTTCTCCAGGCCGGCCCAGACCTCCTTGCGGGCACCGGAGCCCAGGCCGAGCCCGGAGACCTTCACCTTGTGGAAGCTGAGCCAGAGCGCGTACCCGATGGGCAGCGCGAAGAACAGGGCGAAGAGGATCGTCGCGGGCACGAGGAACAAGTAGGGGGCGCTTCGCGCTCGTTCGACGGTGGCGGAGGGAGACGGGTGGGCGTACGGGGCCCCCTCGACCCCGTACGACCCCCGGTGTGCCGCGGTTTTCACTCCGCGACCTCGAAGCCCTGCTTCTTCATGTCGGCGACCGTGTCCGCCTGCATCGTGTCCAGGGCGGCACCGAAGTCCGACTTGTTCTTGGCGGCGGCGCCGAAGGCGTCCTTGAAGGTGGTGTAGGCGACGTTCACGTTCGGGCCCCAGGCCGAGGGCGCCGTGGTCTTCGCGATCTTGGCGGCGACGGTGTAGAAGTCCGCCTGGTTGGAGAAGAAGTCCGGCGGGTTGGTGAAGGCGCCGCTGAGCTGGGCGGAGGTGGAGGCCGGGTAGATGCCGCCCTCCTTGGCCAGCGCGTTGAGCGCGTCACCGTCGGTGTTCAGCCAGGCGGCGAACTTGGCGGCGGCGTCCTTGTGCGAGGAGTCCGTGGTGACGGCGGTGGAGGAGCCGCCCCAGCTGCCGGTGACGTCCTCGCTCTGCGACCACTGGGGGAGCGGGGCCATGGCCCACTTGCCCTTGGTGTCCGGCGCGGCGGTGGTCAGCGTGCCCGGGGCCCACACGGCGCTGACCCAGGCGATCTGCTTGCCGGTGTTGAGCGCCTTGTTCCAGGCCGGGGTGTACATCGGCTGGTTGTCGATGGCGCCCTCCTCGACGAGGCCGCCCCAGAAGTCGGCGACCTTCTGGGAGGCCGCGTCGTTGATGCCGACCTTCCACTTGTCGCCGGAGGTCGTCCACCACCGGGCGCCGGCCTGCTGGGCCAGACCCGCGAAGAGACCGGAGTCGTTGGCGGAGAAGGTGGTGAGGTCGAGGTCCGGGGCCTTCTTCTTCAGCGTGCGGGCGGTCTCCGCGAACTGCTCCCAGGTGGTCGGGACCGTCAGGCCGTACTTCTCGAAGAGGTCCTGGCGGTAGTAGAACATCATCGGGCCGATGTCCTGCGGCACCGCGTAGACCGCGTCCGTGCCCAGCGTCGTCTGCTGCCAGACGCCCTCGGCGAACTTGCCCTTCGCTTCCTCGACGTTCTTCGAGATGTCCGCCAGCGCGTCATTGCTCACCAGCGTCGGCAGCGCCTGGTACTCGGCCTGGACGAGATCGGGGGCCTTGCCGGCCTTGTGCGCGGTGAGGATCTTGGTGACCAGCGTGTCGCCGGACGCCTGCTTCTTCACCGTGACCGTGATCTGCTGCTCCTTGCCCGGCCCCTTGTTCCACAGGTCCACGACCTTGTCCATGCCGGGCGTCCAGGTCCAGTACGTCAGCGAGACCGGCCCCGACTGGGCTTCGCTGTCGTCGTCGGACGAGCCGCACGCGGCGAGGGCGGTGGCGCCGAGCGTGACGGCGACGGCGGACGCTGCGACCTTGAAGAGCCGCCGGCGCTGGGTGTTGGGCATGGGTTTCTCCCCTGACCTGGGTTCCCGCCCGCTGCGAGAACCTGCCATGCGATCGCATGTCCTGGGGCCCCGCCCGTCGCGAGGCCCTGCCATGCTGTCTGTGAGCGTTCACAGTAGAGAAACATCCTGGACACTTGTCAATGGTTGTTGCTGTGCGGTTATGTTGGGCTCGCACCGCCAAAACCGTGTGTGCACGTTCCCAAATGATCGATTAAACGGGAGAGATCCATGCCGGAGACCACCCCCAGGGGCCTCACCAGGCTCGCCTTCGGTGGGGACTACAACCCCGAGCAGTGGCCGGAAAGTGTCTGGTCGGAGGACGTCCGGCTGATGCGGGAGGCCGGCGTCACCATGGTGAGCGTCGGGATCTTCTCCTGGGCCCTCCTGGAGCCCTCACCCGGGGAGTACGACTTCGGCTGGCTGGACCGGGTCATCGACCTGCTGCACGAGAACGGCATCCGCGTCGACCTGGGCACCCCCACCGTCTGCCCGCCCGTGTGGTTCTACCGGCAGCACCCCGAGGCGCTGCCCGTCACCGCCGACGGGGTGCGCTACGAGTTCGGCTCCCGCGCCGCGATCTGTCACAGCAACGCCGACTACCGCGCGGCGGCGGCAGGCATCACCACCAAGCTCGCCGAGCGCTACGGCGACCATCCGGCGCTGGCGATGTGGCACGTGCACAACGAGTACGGCGTCCCCGTCTCCGCCTGTTACTGCGACTCCTGCGCCGCCCACTTCCGCCGCTGGCTGGAGACCGCGTACGGCACGGTCGACGCGGTCAACGAGGCCTGGGGCACCGCCTTCTGGGGCCAGCGCTACGCGAGCTTCGACCAGATCAACCCGCCGCGCACCACCCCCGGCGTGGGCAACCCGGGCCAGGCGCTGGACTACAGGCGGTTCGCCGACGCCACCATGCGCGAGAACTTCGTGACGGAGCGGGACATCCTCCACCGCCTCGCCCCCGGCGTCCCGGTGACCACCAACTTCATGACGGCCCTCAGCCAGTGCGACTCCGTCGACTACTGGGCGTGGGGCCGCGAGGTCGACATCGTCAGCAACGACCACTACCTGATCACCGACGGCCGCCGCACGCACGTCAACCTCGCGATGGCCGCCGACCTCACCCGCTCCGTCGCGGGCGGCGCCCCCTGGATCCTCCTGGAGCACTCCACCTCGGGCGTCAACTGGCAGCCCCGCAACCCGGCGAAGGCCCCCGGCCAGATGGCCCGCAACTCCCTCGCGCACGTCGCCCGCGGCTCCGAGGGCGCGATGTTCTTCCAGTGGCGGCAGTCCCGGCGCGGCGCCGAGAAGTTCCACTCCGCGATGGTCCCGCAGGGCGGCACCGACACCCGCGTGTGGCGCGAGGTCGTCGAACTCGGCGCAGCCCTCGACTCGCTGGGCCCCGTCCGGGGCACCCGCACCGAGGCCGACGTGGCCGTCCTGTGGGACTGGCACTCCTGGTGGGCGCAGAGCCTCGACTACCGCCCCAGCGAGGACCACGACGCGCGTGAGCGCGCCGACGCCTTCTACGAGGCCCTCTACGACCGCCACCTCACCGTCGACTTCGCCCACCCCGAGGCCGACCTCTCCCGCTACCCGCTGGTCGTGGTGCCCGCCCTGTACCTGATGACGGAGACGGCCGGGAACAACCTCAGGAGCTACGTCGAGAACGGCGGCACCCTCGTCGTGTCGTACTTCTCCGGGATCGTCGACGAGCACGACGCCGTCCACGAGGGCGCCTACCCGGGCGTGCTGCGTGACGTCCTGGGCCTGACCGTGGAGGAGTTCTCGCCGCTGCTGGCGGGGGAGAGCGTCCGGATCACCGGCCCGGACGGGTCCGAGCTGAGCGGTGACGTGTGGACGGAGTTCGTGGTGCCGCGCGGCGCCGAGACCGTCTGGACGTACGCCGACGGCCTCACCGCCGGCCTGCCGGCCGTCACCCGCCACCGCCTCGGCGAGGGCACCGCCTGGTACGTCTCCACCCGCCTCGGCCACGAGGGCCTGGACGCCCTGCTCGGCCGGGCCGCCGAGGACGCCCGGGTGGCGCCGCGCGCCGACCTGCCGCGCGACGTGGAGGTCGTGCACCGCGACGGCGAGGCGGGCCGCTACCTGTTCGCCATCAACCACACCGGCACCGACGCCAAGGTCCCGCTGGACGCGTCCGGCACCGAGCTGCTGACGGGTGAGCGCGCCGCCGGCCGCCTCGCGGTGCCGGCGGGTGCCGTCCGGGTCGTCCGGCTCGACGGCTGAACCGACTCCCCCTTCGCCCGTGGAGCCGCGAGCCGCGGGCGGAGGGGGCCCCTCGCCCAGAGGGAGATCCATCCGGGCCCTCGCGCCGAGAGAAGCCCATCCCGGGCCTCGCGCCGCAGGATCCATCCGGCCCCTCGCTCCCGAGGGACCCGTCCGGATCTCTCGCCCCGAGGGAGCCTTCCGGGACCCTCGCCCCGAGGGAAACCCCATCCCCATCACGTCGAAGGGACGACGGACGACGATGTTCCATCCCAGACGCACGCTCAAAGCCCTGCTGCTGCCGCTCGCCGCGGGGCTCGCCCTGGCCGCCCTGCCCGCGCAGACCGCCCGGGCGGCCTCCACGCTCACCAACGCCGGCTTCGAGTCCGACGGCGCCGGCACCGCGACGCCGGCCGGCTGGTCCACCTACTCGGCGGCCGGCCAGAACGCCGCCTCCTTCACCGAGGCCGGCGGCCACAGCGGCGGCTACCGCCTGAGCCACTGGGCGTCCGGCGCGTACAAGGTCGAGACGTACCAGTACCTGTCGGGGCTGACCAACGGCAGCTACAAGCTGACCGCCTGGGTGCGCTCCGGCGGCGGCCAGAACGCGGCCTACATAGCCCTGAAGAACTGCGGCGGTGCCGAGCAGCGCACCGACCTGCCGGTCTCCTCCAGCGGCTGGATCCGCATCGTCGTCCCGGTGGCGGTGACGAACAACCAGTGCACGATCAGCATCAACAGTGACGCGAACGCGGGCAACTGGCTCAACGTCGACGACCTGACCTTCACGTCCGGTACGACCGGCCTGTCGATCAAGGGCGCCGACATCTCGTCCCTCGTCAAGAGCGAGGCCAAGGGCGGCGTCTACAAGACCGGTTCCGGCGCCACCGGCGACGCGGTCACCATCCTGAAGAACGCCGGCATGAACTACGCGCGCCTGAAGGTCTGGGTCAACCCGGCCGACGGCTACAACAACAAGGCGCGCGTGCTCGCCGTCGCCAAGCGCGTCAAGGCCGCGGGCCAGAAGCTCCTGGTGGACTTCCACTACTCGGACACCTGGGCCGACCCGGGCGCCCAGAGCAAGCCGGCCGCCTGGGCGGGCCACTCGTACACCCAGCTCAAGACGGACGTGTACAACCACACGTACGACGTGCTGAACGCGCTGAAGGCCCAGGGCACCACCGCCGACATGGTCCAGGTGGGCAACGAGATCAACGGCGGCATGCTGTGGAACGAGGGTTCCACCTCCAACTGGTCGCAGCTCGCCGGGCTGCTCAACTCCGGCTACGACGCGGTCAAGGCGGTCAACCCGTCCACGACCGTGGCCCTGCACCTCGCCAAGGGCGGTGACCTCTCCGGCACCCGCTGGTGGTTCGACAGCGCGGTCGCCAACGGCGTGAAGTTCGACGCCATCGGCCTGTCGTACTACGGCTACTGGCACGGCACGCTGTACGACTTCCAGACCACCCTGGACGACGCGGCCGCCCGCTACGGCAAGCCGGTCTTCGTCGCCGAGACGGCCTACCCGTTCCGGCTGGACAGCGAGGACGCGCACGAGAACATCATCGACCTGTCCACCGAGCTCGTCCCCGGTTACCCGGCGTCCGCGGCCGGCCAGCTCGCCTGGATGAACGCCGTGGCCAACATCGTGGAGGCCGTCCCGGGCGGCCGCGGTCTCGGTGTCTTCTACTGGGAGGCGACCTGGACCGCCGTCACCGGCAACGGCTGGGACCCCACCGACGCCTCCTCCGGCAACGGCTGGGAGAACCAGGCCCTGTTCGGCTATGACGACAGGGCGCTGTCCTCGATGGCGTGGTTCCGCCACCGCTGACCCCGGGGGGCACGGTCCAGCCACCGTTGACCCCGTGACCTCCACACCAAGGGACCCGGCCGCCTTCCCGCGGCCGGGTCCCTGCCCGTGTACCCGTGCCGGGCGAACTCCCCGGCAGCGCAAGGGTGCTCGATCCCGGCCAAGGGTGGGGGAGTCCAGGACGCGGCGGTCTCGGCTGCGGAAGAGTGGGAAGACGCGGTTCGTGGGGTGCTCCGACGGAAGGGACGGAGGGGACGACGATGCTGAGGACTCCCGTGGGTGTACGGAGACTGGACATCCTGGAGTGGCTGAAGGAGCCGGCCCGGCACTTCCCGACACAGCGGTACGGCGACCTCGTCGAGGACGGCGTCACCGCGGACACCGTCGCGGCGAAGCTGGGCGTGCGCCGCGGGGTGGCGGACACCCACCTCTCCCTCCTCGCCGACCTCGGCCTCCTGCGCGCCAAGCGCATCCGGCGCCGCACCTACTACCGGCGCGACGAGATGCGCATCGCCGAGGTGGCCCGGATGTTCGAGAAGGGGTGGTAGCAGCAACGTCGCCGCCCTGGCCGAGGAAACCGTCTTCTTCACCGTCTCCAGCCGCGTCCACCCCTTACGGGACTGGATGGCGACCTCTCGAACACACCGGCACCGGACGCCGGCTGCGCCTCGCGCCCGGCGACCGGGAAACCGAAGTCGTCCCGGAGGGAGCGCAGTTCGCGGCCGCCTCGCCCCGAACGCCGACGGCTCCTTCCTCTTCGTCGCCGAGACCGGTGCCCGCCGCCTCACCTGCCGTCGGCTCGCCGGTCCCCGCGTCCACCCCCCGCTGACCTGCTTTACCGCGCCGGCCCCGTCGTCCGCCGCGCCGCCCGCCTCGCCCTGCACGCCTCCCTTCCGCCCCTCGGGCACGGCCCAGGTCCTCGCCGTCGACGACAGG
Source organism: Streptomyces sp. NPDC051315 (assembly GCF_044455165.1). NCBI lineage: Bacteria > Bacillati > Actinomycetota > Actinomycetes > Kitasatosporales > Streptomycetaceae > Streptomyces > Streptomyces sp. NPDC051315. The sequence goes on from NZ_JBITEN010000008.1 coordinate 21,739, forward strand.
AGCCTCGTCGTCCGCCACCTCACCCGTCGCCGCCGCGGCCTCCGCTGGGTCACCTGCGTCTGCGAGGCCGGCGGCCGGTGGTCCTGGACAGCCTGGGGGAGCGGGGCGTCGCGGTCTGCGCGGCACCCGGGGCCACATGATCCGCGATGGTCCGGCGCTACGCTGGTGACCAGCCGTGATCCACCCCGCGGACGGGGTGACGGGCACCGGCAGGAGAGAGACGTACGACATGACGGCCCAGGAGGCGCGGAGCCTCCGTCGCAGCGCCCCACGGCGTTCCGCCGGGACGGGACAGCTCCCGGTGGTCGCCGTCGTCGCGGCGGGCGGCGGCCTCGGCGCGGCCGCCCGCTACGCGGCCTCGCTGTGGTGGCCCGCGCCGGCCGGCGGCTTTCCCTGGACGACGTTCTGGGTCAACGTCGTCGGCTGCGCGGTGATCGGCGTGTTCCTGGTGCTGATCACCGAGGCGCTGACCGTCCACCGCCTCGTCCGCCCCTTCTTCGGCACCGGCGTCCTCGGCGGCTTCACCACCTTCTCGACGTACGCCGTCGACCTGCAGAGACTCTTCGACGCGGGCCGGCCGGGCACGGCCCTGGCCTACCTGGCCGGGACCCTGTGCGCGGCGCTCACCGCGGTGTGGCTCGCGGCCACCGGGACCCGTCTCGCCCTGCGCGGGAGGCGGCCATGACGCGGCTCGCCGGCCGGGCCCTTCGCCTGACCGTCCTGGTCGGCGAGGACGACACCTGGCGCCGCAGGCCCCTGTACACGGAGATCGTGCACCGCGCCCACGCGGCCGGCCTCGCGGGCGCCAGCGTCTTCCGCGGCATCGAGGGCTTCGGCGCCTCCTCGCTGATCCACACCTCCCGGCTGCTGTCCCTCAGCGAGGACCTCCCCGTGGCGGTCGTCGTGGTCGACACCGAGGAGCGCGTCCGGGCCTTCCTGCCGCAGCTGGACGAACTCGTCGGGGACGGGCTCGTGATCCTCGACGCGTGCGAGGTCGTCAGGTACGCGGGCCGTGACGGCGAAACGGACGCGAAGGGTAAGAGATCGTCGTGAACTGGCTGGTCGTCGTCGCCGGCGGCATGATCGGCGCCCCGCTCCGCTATCTCACCGACCGCGCGGTGCAGGCGCGCCACGACTCGGTCTTCCCCTGGGGCACCTTCGTGGTCAACGTCGTCGGCTGCCTCGTCCTCGGCGTACTGACCGGAGCCGCCTTTGTCGGCCCCGACCTGCGGTTGTTCCTGGGAACCGGGCTGTGCGGGGCCCTCACGACGTACTCCACCTTCTCGTACGAGACCCTGCGGCTCACCGAGACCGGCGCGGGGCTGTACGCCGTCGCCAACGCCGTCGGGAGCGTGGCGGCCGGGCTCGGGGCGGCGTTCGCCGGGGTCGCCCTCGGCCACGCCGTGTGGCCGTAGACGCACCGGATCCGTACCCGCGGCTGGTAGGACTGTGCCCCGCACCGTCGACCCACCCGCAGAACGGGATTCCATGAGCGCCATCTCCGTCGGCCAGGCCGTCGTCCTCGGAGCCGTAGAGGGAGTGACCGAGTTCCTCCCCGTCTCCTCCACCGGCCACCTGAAGATCACCGAGGGTCTGATGGGCATCCCGGTCGACGACGACGCGGTCGTGGGGTTCTCCGCCGTCATCCAGGTCGGGGCGATCGCCGCCGTCCTGGTCTACTTCCGCGAGGACATCGTGCGGATCGTCTCCGCGTGGTTCCGCGGCCTGGTGAACAAGGACGAGCGTCACCACCACGACTACCGGTTCGCCTGGTGGGTGATCTGCGCGACGCTCCCGATCGTCGCCGTGGGCCTGGCCGCCAAGCCGCTCATCCAGGGCCCGCTGGCCTCCCTCTGGGTGGTCGCCGGCTCGCTGGTGGCCGGCAGCGGGGTGATGTGGGCGGCCGACCGGACGGGGCGGCACAAGCGGGGCGAGGACGACACCTCGTTCAAGGACGCCATGCTGGTCGGCGGTTCCCAGATCCTCGCCCTCCTCTTCCCCGGTTTCTCCCGCTCCGGCGCCACCATGTCCACCGCGCTCATGCTGGACCTGGACCGCGTCGCGGCCACCCGCCTCTCCTTCTTCCTCGGCATCCCCGCCCTGACCGGCGCGGGCCTGTACGAACTGAAGGACGCTCTCGGCACCGGCGCGGGCGCGGCGCCGCTGGCCGTCGGCACGGCCGTGTCCTTCGTGGTCGCCTACGCCTCCATCGCCTGGCTGCTGAGGTTCGTCGCCAAGCACTCCTTCACCGCGTTCGTGATCTACCGGATCGCCGTCGGTGTGCTGCTGTTCGGGCTGCTGGCGACGGGCGTGCTCGGCGGGTGAGCCGCGACCCGGGCGTCAAGTCCGCTTTCAGGACTCACGCCCGGTGCATCTTTCCGTTCAGCCGCCTTGACACCGACCGGGCCTCACCCGGAACATCTCTCCCGTGAACCTGTCAGACAGCCAGACAGGTGGTCGGCCGCCGCGTCGCGTCAGCGCGATGGAAGCGGTCCTCGGCCACCTCCGTGGCGCCATCGAGCGCGGCGAGTACGCCATCGGCGACAAGCTCCCCTCCGAGGCGGAGCTCTGCCGCACCCTCGAGGTATCCCGGCCCGTCCTGCGGGAGGCCCTGCGCGCCCTGCAGACCATGGGCCTGACGGTCTCCCGTACCGGCAAGGGCACCTTCGTCGTCGCGAACACCGTCGAGGACCCCACCTTCGGCGACTACGCGGCCAGCGACCTGCTGGAAGTGCGCCGCCACGTCGAGATCCCGGTCGCCGGGTACGCGGCCCTGCGCCGCACCCCGGAGAACCTGGACCACCTGGCCCACCTGCTGGACCGGATGGAACGGGAGACGGACACCACGGCGTGGGTCGCGATGGACACCCTCTTCCACCTGGCCGTCGCCGAGGCCGCCCAGAACCCGGTCTTCCGCCGCGTCATCGAGGAGATCCGTGACGCACTGGCGCGTCAGTCGGCCTTCCTCAACGAACTGGGCGGGCGCCGCGAGCAGTCGAACCGCGAGCACCGGGCCATCGTCGAAGCGCTGGCCGACGGTTCCGAGCACGACGCGGTGGAGGCCATGAGCCATCACCTGGACCGCGTCGAGACCACCCTCACCGACATCGTGCGTTCCCCCCGCACGACCACCCCCCTGGAAGGCGGACCCGAGGCGTGAGCGAACAGCACCTCGAAGACGGGACACGCCCCTCGACCCGTCACGTCGACGCCGGAGACGCGGGCTACAGCAAGTCCCTGAAGTCCCGCCACGTCAACATGATCGCCATCGGCGGCGCCATCGGCACCGGCCTCTTCCTCGGCGCCGGCGGCCGCCTCGCCGACGCCGGCCCCTCCCTCTTCATCGCCTACGCGGTCTGCGGACTCTTCGCCTTCCTCGTCGTGCGCGCCCTCGGTGAACTCGTCCTGTACCGCCCGTCCTCCGGCGCCTTCGTGTCGTACGCCCGCGAGTTCCTCGGCGAGAAGGGCGCGTACACCGCCGGCTGGATGTACTTCCTGAACTGGGCCACCACCGGCATCGCCGACATCACCGCGGTGGCCACCTACACCCACTACTGGGGCATGTTCTCCGACATACCCCAGTGGGTGATCGCGCTCATCGCCCTGGCCGTGGTCCTCACCGTGAACCTGATCTCGGTGAAGATCTTCGGCGAACTGGAGTTCTGGTTCGCCATCGTCAAGGTCGGCGCGCTCGTCGTCTTCCTGTGCATCGGCATCTTCCTGCTGGTCACCCAGCACCCGGTCGACGGCACCACCCCCGGCCCGTCCCTGATCACCGACCACGGCGGCGTCTTCCCCAACGGCCTGCTGCCCATGCTGCTGATCATCCAGGGCGTCGTCTTCGCCTACGCCTCCGTCGAACTGGTCGGCGTCGCCGCCGGCGAGACCGAGAACCCCGAGAAGATCATGCCGAAGGCGATCAACTCGATCATGTGGCGGGTCGGCCTCTTCTACGTCGGCTCGGTCGTCCTGCTCTCGATGCTGCTGCCGTGGAACGCGTACACCGCCGGCGAGAGCCCCTTCGTGACCGTCCTGTCCAACATCGGCGTCCCCGCGGCCGGCGGCGTGATGAACCTCGTCGTCCTCACCGCGGCGATGTCCTCCCTCAACTCCGGCCTGTACTCCACCGGCCGCATCCTGCGCTCCATGGCCGTCAACGGCTCCGCCCCCGCGTTCACCGCGAGGATGAGCCGCAGCCAGGTCCCCTACGGCGGCATCCTGCTCACCAGCGGCATGTGCGTCCTGGGCGTCGGCCTCAACTTCGTCGTCCCGGCGGACGCCTTCGAGATCGTCCTCAACTTCGCGGCGATCGGCATCCTCGCCACCTGGGGCATGATCATGATCTGTCACCTCGTCTTCTGGCAGAAGACCGAGAAGGGCGAGCTGACCCGCCCCGGCTACCGACTGCCGGGCTCCCCCTGGACCGAACTCGTGACGCTGGCCTTCCTCGCCTCCGTCCTGGTCCTCATGTACGCCGACGGCGGCGCCGGACGCACCACCGTGCTGTGCCTGCCGCTGATCGTCGGAGCGCTCGTCGCGGGCTGGTACGCCGTCCGCGGCCGCCTCGCGCGCACCACCCCCGGGGCCGACGCGTGAACCCGGCGCCGGCCCACGCCAACCCACCAGTGATCCAGGCAGTGATGTACAGCAGTTCCCTCGCCGAAGCCCCCGCGATCCGCGAACCCCTCCACGCGCCCGTCGCCCACCTCGTCCGCGGCGGGGTGACCGAGGGCATCCACTACGGCTCCGTCGTCGTCCTCGGCCCCGACGGCGAGGTCGACTTCCAGCTCGGTGACATCGAGGTCGCCTTCTACCCGCGCTCGGCCCTCAAGCCCGTCCAGGCCGTCGCCATGGTCCGGGCCGGCCTCCCGCTCGAGGGCGAGCTGCTCTCGCTCGCCGCCGCCAGCCACTCCGGCGAGGAACGCCACCTCGCCGGCACCCGGCGGATCCTGGAACTGGCCGGCGTCACCGAGGACGACCTGCGCAACGTGCCGGACATGCCGTTCGGCCGGGCGGTCCGCGACGCGTGGGTGCGGGAGGGCCGCCTGCCCTCGCGGCCGGCGCAGAACTGCTCCGGCAAGCACGCGGCCATGCTGTACACCTGCCGGCTCAACGACTGGCCCCTCGACGGCTACCTCGACCCGGAGCACCCGCTCCAGCAGGCGATCGCCGAGATCGTCGAGGACCTCACCGGCCAGCGGATCGCACGGGTCACCGTCGACGGGTGCGGCGCCCCGCTCTTCTCCGTGTCCCTGAACGGCCTGGCCCGGGCCGCCGCCCGCATCACCACCGCCGCGCCCGGCACCCCCGAGGCGCGCGTGGCGGACGCGATGCGCGAGCACGCCGAGATGGCCTCCGGCTCCGGCCGGGACGTGGCCGCGCTGATGCGGGCCGTGCCCGGGCTGCTCGCCAAGGACGGCTTCGAGGGCGTCGGGGTCGCCGCGCTTCCCGACGGCCGCGCGGTCGCCGTGAAGATCGCCGACGGTGCCGACCGGGCCCGCGTCCCGGTCACCGCGGCCGCCCTCGCCCGCGCCGGCGTCGACCCGGCCCTGCTCACCGAGTTCGCGGGCGAGCCCCTGCTCGGCGGAGGCGTACCGGTCGGCTGCGTCCGCCCGGTACGGGCCCTGGACCCGGTGTCCCTGCCGGCCTGCGCGTGATGCCTGCGGCGGCCGGCGGGGAGATACGGCACGGGCCGGCCACGCGCCGCCCGGCCCCACGGCCGGCGCCGTCACGGCCAGGCCCGCCTCCGTCCCCCCGGTCCGCCGTGGCGCGCAGGTGGCGATCCGCGCGCCACGTTCCTCCGACCGGTCGGCGAGGTCGCACGGCGCGTGCCGATGCGGCCCGGACCTGGCCACGCGCGAAGGCCACCGCCGGTGCCGTGCGGCCCGGGAGGCCCTCAGGGCCGTACCGCCCGGGCTCGGGCGGCCGGTACCGCGTGGTGCTGCCCGTCGGGCTGTGCTCGGTCCGGCGTTCACCGGGTGGGCGGCCGGTGCCGTCGTGCCGTTCCGGTGCCGGACCGGACCGGCGCGCACGGTCTCATGGTCGCGCGGGGGCCGGTCTCCATCGGACCGGTCGGCCGACGCCCACGTGTCGCCGCAGCCGGGTGCGCGGTTCCCCGGGCGACCGGCCGGTGTGGGCGACACCGCCGTACCGCTCGGCGGGCGTCCGCCGGGCCGGGGCCGGGCGGGCGGCGCACGCTCGGCAAGGGCACGGTCCGCCGCGACCGCCGACCGGGCAGGCAGCCGCGCGGGGCGGTCGCGCGTCACTCGCTCAGGGCGGTGGCGCGTCACTCGCTCAACGCGTTCACGCGCCACCCGTTCAGGGCGTTCACGCGCCACCCGTTCAGGGCGTTCACGCACCACCCGCTCAGGGCGGTCACGCCGCACCCGCTGTCCGACCGGCGCGCCGCGCCGGGCTCCTTGAGCCGCCGTCCTCGTGTCCCGCCTCCCGGTACGCGTCCGGCTCGCGCGGCACCACCCCCGAACCGCCGCCTCGGCTGACCCGCCGGGGCGGTCCCGGACCGGCTCGGGCGGGCGTCACCCCGTACCGCCCGAGCCGGCCACCACCTCGACGGACGTCGCCCGCTCCTCCCAGCCTCACCCTCACCCTCACCCTCAGAAAGAGGCCGCACCCTCATGACCGCCGCCATCCGCAGCGAACACGACCTGCTCGGAGACCGGGACGTCCCCGCCGACGCGTACTGGGGCATCCACACCCTGCGCGCCAGGGAGAACTTCCCCATCACCGGCACCCCGATCTCCGCCTACCCGCACCTGATCGACGCCCTGGCCGCCGTGAAGGAGGCCGCCGCCCTCGCCAACGAGGAGCTCGGACTGCTGGAGCCGCGGAAGGCCGCCGCGATCGTCGCCGCCTGCCGGGAGATCCGCGCCGGCCGGCTGCACGACCAGTTCGTCGTCGACGTGATCCAGGGCGGCGCGGGCACCTCGACCAACATGAACGCCAACGAGGTCGTCGCCAACCGGGCGCTGGAGCTGCTGGGCCACGCCAAGGGCGAGTACCGGTACCTGCACCCCAACGAGGACGTCAACCTCGGCCAGTCGACCAACGACGTCTACCCGACCGCCGTGAAGATCGCGACCGTCTTCGCGGTCCGCGGACTGCTCAAGGCCATGGCCGTGCTCCAGGACGCCTTCGCGGCCAAGGCGGTCGAGTTCCGCGACGTGCTGAAGATGGGCCGCACCCAGCTCCAGGACGCGGTGCCGATGACCCTCGGCCAGGAGTTCTCCGCCTACGCCGTCATGATCGAGGAGGACCGCAGCCGGCTCGCCGAGGCCGTCGAGCTGATCCACGAGATCAACCTCGGTGCCACCGCGATCGGCACCGGCCTCAACGCGCCCGCCGGATACGCCGAGTCGGCCCGCCGCCACCTCGCCGAGATCACCGGGCTGCCGCTGGTCACCGCCGCCAACCTGGTCGAAGCCACCCAGGACTGCGGGGCGTTCGTGCAGATGTCCGGCGTGCTCAAGCGGATCGCGGTCAAGCTCTCCAAGAGCTGCAACGACCTGCGGCTGCTGTCCTCCGGGCCGCGGGCGGGCCTCGGTGAGATCAACCTGCCGCCGGTGCAGGCCGGTTCGTCCATCATGCCCGGCAAGGTCAACCCGGTGATCCCCGAGGTCGTCAACCAGGTCGCCTTCGAGGTGATCGGCAACGACGTCACCATCACCATGGCCGCCGAGGCCGGACAGCTCCAGCTCAACGCCTTCGAGCCGGTCATCCTGCACTCCCTGTCGGAGTCCGTCACCCATCTGCGCGCGGCCTGTCTGACCCTCGCCGAGCGCTGCGTCGACGGCATCACCGCGAACACCGAGGTGCTGCGCGCGACGGTGGAGAACTCCATCGGCCTGGTCACCGCCCTGAACCCGTACATCGGGTACACGGCCGCCACCGACATCGCCAAGGAGGCTCTCGTCACCGGCCGCGGCGTGGCCGAACTCGTCCTGGAGAAGGGCCTGTTGCCCGCCGAGCGACTCGCCGACCTGCTGCGGCCCGAGGTCGTCGCCGGCAACGGCTCACCTCTGGTGTGACCGGCGTCTGACCCGGTCCTGACCTGCGCCGACGCTCCAGAACCGACCGAAGAAGGCACAATGGTGATCATGACAACGACGTCGTCGCTGACCTTCCAGCCGGTCCTGGAGCGCATCGCCGAGGAGATGGAGCGCACCCCCGGCCGAGGCCGGCCCGCCGACTACATCCCGGCGCTCGCCGCCCGTGACCCCCGCAGCTTCGGCATGGCCGTCGCGGAACTGGACGGCACGGTGTACGGCGTGGGGGAGTGGCGCGAGCCGTTCTCCACGCAGTCCATCACCAAGGTCTTCACCCTCGCCCTGGACCTTGCCCGCGAGGGCGACGCGCTCTGGGAGCACGTGGGCCGCGAACCCTCCGGCAACCCGTTCAACTCGCTGGTCCAGCTGGAGTACGAGAACGGCATCCCGCGCAACCCCTTCATCAACGCGGGCGCCCTGGTCGTCACCGACCGCCTGCACACCCGCAGTGGGGACGCGGCCGGCGAACTGCTGGCCTTCCTGCGTGCCGAGAGCGGCAACCCGGCCCTCGACTTCGACCGGCAGGTCGCCGCCTCCGAGTCCGCGCACGGCGACCGCAACGCCGCCCTCGCCCACTTCATGGCGTCCTACGGCAACATCGACAACCCCGTGCCGGCCCTCCTCGACCAGTACTTCCGGCAGTGCTCGATCACGGCATCCTGCGCCGACCTCGCCCTGGCCACCACCTTCCTCGCCCGGCACGGCGTCCGCGCCGACGGCACCCGCCTGCTCACGCGCAGCCAGGCCAAGCAGGTCAACGCCATCATGCTGACCTGCGGCACCTACGACGCGGCCGGCGACTTCGCCTACCGGGTCGGCCTGCCCGGCAAGAGCGGCGTCGGCGGCGGCATCATCGCGGTCGTCCCCGGCCGCTGCACCCTGTGCGTGTGGAGCCCGGGCCTGGACGAACGCGGCAACTCGGTGGCCGGTGTGGCGGCCCTGGACCGCTTCACGACGATGACCGGGCTCTCGGTGTTCTGATCGGCTAATCCGGTTGAGGACACACCCGGTCACCGGCGAAGATCCTCCGCATGTTCTCGCGCAGGCTCCGCCGTCCCACGTCCCCCGAACTGCTCACCGCCTGGGAGTGCCTGGACTCAGGCGACGTCCCCGGAGCACTGCGCCGGCTGCGGCAGGCCCCCGAGCCCCAGCCCCTCGCGGAGGTCGCCCTCGTGGTCGCGCGGGCCGCCGAGGCAGCCGGGTTCGACGACCTCCACCGGGCCGCCACCGCCGTGACCGCACAGCCGGACAAGGCCCGGACCCTGTACGACTACGGGTACGCGTGCGTGGAGCGCGGCGTGTCCCACCTCGCGATACCCGCGCTGCGCGAGGCCGTGCGCCTGGCGCCGGACTCCCCGGCGGCGCTGCGCGAACTGGTCTCGGCGTACGAGGACGAGGGCCGGCACCGTGAGGCGGCCGACCTCCTCGCCGCGCGCGAGGGCAGGTTCGACGAGTGGCCCGACCGCTACCTGCTGGTCTTCAACGCCGTCCTGGCGGGCGACCTGGGCCTGGCCCGCCACCACCACGCGCTGCTGCCGGCCCCCGACGACACCGTGTGGCTGCCCGCCCGCGACCGCCAGAACCGCGTCCTCGACCGCGCGGCGAGCGCCGAGGCGGTGAGCACGCTCGACCGCACGGACCTGCGCGGCTGGCAGTACGTCATGGGCGGCACCGTGCTGGGCACGCACTCCCCGTACGGCTTCGGCGCCGGCATGGCCGGCCGGTTCGCCTACCTCCAGGACACCCATGACACGTGCCTGCAGGGCCTGTTGCGCCTCAAGGCGGTGCTCCACGCGGCCCAGGTGCGCCCGCGTTCGGTGTCCCTGCTGCCGGACCGCGGCAGCCGCATCCTCGGCCTGGCCGCGGCGGAGGTCCTCGGCCTCCCCGCGGAGCCCTTCGACGCGGGACGCCAGGACACCGTCGTCATCGCCTACGACCTGAACCGGACGGCCGAGGCGGACCAGGGAGCGGAGACGCTCGGCCGGCTGTTCGACCGGGCTCCGGGCCAGGTGCTCCACGAGCACGCGAGTTGCTGGACCGACACGCCCGCCGTCACCCCCGACAGCGTCACGCTGCTCCACCAGACGGTGGTGGCGCCGTGGGGCGAGGGGCTGCGGCAGACCCCCGACGGCGGGGTGGAGCGGACAGAGCCCGACGAGCGGCCCGAGGCGGAGATCGCCGCGGAGATCGTGGCCGCCGACCCGACGCCCGACCAGGGCGACGGTGAGACGCCCGCGGATCCCGTCGAGCGGCTCACGGACTTCGTCACCGCCGTCCGCGGCACCTGGCTGCGGGGCGACCGGGCCAGGGTGAAGTCGTCCGGACCCGTGTCCAGCCCGCGTTTCCGCTGACGGCCGGACACGCTCACGCGGCGGTCACGCACAGGCCGCCGCCCGGAGGGGGAGGCGTCGCTTTCCGGCCACCCGGCGTCGACACGCTGACCACGTGGTGGCCCTGGCTCTCCCCGTCGATCTCCGCCGCTGTCAGGTGCTGGGTCTGACCGGCACCGCCTGTCTCGCCCTCGGCGGCGGGACGGCCGGCGCGTTGCCCGCCCGCGAACTCCTCGCCCCGTCCTCGCCGCACGCGGTGCTGGGCCTGGTCGGCGTGTACTTCGGGCTCGTCCTGCTGACCGCGGCCTGGATGCTGCTCGGCCGCCTGGTGCGCGGCGGCGACCCGCCCGCCCCGCGCGCCCTGGCGCTGGTCCTCGCCGTCTGGGCGGCGCCCCTGCTGATCGCGCCGCCGCTGTTCAGCCGGGACGTCTACAGCTATCTGGCCCAGGGCGCCATGGTCGACGCCCACCTGGACGTCTACGCGCACGGTCCGGCGCGGCTCGGCGGTCCGCTCGCCGAGGAGGTCGCCCCGCTGTGGCAGCACACCGGCGCCCCCTACGGTCCGGTGTTCCTCGCCGTCGCCGCCGCCCTGTCCTTTCTGACCCGCGGTGACCTCCCGGCCGGCCTGATCGGGATGCGCTGCGTCGCGCTGTGCGGGGTGGCGCTGATGGCCGCCGCCCTGCCCCGGCTGGCCCGGCACAGCGGCGCCGACCCGGCCGCCGCGCTGTGGCTGGGCGCCCTCAACCCGCTGGTCCTGCTGCACCTGGTGGCCGGCGCCCACAACGACGCGATCATGCTGGGCCTGCTCGGCGTCGGCCTGGTCGCCGCCCTCGGCCGCCACCCGGTCCTCGCAGCCGTCCTCGTCACCCTCGCCGCCCTGGTCAAGGCACCCGCCGCGCTCGGGCTCGCCGCTGTCCTGGCCCTCCACCCGCGGGCGGGACAGCGCCCGGTCCGCGCCGCGCTGACCACGACGGCCGCCTCCGCCGCCACCACGGTCACCGCGACCGCCGTGGCGGGCACCGGATACGGCTGGATCGGCGCCCTCGACACCCCGGTCTCCGCACAGAACTGGGCCCTCACCAGCCTGCTCGGCCGTGCCACCCGCGCCCTGCTGGAGACCCTCGGCAGCGACCTCGCCCCCCTCGCCGTCCCCCTGTGGCACGCCCTGGGCCTGGCCGTCACGGCCGTCGCCCTGGTCGTCATCTGGTGGCGGCTGCGCCCGCGTCCGGTGTACGCGCTCGGCCTGAGCCTCGCGGCGGTCGCCGCGTTCGGCCCGGCCGTCCGCCCCTGGTACGCCCTGTGGGGCCTGTTCCTCATCGCGGCCGCGGCTCCCAGCACCTCCGTACGGCACCGGACGGCGGCCGTGGCCGGCGTGCTCGCCCTCGCCGTCCTGCCCGACGGCGGCCCCGCCGACACCGGCCGTCTGGTCCTCGCGGTCTCCGGGGGCGCGCTGGCGGTGGTCGTCCTGTGGCAGGCCCACCTCGCGGCCCGGGCCCCGGCGCCCCTGGGACGCCCGGCATGAGAGCAACCTCGACTCCGGCCACCGACCGCGGCCGCATCCTGCTGGCCCTCGCCCTCGTCACCGCCGTGACCGTCTTCACCGCGACGGTCCCCCTCCTGCGCGACTGGTTCGACCTGCGCGTCTACTACGGAACCGTCACCACCTGGGTGCACGACGGCGGCCGTGTCTACGACTACCGGGTGCCGGGCACGCCGTACGGCTTCACCTATCCGCCGTTCGCGGCCGTCACCATGCTGCCGATGGCGCTGGTCGGGCTGCCCACCGCCATCGCGGTGGCGCTGCTGCTCAACCTGACGGCGCTCACCGTCGTCGTCCGTGTCCTGACCGGCCCGGCCTGGCGCCGCCACGGCTGGTACGGCGCCGCCCTCGCGGCCTCGGCCCTCGCGCTGTTCGAACCGTTGCGGGACACCGTCAGCTTCGGCCAGGTCAACCTCCTGCTGCTGGCCCTGGTGCTGACCGACTGCCTGCTGCTGTCCACCGGGCGGACCCGCTGGGCCGGGATCGGCATCGGCCTCGCGGCGGCGGTCAAGCTCACGCCGGCGCTCTTCATCGGCCTGCTGCTGGTCGCCCACCGCCGGCGCCCGGCCGCCGTCGCCACCGGTGTCGCCGTCGGGGCCTCGGCGTTCGCGGCCCTCATCGCCCCGGACGCCTCCCGTTTCTACTGGACGCGGGCCCTGTGGGACACGAGCCGGGTGGGCCGCCTCGACTACGTCTCCAACCAGTCGCTCCAGGGCGTGCTGGCCCGGCTGGGCGTGGAGAGCCGGCCCGTGTGGGCGGTGCTGGCCGGGCTGGTGCTGTGCGGGTGGGCCTGGCGGTCGCGGCGGGCGGTGGCCGCGGGGGACTGGCAGGCGGCCTTCGCGCTCACCGGCCTGACCACCTGCCTGGTCAGCCCCATCACGTGGGTGCACCACCTGGTCTGGCTGCTGCCGTCGTTCGCCGTGCTGATCCGTGCCGGGCACCCGCGCCTGGCGGGTGCCCTGTACGCGGTGCTCTGCACGAGCGTGGTGTGGCTGTGGTCCGACGACGCGTCCGGTGTCGACGGCTTCCTGGGCGCCAACCTCTACACGTGGATCGCTCTCGGCCTGCTCGTCCGGCTGCCCGTGGGTCACCGCCCGGAGGGGCGGCGCCCCAGGAGCCACAGCACGAGCGCCACGACGGCGCCGCCCAGCACGGCGGCGCCGGTGATGACGGCCGCCTCCGACCAGCCGGGCCGTCCCTCCCCGACGGCGTCCGCGGCGGCGACCGGCCCCGCGGCGGCGACCGGCCCCGCGTCGGGCACCGGCCCCGCGTCGGGCTCCGGCCGCGGTCGGGCCGCCCGCGGCGCGTCCAGCGAACCCACCGGGTCGACCCGCCCGGCGGCCTCGAACCCCCAGTCGAGCAGGTCGCGCGCCTCCTCGTAGACGGTGAAACCGCCACCCGCCCGCGGGTTCATCACCGTCACGACGAGGGTGCGTTCGCCCCGGCGGGCGGCGGCGACGAGAGTGTGGCCGGCTTCGCTGGTGTAGCCGTTCTTGATGCCGATCAGCCCCGGATACGGCTCGACACCGTCCTTGCCCGTCAGCAGCCGGTTGGTGTTGACGATCGGGTAGGTCCCGCCGCCGCGCCCGGGAAACCGGGCCTCGACCGTCGCGCAGTACCGGGCGAAGTCGGGATGGCGCAGTCCGGCCCGCCCGAACACGGCCAGGTCGTACGCCGACGACACCTGGCCCGGCGTGTCGTAGCCGTCCGGGGAGAGCACGCGCGTGTCCAGGGCGCCCAGCGACCGCGCCTTGGCCTGCATCCGGGCGGCCGTGGTGCGCCAGCCGCCGTTGAGGGCGGCCAGGACGCGCACGGCGTCGTTGCCGGAGCTGAGGAACACCCCGTGCCACAGGTCGGAGACCCGGTACCTGCGTCCCTCGGCGACTCCGACGAGACTGCTGCCGGCCCCGATGCCGGTCAGCTCCTCCTCGGCCACCCGGTGGCGGATGCCCGCGGGCAGCACCGGCAGCACCGTGAGGGCGAACAGGGTCTTGAGGGTGCTGGCGGGCGGCAGCCTGCGGTGCGCGTTCGACGCCGCGAGCACCTCACCGGTGCGGGCGTCGGCCACCAACCACGACCGTGCGGAGACGTCCGGGACCTCGGGTGCTCCGGAGCGGGGCCTGACCTGCGTACCGGAGCGGTGGAGCAGCCCGGGCCGCGGCGTTGTCGTCCGCGGGCCGCCGGGCACACCGGGGTCCGCCGCGGCGCCGGCGACGGCCGCGGCGGGGCCGAGGGCCAGGACGCCTGCCACACAGAACGCACAGGCCGGCACAGCGACCCGGGAAGAGAATCCGATCGTCATATGATCAACGTAGGAACGAACCCGGCCTTCTCCCCGCCTGTCCGTGCGGAACACCCCGTGCGTGCACCCGGATGCCGCACGCCGCGTGCCCGAGGGGCGGCAGGACGGGTGCCCGGGGGACCGCGGGCCGCGTGCCCGTGGGGGCCCCTCCCGCCCGCGTGTCCGTGAGGCCCGCCGACCGCGTGCCCGTGGGCTCCACGCCGGTGTTCCCGGCGGTGGGTCCTAGGCGGCCGGCAGTGTCGGCTGGATGCGGCGCAGGAACGTGGCGTTGTCCGGCGTCTGCCGCATCCGCTCCAGCAGCGTCTCCAGGTTCCCCTGACCGTCCCGGGTCTGCAGCGCACGGCGCAGTCCGCGCAGGGTGGTCAACTCGTCGGGGGAGAGGAGGAGTTCCTCACGGCGGGTGCCGGAGGCGTTGATGTCGACGGCGGGGAAGACCCGGCGGGAGGCCGGTTCCCGGTCGAGGCGGAGCTCCATGTTGCCGGTGCCCTTCAGCTCCTCGAAGAAGAATTCGTCGGCCCGGGAGCCGGTTTCGACCAGGGCGGTGGCGAGAACCGTGAGGGAACCGCCCTCCTCGGCGGCCCGCGCGGCGCCGAAGAACCGCTTCGGCCCGATCAGCGCGGTGGCGTCGACACCGCCGCTGAGGGTGCGGCCCCCGGCGGCGGCCGCGTTGTTGTGCGCCCGGCACAGCCGGGTCAGCGAGTCGAGCAGGATCACGACGTCCTCGCCCGCCTCGACGAGCCGCTTGGCCCGCTCGACGACGAGTTCGGCCAGGGCGATGTGCTGCCTGGGGGCCTGGTCGAAGGTCGAGGCGTACACCTCGCCGCGCACGGAGCGCCGCATGTCGGTGACCTCCTCCGGGCGTTCGTCGAGCAGCACCACCATCAGCCGGGCCTCGGGGTGGTTGCCGGCGACCGCGGCGGCGATCTGCTGGAGCAGCACGGTCTTGCCCGTCTTGGGCGGGGCGACGAGCAGCCCGCGCTGGCCCTTGCCGACGGGAGCGAGCAGGTCGGTGACCCGTCCGGCGAGCCCGGCCGCGGGGTGTTCGAGGCGGAGCCGCTCGTGAGGGTGCAGGGGCGTCAGGTCGCGGAAGTGACGGCGGCCGTGCAGATCCTCCGGTGTGCGGCCGTTGACGCGTGCCACGTCGGCGAGCGCGCGCCGGCCGTCGCCGGTGCCTTCGACGAAGTCGCCCTTGCGCAGGCCGAGTCGGCGGATCAGCGCCGGCGGGACCGTGAGGTCGGTGGCGGAGGGCAGGCAGTGCCCGGCCCGCAGGTGCCCCTTCCCGTTGCCGTCGATGTCGAGGACACCGGTGACGAGCTGGGCCGGGGGCTGCCGGCGGACAGGGGGGTGTTCGAGCGTGGTGGTCATGGTGGTGGTCCTTTCGAGGACGGAGGGCATGAGGCATGCGGAAGGAAGGGGGGAGAAGCGCGACGGGAGGGACGGGAACGCGTGCCTCCGACGGCGGGGAGCATCACCTCGGGGAGCGGAGAAGTCCTGCTCACGAGGGGTGCGGGAGAGCTGACGCACCGCCGTGCCGGGCGGGCGGGCGGGTCAGCGAACTGAAGGAGAACTGGCATCGGCGCCGGCAACCGGGCGTACACAGATGCTGACGTCAGCGTAGCACTCGGTGTGCGGCCCTGGCTATGGGACGCGTGACTCGTGCCGGGTGAACGCGGCGAGGACCGCGTCCATTCCCGACGGGCGGCCGCCGCGCCGAGGAGGCCGGGGCCGAGCCGCCCGCTGTCAGGTTCACCCCAGATGTCCCCAGACCATAACGATCCCTGACGACAAGGGACTTGACCGCCATCGTTGCCGTATCTTCACGTCATGTCCACGCCGCCAAAGCCTCCGCAGCAGCCCGAGCAGCCGTCCGAGGCGCCCGCCCAGCCGAGCGCGTACCCGTATCCGCATCCGCAGTCGCCGGGCTCCCACGAGACCGCCGGGTTCCCTCCGTCGTCACCCGCGTCCCCGCAGGGCCAGCAGGCCTTCTACGCCCAGCCCACTCTGGCGGGTCAGCCGGGCCTGCCCCAGCCGGCCAATCCGTACCTCCAGCAGGCTCCGTACGGCCCCGCGGCCGTCCCGCCGGCCGGCGGCGGGACCGGCGGGGCCGGACGGGCGGTCCTGTGGGTGGTCGTCGGCGCGCTGGTGGCGTCCGCCGCGTGGGCGGCCGGTGTCTTCCTGATCGGCGGCGCGGAAGCCGACGCGGACCTGCGTGGTTACACGGCGCCGGCGAACCTGTGCACCGTCGCGGACTACTCGTCGTTCCAGGACGAGTACCCGGAGGACGACAGTTCCCCGAGCCACAACGAACTCCAGGACCCCGCCCTCGACGAGAGCTACTGCAGCCTCAGTCTGAAGAAGTCGGGTTCGACCTACTCGGACGCCTACCTCTCCATCGAGGTGGGCCTGCACAAGGAGACGGACCCCGGGCCGGAGTTCACCGCCAGGTGGAGGAACTACGGTGAGAGCCGCTCGGGTTACGAGGTGGACACCGTCACGGGCATCGGTGACGAGGCCTACCTCGTCAGCGAGGACACCACCGACAGCTCCGACAGCGGCTCCATGGACGCCACCCTCGCCGTACGGGACGGCTGGGTGACGTACACGATGAACTACAGCGTCTACCTCTCCTCGTACGACGAGGACGACGACCCGCCGACGCTGGACCAGGTCGGCGACTGGCTGAAGACGGACACCAGGGCCACTTTGAAGGCGCTCGGGAACTGACGTCGGCGTGATGCCGCCCTGCCCGCTCCGTGCGGGACGGGCATCGGCCTGTCGGTGGGGATGGCCGCCCCGCGTGGGGAGCGGCTCGCGCGCGGCCCGGGCGGATCAGGCCGCCCGGGTCTGCGCGTCCTTCACGATCTCCTCGAACCGCTCCCCCATCGCCGCCGCCAGCGCCTGCGCACCCGACAACGGCCGCACCATGACGGTCAGTTCGTCGATGAGACCGTCCCCGTTCAGGTGGATGAAGTCGCAGCCGGTCAGCTTCCGCTCGCCCACCCGGGCGGTGAACACCAGCGCGTGGTCGCGGCCGTCCGCGCCGGTCAGCTCCCTGTCGTACCGGAAGTCCTCGAAGACCTGCGACACGGCCCGCAGGACGGCCGCGGTGATCGCCTTGCCCGCGTACGGCGTGAACGCGACCGGACTGGTGAACACCACGTCCTCGGCCAGCAGGGCCTCCACGGCGCCGAGGTCGCCGGCCTCCACCGCCGCACGGAACGCGCGCATCGGATCACCTCATATTCAAATAATTGAGTAGGTGTCGATGAGAATAATCACCGGCCCGTACCATGTCCACATGTCCCTCAAGTACGCCGTTCTGGCAGCCCTCCTGGAGGGCGAGGCCTCGGGCTACGAGCTGTCCAAGATCTTCGACGTCTCCCTCGCGAACTTCTGGCCCGCGACCCCGCAGCAGCTCTACCGGGAGCTGGAGCGGCTCGCGGGGGACGGTCTGATCCAGGCGCGCGTCGTGCAGCAGGAGCGCCGGCCCACCAAGCGGATGTTCACGCTCACCGAGGCCGGCCGCGAGGACCTGCGCGCCTTCGCCGCCGCCCCGCCCCGCAAGCCCACCGCCATCCGCGACGAACTCCTCATCAAGATCCAGGCCATGGACGGCGTGGACCCCGCGGTGACGCGAGCGCAGATCGAGGAACGCATGAGCTGGGCACGCGGCAAACTCACCCGTTACGAGCGGGTGCGCGAACGGCTCCTCGACGGCCGGACCGAGGACGACTACCTGCGCGAGGCCGACCGGATCGGCCCCTACCTCACCCTGATGGGCGGCATCGCCTTCGAGGAGGAGAACCTGCGCTGGTGCGTACGCGTCCTCGCGCTGCTGGAGCGCCGTACCCCCGTCGTCCGGCGGGGATAGGCTGACCGGGATGTTCAGCCCCGAAGGCCCCACCCTGCGCGAGCTCGCCGTCCAGGCGCTGTCCTCCGTCGAGCGCGGCTACGACCTGCTCGCGCCGAAGTTCGACCACACGCCCTTCCGCACCCCCGACTCCGTCCTGGACGCGGTGACCTCGGCCCTGCGCCGCACGGGCCCGTACGACGACGGACTCGACCTGTGCTGCGGCACCGGCGCCGGCGTCGACGTACTGACGACGGTCTGCCGACGCAGCGTCACCGGCGTCGACTTCAGCGCGGGCATGCTCGACGTGGCCCGCGAGCGCACCCGGCCGGCGGGCCCGCGGGTGTCCTGGGTCCGCGCGGACGCCCGCGCCCTGCCGTTCACGGCCGCCTTCGACCTCGTCGTCAGCTTCGGCGCGTTCGGGCACTTCCTGCCGCGCGAACTACCGGGACTCTTCGCGCAGGTGCACGGGGTGCTGCGACCCGGCGGCCGCTTCGCGTTCCCCGTGCTCGCACCGCCGTGTCCGTCGTCCCCGGCCTTCTGGATGCTGCTCGGCTTCGACGCCGTCATGCGGGTGCGCAACGCCCTGTGGAGGCCGCCGTTCGTGATGTACTACCGGGCCTTCCGGCTCGGCGAGGTGCGCCGGGAGCTCGAGCGGGCCGGGTTCCGTGTGGACCTCCACGTCCTGCCCGAGTTCGGCACCAGGAGCGACGGAAGTCCACGCGTCCGGATGGTCGAGGCGCGCCGCGTGCGCTGACCGGCCGGCGGCGGACCGGGCGCGTGGACCGGGCGCGTGGACCGGCTCAGAGCGCACGGCTGGGGACCCACCGCGCGGCGTCCGGGACGGCGCGCGGCCCGTCCGCCGCCGGGAGCGTGAACGCGTAGACCAGTTCCTCCTGGTGGGCGTCCATCACCAGCTCGGTGATCTCCAGCGGCCGTGCGTACTGGTCGTGCACCCGCCGCGTCACCCGCAGCGATCGGGCGTCGTCGTCGAGGGTGAGGGAGTCCCGGTGGTGCAGCGTCATGCCCGCCCGGCGCATCCAGTCGTACGCCCGGCGCAGCTGGGGGCATCCGGCGGTGCCGGCGCGGTCGCGGTAGCGGGCGAGTTCCGGCACCTCGGCGAGGGCGACCGCGGAGAACGACGTCACGGCCGTGCGCAGCCCGCGTCCGTCGGCTCCGGTGGACCGGTAGCGGTGGACCAGCGTCGGGCGGTACGGGGCGAGCCCGAGCGCCTCGGCGTGCCGCGGCGGGGGCGGCTCCCAGCCGACCGCGGTCCGTTCCACCGCCGTGGGGTCGTCCGCGGCCCGGACGCCCAGCGGGAAGGCGAGGAAGGACAGCGTGCCGACCGGCGTCCCGGGCAGGGACGCGTGCGTGCCGCGCCGGTCGGTCGCGACCAGCCCGTCCCGGCGCAGCACCTCCAGCGCCTGCCGGACGGTCACCCGGCTGACGCCGAAGTGCTCCGCCAACTGCCGTTCGCCGGGCAGGCGTTCACCGGGCGGGATGGTGCCGTCGCGCAGTTCGCCGAGCAACTCCTTCGCTATCCGCCAGTACATGGGCCGGTCGTCGGGGGTGGTGCGGGCCATGCCGCGCGCCTCCTGGGGGTGCGTGCCGTGCGGGCTTGTGCGCCACCAGATCTAGCATTGGTCTAAACCACCAGGGAAGGGCGGGTGGCCCGATCGGCCGAAACCGGACCGGCCCGCCGCCCCTCACAGCGCGCTGTACACGGCCTCCACCAGCGCCATTTTCCGGGGATCGTCCGCGATGCCCGGCCCCATGCGGTTCATCACGTAGCCCAGCGAGACCCCCGCCTCCGGATCGGCGAGGCCGCAGGAGCCGCCGAAGCCGTCGTGTCCGAAAGCCCGCGGGTTCGGCCCGTACGAGCCGTTCGGGCCGCTGAGCCACAGGCCGAGCCCGATCTCCGTGTCGTGCGCGAAGCCGGCGCCCAGCACCAGGTCCCGGCAGCTGCCCTGCCCCTCGCGCACCCGCTCGGCCGCCTCCGCGGACAGGACCCGGTGGCCGCCGTGGGAGCCCCGGCCGGCGAGGACGCCGTACAGCGCGGCGACGGCCCGCGCGGTGCCGTGCCCGTTCGCGGCCGGGACCTCGGCGGCTCGCCATCCGGGCGAGTTGGCCTCCTCGGCGCCCACCGGGGGATTGGCCAGCGCGGCGATGGCGGCGGGCGTCAACCGGCTGAAGAACGCCGCCCGTTCACTGCTCGACGCGGCCGGCGGACGGATCAGCTCGGCCGCCCGCCCGGCCTCCTTCTCGGGCAGCCCGATGGTGAAGTCGATGTCGAGCGGGCCCGTCACCTCCCGCTCCAGGAAGGCGCCGGGCAGCAGACCCGACACGCGCCGCACGACCTCGCCGACGAGGAAGCCGTACGTGAACGCGTGGTAACCCGACCGTGTGCCCGGCTCCCACCAGGGCTCCGTCGCCGCCAGGCGCGCGGTCGTCGACTCCCAGTCGTACAGCTGCTCCAGGGTGTGCGGTTCGCGCAGACCGGACAGGCCCGCGCGGTGCGACAGCAGATGCCGCACGAGGACCCGCTCCTTGCCCGCCGCCGCGAACTCGGGCCAGTACGCGGCGACCGGCGCGTCCAGGTCGAGCAGCCCCCGGTCGGCCAGGATGTGCGCGCACAGCGCCACCGGCCCCTTCGACGTCGACCACACGTTGACCAGCGTGTCCCGCTCCCACGCGCGGGTGCGCGCCCGGTCGGCCCAGCCGCCCCACAGATCGGCCACGGTCACGCCGTCGACCACCACGGCCACCGCCGCGCCCAGCTCACCCCGCTCCCGGAAGTTCTCCTCGAACGCGGACCGCACGGCGGCGAACCGCGCGTCGCAGTGGCCGTGAACCTGGGGCACGTGCTCGGACATGGGCCCTCCGTGATCCGTCGGAAGCCCGGACCACGACCGCGCGGTCCGGGCCCCCTGAACGTACCGACCGGTCGGACCAGTGGGAAGGCCGAGGGTGCCTCAGACGTACGACCTCAGCCAGCGCAGCTTGGCCGCCTCGTGGTAGGGGCCGCCGCCCTCGTGGTCGTTGAAGTCGTACACCTCGATCGCCTTCTCCGCGTGCGCCCACGCGTTGAAGGCCGCGAACACCGTCGACGGCGGGCAGGTCTGGTCCTCCAGGGCCACCGAGAAGAGCGTGGGCGCCGAGGCGCGCGAGGCGAAGTGCACGCCGTCGAAGTACGACAGGGTGCGCAGCGCGTCCTGCGTGCGGCCGCGGTGCGTCTTGAGGAACAGGCCGATCTCCCGGTACGGATGCCGGTCCGTCAGTGTCGCCGCGCGCGGGAAGTCGCACAGGAACGGCACGTCCGGGGCGACCCCCAGCAGGTCCGGCACCAGGCCGCCCACGGCGATGCTGATGCCGCCGCCCTGGCTCGCGCCGGTCACCACCGTGCGCGCCGCGTCGGCCAGCGGATGCGAGCGGGCCGCCTCGACGGCGCGCACCGCGTCGGTGAACACCCGGCGGTAGTAGTAGTTCTCGGGCGCGTCGATACCGCGCGTCATGAACCCGGGGTACGCCGGCGCGCCGCCCACCGGGTCGGCGGTGGCGCCCCCGCCGCCCCAGGCGCTGCCCTGGCCGCGGGTGTCCATGATGAAGTGCGCACGGCCCGTCGACGCCCACAGCAGGTGCTCGTGCGGCAGACCGCGGCCACCGCCGTAGCCGACGAACTCCACGACCAGCGGCAGCGGTTCCTCGGCTCCGGCGGGCAGCGTCAGCCAGGCCTTCACGGGATGCCCGCCGAACCCGGCGAACGTCACGTCGTACACCCGCACGGTGGCCAGCCCCGTGTCCACGGGCTCGAAGCGCGCGTCGAGTTCGTGGTCGCGGGCCTCCTGGAGGGTCTTCGACCAGAACGCGTCGAAGTCCTCCGGCTCGGTGGACGCGCTGCGGTACTCGTGGAGCTCCTCGAGGGAGAGGTCGAACAGGGCCATGAACAACCGCCTTTTGTAAAGTGGCCGAACGAATGATCACACCGTACGTGGGCAGGGGGAACGCCCGCCAGACCTCACTGCGGCCACCTCTCCGCGGGGGCGCCCACGGCGCTCACGCGCTGCGCCGGCTCCACTCGGGACCCGTGCGCGCCCACTCCCGGCCCCATTCGTCCAGCCGGCGCCGCAGCGCCACCCGCCGGACCACCGTGTGCCCGAGCAGCACCAGGGCCGCCGTGCCGCCCGCCGTGGCCACCCCCAGGGTGAGGGTGTGCTGCCACACCGCCGTGCCGTCCGCCGGCGGGCCGACGCCGCGGCCCCGCGCGTCGAACCACACGTCGACCACCTCACCCTGCCGTGTGCCCGCCGGGACCCGCGCGGTGGCGGTCCGCGTGCCCTGTCCCGGCTCCGTCCAGCGCACCGCGACCCGGTAGGAGTCGTCCCGGCCGCCCTGCACCGTCGCCAGGGCGTCGGCCGGCCGGCCGACGACCTCGGCCCGCACCCGCTGCCGTTCCGCCCGCTGCTCCGCCGCCGTCGCCCGCGCGTCGTCGTGGGCCCACCGGCCGGCCACCGCCCCCGCCAGGGGCGCGCCCACCAGCAGCAGCACGGCCACCACCAGCGCCGTCCAGGCCTCCACCACGTCCGACCGGCGCCGCAGCGGATTCCGCCGCTGTCCCCGGCCGCGCACCCGGTTTCGCATGTCGACCTCCTCGCCGTCACGCGGACGAGTGCCCACAGCGAGCGGATACCCCCTCCGGGCGAGATCCCTCATCGCGCCGGCCGACGGGCGCGACGTCAGCCGAACCGCTCGATCCGGATCCGGTCCACCGGCTGCCCCGCCGCCACCAGCAGCCGCGAGGCGTGCTCGGCGAACGCGTTGGACCCGCACACGTACGCCTCCCAGCCGCCCGCCGGCTCCTCGGCGAGCAGCGGCGCCAGCCGGGCGGCCGTCAGCCGGCCCACGGGAACCCCCTCAGGGGCGCTCCGGGTGAACACGGTCGTCGTCTCCGCGCCGTACTCCCGGGCGTAGATCAGCTCCTCGGGGCTGCGGGCGGACACCAGCAGCCGCAACGGCACCGCGAGGCCGCGCGCCCGGTGGTGGCGGACCATCGACATCAGCGGGACGACCCCGGAGCCGGCGCCGATCAGCAGCGCCGGCCGGTCGCCCGGCCAGGCGAAGAAACCGCTGAGCGGGCCGCGCACCTCGACCTCGTCGCCCGGCTCGGCCACGGTGTGGAACCAGCCGGAGACCTCGCCGCCGTCCACGTGGTCCAGGGTCAGCTCGATGTGCCCCGAGTCGTCGGGCGCGGACGCGATCGAGTAGTGCCGCTGGGCCCTGTAGCCGTCCTCGGCGGTCAGCCGCAGCATCAGGTGCTGCCCCGGCAGATGTCCCGCCCACGCGGGCACCGCGAACCGGAAGGTGGCCGCCCGCGGTGTCTCACGGCGGATCTCCGTGAGCGTGGCCGTCTGCCACACCCCCGCGGCGAGGTCGCTCACGGCGATGCGGCCCGGCACGGCGAACCGGGCCGGGGGAGTGAAGGTCTCAGTCACCGGAGTACCTCTGCTCCTCCCAGGGGTTGCCGCGCGCGTGGTAGCCGTTCTGCTCCCAGAAGCCGGGCTCGTCGTGGTCGAGGAGACGCAGGCCCGCGATCCACTTGGCGCTCTTCCAGAAGTACAGGTGGGGCACGACCAGCCGCGCCGGACCGCCGTGCTCGGGGGTGAGCGGCTCGCCGTCGTACGCGAAGGCGATCCAGGCGCGTCCGCCGGTCAGGTCCGCGAGCGGCAGACCGGTGGTGTACCCGGTGTGGGAGTAGGCGACGGCGTGGGTCGCGGAGGTGTGCGGCCGGACCGCGTCCAGGAAGGCGTCCAGCGACACGCCCCCGAACCGCACCCCGAACTTCGACCAGCCGGTCACGCAGTGGATGTCGCCCTCGTAGGCGGAGGCGGGCAGCGCGTGCGCCTGCTCCCAGGTCCAGGCACGGGGCGCCTCCACCAGCCCGTCGACCCGGAAGGTCCAGTCGGCCGGCGCGAGGTCGGGGGTGACCTCGGCGGACAGTACGGGCCAGTCGTCGCCCGCGTCGTACTGACCGGGCGGCAGTCCCGGATGGTGGACGCGCGGGCGTCCGGTGAAGCCTCGGGTGACGTTCATGCGGTTCCAGCGTGAGGGTCGGCGACGGTGTGCTCCGTCAACCGTACGTGCAAGCCGGCGGTGCCCCGGACCCGGGCCGCCCAGGATCATTAAGCCCGTATGAACTCTCCCGCGCCCCGGGAATAGCCGCCCTTCACTCCCTCCTTGCAGGTGTCGTTCGTGCAGGTTGTCGTTGCCGCCGGCGGCCCCGCCGACGGCGAAGGAGAGTGGGAGCACATGCCGAAGGCGTACGTCTTCACCCGGTACGGCGGTCCGGAGCCCGAGGCTCTCGTCGACGCGGACCGGCCCGGCGGGTCCGCGCCGGAGCCCGAGCCCATGGCCGAGCCCGCCTCCGCCTCCGCGTCCGAACCCGCGCCTGCCCCCGACCCCGCCTCCCCGGCCGCGCCCGCACCCTCGCGCAGGTCCCGCTTCGCCTCCGCGTCGCCCGCACGGCCCGACGTGCCCCACGTTCTCGACAACCCCGCCCTCGCCTCCCTGAGCGGCCCGCACGCGCGCTTCGCCGAGCGGCGGGGCCGGGTGCTGCGCTACCCCGTCGACGTGTCCCCCTGGCTGGCCCTGCCCGACGAGCCGGACGCCGAGGACTGGGCGGACCTCGCCGCGCTGGCGGGGCCGGGCGCGGAGGTGCCGCTGCCCGGGTTCCGGGGCGAGGTTCCCGCCGGCTGGGAGATCACCTTCCGGGCCGAGGGCGTACAACTCGTCGATGAGGGACTGGACGCCGCGCCGGATCCGGAGGCGGTCCGCCTGGGCCCCGCCGACGTCCCCGAGATGCTCGACCTGGTCGCCCGCACCCGGCCCGGCCCCTTCGAACGCCGCACCATAGAACTCGGCACCTACCTCGGCATCCGCCGTGACGGCGTCCTCGTCGCCATGGCCGGCGAGCGCCTCCACCCCCCGGGCTGGACCGAGATCAGCGCCGTCTGCACCGACCCCGCCTTCCGGGGCGGGGGACTCGCCTCCCGCCTGGTCCTCGCCGTCGCCCACGGCATCCGCGAACGCGGCGAAACCCCCTTCCTCCACACCGGTGCCGCCAACACCCACGCCGTCCGCCTCTACGAGTCGCTGGGCTTCCGCCTGCGCCGCAGGACGGCGTTCCTGTCGGCCCGGGCCCCGGAGCGGCTGGGGGAGGGCCGGAGGACGGCGGCGCCGGTGGGGTAGCGGGGCGCCGGCGAGGTCCGCTCCTCAGCCGGCGTCCGAAGCCGGCCCCGTACCCCACGCGTTGTACCGCACCAGATACTCCGCGAACCGCTCCAGGTCCTCCCGGGGCCACCGCGCGAGCCGCTCGCGGAAGGCGGCGCGGCGGCTCTCGGTGACCTGGGCGAGGACGCGGCGGCCGGCGTCCGTGAGGTGGAGGACCTGGACACGGTGGTCCCGCGGGTCCTGGCTCCGTTCGATCAGGCCGGCCCGCTCCAGCGCGGCCACCTGCCGGCTGACGGTGGACTTGTCCAGCGCGTAGTGCGCGGCCAGGTCCGTGGCCCGGCAGCCGCCGCTCTCCTCGAGGTGGCCGAGCAGGGTGTACGACACGAGCGACAGCTCGGGGTGCAACCGGCCCGCCGAGGCACGGGCACGCCGGGCGAAGGTCGTCATCTCGCGCTGGATGGTCTCCACGGCCTGCGCTGCTTCCACCGGGACCTCCTTCGCTCTCCTGGTTGTACGGTACAACCAGGAGGGCGGGGTCCGGCTGGACGGCTTTCCCGTCCGCCCGTTGGGGTAGGGTGGCCGTCCGGCTGCGGAGGTCCCCAGCCGTGTGCGACCGAGGGGGTGAGACCCATTACCGCTGTGTCAGGTCGGGTGCTCTCCCCTCGAAACGGCGCGGACCGCCGCCGGTAGGCGACCGTGAGAGCGCCCTTCGGCTCCCGAAAGGCTCTCGGCTTCCATGCCCCCACTGTCTCCCTCCTCGTCTCCTGCCTCCCCTTCCTCTCCGTCGTCCCCCTCCCGTGACGCGGTCGTCACGGCGCTGCGCGCCGCGGGGTGCGTCTTCGCGGAGGACGAGGCGCAGCTGATCCTGGCCGCCGCCCGCACACCGGTGGAGCTCGCCGTCCTGGTGGAGCGCCGCGTCACCGGCCTCCCCCTCGAACTCGTCGTCGGCTGGGCCGAGTTCCACGGCCTGCGCGTCGCCGTCGAACCGGGTGTCTTCGTGCCCCGCCGCCGCACGGAGTTCCTCGTGACCCAGGCCCTCGCCCAGGCCCCGCACGCGTCCGTCGTGGTGGACCTGTGCTGCGGATCCGGCGCGGTCGGCGCGGCGCTCGCCACGGCCCTCGGGCGGGTCGAGCTGCACGCCGCCGACATCGACCCGGCCGCGGTGCGCTGTGCCCGCCGCAATGTCGTCGCACTCGGCGGGCACGTCCACACGGGCGATCTGTTCGAGGCGCTTCCGGTCCGGTTGCGCGGCCGCGTCGACATCCTGGCCGCCAACGTGCCGTACGTCCCCACCGGCGAGGTCCCGCTGCTGCCCGCGGAGGCACGCGACCACGAGCCCCTCGCCGCCCTCGACGGCGGCGCCGACGGACTCGACGTGCTGCGCCGGGTGGCCGCCGGGGCGGTGCACTGGCTCGCGCCCGGCGGCTGCCTCCTCGTGGAGACGAGTGAGCGTCAGACACCGGCCGCCGTCGAGGCGTTCACCCGCGGCGGACTGTCGACGCGGGTGGCGGTGGACGAGGAGCTGTACGCCCACGTGGTGGTCGGTACCAGGGAAGCGGAGGAGGAAGCGCCAGGGAGACGGGGAACCCCTCCCGCTCGGTGACGACGGCTCGCGGTACTCCTCACCGGCCCGTTCCCAAGAGCGCCTCGCGGACAGGTCCTTGCCGCCGAGCACGGCGGGCAGGGGTGCGTACGTCGTCGAGGACGACGGCGCGGCTCGCCGGGCGTTCCGGGGTGCGGCGCACGGCTGTCCGTCGTGCGGCGAGGCGGCCGGCGTGCGCGCCGGATCCGGGCCGCACCTGGGTGAGCGCGACGCCCGAAGTGAAACGGAGGCAGCATCCGGCCAGCTCGGCACCCCCGCTCCGCCGACACCTGGACGGCATTCGAAGCGGGGTGCACGGCGTCGTCAGGCCCGGGCCCGCGCCACGAGCAGGGCCACGTCGTCGTGGTTGTCGGGGTGGTGCAGCGCGCTCAGGAGCAGGTCGCACATCTCCTCCAGCGGGCGCGCCGGGTCGTCCAGCAGAGCGAGCAGCGCGTCCAGGCGCTCGTCCAGGGAGTGCCACCGTGTCTCGACCAACCCGTCCGTGTAGAGCACCAGTTGGTCGCCGACGGCGAAGTCGACGTCGGTCGAGGAGAACGCCACCCCGCCCACCCCCAGGGGCACCCCGGTGGGCAGGTCGAGCAGTTCCGGTGGACGTCCGGGGCGCACGTGCGCGGGCGGCAGGTGTCCGGCGTTGGCGATCCGGCACCGGCCCAGGGCGGGGTCGTGGACGACGTACACGCAGGTGGCGATGGAGTGGTCCAGGCCCGAGGTGATCCGGTCGAGGTGCTCCAGCAGCACCGCCGGGTCGAGGTCCAGGGAGGCCAGGGTGGTGGTCGCGGTGCGCAGCCGGCCCATGGTGGCGGCGGCGTCGATGCCGCTGCCCATCACGTCACCCACGACGAGGGCGGTCTTGCCGCCGTCCAGCGGGATGACGTCGAACCAGTCGCCGCCCACCTCGGTGGTGGCTCCGGCGGGCTGGTAGCGAGAGGCCACCTCCAGTCCTCCGGTGACCGGCGGATGGCTCGGCAGCAGGCTGCGCTGGAGGGTGAGCGCGGTGGTCCGGGCGTTCTGGTACCAGCGGGCGTTGTCGATCTGCACGGCCGCGCGGGCGGCCAGCTCGCGGGCGAGCAGCAGGTCGTCCCGGCTGAAGGGCACGGGGTTGCGGGTCCGTCTGAGGTCCAGGGCGCCGAGCACCTCTCCCCGGGCGAT
The DNA here is from genome assembly GCF_044455165.1 of Streptomyces sp. NPDC051315. NCBI lineage: Bacteria > Bacillati > Actinomycetota > Actinomycetes > Kitasatosporales > Streptomycetaceae > Streptomyces > Streptomyces sp. NPDC051315. The sequence goes on from NZ_JBITEN010000008.1 coordinate 49,800, forward strand.
GAGCGGGACCGCCAGGTACGAGTGGACGCCCGCCCGTTCCAGCAGCCCGGCCGCCTCCGAGGAGCGGGCGATACGGGCCAGGTCGTCGTCCTTGACCCGCGTCACCATGACCGGCCGGCCGGTGCGCACGCACTCCGTCACGAAGCGGTCGGGGGCGTAGCGGGTGACCTGTCCGGGCGAGTCGGCGGCATCGAGGGCGTCCGGTCCGTCGGCGGCCCGGACGGCCAGCGCGCGGATCACGGCCGGTTCGGCGGGCCCGAGGCTGGTGCGCCGGCCCGCGACCACGGCGTCGAGCAGGTCCACGGTGGCGACGTCGGCCAGCTCCGGCACGGCGACCTCGGCCAGCTCCCGCGCGGTCTGCTCCAGGTCCAGGGTGGTCCCGATCCGTGCGGAGGCGTCGGCGATCAGGGCCAGGCGGCGGCGCGCGGCCTCCGCCTCGATGCCCGACCGGTACTGCTCGGTGACGTCGAGGACCGAGAGGGCCACCCCCAGCACGGTGCCGCGGGTGTCCTCCAGCCGGTACAGCGACACCGACCAGGCGTGATCCTCGTCGGGGTCCGCGGGGGTGCGGCCGACGGCGGACCGGTCGACGAGGGGCACACCGGTCCGCAGCACCTCGCGGGCGGCCGACTCCAGCGCCTCCGTGTCCAGCAGGGGGAGCACGTCGCGGACCGTGCGGCCCACGTGCTCCTGCGCGGGGACGCCGTTGATCCGCTCCAGCGCGGGGTTGACCGTGACGTAGCGCAGACGGGTGTCGAGGACGGCGAGGCCGATGGGGGACTGCGTGACCATCCGCGTGGACAGGGCCACGTCCCGCTCCAGCCGGCGCACCGTGGACTGGTCGGCGGCCAGGCCCAGGGCGTAGACGTCGCCCCGGTCGTCCACCAGCCGCATGTTGCGGAACTCCACCAGCCGCGTGCTGCCGTCCTTGCGCCGGATGGGGAAGGCGCCCGCCCAGCTGCGGCCGGTCGACATGACGTCGGCGAACAGTTTCACGACCAGCTCGAAGTGGCGCTCGTGCACCATCACGTGTGCCGCGTACCGGCCCAGCGCCTCCCGCGCCGAGTAGCCGAACAACTCCTCCGCCTGCGGGCTCCACAGGACGATCCGTCCGTCGGTGTCGAGCACCACCGAGGCCACGTTCAGCACGTCCAGCAGCCCGCTGGGTCCGGTCGGGCCGCTCGCCTCGGCCGCGATCGATCCGTCTGCACTCATGCCACGTACCACCTCCGAGGTCGTCGCGGCACGCCGTCCCCCGTGCCGACTCCCCTTGTTCTCCCGCGCACAACCGCTTCTCCCGCGCCTGGTGCACCGTCTTCCATGCTCCTCCAGTACGGCGCAGCCCGCCGTTCTCCTCACGGTCCGCACCTGTCCATTCCTTTGGCTTGTACATGACGATCAGGGGCGGCCAGACTGTCGGCCGAGCGCGCACCCACCCCCCTCCCGGAGGAGACCCATGCCCCTGCGCCCTGCCCGCAGACCCCGTCGCGCGGCGCGTGCCGCCCGCGCCGCCCTGGTTGCGCTGGTCACCGCGACGGCCGCGGCCCTCGGGGCCGCACCGCCCGCCGCGGCCGCCGACACCTGGACCGAGGCCGGCTTCGACCGCGCCGACCCGCTGACCGAGAGTCAGGGCCTCACCTCGGTCGAGATCCCGGCCAACAGCGCCAACCGCTACACGGGCATCGGCACCATCCCCCTCGGCCTGAGCGTGCGCGGCTGGAACCACGTCGGAGACCCGGACGCCTCCTACGACGGCCACTACATCGAGCCCTACCAGCGCGACTCGGGCACCGCGAAGATGTTCCGGGTGCAGGCGCCCGGCGGCACCTGGTCGGAGTACGTCCACACGCTGAGCTCCGGTGAGGCCCTCAACAACTCCTGGGTGGCGATCGCGCCCGGCGGCCAGTGGATGCTGGCGGGCGAGTGGGGCACCATGACCCGGCTGCTGGTCTTCCCCACCCCCGGCGTCAACCCGAGCACCTCGCCCTCGGCGAACCTGCCGCAGGTCTCCACCGTCCGCCTCGACCACGCCGTGCGCGACGTCCAGGGCTGCGACTTCACCGGCCCGACCACCCTCCTGTGCTCATCCGACGACCCGGCGGGCACCCTCTTCGGCATCACCAAGCCCCTCCTCCAGGTCGACCTGTCCGCCGAACCGGGCGGCACCTCCGACGTGACCGGCCATGTCACGGCCCTGCGCCAGCTCCCGCTGCGCAGCTCCTGCTCGGGCACGTTCGAGACGGAGGGCGTCGACTACGACCGCCGTAGCGGCACCCTGCGGGTGATCGTGCTCTCGCCGGGCTTCTGCGTGGTGACGGACAGCAGGACGTACCGCCTCACGCGCGGGTGACATCCGTCCCGGGCGGGCGCCCCGCAGGTGGTGCCCGCCCGGAAAAGTGGTGCTTTTCTTGGGATGTGACGCGGTTCGCGGGGAACCCGCGCTATCGCGTCACCGCCATGAGAGGAGCGATCACGATGGACCGCGAGCGATCGCACGAGGAGTCCGTCTCCGTCGAGATCAGCGGCTGCAGCAAGGAGGACGCCCGGATCGTGTTCGACGCGCTGTGCGCGTGCTTCGAGTCCGACCGCTGCGCCGAGGACGTCCCCGAGCAACTCCACGACACCCGTCCGATGGTGTGGCTCGGCACCTTCGAGGTCACCGACGCCCACGAGCCTCCGGCTCCCGCCCGGCTCTCGTCCTCCGTCGAGGCCGACGCGCAGGGCAGCTACTGGGCCATCGAGCGGCTGCGTTCGACCCTGGACTCCCTGTTCACCGTGCGCGACCTCTCCTCGGCCTCGGGGGACCAGGAGAGGGAACTGCACGTCCTGCTCGAAAGCCGGTGACGACGGACACGGGCCGACAGGCGGCGGGGCGGGCCCCCACCACGACGGCATGAGCCGGTGACGACGGCACAGAGCCGCCGTGACCTGCGGCACAGACCCTCCGGCTCATTGTGCAACTAGTTGCATAATCCGTGCGCGGTCCTCTAGAACTACTGGGGACGACACCGCGCACGGAGGCCTGCCATGAGCCCTTACCCGCACCTGCTGAGCCCGCTGGACCTGGGCTTCACCACGCTGCCCAACCGCGTCCTGATGGGCTCGATGCACGTCGGCCTGGAGGAGGCCGAGCGCGGCTTCGAGCGCATGGCGGAGTTCTACGCCGCCCGCGCGCGCGGGGGAGTGGGCCTGATCGTCACCGGCGGCATCGCCCCCAACGACGAGGGACGCCCGTACGAGGGCGGGGCGAAGCTCACCACCGACGCGGAGGCCGAACAGCACCGGACGATCACCGAGGCCGTGCACCGCGAGGGCGGCCGCATCGCCCTGCAGATCCTGCACTTCGGCCGCTACGCCTACCACCGCGACCTGGTCGCCCCCAGCCCGCTCCAGGCCCCGATCAGCCCCTTCCCGCCGCGCGAGCTGACCGACGCCGACATCGAGCGCACCATCGACGACTACGCCCGCGCCGCCCGTCTCGCCCGGCAGGCCGGCTACGACGGCGTCGAGATCATGGGCTCCGAGGGCTACCTCATCAACGAGTTCATCGCCGCGCCCACCAACCGGCGCACCGACCGCTGGGGCGGATCGTACGAGAACCGCATGCGCTTCCCCGTGGAGATCGTCCGGCGGGTGCGCGAGGCGGTCGGCGAGGACTTCATCGTCATCTACCGGCTGTCGATGCTGGACCTGGTGCCCGGCGGCTCGACGCTCGACGAGGTCGTCACCCTCGCGAAGGCCGTCGAGGAGGCGGGGGCGACCCTCATCAACACCGGCATCGGCTGGCACGAGGCCCGCATCCCCACCATCGCCACCTCCGTGCCGCGCGGCGCCTACACCTGGGTGACGAAGCGGCTCATGGGCGCGGTGTCCGTCCCGCTCGTCACCACCAACCGCATCAACACCCCCGAACTCGCCGAGCGGTTGATCGCCGACGGCTGCGCGGACATGGTGTCGATGGCCCGCCCGATGCTCGCCGACCCCGACTTCGTCGCCAAGGCCGCGGCCGGCACGCCCGAGGCCATCAACACCTGCATCGGCTGCAACCAGGCCTGCCTCGACCACACCTTCAGCGGGCAGATCACCTCCTGCCTGGTCAACCCGCGCGCCTGCCACGAGACCGAGCTGGTCCTCTCCCCGACCCGGCGGCGCAAGCGCGTGGCGGTCGTCGGAGCCGGACCGGCGGGCCTCGCGTGCGCGGTGTCGGCGGCCGAACGCGGCCACGAGGTCACGCTGTTCGACGCCGCCGGCGAGATCGGCGGCCAGCTCAACGTCGCCCGCCGGGTCCCCGGCAAGCAGGAGTTCGACGAGACGCTGCGCTACTTCCGCCACCAGCTCGACGCGCACGGCGTGGACGTACGGCTGAACACGCCCGTCGGGGCGGCGGACCTGACCGGCTACGACGAGGTCGTCGTCGCCACCGGCGTCACCCCCCGCACCCCCGACATCCCCGGCGTCGACCACCCGAGCGTCGTCGGCTACCTCGACGTCCTGCGCGACGGCGCCCCGGTCGGCGACCGCGTCGCCATCCTCGGCGCGGGCGGCATCGGCTTCGACGTCGCCGAGTTCCTCACCGACGGCGGAGACAAGGCGAGCGAGGACCCGGCGACGTACTTCCGCCACTGGGGCGTCGACATGGACTACGCGGCGCCCGGCGGCCTCGCCGCGCCGGAACGCCCCGCCCCGCCGCGCACCGTGCACCTGCTCCAGCGCAAGACGACCAAGGTCGGCGCCGGCCTCGGCAAGACCACCGGCTGGATCCACCGCACCGAGCTCAAGCACCGGGGGGTGACGATGGTCCCGGGCGTGCGCTACGACCGAATCGACGACGCCGGACTGCACGTCACCGTCGGCGAGGAGAGCACGGTCCTGGAGGTCGACACCATCGTGCTGTGCACCGGCCAGGACCCGCGCCGGGACCTGTACGAGGAGCTGGTCGCCGCCGGTGTGAACGCCCACCTCATCGGCGGCGCCGACGTGGCCGCCGAACTGGACGCCAAGCGGGCCATCAAGCAGGGAACCGAGCTGGCGGCGGCGCTGTAGGCCCCGCCGGACGCGTCCCTAGGATGACCCCCATGTCACTCCCGCACGCGATCCTCACCGCCCTGCTCGAGAAGCCGTCGTCGGGGCTGGATCTGACCCGCCGCTTCGACAAGTCGATCGGCTACTTCTGGTCGGCGACGCACCAGCAGATCTACCGCGAGCTGGGAAAACTGGAGGCCGAGGGGTACATCCGGGCCCTGCCGTCCGAGCAGCCGGCCCGCGGGCAGAAGAAGGCCTACGAGGTCCTGCCCGCGGGCCGCGCCGAACTGGAGCGGTGGACGGCCGCGGCGCAGGACCCCCGACCGCACCGGGACGCGCTGCTGCTGCGGCTGCGCGCCGCCGCCGTCGTGGGCACCGCCGGCCTGGAGGCCGATCTGCGCCGCCATCTCGACCTGCACCGGCGGCAGTTGGCCGAGTACGAGGAGATCGAGAGGCGCGACTTCCCGCCGGGCGACGACAGCGCGCAGGCCAGGATCCAGCACCTGGTCCTGCGCGCCGGCATCGAGCTGGAGACGTTCTGGACGCAGTGGCTCACCGAGGCCCTGGAGGAACTGCCCGGCCCGACCGGTCAGGCGTCCTGAAGGCCCTACGGCCCGGCGCCCCACCGCCCCGGGGCCGTACGGCTCGCGCGGGCGGCGGGGCCCACAGTGGCCGTACGGCCCGGAGGCGGGCCGAGAGGCGGGCTCAGAGGCGGTACGGCTTCGAGCGGCGGCGCAGGAACCAGGCCGCCGCGATGATGCCGGAGCCGACCAGCGCCCCGCCGACCGCCATGGTGACCGCGCCGTACTCGCGCACCGCGCCGCCCACGCCGCCCATGACCCCCCGCGAGGGCGAGGCCGTGGTGGAGATCGTCGGCGTGGACGCGGCGGACACGATCACCGACTGGCTGCCCGCGGTGCTGCCGTTCGAGCACACGACGACGACCGTGTACGTGCCCGGGCTGACGCTCGACCAGGCCGCGGACTGGCTGACGCTCGTGCCGGACAGCGCCACCTGGCGCCCCTGGGCGAAGTTGGCCTGGCTGCTGGTGAGCAGTGACGCCGTGCCCCAGCTGCCGCTGATCTGCGTGCACGCGCCGGTCACCACGGACACCGTGGAGCCGGTCGTGCTGACGGAGATGCCGGAGACCCCGGCGGCCGGCTGGGCGGTCACGGCGAGCGGAAGCGCGGCGGCGGCTGCCACGGTCAGTCCGGATCGGACGAGAAGACGGGAAGTGCGCATCGGATGTCCTCCGGCGGCACGGTTGGCGGTACATCCCTTGCGCCGCCGAAGGTCGGGTACGCCCGTGCTGCCACAGGGGCAGCCAACGTCTCCCGGGAAGGCTCCGCACCCCGGCCGCCCCCGTCCGGGTGACGGATTCCTCCGGACGGCTCAACGCGGCCCGGGGCCCGTCGTGACCGTCCGTTCCGCCGAGAACGCGCCCCAGCTCCCGTCCGGCAGCCGGGCCCGCAGCCGCACCCGGTGCCCGGCGCCGGCCTCCTGCCCCACGTAGAAGCTGTAGGAGGCCCGGTCGCGCGGAGGCGTCCCGCCCCACACGAGCGAGGTGGCCGGCCGCCCGTCGAGCTGGATCTGGTACTCCGTGACCACGCCGTCCACGCGCGGCGGCACCCAGGCCAGGTCGATGTAGTACGCCCCGTCGGCCGGCCGGGCCGTGGCCCGGAACTCCGTGGGCGCGGTGTCCCGCCCCTCGTCGGAGCCCGGCGCGGTGGTGAGGCGCACCGGCGCGCCGGCCGGCGAGAGGTTGCCGGCCGCGTCGCGCGCCCGCACGGTGAAGGTGTACCGGGTGCCCGGCCGCAGTCCCGTGACCACCGTCGCGGTCTGGTTGCCGCCGACGCTGTGGATCTTCGTGCCGCCCCGGTAGACGTCGTAGGACACCACTCCGCGGTCGTCCGTGGACGCCGACCAGGACAGCTGGGCCGCCCGGCTCCCGGCCGCCCGGCCGGTGGCGCCATGCGGCCGGGTCGGGGGCGTGCGGTCCGTCGCGACCGCCGCCGGCGTCGTCGCCCGTACCTCCCGGCTGCGCGGCCCGAGCCGCCCCTCGGCATCCCGGGCGCGCACGGTGAAGACATAGGTGGTGGACGGCGCCAGGCGGGTGACGTCGAGCATGCGCCCGGAGGCGGGCACGACCGCGACCTTCGTGGGGCCCCGGTACACCTCGTACGCGCTGACCGCGGGGACCGCGTTCCACATCACGTGCACGCTGGTGGCGCTTCCCGCCTCGGCGGTGACCCCCGTGGGGGCACCCGGCGCCCGCCCCTCGTCCCCGCCGCCCGGACCCGCGCACGCGCAGCACGCCACGAGGACACCTCCGCACAGCACAACGCGTCGCACGGCTTCGCCTCCCGGCCCGGCACGGCGGCAATGGTCCGGACCAATATGACGCGGTGGCGCGAACACATCAAGAGGGCGGCGGAACGGGGACCGGTGTGGGCGGGCGGTCACCCCGGTTACGTATGCTGAAGCTCCTCACGGCCGAACTCCCCCTGAGAGCTCGGGAGTTCGTGCCGATGGCGCGGACCGCTGTCGTCGCTGATCCCGCGCCGGCGGGGCGGCCGGGCGGCCGGCGCCGAGACGGGCGCCGGTCCCCGGCCCCTCTCGCACCGGCGGAAGCCGTGCACCGTACGGCTCCCGCGGGGATCCCGGCATGCGAGCGGCCGGCACCGGCGGCCGAGGGCGTGGGCGGCGGCGGCCGTCCGGGACGAGGGGCGGGGGCTGTCCGGGGCAGGCACCGTCGGCCGTCCGGGGCTGGATCGGGGGCGTCCGGGGCGCGGACTCGGGAGTGTCCGGGGCGCGGACTCGGGGGGTGTCCGGGGTGGGCGCCCGGGGCCGTCCCAAGTGCGGCCCGTCAGACCGTCGACCAGCCGTCGTCGACCGGCAGGATCACGCCGTTGATGTCGCTCGCCGCGTCGGAGGCGAGGAACACGATCGCGGCGGCCTGCTCCTCCGGCTCGGCCAAGCGGCCGACGTTGACGAAGTGCGGGCCGAGCGCCGCCGGGCCGTGGGTGCCCTGCTCGACGTCCACGACGATGCCGGTCCTCGTGCCGCCCGGCGCGATCGCGTTCGCCCGTATGCCCTTGCCCCGGTACATCACCGCCAGTGACTTGGTCAGTCCCACCACGCCGTGCTTCGAGGCCGTGTAGGCCGCGCCCGCCGCGCTGCCCCGCAGGCCCGCCTCGGACGCCGTGTTGACGATCGCGCCCCGGCCGGCGGCCAGCATGTGCGGGAGCACCGCGCGGGTCAGCAGGAACGGGGCGGTCAGGTTGACCCGGATGACCCGCTCCCACTCCGCGTCGCTCACGTCCGCCAGTGCCGACATGCGGTCCATGATCCCGGCGTTGTTCACCAGTACGTCCACCCCGCCGAAGCCCTCCACCGCGGTGGCGGCCACCTCGTCGACGACCGCCCGCTCACTCAGATCGCCGGGGACGGCGACGGCCGTACCGCCCGCCCGCTCGATCTCGTCGACGACGGCGCGGGCCCCCTCGGCGTTCAGGTCGGCCACCAGGACCCGCGCCCCCTCCGCCGCGAAGCCCAGGGCGGCGGCGCGACCGATGCCCGAACCCGCTCCGGTGACGATGACGCCGCGTCCGTCCAGTCCAGTGGCCATGGGCTCTCCTCCGTGTGCTGTCTTCTTCGGGGTGGGGCGGGCGTCGAGCCCGGCGAGCCCTCACCCTACGACTTAATGTCTGTGAGTGACATAAAGTCATGGTGAAGAATTTCCGGCGCACGGACAGTGCTGAACGGCGACTGGAACCGGAGGGCCGGATGACGGCATCCCGCGGACGCACGGGGCGACCGCCCCTGACCGAGGAGCGCAAGGCCGAGATCCGGCTGGAGATCGCCCGTGCCGCGGTGGACCTCTTCGTCGACCAGGGCGTCGCGGCCACCACCGGCGAACAGATCGGGCAGGCGGTCGGGGTGTCGGCCCGGACCGTGTGGCGGTACTTCCCGAGCAAGGAGAACTGCGTGAGCCCGCTCTTCTCGGCGGGCATCGACCTGATCGCCACCTGTCTGCGGCAGTGGCGCCCCGGCCGGCCCCTGGCCGAGGCGTTCGCCCGGGCCCTGGGGGAGGACCAGCGGCTCCTCGTCGGTCCCGACCCCGCCACCGTCGCGGCCCTGGTCCGGCTGACCCGCACCGAACCGGGCCTGCGCGCGGTCTGGCTCCAGACCTACGACGAGGCCGAGCCGGCGTTCGCCCGCGCCCTCGCCGACCGGGCGGGCCTGCCACCCGACGACCTGCGGCCGGCGATCCAGGCGGCGATGTTCAACGCGGCCCTGCGCGCGGCAGTGGAGCAGCACGCCTGGCGCACCGCCGGTACCCGGGAGGACAGGGCGGCGGCGAGAGCGGGGCTGGCGGACGCCATCCGCTCGGCCCTCGCCGTCGCGGCCGACGGCCTGACCTGAGCAACCGGACCTCACCCGCCCGTGCGTCAGCCGGGTTCCCCGGACCCCGGGGACGCCGGCCGGGACGCCCTCCGGAACCCGGGGGCGCCGACCGGGATGCCGTGTCCGCGGCCGCGGCGGCTCCGGCCGCGTCGGGCACCGGGCGGCCGCGTCGAGGCGCCGCGCCACGCGCCGTCCGCCCGCGGACGCCGTATCCGGCGGGGGCGGGGGCGACCGAGCGGTGGTCAGACCTTCCGGTAGGTGTACGCCTCGGCGGCCGCCGCCTCGACCGCGTCGAGGTCGGCCCCCGTCGCCGCCGTGACGACGGCGGCCACCGCGCCCTCCAGGAAGGGCGCGTCCACGAGCCGGGTTCCGGCGGGCAGTTCGTCGCCCTCGGCGAGCAGCGTCTTGACGGTGAGCACGGCACTGCCGAGGTCGGTGAGGACGGCGACCCCGGCGCCGCGGTCCACGGCGGCGGCAGCGGCGGCGATCAGCTCCGCGCTGGTGCCGAACCCGCCGTCCTCGGTGCCGCCCGCCGGAGCGACGGGCACGTCGGTCCCGCCGCCTGCCAGCCCCCGCGCCAACCCGGCCACGGCGGCGGCCACGTCCGCGCTGTGCGACACGAGCACGATCCCGACCCGCTGGTCGTCACTCACCGGCTGCCTCCGAAAGACACGCGACGAGCAGGGCCGACGAGGTGGCTCCGGGATCCTGGTGCCCGATGCTGCGCTCGCCCAGATAGCTCGCCCTGCCCTTGCGGGCCTGCAGGGGGGTCGTGGCGAGGGCCCCCTGCTCGGCCGCGGCGCGGGCAGCGCCGAATCCGTCGCCCAGGGCGTTCACGGCGGGCACCAGGGCGTCGATCATCGTCTTGTCGCCCGGCGCGGCCCCGCCGAGCTGCATCACCGCGTCCACGCCCGCGCGCAGCGCCTCGGCGAACTGCTCCTCGCTCACCTCGGCCGCGTCCCCGAGCGCCTTCCCGGTCCGGCGCAGCAGCGTGCCGTACAGGGGACCGGACGCCCCGCCGACCGTCGAGATGAGCCGGCGTCCGACCAGGGTGAGGACGGCGCCGGGGGTCTCCGGCGTCTCCTTCTCCAGGGCGGCGACGGCGGCGTGGAAACCGCGCTGGAGGTTGCTGCCGTGGTCGGCGTCACCGATGGGCGAGTCGAGGGCCGTGAGCCGTTCCGCCTCACGGTCGACGGAGGCGGCGGTGGCCGTCATCCAACGGTGGAAGAAAGCGGCGTCGAGCACTGGATCTCCTTGCCTGGTAGTCGAGTCCGGCGAGGGGTGTCCCCCTCGTCTCACATGCCCCAGCGCAGCCCCGGCGTCCTCACCGGCGCGTCCCAGAGCCGCAGCAGCTCCTCGTCGACCTGGCACAGGGTCACCGAGGCGCCGGCCATGTCGAGGGACGTCACGTAGTTGCCGACGAGCGTACGGGCGACGGGGACCCCGCGCTCGGCCAGCACCCGCTGCACCTCGGCGTTGAAGCCGTACAGCTCCAGCAGCGGCGTCGCACCCATGCCGTTGACCAGGACCAGGACCGGGCTGCGCGGTGACATGTCCTCCAGGAGGGCGTGGACCGCGAAGTCGGCGATCTCACCGGAGGTCATCATCGGGCGCCGTTCCCGTCCGGGCTCGCCGTGGATGCCGATGCCCAGTTCCAGTTCTCCGGGAGGCAGGTCGAAGGTCGGGCTGCCCTTGGCGGGCGTCGTGCACGCGCTCAGCGCCACGCCGAAGCTGCGCGCGTTCTCGTTGACCTGCCGGGCGATCGACTCGACCCGCTCCAGCGGCTGCCCCTCGTCGGCCGCCGCCCCCGCGATCTTCTCGACGAACAGCGTGGCGCCCGTACCGCGCCGCCCGGCCGTGTAGAGACTGTCGGTCACCGCGACGTCGTCGTTGACCAGCACCCTCGCCACCCGGATGCCCTCGTCCTCGGCGAGCTCGGCCGCCATGTCGAAGTTGAGGACGTCGCCGGTGTAGTTCTTCACGACGAACAGCACCCCGGCCCCGCTGTCCACGGCGGCCGCCGCGCGCACCATCTGGTCGGGCACGGGCGAGGTGAAGACCTCCCCCGGACAGGCCGCCGAGAGCATCCCGGGCCCCACGAACCCCCCGTGCAACGGCTCGTGTCCCGAACCGCCGCCCGACACCAGGGCGACCTTCCCGGCCACCGGCGCGTCCCGCCGTACGATCACCCGGTTCTCGACGTCGACGGTCAGCTCGGGGTGAGCGGCGGCCATCCCCCGCAGCGCGTCGGCGACCACGGTTTCGGGGACGTTGATGAGCATCCTCATGGGAACCTCCTGGAGATCTCGGCAGGCGTGTCTGCGATCTGCGTCTTCGCTGGTCGGAGCGGGCGGTGACCTCTTCTCGATCGTGGCGGTCCGCAGGGGGCCGACGTGGTGCGGCCGAGTGCTGCTCTTGGAAGTATCGACCTTGTGGGAGCGAAGGTCACGTGCACGAAGGTGCGCTTCCCGCATGAGCCGCCGGACCCGGCTGCGGGGCGTACGTGAGTGCCCGCTGTCACGCGTCTCCGCCCGATCGACTCCGTCGGAGGTTCCGTGAGCCATCGTCCCCGTCGGGGGTTCCGTGAACGCACAGGACGAGGACCCTCGCCCCGACCCTCGCCCCGTGGTCCCTCCCTCCGGGCATCGGCCGACGGCGCCCGGTCGGATCCGCGGCCGGTGCGTGCTCGGCGGGTTCGGGCCGTCTCCTGCCGGCGGCTCGGCCGGCCGTGTCCGGGGACGACCGGGCCGGCCGAGGGGCCGTACGCGAAGACGCCGGTGGGCACCGCCCCCGGACCGGTCACCGGCGCCGCCGCGGCCCTGCGCGCGCTCGTCGGCGCGGCAGGCGTTGGGCGCAGCGGCACCACCGCCCCGCATACCGCCTCCCTCGCCTGCTCGGGGGCGTCAGCGCGGTCGGGCGGCGGAGGCGTGCCGGTCGGTGTCACGCCGAACCGGGATCGGACTCGGCGGCGACGCCCCGGGCGCGCGGCTCGTGCCGTACCACCGGGAGGGAGGCGACGCAGGACAGCGCGGCGAGCACGGTCGCCGTGGCCATGGCGGTCATGACCCGCTGGAGGCCGGCGCCCAGCTCGCCCCGATGGCCGTCGGCGTCCTGGCGTGCAGCATCCTGGTCAGCCCGCGGGCGCTGAAGGCGGTCGGCGTCGGCAAGGGCATCCTCATCGGGGTCACCTGTTCGGCCGCCGGGCTGCTCACCGTGGCGCTGGCGCCCGACGAGAACGGCTACGCCCTGGTGGCCGGTCTGCTGCTGGGCGGTGGCGCGGGCATCTCGGGTCCCCTGGTCGCCAACGCGCTGATGAGCTCCATCCCCCGCGAGCGCGCCGGCAACGGGTCCGGGGTGAACAACACCCTGCAGGAGCTGGGCAGTGGCCTGGGCATCGGCGTCCTCGGCGCGCTCCTGACCGGGATCTTCGCCCAGGCGGTGCCCGACGCGCTGCACCCGGCCGCCGGTGATTCCTATCCGGCGGCCGTCGCCGCGGCCGAGGGTTCCTCGGGACTGCTGGACGAGGTCCGGGACAGCTTCGCGCAGGCTCTGACGCTCAGTCAGCTCATCGGTGCCGCAGCGGTCCTGCTGGGCGGGTGCATCGCCGGGTCGATGCTGCTGCGGGCCGAGAAGGCGGAGCAGGCGCGGGCCGCCGCGCAGGACGGGCAGGACACGCAGCAGCCGACGAAGGCTGCCGCCGACCGACCGGCAGACCCATCGGGCCGCCGCGGCGGCAGGTCCCATCCCCCGGGGGTGTGACCGCCGCGGCAGGGTGCGCCGGGACCGGTGTTCGGAGGGCGGTTCCCGGCGCAGCGCCGACACGGGCGTGCGGCCGAGTTCGTCGGCCAGGCGGCGACGGACCCGTTCGTAGACGCTCAGCTCGGAATTCTGCGCCGATTCGCGACACTTTCACTCCGCATCCACTTCGCACACGATCTCGTCACGCGGCGTGTAGTGGGTGCGGAACGGTTCCCGCTTCACCTCCCGGCCGGCGTCGTAGAAAACGCGTTCCACGGTGACGTCGAAACCCTCGAGCGGTGTCTGCGGCACGCACTCCTCGGCGTCGCTCACCTCGCGCGCGGGCTGCTTCACCTGGCTGCGTGGTCCCTTGACCGACCTGATCTCGTCGTACTTCCCGGTGCCGAGGAAGGTGACGGTCACGGAGGTGTCGGTGGACTCCGCCTGGATGGCGAGGGTGTGGCCGGAGTCGTTGGTGAACCGCAGGTCGAGGCTGCCCCAGGCGACCGTCGCCTCGCGGCCCTCCGGGTAGCGCTCGATGTAGAAGGAGTGGGCGCCGTACTCGACGGGCTTGACGCCCGCGAAGAACATCGCGTTGAAGACGGTCGTGGCGACGGCCGAGACCCCGCCGCCGGGCGCCTTCGTGAACTGGTCGTCGAGGATCATGATGCCCTCGACGAAACCGTTGGCCTCGGTGCGTTCGCCGACGGTCCGGTTGAAGCTCCAGGTCTCGTCCGGCGAGACGACGGAGCCGTTGATGAGCTGCACGGCCCGCCCGATGTTCTTCGTGCGGTACGGCGCGGGCTCGAAGTCGACGGTGAAGGAGGACATCTTCTCCGTGAGGCCCAGCCGCGCGGCGTTCTCACGGGTCACCTCCGGCTGGGTACGCCGTGCGGCGACCTCGCCGGCGCGGGCGGCGCCCGACCTCGTCAGCAGCGGCAGTACGGCCTTGCCCAGCGCCTTGTCGGTGACCTGGACGCCGATCCTGGCGTCCTCGGCGACGACGACCCGGTCGCCGTCGAGCCGCAGCCGGGCGTTCCGCGGGGTGGTGGTGATCTCGGCCAGGGGCCGGGCCACGGCGGGGGTGGCGCGCAGGCCCTCGGCGTCGAGGCGCGGTGTCAGCCTGCCGGAGCCGTCCGGCCGCAGGGCGAGGTGGTCGCTCAGCACGGCCTGGTCGATCGTGAACCGTTTGCCGTCCGCGGTGAGGGTGACCGGCGCCGACATGGCCGGCTGCGCGAACTCGCGCACCGCCCGCCGTACCTCCTGCGCCGTGACCTTCGGCTCGGTCGCGCGGGCGGGCAGGGCCGTGACCGAGCCCGCCGCGCCGCGCAGGAAGGCGGCGCGCAGGGGGCCGACCGCGGCGTCCACGTCCAGCGCGTACCCGGTGCGCGGGGCGACCTGCTCGACCCGGCCGTCCGCGAAGGCGACGGCGCCGTCGCGGACCTTCTGGTCGAGGGTTCGCGCCAACTGTCCCAGGGTGGCGTGGGCCTTGTCCTCGTCGACGCGTACGACCGGCTCGATGGCGCCGCCCGAGCGGAAGAATCCGGCGATCACGCTGAACGGGTCGGCGCCGGTGCGTGCCGCCCGGTCGACGGTCCGCTCGGCGTCGAAGGAGAGACCCGCCGCCCGCGGGTCCACCGTGCCGCCGCGGTCGCCGACCCTCACGGCCAGCTCCCGCGATCCGGCCGCCGCCAGGTGCCGCTCCAGTTTCCGCACGGCCTCCCCCTGGCTCAGACCGCCGATGCCCACCCCGCGCACCGTCGTGCCGTCCTCGATCTCGCCGCCCGTGACCAGCAGCCCGGCGAGGTACAGACCGCCGACGCCCACGGTCAGGGCGCCGCCGGCCAGGGCGAGGCGGGGGACGGCGGCTATGAGCGGGACGGAAGGTCCTCGGGGGCGCATGGGTCTCCTGGTCGGTCGAGAGGACGGTGTACCCGATGACGCAACACTGGGCGCGGGCAAGCACCTCAAACTATCCACAACCGGGCAGTGAAACTGCTATGTCCCAGGCCACCTATGGTGCAGGTCACGTCCGCTCGTCGTACGTCGCGGGGGGTGGGCTCCCCGGCGTGGAGGTCGCCGCCGCCCAGGCCGGGAGCCCGGACCGCGCCCTCGGCCGGCCCCGGGGACCGGAGCGAGGTTCTGGCGGGAGCGCGGGAGCGCGGGAGGACGGGAGGACGGGAGGACGGCCGGATCGTACCGCTGCTCACCGGCTGTGCGCGGACGGCGACGGACCTTCGGCACCGCGCGTCCGGAGGCGAGGCTGCGGGGCCTGCCGCTGAAGGTCGTCCACGCGGACGAGCCCGCCCCCCGGCCCATGGCCCAGGCGCCGTCGCCCGGCGCCGAGACGCAGGGGCACTGGAGCGAGCGCATGACGCGGGAGACGGCCGAGGGGCTCGCCCCGCGCCACCCCGGCGTGGACGTCACCGCGGAACGGCGGACCGGCCGGCCCGCCGACGTCCTGACGGACGCGGCGAACGACGCCGACCTGCTGGTCCTGGGCTCCCGCGGGCTCAGCGGAATCGGCGGCTTCCTGGTCGGATGACGGCGGCGCGCCGGCCCGGCACGTGCAGATCGAGGGCGACCGTGCCGGTCCGCACGATCCAGAAACGGTCGGCGTGCCGTCCCTCCCCGAAGAGGCGGGCGCCCATACCGAAGAGACCTCGTGGGCGATGCGCGTCAGACGCTCCCGGTGCTGGACCGGAAGGGCCGCGGCCAAGGTGGTGGTGGTCATCGTTCCTGATCCTCTCGTTCCCGTTCGGCAGTCGGCCGGCCGCAGGGCGTCGGTGAGGCGGGGGTGCAGCTCGAAGACGCCGGCCAGACCGGTCAGGCGCAGGAGAGACCGCAGACGGGCGTCGTCGGAGACCATGCGCAGTCGGCCCCGCCGCTCCTCGGTGCGCCTGCGCGCCCGGCACAGCAGGCGCAGTCGATGAAGGACACCGGGCGCAGGTCGACCACCAGGTCGGGGCGGGGCGCGGCGGTCAGGGGCGTCGAGCCGCGCCGACACGGGCGGCGCGGTGAGGATGTCGATCTCGCCGTACGGCTCCAGGACGGTCGTGCCGCCGACGGTGCGCTCGGTGCGGCACGGCCCGGTGCCGGTGTGCGTGTGCGCCATGAGGAAAGCCAAGCCCACGCACCGGCCGGGGCGGTAGGGCCGGGTGGCCCCGCGCACGCACGGAAGCGGGGCCGTCCGGCCCTACGACCCCACGTACGCGCGGAAGCGGCGCCGTCCGCCCCTACGGCCCACGACGCCAGGCCGGTGCCGGCGACGCACGCCCGCGCACCGGGAGCACGCCGCCGACGCACGTCGCGGCGCACTCCACCATGGACGACCCCGACCTGCTGCACACCCGCGTACACCGGCACGGGCGCCGGTAGCCGGCCGCGGGGCTCGCGCCGCACCCGTCGGCCGCGACACCTCCGGCCGCCGCACGCCGACGCGGGCGTCGGGCGGTCGAGCCTCCCCGCACCACCGCTCCCGGACACGCGGGAGCGGTGGTGCGGGGAGGCTCGCGGACGGGCGCGGCCGGTGACCCCGCCCGCCGGCTACAGCGCGGGCGCGTCCACCCCGTCCCCTGCCGGCACCGGCTCGGGACGGAACACCGGGTGGTAACTCTCCGGCGGCGCCAGGTACGCCGCCGGCAGCCCGCCCGTGTCGATGACGATCTGATCGACGGCGATCGCGGGGTCGACCATGAAGAGGCGCAGGACGTGTTCACCGGGTTCCGTGACCGTCACGGTGGCGGTCAGCTTCTCGACGCCCTCCTCGACGTTGCGGGCCCAGGCGTCGCCCCGGTTGCCGGTGGCGACGGCCTGACCGGACAGGACGGTCACGGGCTGGTCGTCGAGGGCGAGTGCCAGGCGACGGTGGCCGCGCTCGTCGAGGGAGGGCAGCCGGAACACCGTCACGGGGAAGGTCCCGGTGCCGTCGAAGTGCACCCGGTACCTCAACTCGGGCGCCCGGGCGGCGACGTCACCGGTGACCGTCGCCGCCGTCGAGGGCACCGCCTCCACGGCGGCCGTACGGCGGCCCAGCCCGCGCACGGTCCGCCAGCGGGCCCCGCCGCGCGCCACCCGGCGGTCGGCGTGCACGGCGTCGATCGAGACGTATCCGTGGGCCTCGACGAACCCGCGGGCCCGCCGCCGCGCGCGCTCCCCGTCGTGGCGGACCCGCAGCGGCACCTCGAACCGCTGCCCGGCGCCGCTGACGGTGACCGTCGCGTCCCACGTCCCCTCCGGCACCCGAGCCCAGTCGACCTCCACCCACAGCCGCAGCTGCTCGGCCAGTGATCCGCCCGCCGCGCTCAGCACCACCCACGGACGGTCCGCCTCCGCCGCCCACTCCACCGGCAGGAAACCCGTGTTGAAGACGTCCACGAAACGACGGTCCCGGGTGAGGGAGGTGAAGGACAGGGGCCGTGCCGTGCCGGTCTCGTTGCCCTCGGCCGCCACGCCCAGTCCGGATGTCTCCTGCCGGGTGAGGCGGGTGACCGTCGGGCGGCCCGGCGCCTTCGGTATCTGGGACGGGTACGGATTGACGATCCCGTCCCACTTTCCGCCCGCCACCTGGGTGTTGTACCGCTGGGTGAGCGCCGCCTCCTCGGCGTGCGCGGCGTGCGCCAGGTCCGCGAAACGGTTGGTGCCCGCCCCCCGGCCCTGTCGCACGGCCAGCGCGTTGCGGTCCGCCCAGTAGTACTTGAGGTTCATCAGGTAGGCGCCGTGCACCGGGTATTCGACCAGCTCGAAGAAGGCGTCCCGGTACGCCTTTGGCAGCTTGGCCCCCACGGCCCGCACCCGCTCCAGCAGCCGGTCGTAGGCGGCCAGCCGGCGTCCCGCCTCGTCACCGTGGTGGACGACGGAGAAGATCTGGCGGTCGATGAACTCCGGGCGTCTCTCCGCCGCCAGCCGGTAGTACTCGGTGCGGATCGCGGCGATCTCCCCGGCGTGACGGCGCCCGAACTGCCGTCCGGCCCACTGGGCGAGGAAGCCCTCGACGTCGTCGGCCTGCCACCGGTCCACGTCCCAGGCCATGTCCATGCAGAAGGACAGACCGGTCTCGACCGACTTGACGTCACCCACGTTGAAGATCCACATGCGGTCGGCCCCGTGCTCGTACACGCGCCGCAACTCCTGCCACACCTTGGCCAGTTGGGTGGTGTCCAGCCACAGGTAGCTGCGGGGCCGGCCCCAGTAGGAGAGGTGGTAGTAGATGCCGTTGCCGCCCGCGCGGGCGCGCTCCGCCGCGTCGGGCAGCTGGCGCATGTTGCCGTGGTTGTCGTCGGGCCAAATCAGCGTGACGTCCTCGGGGACCTGGACGCCCGCGTTGTACAGCTCCAGGACCTCCTTGTACGGGATGAAGATCTGCGGCTCGGCCGCGGCGCCGACCTCCTCGGCCAGGATCCGGCGCTGGTCGGCGATGATGGCGTTCATCACCGCGACCTTCTCGGGGACGGTGGTGGCGTGCTTCGTCTCCAGCGCGCTGTCGTGCAGGCCGCGCATGCCGAGCGTCCAGCTGCTCTCGTAGGCCGCGTTCTCACGGGCCCGGGCTCTCCAGTAGTCGGAGATGACACCGGGGTTCACCGTGTAGTCGTACACCGGCGGGCTCCCGTCCGCGCCGGGGTGGTCCCGCGCCCAGGGTTCCCACTCGTGGACGCCGTTGCGCAGCAGGGCCTCGGGGTGGCTGGAGCCGACGACGACGCCGTAGCGGTCGGCGAGTTCGGGGTTCTCGCGGTGCTTGTTGAAGAAGTCGGAGTACGGATGCATCGCCGGCCACAGGTAGTTGGCCTTCAGGCGCAGCAGCAGCTCGAAGATCCGCTCGTAGGTCCTGGGGCCGATGTTCTTGTCCGGCTCCTGGGTGCGGTGGGACCAGGTGGTGAGGTTCTGCTCGTCGTTGACGAAGACGCCCCGGTAGCGGACGGACGGCTCGTACCGTTTGAGGGGGCCGGCCGGCACGGTCACGGTCCCGCGCCGCGCGACCGGGACGTCGGCCCACCAGTACCAGGGCGACACGCCGATGCGCTCCGAGGTGTCGTAGACGCCGTAGACGGTGCCCCGCCGGTCGCTGCCCGCGATCACCAGGGCGCGGTCCACGCCGGGCAGCGGGTGCTCCACCACCTGGGTCACTGAGGCCTCCCAGCGGCCCCGCACCCGCGAGACGTCCAGCCGCCCCTGCGCGACGAGCCGGTCGACGACCGGGCTGGCGCCGAGGGTGCCGACCACGACCAGGCCCGCCGCCCGCTCGGGAAGCGTGTGCCGCAGGACCGGCCGGACGGCGGCGACCCGTTCGACGTCCGCCCGGAGGTCGCCGGCCGCGCGGATCACGGCGGCGTCGTCCGCCGCGTCCACGAACACGTCGACCGCGACGCCGTCGCGCACCAGCGTGAAGTCCGGGCGGTCCGCCGCCGCGGCCGGGGTGGCGGCCGCGGGAAGGACGCCGGGCAGCAGCGGGGTCAGCCCGACGGCCGTCATTCCCCTCAGGAACGACTTGCGGCTCCACCACTGCGACGGGTCCTGCGACGGGTCCTGCGGTGCGTTGGAGGGCACTCTCGCTTCCCTTCCTGCGGGAACGGGTTCATGGCATGAGCATGCAGAAAGCGCTTTCCCCGCACCTTAGGGCGGCGGCGTCCGTGGCGTCCACAACCGTGCACTCAGTAGGCTCCGAAGCATGCGCATCTCCGTCTCCTCCGACATGGACGAACCCGTGGCCCGTGCCCTCGTCGCCGAGCTGCGCGGCCGCGGCCACGACGTCGTGACGCACGGGGCCCTGCGTCCGGGAGCCGACCCGCAGTGGGCGGTGTGCTCGGAGGCGGCTGCCCGGGACGTCGCCGACGGGACCTCGCGGCAGGCGGTGGTCTGCTGCTGGACCGGCACCGGCGCGTCGATCGCCGCGAACAAGGTGCCCGGCGTCCGCGCCGCCCTGTGCACCGACGCGTACACGGCCGACGGCGCCCGCCGCTGGAACGACGCGAACGTCCTCGCGCTCAGCCTGCGCCTCACCTCCGAGCCGCTGCTCAAGGAGATCCTGGACGCCTGGTTCACCGCCGAGGCCGGTGCGGACGCCGAGGACCGCAAGAACGTGGCCCACATCGACGAGCTCGACCGGGGACGCACCGGCCACTGACGGGGGAACCCATCGGTCCGTCCGGTTGGTCCGGATGGGCCGATCGGCCCTGGCGGGTACCCGGCGGCCGGGACAGGGTGGGGAGGTACGGACCACAGAACACCTCCCGCCGCCCCCCGATCCGGAAGGGAACCCGAGATGTCCGTCGACACCCAGCAGGCGCCCGCCCCGCTCACCGACGACGAGCTGAGGACGCTGGACGCCCACTGGCGCGCCGCGAACTACCTGTCCGTCGGCCAGATCTACCTCATGGCCAACCCCCTGCTCACCGAGCCGCTGCGCCCGGAGCACGTCAAACCCCGGCTGCTCGGCCACTGGGGCACCTCGCCCGGCCTCAACCTCGTGTACACCCACCTCAACCGCGTCATCCGCACCCGCGACCTCGACGCCCTGTGCGTCTGGGGCCCCGGCCACGGCGGCCCCGCGGTGGTCGCCAACTCCTGGCTGGAGGGCTCGTACACCGAGACCTACCCCGACGTCACCCGGGACGCGGCCGGCATGGCCCGCCTGTTCCGGCAGTTCTCCTTCCCCGGCGGCGTCCCCAGCCACGTCGCCCCCGAGACCCCCGGGTCGATCCACGAGGGCGGCGAACTCGGCTACTCGCTCTCCCACGCCTACGGCGCCGCCTACGACAACCCCGGCCTGCTCGTCGCCTGTGTGATCGGCGACGGCGAGGCCGAGACCGGGCCGCTGGCCGCGTCCTGGCACTCCAACAAGTTCCTCGACCCCGTCCACGACGGCGCCGTCCTGCCCATCCTCCACCTCAACGGCTACAAGATCGCCAACCCGGCGGTCCTCGCCCGCCTCCCCGAGCCCGAGCTCGACGAACTGCTGCGCGGTTACGGCCACGACCCGATCCACGTCACCGGCGACGACCCGGCCGCCGTCCACCGCGCGATGGCCGAGGCCATGGACACCGCGCTCGACCGCATCGCCGCCCTTCAGCGCGCAGCCCGCGAGGACGGCACCGGCGAGCGCCCGCGCTGGCCGGTCATCGTGCTGCGCACCCCGAAGGGCTGGACCGGCCCCGCCCAGGTCGACGGCCTGCCCGTGGAGGGCACCTGGCGCGCCCACCAGGTACCGCTGGCCGCCGTCCGGGACAACCCCGACCACCTGCGCCAGCTGGAGACATGGCTGCGCTCCTACCGGCCCGAGAAACTCTTCGACGCGGACGGCAGCCCGCGGCTCGACGTCCTGGCCTGGATCCCCGAGGGCGGCCGCCGCCTCGGATCCACCCCGCACGCCAACGGCGGACTCCTGCTGCGCGCACTCCCGCTGCCCGACCTGGAGCCGTACGCCGTACCCGTCGACAAGCCCGGCGCGACCCTGCACGAACCCACCGGAGTGCTGGGCGAAATGCTGGAGGACGTCATGCGCGCCACCGCCGGGCGGCGCGACTTCCGGCTCGTCGGACCCGACGAGACCGCCTCCAACCGTCTCCAGGCCGTCTACGGCGCCAGCGGCAAGGCCTGGCAGGCGCAGACCCTCCAGGTCGACGAACACCTCGACCGGCACGGCCGGGTGATGGAGATCCTCTCCGAACACACCTGCCAGGGCTGGCTGGAGGGATATCTGCTGACCGGCCGACACGGGCTGTTCTCCTGCTACGAGGCGTTCGTGCACATCGTCGACTCGATGGTCAACCAGCACATCAAATGGCTCCGCGTGACACGGCGGCTCCCCTGGCGTGCCCCCATCGCCTCCCTCAACTACCTGCTGACGTCCCACGTCTGGCGCCAGGACCACAACGGCTTCTCCCACCAGGACCCCGGCTTCGTCGACCACATCCTCAACAAGAGCCCCGAGGCCGTGCGCGTCTACCTGCCGCCGGACGCCAACACCCTGCTGTCGGTGGCCGACCACGTGCTGCGCAGCCGCGACTACGTCAACGTCGTGGTCGCCGGCAAGCAGCCCTGCTTCGACTGGCTGACCCTGGACCAGGCCCGCGTCCACTGCGCGCGTGGCGCCGGCGTGTGGGAGTGGGCCGGCACCGAGGACGGCACCCGCGAACCGGACGTGGTCCTCGCCTGCGCGGGCGACGTGCCCACCCAGGAGGTGCTGGCCGCCGCCCAGCTGCTCCGCCGTCACCTGCCGGAGCTGTGCGTGAGGGTGGTGAACGTCGTCGACATCGCCCGGCTGCTGCCGAGCGAGGAACACCCCCACGGGATGAGCGACTCCGAGTACGACGGCCTGTTCACCACCGACAAGCCGGTCGTCTTCGCCTACCACGGCTACCCGTGGCTGATCCACCGCCTCGCCTACCGCCGCTCGGGCCACGCCCACCTGCACGTACGCGGCTACAAGGAGATCGGCACCACCACGACGCCGTTCGACATGGTCGTCCGCAACGACCTCGACCGCTACCGCCTGGTCATGGACGTCATCGACCGCGTCCCCGGCCTCGCGGTGCGCGCCGCCGTCGTACGGCAGCGGATGGCGGACGCGCGGCTGCGCCACCACGACTGGATCCGCGTCCACGGCACCGACCTGCCGGAGGTCGCCGACTGGGCCTGGGACGGCTGACCCGGCGTCCACGGCACCGACCTGCCGGGGGTCGCCGACTGGGCCTTGGGACGGCTGACCCGCCTTTCGGGCAGGGCGCACGGGCGGGGGCGGACGGCGCAGAGGACGGGGCAGGAGGCAGGCGGGCGTGCGCCCTGTTCCGGGGTGCCGCCGCGTGCCTACAGTGGTCGGCCGGCCCTGCGACGCGGATCCGGCGGGGCGAGCCCCACCCCGTGGTCACCGGCCGTGCCGGCCCGGCTCCCGTCCGGTCCCGGTCCGGCCCGCACACCGGCGCGGCTTCCAGGGCGACGGGTGCGAGGACCACCCGCGCGACAGGCACCACCCCGTGACGCCGTTCGGGCCGCGTAGCCGGGTGCCCGGCTCCGGGCGCGCGTCGAGAGCCACTGGAGGCCGCTGTGTCCCGACCGTGCATCGCCCTGATCGCCGATCCGACGTCGCCCGAAGGCTGCCGCGAGTACCTCGCCCAGGCGGTGGAACTGCTCACCGGCGTACCGCCGGTCCGGATCGACTCCCGGCACTTCGCGACCGGCGGAACCGGCCGCGGCGTCCGCGACGAAGGCCGGCTACGGCTCCAAGTCCCCGAAGCGGGGCTGGACTTCGTACCGGACATCGTCGTGCTCTACGAGATCCCGCCGCACCGCCGCCGGGCGCTCGCCGCCTTCCAGGAACTCCTGGAACGGCACGACGTGGTGACCCTCGGCACCGGGCCGGAGGCCTGGCGGACCGCCACGGAGAAGAACCTCACGGTCGAGCGTTTCCGCCGGGACGGCATCGCCCAGATGGAGACCGTCGTCCTGTCCCGGCCCTCGGCCCGGGAGGCGGCCGACGCCTTCGAGCGGCTCGGCGGCGACACGTGGGCCCGCCCCGTCGTCGGCACCGGTGGCAACGACACCTTCCACGTCACCACCCCGGCCGAACTCGAGGACGCCACCGCCTACTACGCCAAGCACGGCACCGACTGGATGCTCTCCCGCGACGCGGGCAACATCACCGCCGACGGCCAGCGCCACCAGTTCCGTGTCTTCGTCCTCGGCGGCCGTGTCGTGCACGCCCGCGAGCACCTCCAGCCCGCCCCCGACACTCCCTGCAACACCTGCCGGGGCGCCACCCCCGTCCACATCGCCCCACCGGACCTGCCGCCCCGCCTCGGCGAACTCGCCGTCGCCGCCACCGCTTCGGTCGGCCTCCCCTTCGCCGGGGTCGACCTCGCCATCGAGAACGGCGGGGTCGTCTTCGAGGTCAACGTCCAGCCGGCCTTCGTCGACGGCGAACTCGAACGGGTGGCCGTGCCGTACATCCAGGCGCACCTGGACGCCCACGCCCTGGCCGCCGAAGGCGGCCACCTCAGGCCCGTCCCGCCGGCGTCCGTCCCCCTCGGCCCGGAGGACCGGCTCACCGCCCGGTGACACCGGTGGGGCGGACCACCCACCACGTGCTCCGCCCCACCACCGGGACAGGAGCGCGCGCCCCCGGTGCGCAACCACGCGCGCTCCTCTTCCCCCCTGCCGAGGAGGGGCGGCCCGGGCGCCACGCGGCGATGATGGAGGGCCGCATCGGCCTCGGGGGAGGGCTGTTTGACATCCGGAGCGACCCGTCGCGCACCCGCACGCCTCCTCGTCGTTCTCCTGGCGTTCCTGGTACTGCCACACGTCGCCGCCGCACCGGCGTCGGCCGCGCCGGACGATCCCTGCGACCCGCGGGGCCTGTCGAAGGCCGTCGTCGAGGCGGGGCTGCGGCTCGAGCACGACGACCGCACGTACACCAAGGTGCTCACCGAGCTGACCGTCGAGGTACCCCTCACCTGGTCGCTCGCCGGCCACCTGCTGCACGACCACGACTCCGAGCGCTACCGGCACGCCATGCGGTGTCTGGTACGGGGAGACGTCCGCGGCCTGTGGACCAACTGGCACGAATGGCGGTCCGGGGAACCGGCCATCACCCCCGTGCCGGCCACCTCCGGCGGCAAGGCCGCGCAGGCCAGAGCGCTGAAGGTGGTCGCCACGGCGCACGGCTGGGTCGACCAGCGCGGTACCCGCGAGATCGGGCCGTGGACCATCGAGGCGGGCAGGGCCACGTGGCTCGTCCGCCTGGACCCACCCGACACACTGACCCACGCGCGCTGGCGGCTGGTCACCGTGGAGCCCGGCAGCGCGGGAGCCGTGTCGGCGGAGAAGAACGTCACCGTCGGTGAGAGCGCGGACGTCCTCGCCTGGCGGCCCACCGGCAGCGGGGCCGCGCCCGAGGTGACCGTGCGGATGGCGCCCGCCTGGCCCCGCTCCTTCTCCGCCCAGGACGACAACCCGCCGTTCGCGGCGCTCGGAGAGGCCGGAGGGCTGCTGTGGTCACTGCTGCTCGTCGTGGCGACATGGTGTGCGCTGATCCTGCTCCCACGGCACGGCGTTCCGGACCCCGTCGAGGAGCGGACCCGCGCGAATCTGCGCGACTGGAGCTGGGTGCTCCTCGCCCTGTCCCTGCTGGTGACCGGCCGCAGCCTGTACCTGGGGGCGACCGGGGCGTTCGAGGCCGACGAGGAGTGGGCGCAGCAGGCGGTCCATGCCCCGTGGGCCTGGCTGACCGCCGTCGCGACGGGCGGGCTCCTGCTGGCCTTCGGCCGGCCCTCACCGAGGGTGGGGCTCGCCGGGGTGCGCCTCGCGGCGGTGGCCCTCGTCCCGGTCCTGTGGCCCGCTCCGTTCCACCTGGAACCCCAGCGGTTCGTCCGGGACGACGTCCCCGCTCCGGCCGTCTCCGCGCTGGTCGCCGTGTGCCTGGCCGCCTTCTGCTCGGTCACCCTCCTCGTCCTGGGCAGCGCCCTGGCCGTACGCCGGCTGGCCGTGGACGGCGGTCTGTACAGCCCCCGCCGCCCGGCCCCCCGGACGTGGACCCTGCTGGGCGGCACCGTCGCCGTCGTCGTCGTCCTGGCCGTCTGCTGCGCGGCGGCGGCCGAGCGCGACTGGAACCGTGCGTCCTGGCTGTCTCCCCAGATCGACGCGGGGGAGGCCGGCTACGGCTTCGGACACCACGCGGAGTTCCGGAGCAGCCTGCTGTGGTTCACGCACCAGGTGCAGAACTGGTGGTGCGCGATGGCGTGGCTCCCCAGCGGACTGGCCGTGCTGGCGCTCCTGCGCGGCAGGGGGAGTCGGACGGCGGACGAGCCGGTGGAGCGGCGCGGCCCCCACGGGGCCGACCGGTTGCTGCTGTTGCTGCTCTTTCCCGTGATGGTGGCGCTCAACATCGGCGAGTACACCGGCAGCGGCACCCTGACGTGGATCTGGTTCCTCCTCTACCTCCTCGCGCCCGTCGCCGTCCTGCGGATCGGTTCCGGCCGTGCGGTCGGCGACCGCTCCCTGCAACGGTCCGGTGAGCCCCTCGGACGGACCCTGCGGGTCACGGACCGGGCCACCCTGCTCGACCGGTCCCGCAGCCACCGCGAACTCCACGCCCGGCTGCGGCGTCTCGACCAGGGCCAGCCCGACGAGGGCGACGGACCGCGGCGCGCCCTCGAGTCCCGTCTCGAACGGCTGCGGCGGTGGCGGTCCTCCTCGGGTGCCGACGACCGTCTGCCCCACGGCGTCTCCGTGGTGGACGCCGCGCTCGCCCTCGGGCCCGGCCGCACGTGGTGGGAGAACGGCGTCAGGGCGGCCCGGTTCACCCAGCCCGTCTCCCTGCCCATCAGCGCGGGACTGGTCTGGGCGCATCAGCTGAGCGGAGAGTCCCTGACCGGCACCCTGTACGACCGGCTCGGACTGCCCGACGTGCCCACCCAGTTCGTGCTCTGGCAGGTCGGCTACGCCGCCGCGGGGTTCGTCCTCGGCGCCCTGTGGCACGAACTCCCCGGCCGGCGCGGCGCGGCCAAGGCGTTCCCGCTCGCTGTCGCCTACGCGCTCCCCGCCGGATTGTTCGCTCTCGGCAACTGGGCACTGGGGGAGGAGCAGACGGGCCTGGCCTTCGCCGTCGCGGCGATGACCCTCGTCCTGACGGTGACCGGCATCCTGATGGACCTGGAGACCTTCAGCGGCGAACGCCACCTCTGGCGCAGCCGGGTGAGCCTGCTCTACTCCGTCTACCAGATGCGCTTCCTGTCCATCCAGGTCGCCTGGCTGCTGGCACAGGCGGCGGCGGTCGTCACGATCTGGCAGTTCTTCGTGGAGGACGGGGGCTCGCCTCCCCAGAACACGGGCGGCGGGGGGCGCTGAGGGTCACAGCGTCAGGGTGAACCAGGTCGTCTTCCCCTCGTCGGTCGGCCGCACGCCCCAGCTGTCGGCGAGGGCCCGGACCAGGACCAGGCCGCGCCCGGACTCCTCGTCCTCGGCCGCCGGGCGCGGCTGGGGGACGTGCGGGCTGTGGTCGCCGACCTCGACCGTGAGGGCCGTGGCCGTGCGGTGCAGGTGCAGCGCGATGGGGCCGTGGGCGTGCTGGACGGCGTTGGTCAGCGTCTCCGACAGCAGCAGGAGGGCGTCGTCGGCGCGGTCCGCGCAGTGCCAGGAGGTCAGCGCCTGGTGCAGGAAGGCGCGGCCCTCCGGCACGGAGGCCGGGACGCCCGGGAGGTCGGTGCGGACCGCCGCGAGGGGCGCGGCCGGAAGCTGCGCGAGCAGCAGGGTGACGTCGTCGTTGTGACTGTCGGGGTCGGGGAGCAGCGCCGTCAGCACCTGGTCGGCCGCGGTCTCCAGGCACGGCGTACCGGTGAACAACTCGTCCAGCAGGGACGTCAGTTCGCCGATCCGTGTCTCGATGTCGCTGTCCGGCGTCTCGATCAGACCGTCCGTGTAGAGCACCAGGGTGGCGCCCGGCGGTATCTCCGAACTGGACTGCTCGTACGGGACGTCGCCCACGCCGAGGGGCGCGTTGACCGGGGCGGAGAGGGCGCGGACTCCGTCGCCCACGCCGGCGACCAGGACCGGCAGATGTCCCGCCGAGCAGACGGTCACCGTGCCCGCGTCCGGGGCGATCACCAGGTAGCAGCAGGTGACGAGCTGGTCGGGCACGTCGAGGTCGGCGACGCAGGTGTCGAGTGCCCGCATCAGCTGCCGCGGCTGCATCCCGGTCTTCGCCAGGGCGTGCGCGGCCGAGCGCAGTTGGCCCATCACCGCCGCGGCCTCGAGTCCGCGTCCCATGACGTCGCCGATCAGCACGCCCACCCGGTCGGCGCCCAGGGGGATCAGGTCGAACCAGTCACCGCCCACGCCGGCGCCCTGGGTGGCGGGCCGGTAGCGGCTGGCGGTGTCGAGGCCGGGCAGGGCGGGCGGGGTGCCCATCAGGCTCCGCTGCAGGGTGAGCGCGATGTGCCGCTGCTGCTCGTACAGGGCGGTGAGTTCGGCCTCCGCGCGCTTGCGGTCGCTGATGTCCCGCACGATCGCGCACGCCCCGACGACCGTGCCGTGGGTGTCCCGCGTCGGCCACAGCGTGACGTCCACGTCCAGCAGCGCCCCGGTGCGGGTGACCCGCAGCGTCTCGAAGTGCTCGACCTTCCGTCCCCGCCGCAGCCGTTTGAGCAGTGCCTTGACCTCGCCGCGCAGCTCCGGCGGCGCCAGCAGGGAGACGTGCCGGCCGATGACCTCCTCGGCGGTGTAGCGGTACAGGCGCTGCGCGGCCGCGTTCCAGTAGGTGATGTACCCGTCGAGGGTGTGGGCGAGGATCGCGTCCTGCGAGGACTCCACCAGCCCGGCCAGCTCGTTGATGCGGGCCTCGGCCGCCTTGCGGTCGCTGACGTCGCGCACGGCGGCCGACACCAGCAGGCCGTCCGTGGTCTCCAGCGGGCTCAGGCTGATCTCGACGGGGAACTCCGTGCCGTCCTTGCGCAGCCCGTGCAGTTCCAGCCCGGCACCCATGGGGCGGACCTGCCGGTTGGCCGCGTATCCGCCGCGGTGCGCGGTGTGCTGTTCGCGGAAGCGGTACGGCATCAGCAACTCGACCGGCTGGCCGAGCAACTCCTCACGGCGGTAGCCGAACAGCGCCTCCGTCTGGGCGTTGACGAGCCGGATGAGGCCCGTGTCGTCGACGATGACCATCGCGTCCGGCGCCGCCTCCAGCAACCCGCGGAACCGCTCCTCGGCCCCGCCCTCGCGCACGGGGGCGCGGCAGCCGCAGCGTTGTCGTTCCGCCGGCTCCGCCTGCACCACGTCGGCCATGATCCACCTCACCTTGCGCGACGATTCAGGCCATCACACCGCCTTCACCCCGGCCCCGCTCCGCGATGTCGTTTACTGACCGTTCACGCCCGAAGCTGGCCGCAGAGGCGCCGGGTGTGTCGGGGCCGGTGGTGGTCGCTCCTGGGCACGGCCTGATCACGTCCGTGCGGCCCATCGGGGCCTGCGCCGCCGTCGTTGCCGGCCACCCGCGTGCCGTTGACCCCGGTCACGCGGGATGTCGGCCGCACCTTGGGCGCGGCGCTTTGCGGAACCTTTGCCCGGAGGTCGATCGTTGATCCAGTGAGCGCGCGCGAGCGGGTGCGCTGGATGACTCCGATCGAATACCGAGGTGACGTCGATGGCAGTGTGGGACCGGCTCAAGGACCAGGCCAGGACTTTCCAGCAGTCTCAGGGTGGGCGGGGCGCGACCGGCGGTCACAGCCACAGCCCGGGGTCCGGCGGGGGCGCCCGCGCTCAGCTGGTCAGCGCGTTGAAGACGCAGCTCGTCTCCCTCAAGACCGAGCTGAAGAGCGGCGCGTACCGGGACGCCAGCATGGCGATGTGCGCACTGGTCGCGGCCGCGGACGGGCACGTGGATCCGGCCGAGCGGCAGCAGGTCGAGTCGATGATCCTCAGCAATGAGGTGCTGCAGAACTTCCCGCCGGAGCAGCTGCGTCAGCGCTTCAACAAGCACGTGGACCAGCTGGGCCACAATTTCCAGCAGGGGAAGGCCGAGGCGATGCAGGAGATCGCCAAGGCCGCCAAGAAGCCGACCGAGGCGAGGGCGGTCGTCCAGACCGGCATCGTCGTCGCGGGAGCCGACGGCGACTTCTCCCAGGCCGAGCAGATGGTCCTCCGGGAGGCGTGCGCGGCGCTGGGGGTGTCCCCCGCCGAGTTCCAGCTCTGACCCGCGCCCGCGGTCCGGTTCCCGGGGTGTGCGGACACACCGCACACCCCGGGAACCGGACGGTCGGCCGCGGACCGGCGGCTGACGGGCGGGGACCGCCGGACGGCGGACGGCGTTCAGTCCCCGACCACGAGGGCCGGTGTCCGCGTGGTCAGGACCTCGCCGCGGAAGAAGGCCGGGCTGCTCCGCCGCATCGCCACCATGAGGACCACGCCGAGCAGCAGCAGACCGACACCGATGACGAAGACCGAGCCGACGCCGAACACGGCCGAACCGCTGCCGTAGGCCGGGTCCCACATGTCGTACAGCGTCTTGCCGAACACGGCGGTCAGCAGGACGCCGCCCAGCACCGGGAAGAGCCCCTTGAAGACCGCGTCGCGCACCGACCGGGTGAGGGTGTCGCGGAAGTACCAGGCGCACGCGAAGGCCGTCAGCGCGTAGTAGAAGCAGATCATCAGGCCGAGCGCGTAGATGGTGTCGACGAGGACGTGCTCGCTGACGAGGGTCATCACGGTGTAGAAGACGCCGGTCGCGACACCAGCGACGACCGTGGCGCGCCCGGGCGTCCGGAAGCGTTCGTGCACGCCCGCGTACGACGCGGGCAGCGCCTCGTACGCCGCCATGGCCAGCACCGTGCGGGCCACGGGGATGAACGTCGTCTGGAGGCTGGCGGCGGCCGAGGCGAGGACGGCGAGGAAGAGCAGGATGCCGAGGGCGTCGCCCATGACGGGACCGGCGAGGGCGGCGAAGACGTTGTCGGAGGTCTCGGGGTTCGCGAGGCCGAGGCCGTCGGTCCCGGCGCCGACCGCCATCTGGGCGGCCACCCCGGTCGTCAGGTAGGAGCCGACCAGGACGATCATCGCGACGAGCGCGGCGCGGCCGGGCGTCCTCTCGCTGCCGACGGTCTCCTCGTTCGCCGTCAGACAGGCGTCCCAGCCCCAGTACATGAAGATGGACAGGGACAGCCCGGCGCTGAAGGCCGCGAACGACTTCACCTCGAAGGGGTTCAGCCAGGACCAGGAGAAGCCGAGGTGGCCGGCGAAGGCGCCGGAGCGGGCCTTCTGCACCGCCAGGGCGACGAACACGGCCAGCACGACCAGTTGCAGCCCCACCAGCGCGTACTGCACGCCCTTCGTGGTCGTCATCCCGCGGTAGCTGATCGCCGTGGCGATCGCGATGAGCAACAGACAGGTCAGGATGTGGACCGCTTTGTTCCCGTCGAGGCCGGCGATCCGGTCGCTGCCGGTGACCTCTCCGGCCAGCAGCCAGAAGTACGAGGTGGCGACACCCGCCAGGTTCGACAGCACGATCACCGTCGCGATGACCAGACCCCAGCCGCACATCCAGCCGACGTGCGGCCCGAACGCCTTGACGGTCCAGGTGAACGAGGTGCCGCAGTCCGGCACCGCCCGATTCAGCTCCCGGTAGGCGAACGCGACCAGCAGCATCGGCAGGAACCCGGCCAGGAACACGGCCGGCATCTGCACCCCCACCTCGCCGGCGGTGGAACCCAGGGTGGAGGTCAGGCAATAGACCGGCGCGACGGTCGAGACCCCGATGACCGCACTGCCCAGCAGGCCGACGGAATTCCCGCCGAGCCCCTTGCCCCGCACGCCGTCGGCACTGTTCTGCGTCTCGTCGGTCCGGGACCGCGCCACCGTCTCAGTCATGCCATGGGACGTTAAATCATGCGTTTTCCATTGTTGGGGTCCTCTTCACCCACCCCGTGTACCTGGGAATCGCAGACGGTAGCCGCAGGACGTCCATGGATTGCATTCACTGAAGGGGTACCGTATCTGACTTTGCAAGGATTCCTCCGCGCTGTTCGATATTCGGAAACCGTACGGCCGCCCGAAATGGCCCGTTCCCTCTCTTCCATGTGACCTGCGTCGCCCTACTCTGGCGCCGTGTACATGCCTGATGCGGCCGGCGCCGTCGCGACCCGTCTCACCGGAGCCGCCGCCCTCGAGGAACGCCCGCTGTCCGCGACCGTCGCCGAGGTCGCCCTCGATGACGGTCGCACGGTGATGGTCAAGCGCGGCGACGGGCCGGGCGCGGTACGCGCGGAGGCCGCGGGGCTGCGCTGGCTGGCCGACGCCGGCCCGGTCCGCGTCCCCGCGGTGCACGGGTACGACGGACGCTGGCTGGTGACCGACCGGGTGCCGACCGGTCGGCCGACCCCCGAGGCCGCCCGCCGGTTCGGCCGCGACCTCGCCGCTCTGCACGCCACCGGCGCCCCCGCCTTCGGCGCTCCACCGCCGGGCGGTCCCCGGGACGCCCGCATCGGGCTCGCCCCCATGCGGAACGCGGACGGCGACGACTGGCCCGGCTGGTACGCCGAACACCGGGTGCTGCCGTATCTGCGCACGGCGGTCGACGACGGCACCGTGCGCCCCGGCGAGGCGGCGGTCGTCGAGCGGCTCTGCGCACGGCTGCCCGAACTGGCCGGCCCCGCCGAGCCGCCCGCGCGGCTCCACGGCGACCTGTGGAACGGCAACGTGCTGTGGGGCGAGGACGGGCACGCCTGGCTCATCGACCCGGCCGCACACGGCGGACACCGCGAGACCGATCTCGCGATGCTCCAGCTGTTCGGCTGCCCGCACCTGGAGCAGGTGCTGGACGGCTACCAGGAGGCGGCACCGCTCGCCGACGGCTGGCCCGGCCGCGTCGGCCTGCACCAGCTCTTCCCGCTCCTCGTCCACGCGGTCCTCTTCGGCCGGACGTACGCCGAGCAGGCGCTGTCGGTGGCCACGCGGGCCCTGCGCGACCAGTGAGCGGGCGGGCTCCGCGGCACCGTTGACCGGGCCCCGCGATGCCTGTGATCGGGTGGGTCCCGCGCTGCCTGTGATCGGGTGGGTCCCGCGCTGCCTGTGATCGGGGGTCCGCGCCGCCCGTGATCGGGTGGGTCCCGCGCCGGCTCTCCGTGACCAGTGACCGGGCTGTGCTCCGTGACGAGTGGTCGGGCGAGCCGTGCGCCACCAGGGACCGGGTGAGCCGTACGCCAAGGGCCGGGTGAGCCGCCTGTGGCCGGGCTGACCGGGCGAGCCCCGCGCGATGGCTGACGCGCGAGCCGTGGGCGACGCGGCCCGTGACCTCATGAGCCTGTGCGAGCCTCGCGCGACCACACGAAAGGGCCCGGGCGGTCGGCCCGGGCCCTTCTCGTTCTCTCCGCGGCGCACGGACTATCCCGCGCCCGGCCGGGAAATCGCTACGTCCGGTTTCCCTTCGGCTTGCCCCGCTGGTCGGGGGTGCCGTGCGGCGGCGGGCTGGAGGGCTCCGGCGACGTCACCGGCGACACCGGGGAGCCCGCGTGCCCCTGGGACTGCTCCGGGCGCAGGGCCCCCGGATCGCCCGAGGTCGGCTCGGCGCCCGCCTCCAGCTGCTCCAGACGGGACGTCAGCAGCTCGGTGACCGGAAGCCGGTCGGCGTGCGTCCGTTCATAGGCGAGCAGCTCCTCCACCTCCCCGGCCGTGAGCGACCGGACGCGGCTCTCGAGGCCGCCGAGGGGCAGGTGGTCGTAGTCGGGCAGAGGCAGAGTGCTGCGGCCGTGCTCGGCCATGAATCTCACTTCCGTTCGCAACGTCGCTTCCAGCGGCATCCGTGCGCGGGAGGGCGGAGGGCCGCCGGGCCCACTCAGTGGGAGCCCAGACCGCCCCCGCCGAACGAGCCGCTGCTGCCCCGTCCCCAGCGCGGCCGCGTCTTGGAGGCGCTCGTCCGCGTCTGCATGTTGGTCAGTTCGTACGGGGTCAGGGGGCGACCGCCTTTGGGGGTGTGGGGTACCTCGTCGGGCTCCCGGTTCTCCTGTACCTCGTGGACCGGGCCGTCCGGCGGCAGGTGCGGCTGCTCCTCGGGGCGCGGTCGGGGCGGCTCGCGCAGCTTGATACGCGCGCCCATCCAGAAGCTGCCGGCCAGCAGGGCCACCAGGGCGATGCCGACCACGAACATGCCCAGGCTGAGCAG
Organism: Streptomyces sp. NPDC051315; assembly: GCF_044455165.1. Lineage (NCBI taxonomy): Bacteria > Bacillati > Actinomycetota > Actinomycetes > Kitasatosporales > Streptomycetaceae > Streptomyces > Streptomyces sp. NPDC051315. The sequence continues at coordinate 83,602 of NZ_JBITEN010000008.1, forward strand.
GCCGCTGGAGGCGGCCAGCTGCATGCTTGCGGTACTCATATCAGGCGAATACCCCTGCAATCGGTCGTGAATCGCCTCGGTGCACCCCTTGCTCTGTGTGCGCGTCCTGTCGCGCGGTGCTCGAGAGGGGCCACGGACGGTGCTCCCGGCCGGTGGCCGAAAAGGCCGAAGAAGGGCCGCGGGCGGGACGCCGACTGGTTTGGCGCCGCCCGGCCCGGCTACCCGCCGGGTGTGACTTCGACGACATCCCAACAGGAGCTGTTCCGGTTCCTGGAGGATCGCTTCGCCTGCGCCCAGGCGTGCACCGAGTGTGCCCGTGCCTGTGCGCTGCGCGCGAGCCTCGTGGATCCGGACGGAACGGAACTGCAGGACCTCGTACGGCGCAAGGGCATCATGTGCGCGGAGGTCTGCGACGCGACCTGCCGTGTGCTGTCCGAGAACAACCGGATGGACGAGGCCGGCATCCGCGCCCAGCTGGAGTGGTGCCGGACCGTGTGCCTGGAGAGCGCGCACGTCTTCGACAGGCAGCCGGGTGCCGAGGAGAGCGCGGCGGCGTGCCGCGCGTGCGCCCAGGCCTGCACCGACTTCATGGCCACGCTCGCCTGAGGCGCCTCGGTCGTCTCGGTCGGCGTTCCGGTCGGCGTCTCCGCCGGCCGGCCGACGGCCGGTCGGGAGGCGCCGTGGTCTGCCGACGGTTCGACTGGCCGCCGAGGCGACCCGGTCGGCGGGGTGGCCCGGAGCGGCGCGGCCGGGCGGCCAGGGCTCCGGTCGCGGCGCCGAGCCGTCTGCGCCCCTCCCGCCGCCCGCCCCGCCGTCTGCCTGGCCGTGCGCCCGTCGGCCCGGAGTGGTCGAGTCGGTACCCGGGCGCGCGGCACCTGCCCACCCCGTCGGCGGTCGCGGGGGTGGAGTGGGCGCGGGGACGGCGGCGGGCGCGCCGGGGCGTAGTACCCGCTCCCGCTCCGGCTCCGGTGCCCGCCCGCCGGTGACGGTGACCACCGGTTCCGGCCGACCCCGGGCGATCCGCCGCGCACTCGCCATTCCCAATTACTGGAACACGTTCTACCGTGTGCGCCGTCAGGACCCCGGCCTTGGGTAGCCAGGAGGCGCCGTGCACCTCGACCACACGCCCGAGCAGCTGCGGCTGCGCACCGAACTGCGCGCCTACTTCGCCGAGTTGGTGCCGGACAACGCCTACGCCCGGCACGCCGACCCCGTCGCCGCCAAGCGCTTCTACCGCGCGACCATCCGCCGGCTCGGCGCGGACGGCTGGCTCGGCGTCGGCTGGCCCGAGGAGTACGGCGGCCGCGGCCTGACCCCGATCGAGCAGTTCGTCTTCTTCGACGAGGCCGCCCAGGCCGGCGTCCCCCTGCCGCTGATGGCGCTCAACACGGTCGGCCCGACGATCATGCGCTACGGCACCGACGAGCAGAAGGCGTACTTCCTGCCGAGGATCCTCGCCGGCGAGATCGACTTCGCCATCGGCTACAGCGAACCCGACGCCGGTACCGACCTGGCCGCCCTGAAGACCCGCGCGGTGCGCGACGGCGACCACTACGTCGTCAACGGCCAGAAGATCTGGACGACCAACGGCGACACCGCCGACTGGGTCTGGCTCGCGGTACGCACCGACCCCGACGCCCCGCCGCACCAGGGCATCACGATGCTGCTGGTGCCGACCACCGACCCCGGCTACTCCTGCACGGTCATCCGCACCCTCGCCTCGCACGACACCACCACCAGCTACTACGACGACGTCCGCGTCCCCGTCTCCCACCGTGTCGGCGCCGAGAACGAGGGCTGGCGGCTGATCACCAACCAGCTCAACCACGAGCGCGTGACGCTGGCCGCCCACGGCACCATGGCCATCCGCGCCCTGCACGACGTGCAGCGCTGGGCCAGGGAGACCAAGCTCGCCGACGGCCGCCGCGTCGTCGACCTGCCCTGGGTGCGCCGCCGGCTCGCGCAGACGCACGTGAAGCTCGACGCCCTGAAGCTCCTCAACTGGCGGATGGTGGGCGCCCTGCAGAACGGCACCCTCACCCCGCAGGACGCCTCCGCCGTCAAGGTCTACGGCTCCGAGGCGCGCCGCGACGCGTACGCCTGGCTGATGGAGGTCGTCGCGGCCCCCGGCGCCCTCAAGGAGGGCTCGGCGGGCGCCGTCCTGCACGGCGAACTCGAACGGGGTTACCGCTCCGCCGTGATCTTCACCTTCGGCGGCGGCAACAACGAGATCCAGCGGGAGATCATCTCCTGGATCGGGCTGGGGATGCCCCGGGTGCGGCGCTGACCCCGTACCGCGGTGTGCGGCTGATCCCGACCGTGAGGCGAAGGCGTGAGCATGCCCACCGAGGTCCCGGACTCCCGGATGTCGTCTCCCCACCGGATCCAGTGGTCCTCCGCAGGCACCCGCCCGGCCCACCCTCGTCGCCATCGCCATCGCCATCGCACCGTCACCGTCACCGTCACCGCGGTCGGTGGCGCCGTCGTCGTGGGCGGCGTGGTCGGCGGGATGACGTCACTCATCGGTCCGACGGAGGCGGTCGGCGCCGGGGCGGCGCGCAAGGCCCGGCGGTGGGCCGCTCAGTCCCAGCCCAGCTCCGTGTACAGCCGGCCGTCGCGGATCCCGTCGAGGGCCGCTCGCGCGTAGGGGACCATCGGGTCGGGCAGCGCGTCGAGGGGCCACCACCGCCACCCGAGGCACTTGTCCGGCTCCAGCAGCCGCGGTTCGCCCCGCCGGCGCCGGGCGCGGAAGACGAGTTGGAGGCGCGGCTGCCCGCCGGGCGCGTCCACGACGTGGACGGCGTGGGCCAGCTCGACGTCCTCGGCCTCGATCTCGAGCCCCGCCTCCTCGCGGGCCTCCCGGATCAGGCAGGCGACGGCGGACTCCTGCTCGCAGTGACCGGCCAGGAAGTGGTGGCGCAGTGGCGCGAAGGGCGAGTCGGGGTGGCGCAGGCCGAGCAGGACCTTGCCGCCCTCCTCCAGGAGGAGGTGCACCCCGATGACGTTCGGGACCGCCCGCTGCCCGTGCGACAGCGGCGGGGGCGTGGTGCCGTCGGCCCGGTGGCGGGCGAGGACCTCCGCCGCCCACGGCGCCATCGTCAGTCGCTCGGTGGTCACGGCGTCGAAGAAGGCGGACATGATGCCCTCGGTGACCGGCAGAAGCGCGGGGTCGCCGTCCCAGCCGCCCAGGAAGACCTGGACGGTGTCGTCGACGACGGTGAAGCGGGTCAGGCCGTCGAGGACGAGTCCCGTCCTGGACGTACTTCGGCGGCTCCTACGTCGCCGAACGACCGGGTCACCCTGCCGTTCGGCTCGGGGCGCGCCATCCGCTACCGGCGGATGACGCTGGAGACGTTCCCGGGCGAGCTGCTCGGCGCCGGATACGTCCTCGAGGAGCTGGTGGAGCCGCGGGCGACGGAGGACGCCCGCCCGGCCGACCCCGGCCGGTACGAGAAGACGCACCGCGCCGACCTTCGTGGCCGTACGGATGCGCCGCCCCTGAACCCCGGGCCCCGCGGGCGCACCTCTGGCCGACCTTGATCGCCCCGTGTTACCAAGAACCATGCCTGCACACGAGGGACACCGGGGACAGCGCGCCTACGACGCCGTCATCGTCGGCGGCGGCCACAACGGGCTGGTCGCCGCCGCCTACCTGGCCCGGGCCGGCCGGTCCGTGCTGGTGCTGGAGCGGCTGGACCACACCGGGGGCGCCGCCGTCTCCAGCCGCCCGTTCGCCGGGGTGGACGCCCGGCTGTCGCGCTACTCGTACCTGGTCAGCCTGTTGCCGCACAAGATCGTGCGGGACCTGGGCCTGGACTTCCGTGTCCAGAGCCGCACCATCTCGTCGTACACCCCCGTCGAGCGCGGCGGGCGGGCCACCGGGCTGCTCGTGGGCGGGGGCGAGGAGCGCACCCGGGAGGCGTTCGCGCGGCTCACGGGCGGTGAGCGCGAGTACGCGGCCTGGCAGCGCTTCTACGGCATGACCGGGCGGGTCGCCCAGCGGGTCTTCCCGACGCTCACCGAGCCGCTGCCCACCCGCGAGGCGCTGCGCCGCCGCGTCGACGACGAGGACGCCTGGCGGACCCTCTTCGAGGAACCGATCGGCGTCGCCGTCGAGGAGCACTTCGCGGACGACCTGGTGCGGGGCGTGGTCCTCACCGACGCGCTGATCGGCACCTTCGCCGACGCCCACGACCCCTCCCTCCAGCAGAACCGCTGCTTCCTCTACCACGTCATCGGCGGCGGTACCGGTGCCTGGGACGTCCCCGTCGGCGGCATGGGCGCCCTCACCGACGCCCTGGCCGCCGCCGCCCGGGACGCGGGCGCCGTCCTCGCCACCGGCCACGAGGCCGTGCGGATCGCCACGGACGGCCGCGGCGCCGAGGTCACCTACCGCACCGCCGACGGCGAGGGCGTCGCCGCCGCCCGGCACGTCCTGGTGAACGCCTCGCCGCAGGCGCTCGCCGCCCTCACCGGCGACGAGCCGCCCGCGCCCGCCGAGGGCGCCCAGCTGAAGGTGAACATGCTGCTCGAGCGGCTGCCCCGGCTGCGGGACAGCTCCGTCGACCCGCGCGAGGCCTTCGCCGGTACCTTCCACATCGCCGAGGGCTACGGGCAACTGGCCACCGCCCACGCCCAGGCGGCCGCCGGCGACCTGCCCGCCGCACCGCCCTCGGAGATCTACTGCCACTCCCTGACCGACCCGAGCATCCTCGGCCCGGACCTGGCCGCCCGGGGGTTCCAGACGCTGACCCTGTTCGGGCTGCACACACCCGCGCGGCTCTTCGCGCGGGACAACGACGCCGTCCGTGAGGAGCTGCTGAGGTCGACCCTCGCCCAGCTCGACGCCCATCTGGCCGAACCCCTCGCCGACTGCCTGGCCACCGACGCCGAGGGCCGCCCCTGCATCGAGGCGAAGACGCCGCTGGACCTGGAGCGCGACCTCGGGCTGCCCGGCGGCAACATCTTCCACCGCGATCTCGCCTGGCCCCACGCCGGCGAGGGAACCGGTCGCTGGGGTGTGGAGACCCGGCACGCCAACGTCCTGCTGTGCGGGGCCGGCGCGGTGCGCGGGGGAGGGGTCAGCGGAGTGCCGGGGCACAACGCGGCGATGGCGGTGCTGGAGGCAGGAGAGGGCTGAAGTGGTGCATGGGGCGGCGGGGGATGGGTACCGCGGCATAACGGAAAGACCGCACCTATGACAGGAGGCTGTCATGGCGGAACTCAGCCCCATCGACCTGCAGAAAGCCCTCAGCGGCATGGACTACCCGACGGACAAGCAACACCTCGTCGAGCGTGCCCGCAAGAACAAGGCCGACGACAAGGTCGTCAGCCGCCTCAACGACCTGAAGCAGGACCAGTTCGACGGGCCGAACGAGGTGCAGAAGGCCGTCTTCAACGAGTAGCCGGCCGTCACGGGCCTTCGGCCCCCGCGGGGGCCGGTCCTCACGGGCGAGCGACCTTCCCGGGCGGCCGGCCTCACGAGTGGCCGACAGCGGCGAGGATTCCCCGGCCGGCGAACCGGTCGGGGAACCGACAGGGGAGCCGGCTGGGGAGCCGACTGGGGAACGCAAATCTGACGGTGTATCAGAAAACCTCTTCCGTCGTCCGGGCGGCTGCGGCATCCTGCGCCCATGCAGACGGAGCTGAGCAAGCAACTGGGAGTCGAGCACGCCGTCTTCGGCTTCACGCCGTTCCCCGCCGTCGCCGCGGCCATCAGCCGCGCCGGCGGCTTCGGCGTGCTCGGCGCGGTCCGCTACACCGCCCCCGACGACCTCGAGCGCGACCTCGACTGGATCGAGGCGCACGTCGACGGCCGCCCCTACGGCCTGGACGTCGTCATGCCGGCGAAAAAGGTGGAAGGCGTCACCGAGGCCGACGTCGAGGCGATGATCCCCGAGGAACACCGGAGGTTCGTGCGGGAGACGCTCGCCCGGTACGGCGTGCCCGACCTGCCCGAAGGAGAGGCGTCCGGCTGGCGCATCACCGGGTGGATGGAACAGGTCGCCCGGGCCCAGCTCGACGTCGCCTTCGACTACCCGATCCGGCTGCTCGCCAACGCCCTGGGGTCCCCGCCCGCCGACGTCGTCGCCCGCGCCCACGAGCGGGGTGTGCGGGTCGCCGCGCTCGCGGGCAGCGCCCGGCACGCGCTGAAGCACAAGGAGGCGGGCCTCGACATCGTCGTCGCCCAGGGCTACGAGGCCGGCGGCCACACCGGCGAGATCGCCTCCATGGTGCTCACCCCCGAGGTCGTCGACGCCGTCGCCCCGCTGCCCGTCCTGGCCGCCGGCGGCATCGGCAGCGGACGGCAGATCGCCGCCGCCATCGCCCTCGGCGCCCAGGGCGTGTGGCTCGGTTCGCTCTGGCTGACCACCGCCGAGGCCGACCTGCACTCGCCCGCCCTGACCCGCAAACTCCTCGCGGCCGGCTCCGGCGACACCGTCCGCTCCCGTGCCCTCACCGGGAAACCCGCACGCCAGCTCCGTACCGAATGGACCGACGCCTGGGACGACCCGAGGGGACCCGGCGCCCTCCCCATGCCCCTCCAGGGCCTGCTCGTCGCCGAGGCCGTCTCCCGTATCCAGACGTACGAGGTCGACCCCCTGCTCGGCACGCCCGTCGGCCAGATCGTCGGCCGGATGAACGACGTCCGCCCCGTCCAGGCCGTCTTCGACGACCTCACCCGCGGTTTCGAGCAGGCCGTGGACCGCATCGACCGCGTCGCCGGAAGGAGCGCCCGATGACGAGCACGTCCCCCGCCGGCTTCTGGGCCCAGGCCGCCCAGGCCCCCGACCGCACCGTTCTCGTCGCGCCGGACGGCGAGGAGTGGACCGCCGGACGCCTGCACGCCGACGCCAACCGCCTGGTGCACGGACTGCGGGCGGCAGGCCTCGCCCGCGGTGACGCCTTCGCGGTCGTCCTGCCCAACTCGGCCGAGTTCCTCACCGCCTACCTGGCCGCCACCCAGGCCGGTTTCTACCTCGTCCCCGTCAACCACCACCTCGTCGGCCCCGAGATCGCCTGGATCGTCTCCGACTCCGGCGCCAAGGTCCTCCTCGCCCACGAGCGCTTCGCCGGACAGGCCCGCCGCGCCGCCGACGAGGCCGGCCTCCCGGCCACCCACCGGTACGCCGTCGGCGAGGCCGAAAGCTTCCGTCCCTACGCCGACCTCCTCGCGGGACAGCCGGAGTCGGCACCCGCCGACCGCACCCTCGGCTGGGTCATGAACTACACCTCGGGCACGACGGGCCGCCCGCGCGGCATCCGGCGCCCGCTGCCCCGCAAGCTCCCGGAGGAGGCGTACCTCGGCGGCTTCCTCGGCATCTTCGGTATCCGGCCCTTCGACGACAACGTGCACCTCGTGTGCTCGCCGCTCTACCACACCGCCGTGCTCCAGTTCGCGGGCGCGTCCCTGCACATCGGCCACCGCCTGGTCGTGATGGACAAGTGGACGCCCGAGGAGATGCTCCGCCTCGTCGACGTCCACCGGTGCACGCACACCCACATGGTCCCGACCCAGTTCCACCGCCTGCTCGCCCTGCCCGAGCCCGTCCGGCAGGCCTACGACGTCTCGTCCATGCGGCACGCCGTCCACGGCGCCGCGCCCTGCCCCGACCACGTCAAACGGGCGATGATCGACTGGTGGGGCGACTGTGTGGAGGAGTACTACGCGGCCAGCGAGGGCGGCGGCGCCTTCGCCACGACCGAGGACTGGCTGAAGAAGCCCGGTACGGTCGGCAAGGCCTGGCCCATCAGCGAACTCGCCGTCTTCGACGACGACGGCAACCGGCTCGGACCCGGTGAACTCGGCACCGTGTACATGAAGATGAGCACGGGCGGCTTCAGCTACCACAAGGACGAGACGAAGACCCGCGCCCACCGCATCGGCGACTTCTTCACCGTCGGTGACCTCGGCTACCTCGACGAGGACGGCTACCTCTTCCTACGCGACCGCAAGATCGACCTGATCATCTCCGGCGGCGTCAACATCTACCCGGCCGAGATCGAGTCCGCGCTGCTCGCCCACCCGGCCGTCGCCGACGCCGCCGCCTTCGGCATCCCGCACGACGACTGGGGCGAGGAGGTCAAGGCCGTCGTCGAACCGGCCCCCGGCCACGACGCCGGCCCCGACCTCGCCACCGCCCTCCTCGCCCACTGCGCCGACCGGCTGGCCGGCTACAAGCGGCCGAGGAGTGTCGACTTCGTCACCGAGATGCCCCGCGACCCCAACGGCAAGCTGTACAAGCGGCGGCTGCGCGAGCCGTACTGGGAGGGCCGCCCCCGGCCGCTGTGATCAGCGTTCCCGGCCCCGGAGGACCTCCGGCGCGGGCGGCGCCAGGACGTCCTGCTCGCAGAACCGGGACGTCACCCACTTCTCCCCGGAGAACAACCGGGTCCGGTCGTCGGAGCGGGGCGAGCCGGGCTGCGAGGACGGCGAGTGACGCGGGACGGCGAACCGCTCTCCGTCCCGGACAGGGCCGGGCGGGTCGCCTCCGGCGACCGCGGCGCTGCCGCACGCGGCGTGGGTGGGGCCGGCGCACCCGCACGCTCCGCGCAGGAGACGGCCTGACGGGTGTGGCCGTCTCCTGCGCGACCGGGTCGCGGCGTGCGGGCGGTCAGTTCAGTGGTTCGACCCACACATTGCGGTAGCGGACCTTGTTGCCGTGGTCCTGGAGCTTGACCGGTCCGGTGGCCGGGCCTTCGGCGATGCCGCCGCCGGTCGGCCCGTCGATGACCACGTCGTCGTGGACCTTCTTGCCGTTCCATACCAGTGTGACCCGGGCCTTCTCGGTCCTCTCTCCGGCGCTGTCGTAACGCGCGGCCCGGAAGACGATGTCGTACGACTGCCAGGTCTCGGGCGGCGACGACGCGTTGGCGTCGGCTGCCTTCTGGTGGTAGATGGCGCCGGCCTCGTTGTCGGCGAGGGTGGGCACGCCGTAGGAGTCGAGGATCTGGATCTCGTAGCGGTTCTGAAGGTAGACGCCGCTGTTGCCGCGGTCCTGGCCGGTGACGTCGTCGGGGAGCCGGGGGACCCGGAACTCGACGTGCAGCCTGTGGTCGCCGAAGTTCCGCTTGGTGCGGATGTCCCCGCAGCACACCTCGATGGAGTTCCCCTCGGTCCGGGGCCATTCGACCGCGCGGCCGTCGGTGTGCTGCCACTGCGACAGGCTGCCGCCGTCGAACAGGTCGACGCGTTCTCCGGGACGGTCGATGTGGATCATGTCGAGGTTGACGTGGCCGTCGTCGCCGTCGTCGTACCGGTAGGCGACGGTGTTGACGCCCTTGCGTAACGTCAGCCTCTCGCTCTGCGTCGCCCAGGTGTCCCAGTCGGCGGTCGGCGGCAGTACCGTCTGGCGGACCTTGGCTCCGTTGACGTAGAGGCTGATCTTCTTGTTGCCGTGGAAGGGGTGCGGGCCGTTGGCGTAGCGCAGTCCCACGTCGTACGTGCCCTTCCGGGCGATGTCGACGCGGAAGGCGGTGGTGGCGCCGGGGGTGCCGTAGCGGTCGACGAAGCCGCCGCCGGAGTAGCCCTGGTGGTCCTTGTTGACGCCGGCGCCGCCGGTGAGCTTTGCCTCCTCCGCCTCGTAGGCGGTGACGGGCGTTTCGTTGCCGGGGATCGCGTTGAGGGTGTACCAGGCCTCGGTGCTCCACAGGGTCTCGCCGTTGTCCGCGGCGAAGGGACGCGGGGAGCGGATGTGCACCACGCGGTCGGTCCCGAGCCCGGGGATGTCCAGCCGGACCTGCCTGCGGTCGTCCGAGACGACGGCGCGGGACACGGTCAGCGGCTCCTCGTCGATCTTCGGGCCGCCGTACTCGGGCGTGGGCGAGTAGCGCCACTGGCGGACCTGGTAGCTCTGCGCGAGCTTGTCGACGGTCTCCTGGGAGAGGGGCCGGGTGTACTTGAGGACGAAGCCGTTCCTCGTGGCGCGCATCGAGTGGATGTCGAAGGCGTTGGTGCCGTTCGGGGTCAGCTTCTGAAGGCCGAAGCGGAGCTTGCCCTCCTGGCCCCAGTTGCCGTCGGCGCCGAGGCCGCCGGCGTAGATGGCGCCGTCGGGACCGACGCTGATGCGGTTGACGCCCGCCTCAAGGCCCTGGGTGTGGCGGAAGACGGCGCCCTGGTACTCGCCGTCGATCTTCTCCAGGCTCGCGCGCTGGATTCCGCCGTAGGTGACGTCGCCGAAGAGCATCTGCCCGGCGAAGGGGCCCTTCTTCAGCAGGAGCGGTGTGCTGGGCGAGTTGGCGATCTCGTTCTGCGGCAGCCACAGGACCGGCTTGGTCACCGGACGGTCGTCGAAGGGGCCGGGCCGCGAGGGGGCGTTCTCGCCCGTGCCGTCCCGGTACCGCGTGTAGTGGTTGAAGAAGCGGTCCTGCTTGATGTGCACCAGCTTCGAGGACGGCAGCCAGCCGCCCTGGTTGTCGGTGACGAAGATGCCCTTGTCCGGGCCCCAGCCGATGCCGTTGGGCGTGCGCAGGCCTCCGGCGATGTAGGAGACCTTGCCGGTCGCCCTGTCGACCTTGACGGTGGTGCCGCGGCCGCCCTCGGCCGGCTGCGGGTCGGTCGTGGCGCCGCCGTAGTTGATGGAGACCGACAGGTTCAGATAGAAGCTGCCCTTGTCGTAGAGCAGGCCGAAGGCGAACTCGTGGAAGTTGCCGCCGTAGGGCCAGGAGGCGATCTTCCTCTTCTCGTCGGTGACTTCGTCGCCGTCGCGGTCGTTCAGCTCGGTCAGCTGGTGCTTCTCCGAGACGTACAGTTTGCCGTCGACGTACTTGATGCCCATGGGCTCCTTGAGCCCCGAGGCGACCTTCTTGACCGTGACCTTCTCCGGGCCGGTGTCCCCGGTGACGTTGTCCAGGAGGTAGACCTCACCGTTGGTGGTCTCGCTCCCTCCCCAGGTGGACACGGCCAGTCTGCCGTCCGGCAGCCAGTCCATGGCCGAGACCTTCGGTTCGAAACCGGCGGGACGCAGGTCGGTGAGGGTGTAGTTCGGGTGGACGCCGGCCAGCGGCAGGCCGTCGCCCGGGCTGTCCTGGCCGCCGACGCACTCCTTGCGGCCGGGCGCGGTGACGCGCACGACTCCGGCGTCGGTGCTCAGCGCCGAGTTGGGCACGAGGGTGAAGTCCGCGGCGCCTGGCGGCTTCCACTGCAGGGTGAGCTGCTGCCCGCCGCCCGCCTCGAAGTACTCGATGCGCAGCGGGTGCGGACCGGCGGTCAGATCGACGGTGCCGTCCTTGGGTTCGGCGCCGTGCAGCCCGTCGTGGTCGATGACGACCTGGTCACCGATGTGCAGGCGTGAGCCGTCGTCGCTGATCAGCCGGAAGGCATACGTACCGTCCTGCGGGACGTGGAGGTTCGCGACGACGTGGGAGACGAAGTTGGCGGCCATGCCGAAGTCCGCATCCGTCGTCCAGTCGACGGTGGGCATCAGCTTGTCGATGTTGGGCGTCTGACCGCCCTTCAACTCGCAGATCGCCTTCAAGGGCGCCTGCACGTCGAAGACGCGCAGCGTCACTCCGGGTTCCTGCGGGGGGATGTCCGCGGCGGCCCGGGGGGCAGACTGGGCGGCGGCGGGGGTCCAGCTTGCGACGACAACTGCGGCGAGTGCCACCCCCGCAGCATGTCTGCGAAGTCGGCGGTGCGGCCGTTGGCTCACTCTTCCTCCTGGCGCTCGGGGCACGGACCGCGGACGGCTGGTCAGGGGTGAACCGGCCTTCGGCCTCGGACGAACGGCGAAGGCGGGCGTCTGCGATCCGGTGACGGGGGGCTGCGCTGTACATGGGGGAGTGGTTGCGACCAAGACGGTAGGGACTTTCGCTCCTGCCGTCCATGCTTTGTCCTCGAAAAGTCGAAAGAGTCGGCCTGGCCGATCCGTCGGCGACTCCGCCGTGCAGAGGCCGTCCGGTGCGTGCGGGATCGCCGTCAGGCGGTCGATGGCACCCTGCGAAGCTGTCGACTCCGGCGGCCCGCGGATCCCGCCGGGTGTGACGGGCCGTGGGAGACGGTCCACGGACGTTTCCGTCGCCGGCCCGCCGACGGGACCTGGAACCCCCGTCTCCTCGCCGACGTCCGGCAGCGCTGCGACGCCGTCGGCGCGGGCGACCGGAGCGTCGTGTGTGTGGGGGGATGACAGGAAGGTGCGGGCCCATCAGCACGCGTCCGCAGGCCAAAAGGGGCAGGACCGGCCGGGTGAGGCGATCGGCCGGTCCTGCGGGGGACTGCGGGCAAGCGCGGGGACTGCGGGGGACTGATGGCGAAGACCCATCTCGTCTGCGACGGGCAGGGCCCTCACCCCCCGGCGCTCCACGATCGTCACGCCCGCCGACTACCGACGACGCCGACTACCGATGAGTCGACTACCGACGACGCGACTAACGACGACGCCGACTACCGACCACGCCGTACGAGATGCCCTGTCAGGCGGCCGCCGTGTCACGGGCGTCGTGGTGGATGGGTGTCCCGGCGCCGGTCAGCGGTACGCCGGTTCCGCCCCGGCGGGCTGCGACGATCTCCGCCGCGATGGACAGCGCCGTCTCCTCCGGGGTACGGGCGCCGAGGTCGAGGCCGATCGGGGACCTGAGCCGGGCCAGCTCCCGCTGCCCCACGCCCGCCTCGCGCAGCCGCCGCTCGCGGTCGGCGTGCGTACGGCGCGAGCCCATCGCCCCCACGAACGCCACCGGCATGCCCAGGGCCTCCTTCAGCAGCGGCACGTCGAACTTCGCGTCGTGGGTGAGCACACACAGCACGGTGCGCCGGTCGGTCGTGGTACCGCGCAGATATCGGTGCGGCCAGTCGACCACGATCTCGTCGGCTTCCGGGAAGCGCGCCCGGGTGGCGAAGACCGGCCGGGCATCGCACACGGTGACGTGATAGCCGAGGAACTTGCCCACCCGCACCAGCGCCGCCGCGAAGTCGATCGCGCCGAAGACGATCATGCGGGGCGGCGGCACCGCGGACTCGACGAGCAGGGTCAGGCCGCCGGGGCAGTGCGAACCGTCCGCCGCGAGGTCGACGGTTGCGGTGCGCCCGCCGTCCAGCAGCGCCCGGGCCTCGGCCGCCGCCGTCCGGTCCAGCTCCGGGCTGCCGCCGACGCCGCCCTCGAGGGAGCCGTCCGCGCGGACGAACAACGCCCCGCCCAGGAGCCCCGCAGGGCCCCGGACGACCCGCGCGAGCGCCCCCGGTTCACCGCGGACGACGGCCGACAGCGCCGCCCGGAGCACCGGCCGTACGGGGCTGTGCGCGCCGACCGGACTCACCATGACGTCGATGACCCCGCCGCAGGTCAGTCCGACCGCGAAGGCGTCCTCGTCGCTGAAGCCGAACCGTTCGACACGGGTCTCGCCGTCCTCCAGCGCCTGGACGCACAGCTCGTACACCGCACCCTCCACGCACCCTCCGGAGACGGACCCCACCGCTGTGCCGTCGCGGTCGACGGCGAGGGCGGCGCCGGGGCCGCGCGGGGCGCTGCCGCCCACGGACACGACGGTCGCCACGGCGAACTCCCGGCCCTCGGCCAGCCACCGGTGCAGCTCACCGGCGATGTCAAGCACCCGGTCCTCCCGCCCGCAGCACCCGGTCCGGGCGGATGGGCAGGCTCCGATGGCGTACGCCGGTCGCGTGCCACACCGCGTTGGCGACGGCCGCCGCCGCACCGACGACGCCGATCTCACCGATGCCCTTGATGCCGACCGGGTCGTCGGGGTCCGGGTCGTCCACCCAGTCCGCCTCGATCGCCGGGACGTCGGCGTGGGTCGCGACGTGGTAGCCGGCCAGGTCGGCGCCGTAGTGGCCGCCCGAGACGCGGTCGCGGACCGCCTCCTCGTGCAGGGCCATGGAGATGCCCCAGGTCATGCCGCCGACGAGCTGGCCCCGCGCGGTGAGCGGGTTGACGATCCGGCCCGCCGCGAAGATGCCCAGCATCCGGCGCACCCGCACCTCGCCGGTGGTGACGTCCACGGCGACCTCGGCGAACTGCGCCCCGAAGGAGTGCCGCTCCTTCTGGGCGAGGGCGCCGAGGGCGGCGGTGGTGTCGGAGCGCACGGTGATGCCCTCCGGCGGCACGGCGGCGCCCGGGACGAGCCGGTCGCGCAGTTCGTCGGCGGCGACGGTGACCGCCCAGGCCCAGGAGCGGGTGCCCATCGACCCGCCGGCGAGCCCCGCCGGGCCGAAGTCGCTGTCGCCGATCAGCACCCGGACCCGTTCGGGCGGCACCCCGAGCGCGTCGGCGGCGACCAGGGTGAGCGCGGTGCGGGCCCCGGTGCCGATGTCGGCCGCGGCGATCCGCACGGTGAAGGTGCCGTCCGCCTCGGCGGTCACCGCGGCCGTCGAGGGGAGGGCACCCGCGGGGAAGGAGGCGGCGGCCGTGCCCGTGCCGAGCAGCCAGCGTCCGTCGCGGCGCACGCCGGGGCGCGGGTCGCGGCCGGCCCAGCCGAAGCGCCGGGCGCCCTCCCGGAAGCAGGCGGCGAGGTGGCGGCCGGCGAAGGGCAGTCCGGAGACCGGGCTCCGCTCGGGGTCGTTGCGCAGCCGCAGTTCGACCGGGTCGACGCCGCACTTCTCGGCGAGCTCGTCGAGCGCCGCCTCCAGAGCGAACGACCCGGGTGCCTCGCCCGGCGCCCGCATCCAGGTCGGGGACGGCACGTCCAGCCGTACCACCTCGTTGACCGTGCGGTGGGCGTCGGCGTCGTACATCGTCCGCGCCACCCCGGCGCTCGGTTCGACGAACTCCCAGACCGTCGACGTCTGGTTCAGCGAGCGGTGCTCCAGGGCGCGCAGCCGTCCGTCGGTGTCCGCGCCGAGCCGGACGCGCTGTGCGGTGGGGCTGCGGTAACCGGTGAGCGAGAACATCTGACGGCGGGTCAGCACCACGCGTACGGGCCGCCGCAGGGCGGTGGCGGCCATCACGGCGGACACCTGGTGGGCCCGCAGGCCCTTGCTGCCGAAGCCGCCGCCGACGTGCTCGGAGCGGACCCGCACCGCGGACGGGTCCAGCGAGAACATCCTCACGAGTTCGTCCGCGACCCAGGTGGTGCTCTGGTTGGAGTCCACGACCTCGAGCCGGCCGCCGTCCCACAGGGCCGTGGCCGCGTGCGGCTCCATCATCCCGTGGTGTTCCTCGGGCGTGGTGTACTCCTCGTCCACCACGTGGGCGCAGGCGGCGAGTTCGGCGTCCAGGTCGCCCTTCTCGGTGACGGCGGGCATGTGCCCCTGCGCCGGGTAGGCGTCCGGGCGGCCGGCGGAGAACGCGATGTCGTGCGGCTGCCGTTCGTAGGTGACGACCAGTGCCTCCGCGGCCTCGCGGGCCTGCTCGGGGGTCTCGGCGACGACGAGCGCGACGGGCCATCCGGCGTGCGGGATCCGGTCGTGCTGGAAGACGGCGGCGGTCGGGTCCGGCGGGACGCCCAGCATGCCGACGTAGTCGGTGTCGAGGCGGGGGGCGTTCCCGTGGTGCAGGACGGTCAGCACGCCCGGCATGGCGAGCACGGGACCGGTCTCGACGGACAGGATCCGGCCGCGCGCGACGGTGGACAGCACGAGCCAGCCGTGGGCCAGGCCCGCGAACGGTATCTCGCCGGCGTACCGGGCGGCTCCGGTGACCTTGTCACGGCCCTCCACGCGGGTGTGGGCGGTGCCGACGGCGCTCGTCCCCGTCGTGCGGCCGGTGGTGGCGGTGGTCATCGGGCGGCCTCTTCGGCGAGTTCGGACAGGACGGCCACCACCAGGTTGCGCATGAGGGTCACCTTGTAGGCGTTGTCGGGCAGCGGCCGGGCCGCCGCGAGTTCGGCGTCCGCCGCCGCGGCGAAGTACTCCCGCGTGGCCGGGGCACCGGTCAGCACGCGTTCGGCGGCACGGGCCCGCCAGGGCCGGGACGCCACCGCACCGAAGGCCAGGCGCGCCTCGCGCACGACGCCGTCGCTCACGTCGAGGGCCGCGGCGACGGAGCCGATCGCGAAGGCGTAGGAAGCACGCTCGCGGACCTTGCGGTAGCGGGAGCGGGCGGCGGCGGGCGCCGGCGGCAGGGTGACGCCGGTGATGAGCGCGCCGGGCGGCAGGGCGGTCTCCCGGTGCGGGGTGTCACCCACGGGCAGATAGAAGTCGGCGAGAGGCAACTCGCCCGGCCCGGCGGCCGTTTCGTACGTGACGACGGCGTCGAGGGCGGTCAGCGCGACGCCCATGTCGGAGGGGTGGACGGCCACGCAGTGGTCGGAGGCGCCCAGGACGGCGTGGTTGCGGTGCTCGCCGGTGACGGCGGGGCAACCGCTGCCGGGGACGCGCTTGTTGCAGGGTTTGGTCACGTCGGTGAAGTAGCCGCAGCGGGTGCGCTGGAGCAGGTTGCCGCCCACGGTGGCCATGTTGCGCAGCTGCCCGGACGCCCCGGCGAGCACCGCCTGGGTCAGGACCGGGTAGCGGCGGCGGACCTCGGGGTGGGCGGCGAGCTCGCTGTTGGTGACGGTGGCGCCGACGCGCAGCCCGCCGCCGTCGGCCGGCTCGATCCGGTTCAGCGGGAGCCGGCGGACGTCGACGAGCCGGGCGGGGCGCTCGATGCCCGCCTTCATGAGGTCGACGAGGTTGGTGCCTCCGCCGAGGTAACGCGCGTCCGGGTCGGCGCCGAGCAGGGCCACCGCGCCGGAGACGTCGTCGGCGCGCCGGTAGTCGAACTCCCTCACGCCGCCGCCCCCTCGGTCCCGGGCCGGGTCTGCGCGGCCGCGCGGGCGACGGCCTGGGCGATGGACACGTAGGCGCCGCAGCGGCACAGGTTGCCGCTCATCCGCTCGCGGATCTCCTCCGGGGTCAGGGGTGGCGGGCCCGCCTCGGGCCGTACGTCGTCGGTGACGGCGCTCGGCCAGCCCGCGGCGTGCTCCTCGATGACGGCGACGGCCGAACAGATCTGGCCGGGCGTGCAGTAACCGCACTGGAAGCCGTCCAGATCGAGGAAGGCCTGCTGCACCGGGTGCAGCCGTTCCCCCTCGGCGAGGCCCTCCACGGTGGTGATCTCCTGTTCATCGGCCGCGACGGCCAGTTGGAGGCAGGACACGGTGCGGCGGCCGTCGACCAGGACCGTGCAGGCGCCGCACTGTCCGTGGTCGCAGCCCTTCTTGGTGCCGGTGAGATCGAGGCGCTCGCGCAGGGCGTCGAGCAGGGTTGTGCGGTGGTCGACGGACAGCGTGTGCTTCTCGCCGTTGATGTTCAAAGTGACGGTGCTGGTCGTCGAGGGGGCCATGCGCAGCCTTCTTTCGCGGATCCGGGACGCCCGGCGGACGGCGTTCCGCCAAGACGGACGAGTCGGTGACGTGGAGGTGCTGTACGGAACGGGGGTGGTTCGGGACCATGAGGGGCGCGGAGGGCCGGGGCACCGGTCATCCGGGCCGGGGCACGGACCGTCCCGCGCCGTCCGTGTCCGCCGATACGATGGACCGAAGCGGACGGCTGTCCGTTACTGAAACGTAGTGGACAGCTGTCCGGTTAACAAGGACGGGTTTCGGCCACGACCCGTGAGGAGGACGAGTGCGGGAGAAGAAGGAAGCGCCGCCCCTGCGTTCCGACGCGCAGCGCAACCGCGAGCGCATCCTGGAAGTGGCCCTCACCGAACTCACCCGCTCGGCGGGCACTCCGCTGAGCGTGATCGCCAAGAAGGCGTGCGTCGGACAGGGCACCTTCTACCGGAACTTCCCCAGCCGTGAGGCGCTCGTCCTGGAGATCTACCGGCACGAGATGCGGCAGGTCGCCGACAGCGCTGCCCAGTTGCTGGCGACTCGGGAACCCGACCGGGCCCTGCGCGAGTGGATGGACCGGCTCGCCCGGTTCGCCATGGCCAAGGCCGGGCTGGCCGACGCCATCCGGCAGGCCACCAGCGGGCCGGGCAGCCCGGCGAAGCCGGGACACAGCCCGGTGACCGAGGCGGCCGAACTCCTGCTGCGCGCCTGTGAGGACGCCGGAGTCATCCGCCCGGGGGTGACCGCGGACGACTTCCTCCTCGCCATCGGCGGCCTGTGGCAGCTCGACCCCGCCGACGACTGGCAGCCCCGCGCCACTCGGCTGTTGGACCTCATCATGGACGGCCTGCGCGCGGGAGCACCCGGACGGTAGCGCCCGTCGGGCGACCGCCGCCGGCGACAGTTCCCGCAGCGGTGGCCCTCACCGCCGGGCGGGCGCGGCCGCCGCTGCGCGTCTCAGGGACGCGAGGGCGCGACGCGGGCCGCCGCTCACGGGCCGTGCCACGCCGGGATCGCCGGTCCGTGCTCGGCCGTGATCACCTGCCGTCGACTTGACCTGCCCCGGCCGCCCCCCGAGGATCACGTCATGACGCCCGGAACGACGCCCGGACACGGCAGCACCGTCGACGGGGTGCTGCGGCGCAGCGCCCGACGCACCCCGGCACGCGTCGCGGTCGAGTACCGCGACCGCACCTGGACCTACGAGCAACTCGACGAGGCCGTCTCGCGCGCCGCCGGCGTCCTGCTCGGCCAGGGGCTCGCCCCCGGCGACCGGGTCGGCGCCTACGGCCACAATTCGGACGCGTACCTCATCGGGTTCCTCGCCTGCGCCCGCGCCGGCCTGGTGCACGTCCCCGTCAACCAGAACCTCACCGGCGACGACCTCGCGTACATCGTCGGCCAGTCGGGCAGCACCCTGGTCCTGACCGACCCCGGCCTGGCGGACCGACTCCCCGACGGCGTACGGACGGTGCCGCTGCGTGACACCGACGACTCGCTCCTCGCCCGGCTGGCCGCGTCCCCTCCGTACGACGGCCCCGAGCCGCGCAGCGAGGACCTGGTCCAACTCCTCTACACCTCGGGCACCACGGCCCTGCCCAAGGGCGCGATGATGACCCACCGCGCCCTGGTGCACGAGTACCTGAGCGCCATCACCGCCCTCGACCTGAGCGCCGGCGACCGCCCCGCACACTCGCTGCCGCTGTACCACTCGGCGCAGATGCACGTGTTCCTGCTGCCGTACCTCGCCGTCGGCGCCACGAACCTCATCCTCGACGCGCCCGACGGCGACCGGTTGTTCGACCTGATCGAGGCGGACCGGGTCGACAGCCTCTTTGCCCCGCCCACCGTGTGGATCGGCCTCGCCAACCGTCCCGACTTCACCACCCGCGACCTCGGCGGACTGCGCAAGGCGTACTACGGGGCGTCGATCATGCCGGTCCCCGTCCTGGAACGCCTGCGCGAACGCCTCCCGGAGCTGGCCCTCTACAACTGCTTCGGCCAGAGCGAGATCGGTCCGCTCGCCACCGTCCTCGCCCCCGACGAGCACAAGGGCCGCATGGACTCCTGCGGCCGTACGGTCCTGTTCGTGGACGCCCGCGTCGTCGACGAGAACGGCGAGGACGTCCCCGACGGCACGCCGGGTGAGATCGTCTACCGATCCCCGCAGTTGTGCGAGGGCTACTGGGACAAGCCCGAGGAGACCGCGGAGGCCTTCCGCGACGGCTGGTTCCACTCCGGCGACCTCGCCGTCCGCGACGCCCACGGCTACTTCACCATCGTCGACCGGGTGAAGGACGTCATCAACTCCGGTGGTGTCCTGGTCCCCTCCCGTCAGGTCGAGGACGCCCTCTACACCCACGAGGCCGTCGCCGAGGCGGCGGTCATCGGCCTGCCCGACGAGAAGTGGATCGAGGCGGTCACCGCGGTCGTCGTCCCCCGCGGCGAGGTGACCGAGCGGGAACTGATGGCGTACGCCCGCGAGCAGCTGCCCTCCTTCAAGGCGCCGAAGAAGGTGCTGTTCGTGAACACACTGCCGCGCAACGCCAGCGGCAAGATCCTCAAGCGGGAGCTGCGCGAGCGGTTCGGCTGAGCCGGCGGCCCCGGGTCCGGCGGCGCCTCAGCACGCGCGTGGTGGTGCCGTCGTCCTCGGCCACGTCCCGGACGTGCTCGAAGCCGATCCTGTTCAGCAGGCCCAGCGAGGCACTGTTCGGCGCCGCGACGGTGGCGTACACCTCCGTGAGCCCCAGGGTGTCGAAGCCGTGGGCGACGAGCGCCTCGGCCAGTTCCGTGCCGAGGCCCGATCCCCACACGTCAGGGGTCAGCGCGTAGATGATCTCGTGGCCTCCGGTCGCGTCGGTCGGCTTGATCTCGGCGTGTCCGATCAGGCGGCCGTTCCGGCGAACGGCCCAGACGTCGAACAGGTCCTGGGCGTAGACCTTCGTGAAGAGCCGGCCGAACAGGGCGCGGTCCTCCGCCTCGGTGGCAGGGCCGTCGCCCATCCACCGCGAGACCTGCCGGTCCTGGAACAGCGCGACGAAGTCCTCCTGGTCCTCGGTGGTGTACGGCTCCAGCAGCAGGCGCTCGGTGCGCAGGGTCGGGGTCATGGACGGTGAAGCTATCCGCGCGCGGGTCTCCCGGCAAACGGGCTCAGCGCGGCCGCAGATCCACGACCCGTCTGATCTTCCCCACCGACCGCTCCAGCGTCTCCGGTGCGACGATCTCCACGCCTGCCGAGACTCCGATCCCGTCCTTCACGGCCGCCGCGATGGAGCGTGCGGCCGCCTCCCTGGTCCCGGGGTCCGCGTCGGGGCGGGCCTCCGCGCGGACCGTCAGGGCGTCGAGGCGGCCGTCGCGGGTGAGCCGGAGCTGGAAGTGCGGGGCGACGCCCGGGGTGCGCAGGACGATCTCCTCGATCTGGGTGGGGAAGAGGTTCACCCCGCGCAGGATGACCATGTCGTCACTGCGGCCGGTCACCTTGCGCATCCGGCGGAACACGCGCGCCGTACCGGGCAGCAGGCACGTCAGGTCCCTGGTCCGGTACCGGACGACGGGCATGGCCTCCTTGGTGAGCGAGGTGAGGACCAGTTCGCCCTCCTCGCCGTCCGGCAGGACCTCACCGGTGAGGGGGTCGACGACCTCCGGATAGAAGTGGTCCTCCCAGATGTGCAGTCCGTCCTTCGTCTCCACGCACTCCTGGGCGACCCCCGGGCCGATCACCTCCGACAGTCCGTAGAGGTCGACCGCGTCGATCGCGAACCGTTCCTCGATCTCCCGGCGCATCTGCTCGGTCCACGGCTCGGCGCCGAAGACGCCCACGCGCAGGGAGGTGCCGCGCGGATCGACACCCTGTCGCTCGAACTCGTCGAGCAGGGTGAGCATGTAGGACGGGGTCACCATGATGATGCCGGGCTCCAGGTCCCGGATCAGCCGGACCTGACGGGAGGTCATCCCGCCGGACGCGGGGATCACCGTACAGCCGAGCCGTTCGGCGCCGTAGTGGGCGCCCAGGCCGCCGGTGAACAGGCCGTAGCCGTAGGCGACATGGACCGTGTCGCCGGGGCGGCCGCCCGCCGCCCGGATCGAACGGGCCACCAGGTCCGCCCACAGGGACAGGTCGTTCTCCGTGTAACCGACGACCGTGGGGCGTCCGGTGGTGCCGCTGGAGGCGTGGATGCGGCGGATGCGGTCCCGGCCCACGGCGAACATGCCGTACGGGTAGTGCTCGCGCAGGTCCGCCTTGGTGGTGAAGGGGAAGCGGGACAGGTCGGCGAGGTCACGGCAGTCGTCGGGATGGACGCCCGCCTTGTCGAAGGCCTCGCGGTAGAAGGGGACACGGGTGTAGGCATGGCGCAACGAGGCCCGCAGACGCTCCCGTTGCAGGGCGCGCAGCGCGCCCGCGTCGAGCCGTTCGCCCTCGTCCAGCACGTCCCGCGCAGCCATCACGGACGTCTCCCTCGCCACCGCGTCGATCCGGACGACCGATCATTCGGTCGACTCCTTCACGTCCAATGATCCAGACCGGCGGAGAGTCGGCAAGGGGGCGGCCGCACTTTCCTACCCCGGGAAACTCCTTGCGCCGGACGAGGTCCGCCCCGAAGATCGAACTCGTGTCCCACCACTTCACCGCACCCGACGGAACCCGGCTCGTCCATCACGTCCGGGGTGAGGGCGCCCCTCTCGTCGTCCTGCCCGGCGGCCCCATGCGGCCCTCCGCCTACCTCGGGGACCTGGGCGGCCTCACCGCCCACCGCCGGCTGATCCTGCTGGACCCGCGCGGCACCGGCGACTCCGCGACCCCGGCGGATCCGGCGACGTACCGGTGCGACCGGCAGATCGAGGACGTGGAGGCGCTCCGCGTCCGTCTGGGACTGGAGCGGATGGACCTCCTCGCGCACTCGGCGGGCGGCAGCCTGGCGATGCTGTACGCGGCGCGGTATCCGCACCGGGTGGCGCGGCTCGTGCTCGTCACGGTCATCCCGTGGGTCCTGGGCCTTCCGGCCACTGCCGAGGACCGGCTGGCGGCGGCGCGCCTGCGCGCGGACGAGCCGTGGTTCGCGGCCGCCTTCCCGGCGTTCGAGGCGTGGCTGACGGGCGCGCGGGAGCCCGACGGCGACGACTTCGCGTCCTTCGGCGGCTTCTTCTACGGCCGTTGGGACGACACCGCCCGCGCCCACGCGGCCGCCATGGACGAGCGGGTCAACGAGGAGGCGGAGGAGCGCTTCCACGGGCCGGGCGCCTACGACCCGCCCGCCCTGCGGGCCGCCCTCGCCCATGTCACCGCCCGGGTGCTCGTCCTCGCCGGTGAGGTGGACGGCGGCCCCCGCCCCGGCCTCGCCCGGAGCGTCGCCGAGGCCTTCCCGCACGCGGAGTTCGACGTCCAGCCCGGCGCCGGCCACTACCCGTGGCTGGACGACCCCGACCGGTTCGTCCGCCGCACCGTCACGTTCCTGGACGGCGTCCGCTCCGCTCCCTCCTCGGCCGAGTAGGGATACGGCGACGTCGCCGGCCGGCGCGGGCCTTCCGGCGGGCGCCGGCAGCCCCACGCCGGTCCGGTGTGACCGGCCGCCCCCGCTCAGCGGTCCGCCGCCACCGCCACCTCCCGCGCCCACCGGTAGTCCGCCTTCCCGCTCGGCGAACGGCGAATGGACTCCGTGACGACCAGCTGGCGCGGGATCTTGTACCCGGCGAGACGGCCGCGGCAGTGGTTCTGGAGGTCCTCCAGGGACGGCCGCGGCGCGCCCGTGCGCACCTGCACCACGGCCGCCACATGGTTGCCCCACGTCGGGTCCGGCACCCCGGCCACCAGGGCGTCGTACACGTCCGGATGTGCCTTCAGCGCCTGCTCGACCTCCTCGGGGTACACCTTCTCGCCCCCGGTGTTGATGCACTGCGAGCCGCGGCCGAGGACGATGACGACACCGTCCTCGTCGACGGTGGCCATGTCGCCCAGGAGCACCCAGCGCTCGCCGTCCCGCTCGAAGAACGTCTCGGCCGTCTTCACCGGGTCGTTGTAGTAGCCGAGCGGGACGTGTCCGCGCTGGGCGACGCGGCCCACCTCGCCCGCCGCGACCGGCTCACGGGTGGCCGGGTCCACCACCCGGGTACGGGAGTTGACGCGGACGCGGAAGCCGCGCTCGGGTCCGGCGTCCTCCGTCGCGGTGCCGTTGAAGCCGGACTCCGAGGAGCCGAAGTTGTTCAGCAGCATCGCGTTGGGCAGCAGGGCCCGGAACTGGCGCCGGACCGTGTCCGACATGATCGCCCCGGACGAGGAGACGCTGAGGACGGACGAGCAGTCCGTGCCCTTCATCGGGCCCCGGAGCGCGTCGATCAACGGCCGCAGCATCGCGTCACCCACCAGGGAGACGCTGGTGACCTTCTCCTTCTCGATCGTCCGCAGCACCTCCTCCGGCACGAACTTGCGGTGGAGGACGACTCGTTGGCCGAAGTGGAAACCGACGAACGCCGTCAGGGTGGAGGTGCCGTGCATCAGCGGGGGAGTGGGGAAGAAGGTGATCCCCGACCCGCCGGCCGCCACCCGCTCCGCGACCTCCTCCGGCCTGCTCACCGGCTCCCCGGTCGGCGCCCCGCCGCCCAGCCCGGCGAAGAACAGGTCCTCCTGACGCCACATCACCCCCTTCGGCAGCCCGGTCGTGCCGCCGGTGTAGATGATGAACTGGTCGTCCCCGGAACGCGCAGGGAACCCCCGCTCCGGGGAGCCGCCCGCCTCCGCCTCCGTGAGGGAGACGGCCGCGATCCCCTCCGGCCCCGCACCCACCCGGATCAGGTGCCGCAGCGCCGGCGCCTGCGGCAGCGCGCCCGCCACCCGGTCCGTGAACTCCGCGTCGAAGACCAGGGCGACCAGATCGGCGTCCCGGTAGAGGTGGACCAGCTCGTCCTCGACATAGCGGTAGTTGACGTTGACCGGCACGATCCGCGCCTTCAGGCAGCCGAGCACCGTCTGGAGGTACTCGACGCCGTTGTAGAGGTGGAGCCCGAGGTGCTCGCCGGGGCGGACACCGCTGTCCAGGAGATGGTGACCGATACGGTTGGCCGCCGCGTCCAGCTCCGCGTACGTCAGACGGCGCTCCGCACCCGTGCCCGGATGGTCCACGTACACGAGGGCCTCGCGGTCCGGCACCACGTCGACGACCGACTCGAACAGGTCGGCAAGGTTGTACTCCACCGCTCCTCCTGACCTCGGACGGCCTGGCTCCCTGACGGTTCGCCGGTCATCAGAGCAAAGGGCGCCCCAGGTGTGAAGGCCCGCACCAAATAAATCTGACTACCTGTCAGAAAACCCTTGAAGTGGCTCCCCGCCTCCTGCAACCTGTTCTCGTTCTGTCAGAGGGGAGATGGGCGATGAGTGGCACCGAACACCTCACCGTGCGGCGCGAGGGCGCCACACTCGTGCTCACGCTCGACCGGCCGGAGGCGAGGAACGCGCTCTCGCTCGGCATGCTCGTCGGCCTGCACGACGGCTGGGTGCAGGCCGACGAGGACGACTCGGTCCGCTCCGTCGTCCTCACCGGCGCAGGCGGCGCCTTCTGCGCCGGCATGGACCTCAAGGCCCTCGCCGGGAAGGGCATGGAGGGGGAGCGCCACCGCGACCGGCTCGAGGCCGACCCCGACCTGCACTGGAAGGCGATGCTGCGCCACCACCGCCCCCGCAAGCCCGTGATCGCCGCCGTCGAGGGGTACTGCGTGGCGGGCGGCACCGAGATGCTCCAGGGCACCGACATCCGCGTCGCGGGCGAGTCCGCCACCTTCGGCCTCTTCGAGGTCAGGCGCGGCCTGTTCCCGATCGGCGGTTCAACGGTCCGCCTGCAACGGCAGATACCCCGCACCCACGCCCTGGAGATGCTGCTCACCGGACGGCCGTACAGCGCGCGCGAGGCCGCGGCCGTCGGACTCGTCGGCCACGTCGTCCCGGACGGCACCGCCCTGGAGAAGGCCCTGGAGATCGCCGAACGGGTCAACGCCTGCGGCCCGTTGGCCGTCGAGGCCGTCAAGGCGTCCGTGTACGAGACCGCCGAGATGACGGAGACCGACGGCCTCGCCGCGGAACTGAAACGCGGCCGGCCGATCTTCGACACCGCCGACGCCAAGGAGGGCGCCCGCGCCTTCGCCGACAAGCGGCCCCCCGTCTACAAGCGCGCGTGACGATCCGCCGGCGGGGCGGTGCGGACACCGCCGGCCGCGAGCGGCTGGTCGCGCCCACGCGGCGCAGCCACGGCCTGCCACGGGCCCGCGCCCCATGGGCGGCGCGAGGCACCGTCCCTGTTCCGCCCCCGCCCGGCCACCGCGCACGCGCGGTCCCCCAAGGAGGCAAGCCCCCGATGCCCGACGTCCTCAAGGCCCCCCTCGTCGTCGAGTTCCCCTTCACCCGCTCCCTCGGCCCCGTGCAGAGCGCCTTCCTGACCGGCCTGCGCGAACGCGTCGTCCTCGGCGTGCGCACCACCGACGGCCGCACCCTCGTCCCGCCCGTCGAGTACGACCCCGTCACCGCCGAGGAGATCGGTGACCTGGTGGAGGTCGCCCCCACCGGCACGGTCACCACCTGGGCCTGGAACCACGCCCCCCGTCGCGGCCAGCCCCTCGCCACCCCCTTCGCCTGGGTCCTGGTCCGTCTCGACGGCGCCGACACCGCCCTCCTGCACGCCCTCGACGCCCCCGGCCCCGAAGCCGTCCGCACCGGGATGCGCGTCCGCGTCCGCTGGTCCGGGGAACGGACCGGAGCCATCACCGACATCGCCTGCTTCGAACCGTACGACGGCGCCGCGACCCCGCCCACGGGCCGCACCGGCGCGTTCGAGGACACGGTCACCGGCATCGTCGCCGCCGCCCGCCTCGACTACACCTACTCGCCGGGCCGCGCCCAGTCCGCGTACATCACCGCGCTCTCCGAGCAGCGCACGGTCGGCGAACGCTGCCCGTCCTGCCGCAAGGTCTACGTCCCGCCCCGCGGCGCCTGCCCCACCTGCGGCGTCCCCACCGCCGAGCAGGTCGAGGTCGGCCCGCGCGGCACCGTCACCACCTTCTGCATCGTCAACATCAAGGCGAAGAACCTCGACATCGACGTCCCCTACGTCTACGCCCACATCGCCCTCGACGGGGCCGACCTCGCCCTGCACGGACGCATCGGCGGCATCCCCTACGACCAGGTACGGATGGGTTTGCGGGTGGAGCCCGTGTGGACGCCGGGCGCCCGCCACCCCGACCACTACCGGCCGACCGGCGAACCCGACGCGGACTACGACACCTACAAGGAGCTGCTCTGATGACCCGGGACATCGCCGTCGTGGCCTTCGCCCAGACCGACGTCCTGCGCACCTCCGACGAGCTCTCCGAGGTCGAGATGCTCATGCCGGTCCTGCACGAGGTCCTGGCGCGCACCGGCCTGCGGACCGCCGACATCGGCTTCACCTGCTCCGGCTCCAGCGACTACCTCGCCGGCCGCGCCTTCTCCTTCACCCTGGCCCTCGACGGCGTCGGCGCCTGGCCGCCGATCTCCGAGTCCCACGTCGAGATGGACGGCGCCTGGGCCCTCTACGAGGCCTGGACCAAGCTGCTCACCGGCGACGCGGACACCGCGCTCGTCTACGCCTACGGCAAGTCCTCACCCGGCTCCGTCCGCGACGTCCTCACCCGCCAGCTGGACCCCTACTACGTCGCCCCCCTGTGGCCCGACTCCGTCGCCCTCGCCGCCCTCCAGGCCCAGGCCCTCATCGACGCAGGCGACACCGACGAACCGGCCCTCGCCGCGATCGCCGGCCGCAACCGGACGGCGGCCACCACCAACCCCCACGCCCAGCTCCGGGGTCCGGTGCCCCACGGCGACCACGTCGTACGTCCGCTGCGCACCGGCGACTGCCCGCCCATCGGCGACGGAGCCGCCGCCGTGATCCTCGCGGCGGGGGAGCGGGCCCGCGAGCTGTGCGCACGCCCCGCCTGGATCAGGGGCGTCGACCACCGCATCGAGGCGCACGGCCTCGGCGTCCGCGACCTCACCGACTCGCCCTCCACCCGCCTCGCCGCCGAGAAGGCCGGCGCCTTCGAACGCCCCGTGGACACCGCCGAGTTGCACGCCCCCTTCACCGCGCAGGAGGTCGTCCTGCGCAAGGCGCTCCGGCTCGGCGACGACGTCCGGGTCAACCCGTCGGGCGGCGCCCTCGCCGCCCACCCGATGATGGCCGCCGGACTCGTCCGCATCGGCGAGGCCGCCGCCCGCGTCCACCGGGGCGAGTCCGACCGCGCCCTCGCCCACGCCACCTCCGGCCCGTGCCTGCAACAGAACCTGGTCGCCGTACTCGAAGGGGATCCGCGATGAGCAAGGAGCCCGTGGCCGTCGTCGGGATCGGTCAGACCAAGCACGTGGCCGCCCGGCGGGACGTGTCGATCGCCGGGCTGGTGCGCGAGGCCGCCCGCCGTGCCCTCGACGACGCCGAGCTGACGTGGGCGGACGTCGACGCCGTCGTCATCGGCAAGGCACCCGACTTCTTCGAGGGCGTCATGATGCCCGAGCTGTACCTCGCCGACGCCCTCGGCGCGGTCGGCAAACCCATGCTCCGGGTGCACACGGCGGGCTCCGTCGGCGGCTCCACCGCCCTGGTCGCCGCGGGCCTCGTCGCCTCCCGCGTCCACACCACGGTGCTGACGCTGGCCTTCGAGAAGCAGTCCGAGTCCAACGCCATGTGGGGCCTGTCCCTGCCGATCCCCTTCCAGCAGCCCCTGCTGGCGGGGGCCGGCGGCTTCTTCGCCCCGCACGTGCGCGCGTACATGCGGCGCAGCGGCGCCCCCGACACCATCGGCTCGCTCGTCGCCTTCAAGGACCGCCGCAACGCCCTCAAGAACCCCTACGCCCACCTCCACGAGCACGACATCACCCTGGAGAAGGTCCAGGCCTCGCCCATGCTCTGGGACCCCATCCGCTACTCCGAGACCTGCCCCTCCTCCGACGGCGCCTGCGCCATGGTCCTCACCGACCGCGCGGGCGCGGCCCGCTCCCCGCGCCCGCCCGCCTGGATGCTCGGCGGCGCCATGCGCAGCGAACCGACCCTGTTCGCCGGAAAGGACTTCGTGTCCCCGCGCGCCGGCCGGGACTGCGCGGCCGACGTCTACCGGCAGGCCGGCATCGCCGACCCGCGCCGCGACATCGACGCCGTCGAGATGTACGTGCCGTTCTCCTGGTACGAGCCCATGTGGCTGGAGAACCTCGGCTTCGCCGCCGAGGGCGAGGGCTGGAAGCTGACCGAGTCCGGGGTGACCGAACTCGACGGCGACCTGCCCGTCAACATGTCGGGCGGCGTGCTGTCCACCAACCCCATCGGCGCCTCCGGCATGATCCGCTTCGCCGAGGCCGCCCTCCAGGTGCGCGGCCAGGCGGGGGAACACCAGGTGGACGGGGCCGCCAGGGTCCTCGGACACGCCTACGGCGGTGGCTCGCAGTTCTTCTCCATGTGGCTCGTGGGAGCGCGGCCACCCACGTCCTGAAAGGTCCCCCTCACGTGCTCTGTCCG
This sequence comes from Streptomyces sp. NPDC051315, assembly GCF_044455165.1. Taxonomy (NCBI): domain Bacteria; kingdom Bacillati; phylum Actinomycetota; class Actinomycetes; order Kitasatosporales; family Streptomycetaceae; genus Streptomyces; species Streptomyces sp. NPDC051315. The sequence continues at coordinate 112,326 of NZ_JBITEN010000008.1, forward strand.
CGTCCGTGACCGGTCGCTAGGCTGGCCGCGGACGACGAACCGGGAGGAGCACGGACGTGGCCGAGAGCACCATCCAGCAGCAGCCGTTCGCGGGCTGGGACAAGCCGGAGCTGGACCTCAGCAGGGCGGAGTGGCAGTCCAGCAGCAGGGGCCTGGGGGATGTCCAGATCGCCTTCGTCGAGGGATTCATCGCGATGCGCAACAGCCGCCGTCCCGAGAGCCCTTCCCTGATCTTCACCCCGGCGGAGTGGGGCGCCTTCGTGTCCGGCGCGCGGGAGGGGGAGTTCGACCTGACCTGACCCCCTCTCAGCCGTCCCGTTCGCCGCGGCGGGCCGAACCAGCGGTGTTCTCCCCCGATTTCCGGACACGCGACCGCGTGGACCCGGCCGGGGCCCGCGCCTGAGCCAGGCTGGCCCCAGCAGGACGAAGGTCGTATCCCGGAGGTGAGGACCATGAGCACCCTGCCGGTCGTCGCGGCGGTCGACGGTTCCGAGGACAGCTGGCGCGCCCTCGACTGGGCCCTGGACGCCGCGCGCAGACGCGGTGCGCCGCTGCGCGTGGCACACGTACGCCAGTACGCCGTCTGGGGGCAGCCCGGCGCCCCTGTCGTCGTACCCCCGCCTCCGGACCAGGACCCGGTGCTCGCCGACGCCCGCACCCGGCTGGCGGGGCGTGCGGAGGCGGCGGACCTGCAGTACGTCGGCCTGGACGGCGCGCCGGGTGCCCTGCTGCCCGAACTGGGCGCGGAGGCGGAACTGCTCGTCCTCGGCTCCCGGGGACGCGGCGGTTTCGCCAGACTGCTGCTCGGCTCCAACGGCCTGACCGCCGCGCGGGACGCCGAGTGCCCGGTCGTGGTCGTACCCCGGCCAGGCCGCGAGGTCGACGGCCCGCGGCCCGAGCCCGAGCCCGGACCCCGCGTGGTCGTGGGCCTCAAGGTCGACGGGCCCGACGACGCCGCCCTCGGCTTCGCCTTCACCGAGGCCGCCCTGCGCCACGCCCGCCTCCAGGTGCTCGCCGCCTACCCCTGGCCGCTCCAGACCTGGGCCGCGCCCGGCGAACTGATCACGCCGGAGGTCGACCAGGAGGCCGTCGAGCACGAGACCCGCACCCTCGCCGAGGGCTTCCTCGCCGCGCACCGGGAACGCCACCCCGCGGTGCGCGCCGAGGCCTGGCCGGTCCCCGGCGACGCGGCCGGCCACCTCGTCGCGGCCTCCAAGGACGCCGACCTGGTGGTCGTGGGCCGCCACCGTCGCCGGCTGCTGGCCCCCGCCCGCATGCTGGGCTCCGTCACCCACGCCGTCCTGCTGCACGCGGCGAGCCCGGTGGCGGTCGTACCGCCCGCGCCGGGGGACGAGTAGGCCGCGGTCCACGCGGTCCCGGTTACGGGACACCGACGCCCCGCTCATCGGTCGCGCGGAGGACGCCGAGGGAACCGGCCGGCCCAGGGGCGCGGGAAGCACGCGACCGGCTCCGGGCGATCCGCACCCGGACGACGACCCCGGCCGATCGCCCGCTCCCTCGACCGCGCCGCCGTACGCCACCCCGTACCATGGCCGCATGTCGTTCCTCCGCCGCCGCAGCGCCACGCCCGCCGGGCCCGACTTCGACGTTCTGGCCATGGACCCGGGCGACTGGCCCGGCAATCTCGGCGCCGGCCTGCTGCCCGCCCCCGACGGCACCTGCCAGGGCGTCTTCCTGCGCTACGACCTCTTCGGCGGCCGCGGCCCCGCCATGATCATCGGCAACCTCCCCGAGGGCTCCCCGGCCCGCGAGGTCGAGGAGGGCCAGGTGCCCTTCGAGGTCGCCCAACTGCTGCTCGCGCTGGAGAACGACGAGGAGGTCACCGTCGTCGGCACCGAGGACACGCCGGTGATGCAGGGTGACAACCTCCTGATCGTCCGCCGTCTCAAGCTCTCCGAGAGCCGCATCTCCTGCGTGCAGTTCGACCGCAGCGACAACGTGCTGGTGACCATCGCCGCCTGGGACCGCCCCATCACGGACGACCTGTACGCCCTGCTGAAGCCCCTCCCGGCGGAACTCTTCCAGCAGGGCTGAGCGGGACCGGCCCGGGTCTACGCCGCCGACAGACGTACGTCCGCCGCCCGGACGAACGCCACCCGGTGCCCGTACTGGATCTGGTAGTACAGGTCCTTGCCGACCACGACCCGGTGGGCGTCGGTGGCGAAGGTGACCGCGTAGTAGTACTCGCCCGGCACCTTGTCACCGACCGCGTACTTCTGGCCCTTCGGCAGCCGGTACGGCAGCGGTGAGACCGCCTGGGCCGGGACCCCCGCCGGATAGGCCGACGCCTCCGGATAGGCGCGCCCGTAGAGGGGGACGCTGCCCACGCCGGCCCTCGGGGTGACCACCAGGCCGGACGCGGGCACGGCCGCCGGCCGCTTCGCAGGGTTGCGGAACCAGGCCTTCTGACCCAGGTACCAGATCGCCGTCCAGTCCCCCCACCGGTCGGCGACCACGTACTGCTGGCCGGTGGAGACCCGCGACGAGATGTCGTTCACGCCCGTCGTCGGCGTCGTGCCCAGACCGACGTCCTTGATCAGGGCGGCAGTCTCCGAGTGGTCGGAGTACAGCCGCACCGCGCTGGAGCCGTGCGCCGCGCACGGTGCGCCCGTGGTGACGCAGCCCGTGTACGGCGGCTGGTTGGCCGGGTAGTCCGGCAGGATCGTCACCAGCCCGCCGCTCCCGTCGGCCGTGCTCCCGAAGGGACGGCCCAGCAGCTCGAAGTAGTGCCGCCAGTCCCAGTACGGCCCGGGATCCGTGTGCATCCCCGGAACGGTCGCCGTCGTCGGGCCGGGCACGTTGTCGTGGCCCAGGATGTGCTGCCGGTCCAGCGGGATGCCGTACTTCGCCGCCAGGTACGTCACCAGCCGCGCCGACGACCGGTACATCGCCTCCGTGTACCAGGAGTCGGGGAACGCGAGGAAGCCCTCGTGCTCCAGGCCGATCGACTTGGCGTTGACGTACCAGTTGCCCGCGTGCCAGGCCACGTCCTTCGCCTTCACGTGCTGCGCGATGTGGCCGTCGGTGGAGCGCAGCGAGTAGTTCCAGGACACGTAGGCGGGGTCCTGGACGAGGTCGACGACCCCTTCCCAGCCGCCCTCGGTGTCGTGGACGACGATGTACCTGATGGACTGGGAGTCCGGGCGGTCGCCCAGGTCGTGGTTGCCGTAGTCGTCGTCGCCGAGCTGCTCGTACGGCGCCGGGACCCACTCGCAGGAGACGGTCCTCGGGCACTCGGTCCCCGCGGCGGAGGCCATGCGCAGACCGGTGTGCCGAAGCTGGGTGGTGTCGGGAACCAGCCCGGGCCGCGCGGGCAGGGCGATCCGCTGCCCGGCGTCCGTGGTGCGCTCGGCGCCGGTGCGGATCACGTCGTACACGTCGTTGGCGTAGGCGGCGCCCGTCGCGCTGTCGTCGGCGCCCGAGAAGCGCGCCACCGCGCCGTACCAGTCCGCCGGATCGGGGCTCAGCGGTTCGCCGAGGTCGCGCTGGGCGGCGGCGAGCAGGGCGGCGCCGCCGGCCACGTTCGCCGCGGGGTCGGTGCGCAGCTCCTCGGGGTTGCGATCGGTCAGCTCGGCGGCCTGGAGGAGCGTGGTCAGACGGGCCGGGATCTCCGCGTCCTCCGGGAGCGCCCTGTCGGGGCGCAGGGGCGGGCGGGCGTCGTCACCGCGGGGGTCCTCCGTGCCCTCGCTGTGGTGCGGGGCCGTGGTCAGGGCGGTGCGGGCGTCGGTGAGGTGCATCGGACCGTAGCCGCCGGTCACACTCGGCGCTCCGCCGTGCGTGTCCCAGCGGGACTGGAGGTAGGACACGCCCAGCAGCACGCTCTGCGGCACGCGGTACTCGGCGGCCGCGGCGGCGAACGCCCGCTGGAGTCCGGTCGTGGAGTCGCTCGTCGCTCCGGTGGACGGGGTGGCGTTCGTGGAGTCGCTCGTCACTCCGGTGGACGGGGTGGCGCCGATCAGCGGCAGCAGCAGAGCCGCCGACGCGGCGGCGCCGGCGGCTCTGCGGGCGCGGGCAGGACCGGGGAGAGATCTGGGGCGGGTGACGGATCCTCGCAATGCGGCCTCCTGGAACGAACGTGCGGGGGCGTGCGGGGCCGGGCGTGAGGCAGTGGTACCCGGTTGCCGACGATCCGTCAATCATGCCGCCGCGAGTGCCCTTTCCCATGTCACCAGGGGTCCGGCGAGTTCCCCCGCGGCGCGCTTCGGGCCTGCGTGCGTCGGTGGAGCACACCAATGGGGGACCGCCGAGCGGTGAGCGCGCCCCGGCACCGGCGGACATACGAAGGTCCGCGGTGCGCCGCCGCTCTGGCGCACCGCGGACCTCCTCCCCCTCAGCGAGTGCCGACCGCTGCCCGCACGGCCCGGCGAGCCATCTGGCAGTCGTCGTGCAGCCGCCGCAGCAGCAGCCGCTGCTCCTCGCCGGACGGCGCGGCACCCGGGTGGGCCACCCCGGGAGCCGTCGGGGTCGTGTCGTGCATCGAACGCTGCACGGCCGTCTCGTAGGTGCGGATCTCCCGGGTCAGCACCAGCATCAGGTTCACCAGGAACGCGTCGCGGGAGGCCGGGCCCGCCGACTGCGCGATCTGGCTGATCTGACGGCGCGCCGCCGGCGCCTCGCCCAGCACCGACCACAGCGTCGCCAGGTCGTAGCCCGGCAGGTACCACCCCGCGTGCTCCCAGTCCACCAGCACTGGACCGGCCGGTGAGACGAGGATGTTCGACAGGAGGGCGTCGCCGTGGCAGAACTGGCCCATGCCCTGGCGGCCGGCGGTCGCCGCGATGCCGTGCAGCAGCTTCTGCAGGTCCCCCAGGTCCCGGTCGGTGAGCAGTCCCAGCTCGTGGTAGCGGGAGATCCGGGCGGCGTAGTCCAGCGGCGCGTCGAAGTTGCCCGCCGGCGGCCGCCAGGCGTTGAGCCGGCAGAGCGCGCCGAGCGCCGCCCTGATGTCCGCGCGCGGCGGGGCCTCCGCCGGGTGCCGCTGGAGGGCCGCCACCCGTCCCGGCATCCGTTCGACGACGAGCGTGCAGTTGTCCGGGTCCGCCGCGATCAGCCTCGGCACCCGCACAGGGGGGCGGTGCCGGACGAACGTGCGGTACGCGGCTATCTCGTGCCGGATCCGCTCGGACCAGACGGGGGAGTGGTCCAGTAAACACTTCGCGACGGCCGTGCTGCGTCCCGTCGTACCGACGAGGAGCACGGAGCGGCCGCTGCGGCGCAGCACCTGCACCGGGGCGAACTCCGGGCAGATCCGGTGCACCGACGCGATCGCCGTACGCAGCTGGGCGCCCTGGGGGCCGGACAAGTCGAGTCTCCCGCTGAGCGGTTGCGTGCCGAGTCCCGCGGGACGCCGGCCGCGGCCCGTGCCGAGCACGGGGGCCGCCGACCGCGCGGGGTCGAGGTAGGGGCCGCCGCCGCCCGGGCGGGTGTGCAGCGACCGGGGCGGGGCGGACACGGAGGACGATGCTGCGTACATGGGCGAGACAGATCCCTTCGTGTGCCTGCGACGTCAAAGCGCTGCCCGGCCCGGTCTCCCGGGTGCACCCTGGGGAATGTCCCTCGGTGACCGGGGCGGGGTGGCGCGTTCCTACCTGACACCCATGGCCCAGTGGCACACCATCTGGCGGACCCTGGCGAAACCCTGGCGAATAGTCCCTCGGCAACTTTCACCGGGCTACTGTCAACTCAGCCGAGAACCTGGGGGCTTACGTGAGCGGACAACCCAACACCCGGCTCGCGGACCTGTTCGGCCTGGCCGGCTGGTCCAAGGGCGAACTCGCGAGGCTGGTCAACCGGCAGGCGGCGGCCATGGGCCACCCCCAGCTGGCGACGGACACCTCCCGGGTGCGGCGGTGGATCGACATGGGAGAGATCCCGCGCGATCCGGTGCCGCGGGTGCTGGCGGCTCTGTTCACCGAGCGACTCGGCCGTGTCGTGACCATCGAGGATCTCGGTCTGGTCCGGCACGGGCGTACGGGGAAACGGCAGGGCGGCGGGAGTGCGGAACATCCCGACGGCGTGCCGTGGGCGCCCGAACGGACCGCCGCGGTCCTCACCGAATTCACGGGAATGGACCTCATGCTCAACCGACGCGGCTTGGTGGGCGCGGGTGCCGCGCTCGCCGCGGGATCAGCACTCAGCAGTGCCATGTACGACTGGCTGCACACCGACCCCACCCTCTCCGCCGACGCTCCCGTCATCGACCACCCCCTCGTGCACGCCGACTCCGCCGGGTTCGACCGCTACGAGGCCGCCCCCATCGGGACGGAGGAGGTCGACGAACTGGAGCGCTCGGTCGAGGTGTTCCGAGCCTGGGACGCCGCCCGCGGAGGCGGGCTCCAGCGCAAGGCCGTGGTGGGCCAGCTCAACGAGGTGGGCGGCATGCTCGCCTACCGTCATCCCCCTCATCTCCAGCGACGCCTGTGGGGCGTCGCCGCCAACCTCGCCGTCCTCGCGGGCTGGATGTCGCACGACGTCGGCCTGGAGCCCACGGCGCAGAAGTACTTCGTCATCGCCGCCCATGCCGCGAGAGAGGGCGGTGACCGGCCGCGGGCCGGGGAGGCGCTCTCCCGGGCGGCCCGTCAGATGGTGCACCTCGGCCGCCCCGACGACGCCCTCGACCTGATGAAGCTCGCCCAGTCCGGCTCCGGCGACGAGGTGCTGCCGCGGACCCGGGCGATGTTCCACACCATCGAGGCCTGGGCGCAGGCGTCCATGGGCAAGGGCCAGGCCATGCGCCGCACCCTGGGCCGGGCGGAGGACCTGTTCGTCTCCGACAAGGGCGATGTGGAACCGCCCTCCTGGATGCAGACCTTCAAGGACGAGGACCTGTACGGCATGCAGGCCCTGGCCTACCGCACCCTGGCCGAGTTCGAGCCGGGGGCGGCCGCGCACGCCCAGTACTACGCGGAGAAGGCGCTGGCGCTGCGCGTCGACGGGCGGGAACGGTCGAAGATCTTCGACCATCTGTCCATGGCGTCGGCCTGCTTCATCGCGGACGACCCCGAACAGGCGGACCGGTACGCCCGGCTGGCCCTGATGTCCATGGGGTCGAACTCCTCCCGCCGCACCTGGGACCGGCTGCGCCAGATGTACCGGCTCACCGCGGAGTACTCCGACTACCCGAGGATCAGTGAGCTGCGGGAGGAGATCCGGCAGGCGCTGCCGAAGCCGAGGGGAGGCCGGGGCGGGAGCGCCGCTCAGGCGTAGGCCCGCCGGGACAGGCCGGTCCGTCAGGCGTCTGGGTCCTCCGGTACGGGTCGGGCAGGCGTTGGCCCGTTGCGCCGCCCGGTCGGTGGGGCCGGTGTCGCGGTCTCCCCCGGTCCGTTACGGCGTCACCCGGGCGACGAGCACACAGGCGTCGTCCTCGCGGTCGCCCGTGCCGAACTCCTCCACGACCACCCGCACGCACTCCTGTGCGGTGTGCGCCGCGTCGAAGCGCGGGGCCAGGTCCAGCAGGGGGGCGGGGTCGGCCGGTGCGTCGGTGTGGGGCACCAGCCCGTCGGTGTGCAGCAGGAGCAGGTCGCCCGCCCGGAGGGTCTCCTCCGCCTGTCCGTAGGCGGCGTTCGAGGTGGCGCCGAGGAGGACGCCGTCCGGTGCGCCGAGCCGGCGCCCCGTCCCGTCGCGGAACAGCAGCGGGGCGGGGATTCCGGCCTGCGCCCACATCAGGGTGCGGGTCCGGGCCCGGTAGCGGCAGCAGACGGCACCAGCGAGGGCGGGCTGGGCGCCCGCGTCCAGTAACTGGTTGAGCCAGGACATCAGCTGGGACGGCTGGGTGCCGGCCATGGCCATGCCGCGCAGGGCGCCCAGCATCATCGCCATGGTGGAGGCGACGGCGGGGCCGTGCCCGGTGAGGTCGCCGACGCTCAACAGGATCTCCCCGTCGGAGAGTTCGAGCGCGTCGTACCAGTCGCCGCCGATCGGTGAGCTGGTGCGGGAGGGCAGATGGCGTGCGGCGATGTCGAGGTGACGGGGGCCCTGGTGCGGGAGCCGCAGGGAGCCGCGCCGGGGCGGCAGCACGGCTTCCTGCAGCTCGACCGCGAGCCGGTGCTCGGTCTGTGCCTGGTACCGCTGGCGTTGCAGCGAGTCACGGGTCTCGCGCACCGCCCGCTGGCCGCGGCGCAGTTCGCTGACGTCGCGCAGTACGGCCCACATGGAGGCGGTGCTGCCGTCGGCGTCGAGCACGGGCTCGCCCATCATGTGCACGGTCCGGACCTCGTGGTCCGGCCGTACGACCCGGAACTCCCCGTCGATGGGCCGGGCGTCGACGAGACAGTCGGTCACCATCGCGGTGAGTTTCGGGCGGTCCTCCTCGTGGACGAGCGAGGGCAGTTCGTCGAGGGTGAGCGCGGGTGCGGCCGGGTCGCGGCCGAGGAGCTCGTACAGCTCCGCGGACCAGACGGCCTCGTCCGTCAGCAGGTTCCACTCCGCGCTGCCGACCCGGCTGAGCAGGGCGCCGGGCCGGGGAGGGGGCGGCGCGGGTGCGTCCTGAACCGTGGGCGGGCCGTCCCGCAGTTCGGCCAAGTGCGCGTCGAGATCGTCGAGTTGATGCAGCGCCAGGTCGTAGAGCGCGCGCTGCCAGCGTTCCCGGGGGTCTGTGTCGTCACTCTGCGTGTCCCGTCGTACGGCGTCCACCTCGCCCTTGAGTCGGCGCGTCTGTGTGATCAGCGCGTCGACCGAGCCGCGTCCTGGCGGCTGGGCGGCTGGGCGGTCCGCAGAGAGATGGGGCGGCATGACGCACTCCGATGCGGGGGACGGGACGACCAAGGGCGACGGAAGGGCCGTTACGACTGTTGCACAGCCCGCGACGCGGTGTAAGGGATTTGGCAACACACGATACGGTGATGCGTCTGGCATATGCCACAGTCTTCACGGAGGCATTGTGCGGTGTGAATGACGTACGCCTGGGGCTCGGGCAAATCGTAGACGGCGTACGCGACTTGGGGGATTCGAAAGGGCGCGCGACCGGGTTCCTCCGCGTGTTCGACGGCCCTGTGTTCCATGCCTGTGGCGCCCTCCGGGGTCGGCCCCTGTACTCGTGACGCAGCTCACATCAATTCACCCCTGCTTTCGCGTAATGCGAACCGCCCCTGTGAGGTCCTACAAGCAGCACCCGAAACGGCCGACTTCTCAACGCTGCGGAGACCGACCATGGACCTCGCCCACGTCACTGTCGAACAGCCCGCCCGTGCCGAGCTCATCACCACGGGAGAGCGGGAACTGCCGGTGTCCGCCACGCTCCGCTACACCTCCGACGACCCGCTCGCCGTGCACCTAGACTTCCCGTCCGAGGCCTGTCTGGAGGGCGAGGCCGTCACCTGGACCTTCGGCCGTGCGCTGCTGGAGGAGGGGCTGCGCGGGCCGGCCGGGACCGGTGACGTGCAGATCTGGCCGTGCGGCCGGGCCCGTACGGTCATGGAGCTGCACTCGCCGCTCGGGCTGGCCATGCTCCAGTTCGACACGGCCGCCCTGCGCCGCTTCCTGCTGCGCACTCACGCCGTGGTCGAGCCGGGGCGGGAGGACGTCGCCGCCGCGGTCGACCGGGGGCTGAACGCGCTCCTCGGCAACGTCTGAGCCGTCCTGCGGCGTCAGCGGTACAGGTCCGGGCGCGGGGCGAGCTCGACGGCCACACGCGTGCCGTTCTCCAGTGCCCGGACCCCGGCCTCGGCGACGACGGAGGCCGCGTACCCGTCCCAGGCGGTCGGGCCGGTGACGCCGCCCCGGCGGGTGGCGTCCACCCAGGCCTGCACCTCGCGGTCGTAGGCCTCGGCGAACCGGACCAGGTAGTCCTGGGGCACGTCGGAACCGGCGGAGCCGCGCGCGGTCACCAGCATGCCGTGGTCGTCGCCGATGCGCGCGCTGCCCGCCTCGCACACGGCCTCGCAGCGCACCTGGTAGCCGAAGCCGCAGTTGACGAAGACCTCCACGTCGACCAGGGCCCCGCCGTCGGTCTCGAACAGTACGAACTGAGGGTCGAGCAGCCCCTCGGGCGCGCCGGACGAGGGGCGCGGCCGCACCACCGTGACCGCCGTCAGCTCCTGCCCCAGCAGCCAGCGGGCCGCGTCGATCTCGTGCGACACCGAGCTGTCGATCAGCATGGCGCTGGTGAAGCCGGGGGGTGAGGAGACGTTGCGGTGGGTGCAGTGCAGCATCAGGGGCCGACCGAGCCGCCCGTCGGCCAGCAGGGCCCTGAGCCTGCGGTACTCGGCGTCGTAGCGCCGCATGAAGCCGATCTGCGCGAGCCGCCGTCCCCGCCTCGCCTCCGCCTCCAGGACGCGCAGCGCGCCGGCGGAGTCCGGCACCATCGGCTTCTCGCACAGCACCGGCAGACCGCGGGCGAAGGCCGCGAGCAGGGCCTGCTCGTGCGCGGGCCCGGGCGAGGCGATCAGTACGGCCTCCACGCCGGGGGAGTCGAGGGCGGCCTCCACCTCCGTGTGGACCGAGACCCCGTCGATCCCGGCGACGGCCTCCTCGGCGCGGGCGGAGTCGAGGTCGGCCACCGCGGCGACCCTAGCCCCGCTCACCACCCGGTCGAGGCGCCGTATGTGGTCTGCGCCCATGTGTCCGGCGCCCAGCACCGCCACGCCCAGCAGGTCACCCACGTGCCCTCTCCCTCCCGGCCGGTGATCACGCCGTAGCGTACGCCGCCGGGGGGAGCGCCGGACAAGGCCGCCTCAGTAGCGCAGTACCCCCGCGATGCCCTCCGCCTCGCCCAGGGTGCCGTCCGGGACGAAGCGCACCTCCGCGCCCGTCTCCAGGCACTGCTCGACGATCTCGTCGACGATGTCGTCGCGGGCGTCCAGGTCGCCGCTCGCGGCCGGGGTCAGGTGGTCGCCGTCGTCGCGGACCGTCACGCGGTAGTTCTCCTCGACCGCCAGCAGCCGGACCCGGCCCTCCCGGGCGTTCTGCCAGACCTCGTCGACGCCGGCCGCGAAGGTCCGGTGCCCGCGGGCGGAGTCCAGCTCCCGGGCCACGGCGTTCGTGTCCCGGCGGGCCTCCTCGTCGAGCAGCGGGCGTACCGCCTGCCACACGGTGTCCGGGGTGGCGTGGGTGAGGCCGCCGTGCGGGACGTGCACCGCGTCCCGGGTGACGCCGCCGAACTCGTCCAGCAGGGACAACGCCGCCTGCTCGCCGGTGACGTACAGCGGGCGCGGGTTCTCGCGCAACAGCCGGGCCATGGCGGTCTCGGCGTCGCGCAGGAAGTGGCGGGTGCCCTCGTCGCGGAAGGTGCTCGGCAGGTCGCCGATCCGCTCCATGCGCTCGGCGTCGAAGTTCTCCCGGCTCCTGACCAGCGGGAAGCCGCCGGTGCGCGCCTCGGTGACCCGGCCGGGGCCGCCGTTCCACAGCGTGACGCGGTCGGCGGAGACCGACAGCACCCAGAACAGCCGCTCGGCGGCCCGCGCGGAGACCAGGTTGCGGGTGAGGAAGGTGTCGGAGAGGACGACGCGTTCCGGTACGGGGCGGGGCAGCGACCACACCTGGTGCTCGCCCGGCGCGGCGAAGATCACCAGGCCGTCCTCGGTGTGGGTCAGGTCGATCTCGGCCAGTGCCCGGTCGAGCTGCTCGGCGACGTCGACGCGCCGCTCCCGGGTGACCGACGGGTCGGTCTCCAGCTGCTTCTTGGCCTCGGTCACGACGTTGCGCAGTCGCACCCGGTCCTGGGTGCTGTCGGGTTCGCGGCGGTGCGTCGGGGTCAGCACGGACACCGCGGGGTAGGGGCGCGGACGGCGCAGTGCGGAGAGGGTCGCGGGGCTGAGTGCGTGCTCCATATCAGCACGATAGGTCCGATTCGTCCCCGGGGCATGACGTGCCCCGGACGTGCGGACCTCACCGTCGTCGACGGACGCGAGCACCACTCGCGGACCTGCGACTCTCCGCCCAGACGCCCACCAGCACCGCATCCCGGCCGCACCGCCGCCCTCTCCTGGACGGCGGCGCCGACGGCGCAACGGGCCGTCCCCGTCGCGGTGGGGGGCCTCGACGCGGCCGGCGAGGCCGTGGCGGCCCCTCGACGCAGGACAGGACCTCATCTCCGGGGCGGCGCCCGGCGGTTGGGGCGCTCAGGGGCTTCCCCCGCCCCGCCCCGGAGGTCACCGGCAAGGCCTCCACCCCGCGCGGCGGCTCCCTCGACGGCGTCGACCGCTTCGACGCCGCCTTCTCCGGCCCCTGCCCGCGCGAGGCCGCCGCCCCCGACGTCCCCGGACGCATCCTCGACTTCCCTGGTACCCGACGGTGACGCCGGACGCGGCGGCCGGTTACCGTACGCGGCAGTAACCGGACGGCACCGCACCGCAGGAGGCACCCATGCCGCAGCTCGAAGTCGACGGCGCGACCCTGACGTACGACGACGAGGGCCCGCGCGGCGGCGGGGTCCCCCTGGTGTTCGTCCACGGCTGGACGGCGAACCGGCACCGCTGGGACCACCAGGTGGCGTACTTCTCCGAGCGTCGCCGGGTGATCCGGCTCGATCTGCGGGGGCACGGGGAGAGCGGCGGGGCGGGCGTGAAGACCATCGGCGAGCTGGCCGGGGACGTGCTCGCCCTCCTCGACCACCTCGAGATCGAACGGTTCGTCCTCGTCGGCCACTCGATGGGCGGGATGATCGCCCAGACCGTCGCCCTCGCCCACCCGGAGCGCGTCGAGCGGATGGTGCTGGTGAACTCCATCGGACGCATGGCCTACAGCCGGGGCAGGGGCCTGCTGATGGCCGTCTCCACCCTCGTCCCCTTCAAGCTGTTCGTCGCCGCCAACATCCAGCGCGCCTTCGCCCCCGGCTACCCGCGCGAGGAGATCCGCCGGTACGTCGCATCCTCCGCGGACACCCCGCGCGAGGTGGTCATGACGCTGTACGGCGCCATGCGGGCCTTCGACGTCCTGGACCGGGCGGGGGAGATCCGCACCCCGACCCTGATGATCCACGGCTACCACGACATCCAGCTGCCGGTGCGGCAGATGCTGCGGATGGCCAAGGCCTATCCGGACGCCACCGTCCGCATCCTCGACGCGGGCCACGAGCTCCCCGTGGAGAAGCCCGCCGAGCTGACGGCCGCGATCGACGCCTTCGTGACCCCCGCTAGCTGAAGGAGTCCGGGTCCGCCGCCTTCCAGTCCGCCGCCCACGACTCCGGCGGCCCGGCCAGCAGAGCGCCCGGCTCCAGCCACTCGTACAGCTCCGCGTACGAGCGGACCGTCGTCGGCCCCGTCCGCCGCACCAGGTGGGCGGGGCCGAGTCCGACCGGCTCCCGTACGCCCATCGCCGCCATGATCCGGACGGCGCCGCGGACCGTCGCCCGCTGGTAGCGGAGGACCTGTCGTGACCTGTCGCCGACGTCCAGGGCGCGCGCCCGCGACCGGTCCTGGGTGGTGACGCCGGCGGGGCAGGTGCCGGTGTGGCAGCGCCGGGCCTCGACGCAGCCGAGGGCGAGCATCATCGCGCGGGCCGCGTTCGTGTAGTCGGCGCCCTGGACGAGGCGCCGGACGATGTCCGAGCCGGTGGCCACCCTCCCGCTCGCCCCGATCCGGATCCGGTCCCGCAGACCGGCGCCGACCAGCGCGTTGTGCACCGTGATCAGCCCCTCGGTGAGCGGCATGCCCAGCCGGCCGGCGGACTCCGCGGGCGCCGCGCCCGTCCCGCCCTCCGACCCGTCCACGACCACGAAGTCCGGCGTCACCCCTTCCGCCACCATCGCCCTGCACAGTGCCAGGAACTCCCGTCGCGACCCGACGCACAGCTTGAACCCGACCGGCTTGCCGCCCGCCAGCTCCCGCATCCGCGCCAGGAACAGCACCAGTTCCCGGGGCGTGGAGAACACCCGGTGACGCGGCGGCGACACCACCGTCTCGCCCGCCGGCACCCCGCGCTCGCGCGCGACCGCGGCGCTCACCTTCACTCCGGGCAGTTCCCCGCCACCGCTCGGCGCGGCCCCCTGCGAGAGCTTCAGCGACACGCACCTCACCTCCGGCAGCGCCGCCTTGTCCGCGAACACCCGGGCGTCGAAACCACCGTCGCCGGTGCGGCAGCCGAAGTACCCCGTCCCGATCTCCCAGACGAGGTCCCCGCCCCCGCGCAGGTGGTGCTCCGACAGCCCGCCCTCCCCGGTGTCCTGCGCGAAACGCCCCAGCCGGGCAGCCTGGTTGAGCGCGAGAACCGCCCGCGACGACAGCGCCCCGAAGCTCATCCCGGACACGTTCAGCAACGCCATGTCGTACGGCTGCCGGCAGTCGGGCCCGCCCACCCGCACCACCGGCGGCTCCTCGGGCGGCTCGACCGGGCGCAGGGACGGCACCAGGAACTCGTGGCCGTCCGCGTACACGTCGACCTCCCCGGCACGCTCCCGGACGACGGCGCGCCCGCCGTGCGGACGACCGGCCGGGGGAGAGACGCGCGGCACCGCGCCCCGGCGCCGCACCGGGCACCGGCAGCCCAGCCCGGTCAGCGCCAGCAGCGGCCCGGCCGCGCACCACCACCAGGCGGACAGGGCGTACGAGGCGGCCGTCGCCCCGGCCGCGGCGAGGGCGACGAGCAGCAGTGAGAGGTAGCGGAGCACTCAGCCGTCCTCGTCCGCCCCGCAGGAGCTGCCACTCGGCGGCAGGGAGCCGTGGAGCAGGAAGTCGTCGACCTTGCGGTGCACGCACTTCGACGAGCCGTACCCGGTGTGTCCCTCGCTCCGGTTGTCGAGGACCACGGCCGACGGCCCGAGCCGCTCCGCCGTCTCCACGGTCCAGTGGTACGGCGTCGCCGGGTCGCCCCGGGTGCCGATGAGCAGCATCCTCGGCGTGTCGAGGTCCTTCACCCGCTCGCGGATGTAGTCGGTCCCCTTGGGCCGGCCGTAGCACATCAGCACCTGGGTGAGCCGGTACCGGCCGAAGACCGGTGACGCCTTCTCGTAGGCGGCGCGCAGCCGCTTCAGGTCGGCGGTGACCTGCTCGGCGGTGGGGCGGTCGGGGTCGTCCGCGCAGTTGATCGCCATCAGCGCCGCCGGCAGGTTGTCGAGCGGGATGTCCTCCTCGTCCACCAGGCCCCCGGTGGGCTCGGCGCCGCCCGGGTCCCGGAACGGCAGCGCCAGGCCCCCGGTCGCGAACGCCATGACCCCGCTGGTGTCCCCGTGCTCGACGAGCTGTGCCAGCGCCCGCTCCAGCGACGGCCACAGGTCCTTGCTGTACAGCCCCTGCCCGATGGCGCCCACGAGGTCCTGCCCGCTGAACTCCTCGCCGAAGTCCGTCGCCACCGGGTCCTCGTCCAGCGAGCGGACCAGCCGTACGACCTCCTCCCGGCCCTTGCGCGGGTCCTGCCCGAACGGGCAGGCGATGTCGTCGGCGCACCAGTCGACGAAGTCCTCCAGCGCCACCTGCTGCCCCCGGGCGCTCGCGATGCCCTGCTCGGCCAGCGGCTCGGTGAGCGTGTCGACGCCGTCCAGGACGAGCCGGCCCACCCGGTCGGGGAACTGGGCGGCGTACACCGCGCCGAGCCGGGTGCCGTAGGAGAACCCCAGGAAGTTGAGCTTCTTGTCGCCGAGCGCATCGCGCATCACGTCCAGGTCGCGGGCCGCGTCGACGGTGCCTATGTGCGGCAGGACGGGCCCGGAGTGGTCGGCGCACGCGGCGGCGGCCTTCTTCAGCCGGTCGAGGAGCAGCCGCGGGTCGTCGACGTCGGCCGGGGTGTCGTCGAGGGCGGCGAACGCGTCGTGCTCACCGTCCCCGCAACTGACCGGCGAGGACCGGCCGACGCCCCGCGGGTCGAAGGACACCACGTCATAGCCGTCGGTGAGGTCCATGAAGTCCTTGCCGTCGTACGCCAGTGTGGGGACGCCCGGGCCGCCGGGCCCGCCGAAGTTCAGCAGCACCGAACCGCGCTTGTCGCCGGTGGCCCGGTAGCGGGCGAGCGCCAGGTCGAGGGTTCCGGCCTCGGGGCGCGCGTAGTCGAGGGGGACGGTCACCTTGCCGCACTGCAGATCGTCGGGCATCCCGTCGCCCTCGCACTGTTTCCACGTGACCTTCTGTTCGTAGAACCGCGACAGGCCGGGATCACGGTCACGCTGTGTGTCCGCGGTCGCCGTCGGCAGTCCGGCGCCCAGCAGGGTCAGTACGGCGGCCGCGGCGAGCGCACAGCGTCGCGGCCGGGGCCGTCTCGACAGCTTGGCCAGCATCAGTGCCTCCAGGGGCGCCCCACAGCGGACCGGGAACCGGCGCCCTCGCCCACCATAGGCGGGCCGTGCGGGGGCCGCCTCCGGGAGCTCCGCAGCGGCGCTACGCTGCGCGCGCGCCGGGGCCAGGGAACCGGGGGCCGCGTGTTCGACGCGGTGACGCCCGATGGGGTGAAAGACCGAATGGGCATAACTCGGACGCTTCGGGTCGCGTTCTACGGGGTGCGGGCGAGCGCCCGCGACCATGTCTGGAAGGCAGGGACCCATGAGACGGGTTACCCGAAACGGTGTGATCGCCGTCGCCGCCGCCTCGGGCGCGATGGCCATGACGATGCCCGCGTTCGCCGACTCCGCCGCCAACGGCTCCGCGGCCGGCTCGCCCGGGCTGGTCTCCGGCAACGGCGTCCAGCTGCCGGTGCACGTCCCGGTGAACCTCTGCGGGAACACCGTGAACGCGGGGGGCTTGCTGAACCCCGCCGTCGGCAACAGCTGCGTCAACGGGGGCTCGACCGCCGCGCGGACGACGTCCGGCGGCGGCGCGACGGCGACCGGCGGCGGCGCGACGGCGACCGGCGACACGGCGCACTCGCCGGGCGCCGTCTCCGGCAACAACGTCGAGCTGCCCGTCGACCTCCCCCTGAACGCCACCGGCAACAGCGTGAACGTCGTCGGCATCGGCAACCCGGCGTTCGGCAACCAGTCCGTGAACACCTCGGACGGGGGGCCCGCACCCGCGGCCGAGCCCCCGGTGCGGCACACCCCGCCCGCCGCCTCCCGGCCGGCCCCCGCTTCCCCGGACACCGTCCCGCAGGCCGGGGCGCCCCAGGCGCCGACGGCCCAGGCGGGCGTCCCCTCCCTCGCCCACACCGGGGCCGACGCCACCGCGCCCGTGCTCCTGGGCAGCACGGCCCTGATCCTCGGCGGCGCGATCCTTTACCGCCGGTCCCGGCCGGGCACGGAGCGCTGACCCACGCCCGCGCGGTCGGTCGCGGGGCGGGCTGCTCCCCCGGAGCCCGCCCTCGGGCGCCGAGGAACCGCCGGCCCGGTCCCGCGGTCGCCGTACGCGAACGCCCCGTGAGCCCGGTAAATGAGTGGAGACGGCCGGGCCGGAATGCTGGGGTGGGCCCATGGACCACACAGCCGTACTCGCCCTCTACGACCGCGACATGCGCCGGGGCGCACACCCCGACGGCCCCGACGCCCGCATCGAACGCACCGCCGGAGTGACCCGCCAGGTCGCCTCCGCGCAAGGCTGGAACGGCGTCGTCTGGTCCGGCCTGGACACGGCCGACGCGGACACGGCGATCGCCGAACAGATCGCCCGTTACACCGCACTCGGCCACGGGTTCGAGTGGAAGGTCTACGGGCACGACCGTCCCGCCGACCTCGGACAGCGGCTCGCGAGGGCCGGGTTCACGTCCGAACCCGAGGAGACGCTGATGATCGGCGAGACCAGGGACCTGCTGTTCGACGCCGCGCTCCCCGACGGCGTGCGGATCGTCCCCGTCACCGACCCGGCCGGCGTCGGTCTGGTGACCGACGCGCACGAGAGGGCGTTCGGCACGGACGCCTCACGGCTGCGCCACCAGCTGCTGGCCCGCCTCGCCGCCGACCCCGACACGGTCGTCGCCGTCGTCGCCCTCGCCGGGGACGAGCCGGTGAGCTCGGCGCGGATGGAACTGGTGCCCGGGACACGGTTCGCGGGCCTGTGGGGCGGCGGCACCGTCGAGGGCTGGCGCGGCCGCGGCATCTACCGGGCCCTGGTCGCCCACCGCGCCCGGGTCGCCGCCGACCGCGGCTACCGCTACCTCCAGGTCGACGCCTCCGACCGGAGCCGCCCCATTCTGGAGCGGCTCGGCCTCGCGGCCCTGAGCACGACCACGCCGTACGTGTACGTGCCCTGAGCGCCTCGTGGGGCGACGCGGCCCGGCCGGCCCGCTCGTGGGCCGACCGGGCCGCCTTCCCGTGTGCCGGGAGTGGCGTCGACCGTGTCGGGGTGGCTACGACCTGGGGACGCTCTTCGCCGCCGTACCGGCGCACAGCAACCCGAGGAGCAGGGCGAAGGCGCCGATGACGACGTTGTTCACGACAACACCGGCGTCGGGGCTGTCTCCGACGACCCACGGAGCGATGATCATCCAGATGCCCAGCGCGCACATGGCCCAGCTGAGGCCGTACATGCGGGCCGGAGCCGCGGTGAATCCGAGTGCCAGCACGCCGAGCGCAATGCCGACGACCAGGTTGTGGACCACGAGCGCGGGCTGGCCGGCGGTGTAGTGGAGTATCCACGGGGACACGGCGCAGTACAGACCGAGCAGGAACACCGGTCCGTCCACGAGCGCCACATCACGACCACCGAGGACGCGGTCGTACCGCGACCGCATCTCGGGTACATCGGGGTGAGTCGACATGTCGCCTCTGGTGGGCGAGGCGTTGGCCATGACTCGTCTCCTTCGACTCGCAGGCCGACCGCGTCTGTGGTGCGGTGTGCGGTAAGCGCCGCGCAGGTCCATTCTGCGCTTGCCCGCTCTTTGGGTGTGGGAGGTGGGACGGGCCGTGCCGGTCGGGCGGGGGCTCGCCCCCGGAGCGTACCGACCCTCTCCGGGGGCGAGGGGGAGCGGGGCCGCGCTCCCGCCGCGGCGCCCGAGGGGACGGGACGCCGCGGGAAGGACTTCCGTCGGTGCGCGCGCTTCGGATGCACTGATCCGCGCCGCCGCCCGGTGCGATTCGGGGGCATTCGATGCTGAGGCTCGGAGGCTGCGATTCGGGCGTATCGAGTCCGCGCCGCGATCGGAGGCATTCGATGCAGCGTTCGTGCGTCGAAAGGGCGTCGACATGTCCGCGAGCGGACCTCGGGAGCCGGTCAGGAGGGTGTCCCCGGCTCCAGACGCAGGCGCAGCTGGTGCATCCCGCGCCGGGCGTGGCTCTTGACCGTGCCCAGCGGCCAGCCGGTGCGCGCCGCGATCTGGGTCTGCGTCAGGTCCTCGTAGAAGGCCAGCCGCAGCACCTGCCGCTGGGGCGCCGGCAGCCTGGCGAGTTCGGCGCTCACCAGGACGCGGTCGAGGACGGTCTCGGGGCGGTCGCGTCCGGGGTCGGCCAGGGCGAGGACGGACCCGGCCGAGGCGACCAGCTCGCGGCGACGGGTGCGGGCGGCGAGGGCGTCGGCGATCTTGCGCCGGGTGATGCCGACGATCCAGCCGCCGACCGTGCCGCGTTCGGGCCGGTAGCCCGCGTGACCGCGCCAGACGCCGAGGAACACCTGCTGGGTGACGTCCTCGGCCTCCTTGGCGTCGCCCAGGGAACGCCGGGCCAGCGTGTGCACCAGCGCCGACCAGCGCCGGTAGGCGGCGGCCAGACACGCCTCGTCGCCCGCGGCCAGGCCGCGGGCCAGTTCCTCGTCGGGCAGGTGGTCCGCGGTGGGCGCGCCCTCGGTGGTGGTGGAGGCGGGCGGGGCCAGGGCGCAGGACGGCAGGCTCATGGCGGCGGCTCCTCACGTCGGGCGGCCTGTCAGCGGGCCGGGACGTCGTCCGGGGGTGTTCCCGTGCCGTCATCGTGCGAGCCGCGGCGCCCGCGCCTCAACATGCGTCGTTTTCGCGTCGTATCGTCGAGTCATGAGCGAGTCCCCGAGCCCGGACGACCCCGGCCTGACCACCGGGGCCTTGGCCCGCCGACTGGGCGTGGCGCCCACCACGCTGCGGTCCTGGGACCGGAGGTACGGCATCGGACCCGCGGTCCGCGCCGACGGACGCCACCGTCGCTGGCGGCCGGACGACGTGGCCGTGCTGGAGGCGATGTGCCGGCTGACGACGGCCGGGGTGCCGCCCGCCGAGGCGGCGCGGGCGGCGAGGGAGGCCGGTCGCGGAGCGGGGGCGAGCCCCCTGCCGCGGGCCGGCAGCGTGCCGGACGGCGTGGGCCGGTCCCAAGTGGCCGGTGCGCTCCCCTTCGGCGGCGACGTGCGTCAGGAGTGCAGGGGACTCGCCCGCGCCGCCGTACGGCTCGACGCGCCGGCCGTCGAGGAGCAGCTGGGCACGGCCGTCGAACAGTACGGGCTGACCGTCGCCTGGCAGGAGGTGATGGTGCCGACCCTGCACGCCGTGGGACGCAAGTGGGCGTCGTCCGGCGACCGGTACGTCGAGGTCGAGCACCTGCTGTCCTGGCACGTCTCCACCGCCCTGCGCCGCGCCACCGGAGGGTCCGTCCCCGGGGAGGGGGCGGGCGGCGCGGGGCCGGTGGTGCTGGCCTGCGTGCCCGGCGAGCAGCACACCCTGCCGTTGGAGGCGCTCAACGCGGGGCTGAGCCGGCTCGGGCTCCCCACCCGCATGTTCGGCGCCGCCGTGCCCGCGGAGGCGCTGACGGCCGCGGTGCGGCGCCTGGGGCCGTCAGCGGTGGTCCTGTGGGCGCAGGCCCGCTCCACGGCGAGTCTGGCGCTGGCCCGGCACGTCGCCGAGACGCGGTGGGGCGTGCACGGCGCACGGCGCGGGCCGACGGTCGTGCTCGGCGGTCCCGGCTGGGCGGGACGCGCCGCGCAGGGGATGCCACGGCCGACCGGACTCCGGGAGGCCCTGGAGATGCTGTCCGGCGCGCAGGTGCTCGCGTAGGCGGGGGACGGTCCCCGGACGTTCACGTGAGGCGCCCCGCGCTGCCAGGCCTTGGCCTCCCTTGCCCCGCAGCGCGGCGGGAACCGGTCCGACGTGTCGGCGTGAGCTGGTACGACCTTCCGGCGTCAGCTGGTACGACGTCCCGGTGTGGCGGGTACGACGTCCCGGCGTGAGCCGGTGCCAGTCCCGGAGTCTGATGGTCCTGCGTCCTGCGTCCTGCGTCCTGCGTCCTGGCGTCCGGCGTGCTGCGGCGGGCCGGCCGGCGGAACGTGGTCGCGCCCACGTCCCACCGACTTGTCCCGGCGTCCCGGTGTCTCTGCGTCCCGGCGTCCGGTGTTCCCGCGTCCCGGTGCCGGCTCGCGCGGCGCCCCGGTGTCAGCGGCGCTCCTCGCCGAGCAGCCCCGCCACCACTGCGTCGGCCGCCGGAGCGAGCAGGCGGCGCGCGTCCGGCACGTCCTGCAGGCCCACGACCAGCGCGAGGCAGATGTCCGCCGCCTCGGCCGCGGTGACGCCGTCCGCCGTGCCGGCCTCGGTGAACAGGCCGACCAGCAGGCCCCGCAGGTCCGTGCCGAACGCGGCGCACAGCGAGCCGAAACGGCGGCCCTTGTCGTCGAACAGTTCGGCGGTGTGCGGGGAGTCCCCGGCGAGCCGCAGGACCAGGTCGAGCTTTGCGGCCAGGACGCCCCGCACGCGCTGGGCGTACGGGACCTCCGGTGCGGCAGCGGCCCGCCGGGCCCGCTCCAGGGCCCGGTCGTGCAGCCGGGCGGCGAGCCGCCGGAAGGCGTCGTCCTTGTTGCGAACGTACTGGTAGACCGCCGACCGGGAGACGCCCATCGTCGAGGCGATGTCGTCCATCGTGGTGCGCCGCACGCCGTACCGGGTGAGGCACTGGTACGTGGCGTCCAGGACCTCGGGGAGCCGGTCGGCGCCCACGGTCAGCCCAGCTTCTTCAGCAGCTCGGCGGCGAGCGGCTCGGAGGAGGCCGGGTTCTGGCCGGTGACGAGGTTGCGGTCCACGATCACGTGCGGTGCCCACGGCTCGCCGACCCGCACGTCGACGCCGGCCTCGGTCAGCCGGTCCTGGAGCAGCCACCGGGCCTGCTCGCCCAGCCCCGCCTGGAGCTCCTCGGCGTTGGTGAAGGCGGCGACTCGGTAGCCCGCGAACGCGTTGGAGCCGTCCTCCCGCACCGCGGCCAGCAGGGCGGCGGGGCCGTGGCAGACCACCCCGAGCGGCTTGCCCGACTCCAGCGTCCGGACCAGGAGCCGGCCGGAGTCGGCGTCGACGGCCAGGTCCTCCATCGGCCCGTGCCCGCCGGGGTAGAAGACGGCCGCGTAGTCGTCGAGGTCCACGTCCTCCAGGCGCACCGGGTGCTCGAGCTCGGTCATGGCCGAGAGCCCGGCGGCGATCCGGTCGGCGGCCTCCTGACCGCCGTTGGCCTCGGCGGCGAGGCTGCCCTTGTCGACCGGCGGGACGACTCCGCCGGGCGTCGCCACGACGACCTCGTGCCCCGCCGCCCGGAACGCCTGGTGGGGGGCGACGGCCTCCTCGGCCCAGAAGCCGGTGGCGTGCCGGGTGCCGTCGGCGAGCGTCCAGTGGTCGGCGCCGGTCATCACGAACAGGATCTTTGCCATGGTGTGTCTCCGCGGTGTCGGTGCTGACGTCCCGGATGCGGAACGTCAGCGTGTCGTGTCTCCGAAAGTAGGCCCCGTCACCCATAGGGATCCAATGGAACTTCCAATGGCAGGCATTGGAAACGTAATGGAGTGCAAGGGAATACTGGGCCGGGTGGAGCACACCCAGCACCTCGACCTCAACCTGCTGCGCACCTTCCTCGCGGTGTACCGCTCGGGCTCGTTCACCGGGGCCGCGCAGTCCCTCGGCCTGTCCCAGCCGACCGTGACGACGCAGATGCGCGCCCTGGAGCGGCAGGCCGGGCGGGAACTGTTCGAGCGGCTCCCGCGCGGTGTCGCCCCCACGGCCGTCGCCGACGCGCTCGCGGCCCGGGTCGCCGCCCCGCTCGACGAACTGGCCGCGGTGGCCGGCCCGGACCCGACGGCGGCCGGCCGGGCCGACCCGGTGCACCTCGCCGGGCCCGCCGAACTGCTGTGCGCCCGGGTCCTGCCCGCCCTGGCGCCGCTGGTGGCGGACGGCGTCCGGCTGCGGGTGGCGACCGGTCTGACCGAGCCGCTGCTCGACGAGCTGCGGGCCGGACGGCACGACCTCGTCATCGCCACGACCCGCCCACGTGGCCGCACCCTGATCTCGGCGCCCCTGACGGACGAGGAGTTCGTGCTGGTCGCCGCACCGGCGTGGGCCGCCCGGATCGGGGACCGGCCGGCCGCGCAGCTGCCCACGGCGCTCCAGTCCGTGCCGCTGGTCACGTACGCGGAGGACCTGCCGATCGCCCGTCGTTACTGGCGGCACGTCTTCGGGCGGCGGCTGTCGAGCCCCGCCGCGGTGACCGTGCCCGACCTGCGCGGGGTGCTGGCGGCGGTCGTCGCCGGGGCGGGCTTCACGGTGCTGCCCCGCTACCTCTGCCTCGCCGAGCTGGCCTCGGGTGCGCTCGTCGCCCTGCACGAACCGGACGACCCGCCGATCAACACCGGCTTCCTCGTCCAGCGGCCCGGTGCCGTGGAGAACCCCGACGTCACCCGCGTCCGCGACCTGGTGCTGGGCGCCGGGCGCACCTGGTGAGGCGGCGGTCCGGGCGCGTTCTCCTCCTCGGCCGGCACCCTTGCGCCACCCAGCCGCTGCGGTCGCCCGTTGCCGGAGCCGTCCCCCCCTCTGCCCCGTCTGCTCAGTGACCCCCTACCTGAGTAGTCAAAAAAGTGAGTATGCTGCCCCGGTCGACCGGCGAACAGGGGGCTGTCCATGACCGGCACGTGGATCCGTTACACGCGCTACGTGGCTCTCGGTGACAGCCAGACCGAGGGACTCGGCGACGGTGACGACGACACCGGCCTGCGGGGCTGGGCGGACCGCCTCGCGGAGAACCTGGCGCACCACCACCCCGGTCTGCGCTACGCCAACCTGGCCGTCCGCGGCCGGCGCGCGAGGCAGGTCCGCGCCGAGCAGCTCGCTCCCGCCCTCGCCCTGCGTCCCGACCTGGCCACCGTGGTCGCCGGCGTCAACGACCTGCTGCGGCCCCGCTTCGACGCCGACGAGGTCGCCGGCCACCTGGAGGCGGCGTTCGCCGCGCTCACCGCGCAGGGCGCCCGCGTCGCCACCGTGACCTTCCCCGACGTCGCCCGCCTCGTCCCCCTCGCCCGCCCGCTCGCCCCGCGCGTCCTCGCCCTCAACTCCCGCATCAGGGAAGCGGCCGGACGACACGGTGTCGTCGTGGCCGAGACCCGCGGTCACGACGTGGTCACCGATCCGCGCCTGTGGAGCCCTGACCGGCTGCACGCCTCCCCGCTCGGCCACGCCCGGATCGCCGCCGCCGTCGCGCACGCCCTCGGCGTCCCCGGCAGCGACGACTCCTGGACCCACCCCCTGCCCGCCCCGTCGTCCTCCGCCCCGGCCGGATGGCGCGCCGGGTTCGGCGAACTGCGCTGGGCGGCCGCCTTCCTGGGCCCCTGGCTCGGCCGTCGCCTGCGGGGCCGCTCCTCCGGTGACGGCCGCACGGCCAAGCGGCCCGGCCTGCTGCCCGTCGACGACCGGCCCGGACGGACCAGCCCGAGTGCCTCGCCCGTCTGAGTCCCGCGGCCGCATCCGCCCAACGGGCGCGACGGGAAGTGTCAGCGGGCGGTGATCCCACCACCGGCCGCTCGACGAAGGGCACGGACGTGACCATGGCCAGGAAAAACCCCCCGGACGTCCTCGTGATCGGAGCGGGCGTCGCCGGACTCGCGTGCGTCCGGGACCTGCTCACCGCGGGCCTCGACGTCCGCGTGCTCGAAGCCTGCGTCGGCGTGGGCGGACGCATGCGGTCCGACCGCGTCGTTGCGCGTCCTCAGTCCTGCGAGCGCGCCCGCCTGAACCGGGCGAGCCCCTCGGACAGTTCGACGAGGGGATCCGGGTAGTCGATCGCCGCGCGGTCCAGGCCCGGCAGCTTCCACGGCTCGTGCACCGCGGGCCCCGCGATCCCCGCCAGTTCGGGCACCCAGCGCCGGACGTACGTCCCGTCGGGGTCGTACCGCTTGGCCTGGGTGACGGGGTTGAGGACCCGGTTGGGCCGGCTGTCCGTGCCGGTTCCCGCGACCCACTGCCAGTTGAGCTGGTTGTTGGCCACGTCCCCGTCGACCAGGAAGTCCAGGAAGTGCCGGGCGCCGATCCGCCAGTCCACGTACAGCGTCTTGGTGAGGAAGCTCGCGGTCAGCAGCCGGCCACGGTTGTGCATCCAGCCCTCGTGGCGCAGCTGCCGCATCGCCGCGTCCACGACCGGGTAGCCGGTACGGCCCTCCCGCCACGCATCGATCTCCGCCCGGGCCGTCCGCTCCGTACGCCAGCGGTCCTGCCGCGGGCGGTAGTCGGCGCGGGACGCGTCCGGGCGGGACGCCAGCAGCTGGCGGTGGAAGTCGCGCCAGGCGAGCTGCCGTACGAACGCCTCGGCGCCCGGGCCGCCCACCGCGCGCGCCCGCCGCACGAGCTCGACGGGGGAGAGCGTGCCGAAGTGCAGGTGGGGCGAGAGGCGGGAGGTCGCGTCGCCGGCCAGGTCGTCGTGCCGGTCCGCGTACAGGGCGAGCCCGCCGCGCAGCCAGGCGGCCAGCCGCTCCCGCCCCTCCGTCTCCCCGCCCGGGGCCAGCCCCTCCGACACGCCCTTGTACGACGGCAGCTCCTCCGAGCCGATACCGTCCGGCACCCGGACGGTCCCCGGCGCGTCGAGCACGTCCCGCGGCCGCTGCTCCGACCACCGCCGGAAGTACGGCGTGAACACGGCGAAGTGGTCGGAACCGTACGGCGTGACCACGCCGGGCGCGACAGCGGTCGTCACCGCGTCATGGACGTGCAGGCGCACCCCCTCGGTCTCCAGGGCGTGCCGCAGCCGCTCCTCCCGGCGGTGCGCGTGCGCGCTCACGTCCGCCGACAGGTGCACCTCGTCGGCGCCCGCCTCGGCGGCCACCCGGCACACCTCCGCGACCAGGTCCCCGGAGCGGACCACGAGCCGGCCGCCCCGCTCCCGCAGCCCCGCGTCGAGGTCCCGCAGGCAGTCGGAGAGGAACGCCAGCCGGTTGGGGACGGCGAACCCGGCGCCGTCGACGGCACGGTCCCGCACGAACAGCGGCACCACCTCCCGGGTGCCCTCCAGGGCCGCGCGCAGCGGCGGATGGTCGTGCAGGCGCAGGTCGGAGGTGAACAGGACGACCGAGACGTTCATGACGCTGACTCCGGATGAGGTGAGGGGTCCACCGGGTGCTTCCGCGTCGGTGCGCCCGGCGGATGCACGGCGGCCGTCCCGCGGGACTCAGGCGGCGGGCGTCCCCCTGCGGGACTCGGGCGACGTCGCCCCGCGGGACTCCGCCGCCGCGGCCCGGGCGATGTTGCGGGCCATGCCCCCGAACACCACGGCGTGGAAGGGGGAGACGCCCCACCAGTACGCCTGGCCGAGCAGCCCGTGCGGGTGGAACAGGGCGCGCTGGCGGTAGCGGGTACGGCCGGCGCCGTCCGTCTCGGCGTACATCTCCAGCCATGCCAGGCCCGGCAGCCGCATCTCCGCCCGCAGCCGCAGCAGGCTCCCCGGCTGGATCTCCTCGACCCGCCAGAAGTCCAGCGAGTCGCCGACCCGCAGCCGCGCCGCGTCCCGCCGGCCCCGGCGCAGCCCCACCCCGCCGACCAGCCGGTCCAGCCATCCGCGCACCGCCCAGGCGAGCGGGAAGGAGTACCAGCCGTTGTCGCCGCCGATGCCCTCGATCACCCGCCAGAGGGCCGCACGCGAGGAGTCCACCGGCAGTTCGCGGTCGTCGGTGTACAGGCTTCCGCCGGCCCAGTCGGGGTCGGTGGGCAGCGGGTCGCTGGGAGCGCCGGGGAGGGAGGCGGAGGACCAGCGGGTGGTGACCTGCGCGGCGCGCACCCGCTGCAGGGCCAGCCGCACCGCCTCGTCGAAGCCGACGGGATGGCCCGGCGGGTCCGGCACGTACCGTGCGATGTCGTGCTCGCGGCAGACCACCTCGTGCCGCAGCGACTCCGTCAGCGGCCGTGCGATGGCGGCCGGCACGGGCGTGACCAGGCCGACCCAGTGGCTGGACAGGCCGGGGGTGAGCACCGGCACGGACAGGATCAGCCGGCGCGGCAGGCCCGCCACGGCGGCGTAACGGCTCATCATGTCGCGGTACGTCAGGACGTCCGGACCGCCGATGTCGAAGGTCCGGTTGATCTCGGCGGGCATCCCGGCGCTGCCGACGAGGTAGCGCAGCACGTCCCGCACCGCGACGGGCTGGATCCGGGTGCGCACCCAGCTCGGCGTGACCATGACGGGCAGGCGCTCGGTGAGGTAGCGCAGCATCTCGAACGAGGCCGAGCCGGAGCCGATGACCACCGCCGCCCGCAGGACCGTGGTGGGGACGCCGGAGCCGAGGAGAATGCGGCCGACCTCCGCGCGGGAGCGCAGATGCGGCGACAGCTCCCGCTCGGGCACGCCGGGCGGGGTGAGTCCGCCGAGGTAGACGACGCGGCGCACCCCGGCGGCGCGGGCCCGCGACCCGAAGATCCGCGCGGCCCGCCGGTCGGTGTCCTCGAAGTCCTCGCCGGTGCCCAGGGCGTGCACCAGGTAGTAGGCGACCTCGACGCCGGCCATCGCCTCCGCGACCGACGCGGCGTCCGTCACGTCCCCGCGCACCACCTCGGCCTCGCCGGCCCAGGGGTGGTCGCGCAGCCGCTCGGGGGAGCGGGCCAGGCAGCGCACCCGGTACCCCGCGGCGAGCAGCTCCGGCACGAGCCGGCCGCCGATGTACCCCGTGGCACCCGTCACCAGGCAGAGCGGGGCTCGGAGGTCGTGGCCGTGTGCGGTCATCTGTCCTCGGATCCTTCGTGTCGTCGGCGGCCCCCGGGTATCGCTTCCCCGCGCGGGCCACCCGCGGATGCGCGGGGGCGTCCGTGCGCACGATCGGGTGATCACACGCAACGACTAGGCTGATCGCGTGGCCACAGCGAACGACCGTGAGCACCGCGCCGGGGGAGACCGGCCCGACGCGTCCGGGGCACCGACCGACCTGCACGCCTTCGCCGTCCGGCTGCGCCGGATGAACGGGGAGATCAACCGGCTGGTGCACGGCTTCGCCGCCGACCACGGACTGCACGCCACGGACGTCCAGGCACTCGCCGCGATCCTCGACGCCGACGAGCCGATGACCCCCACCCGCCTGCGCGAACACCTCGGGCTGACCTCCGGTGCCGTCACCGCCTGCGTGGACCGGCTGGAACGCGCGGGACACATCCGCCGGGTCCGCGAGAGCGCCGACCGCCGGGTGGTCCACCTGTACTACGCCTCCGACGCCCGCTCGGCCGCCCGCACCTACTTCCGGCCGCTGGCCGAGGCGACCGAGGCCGCCCGGTCCCGTTTCAGCGAGGACGAGCTGGCGGTGGTGCTGCGCTTCCTCGCGGCGATGGGCGAGGAGCTCTCGGCGATCACGCCCCCCGTCCGCTGACCACGCGCCGTCCCCGCGCATCCGGGGACCGGCCTCCGGCGGAAGAACGGGCACCGTCTACGATCTCATCCGCAAACTAACTCAATCATTGAGATTGTTTTCGATCGAGATACTTGCCGTCCGCTTGGAGAACGATGTCCGTCACCCCTCGACGCGCCCGCTGGCTCGTCCCCCTCCTCCTCGTCGCCGTATGGCTCGGCGTCGGCGGCGTCCTCGGCCCCTACGCCGGACGCCTGGGCGAGGTCGCCACCAACGACCAGGCCGCCTTCCTGCCGCGCAGTGCCGAGTCGACCGAGGTCATCGCCGCCCAGCGGGCCTTCCGCCAGGACGAGACGCTGCCCGCGATCGTCGTGTGGACCGGTGACCGGGACACCGCCCTGCGGGACCGGCGCGCGGCCGCCGACCGGGCGCTCGCCGCCCTCGCCGACGCCCCCGGTGTCACCGGCCGGGCCTCGCCCGCGCTGCTCTCCGAGGACGGGAAGGCCCTCCAAGGCGTGGTGCCCCTGCGCCCCGACCTCGGCGACGACCTCGCCCCGGCCCTCGACCACATCCGCGCCACCGCCGAACGCGTCCCCGGCACCACGGTCCACCTGGCCGGCCCGGCCGCCAGCCAGGCGGACCTGTCCGACGCCTTCGCCGGCATCGACGGCCTGCTGCTCGCCGTCGCCCTGGTCACCGTCCTCGTCATCCTGCTGCTCGTCTACCGAAGCCTGCTGCTCCCCCTCGTGATCATCCTCGGCGCGGTCTTCGCCCTCGGTCTCGCCTGCACCGTCGTCTACGTCCTCGCCGACCACGACGTGGTCCGTGTCGACGGACAGGTCCAGGGCATCCTCTCCATCCTGGTGATCGGCGCGGCCACCGACTACGCCCTGCTGCTCACCGCCCGCTTCCGCGAGGAACTCACCTCGCGCGCGGACCGGTTCGCGGCCGCCCGGGCCGCGCTGCGGCAGTCCTGGGGCGCCATCGTGGCCAGCGCCGCGACGGTCGCCCTGGGGCTGCTCGCCCTGCTGCTCAGCGACCTGACCAACAACCGTGCCCTGGGGCCGGTCGGGGCCATCGGCATCGCCGCCGCCGTCGTCAGCACCCTCACCTTCCTCCCCGCCGTCCTGGTCCTCCTGGGCCGCGCCGCGTACTGGCCCGCGAAACCCCGTCCGGCCGGCCGGGGCACCGGCGGAGCGGGTGTCTGGCGTCGGATCGCCGACGTGGTCGACCGCGCGCCCCGCGCGGTGTGGGCGGTGTCGCTGGCCGCGCTGCTCGCCTGCGCCGCGTTCGCACCCACCCTCACCTCCCGGGGCGTGCCGCTCGACGAGACCTTCGTCGACGACGCCCCGTCCGTGACCGCGCAGCGGACGCTCGCCCGGCACTTCCCCGGCGGCTCCGGCAACCCGACGGTGGTCATCGCCGACGCCGACCGGGCGGAGCGGGTGGTGGCGACGGCCCAGAAGACCGCGGGCGTCGCCTCCGCGGCGCCCGTGGCGGCGTCCGGGCGGCCCGGCGGAGAGCCGCTCGTCGTCGACGGCAGGGTCCGCGTCGACGTCACCCTGACCGCGGCGGCCGACAGTGACGCCGCCAAGGACACCGTGGCGCGGCTGCGCACCGACCTGCACGCGGTGCCCGGCGCGGACGCCCTGGTCGGCGGCTACACCGCCCAGCAGTACGACACCCTGCGCACGGCGGAACGGGACCGCACCCTGATCGTGCCGGTCGTCCTCGCGATCATCTTCCTCATCCTGACCGTGCTCCTGCGCTCCCTGCTGATGCCCGCCCTGCTCGTGGTCACCGTCGCCCTCAACTTCCTCGCCACCCTGGGCGTTTCGAGCCTCGTCTTCCGGCACGTGTTCGGCTTCACCGGCACCGATCCGTCGGTGCCGCTGTACGGCTTCGTCTTCCTCGTGGCGCTGGGCGTCGACTACAACATCTTCCTCATGTCCCGGGTCCGCGAGGAGTCCCTGCGGCACGGCGTGCGCGAGGGCGTCCTGCGCGGCCTGGTCACCACCGGCGGCGTCATCACCTCCGCCGGCGTGGTGCTGGCGGCCACCTTCGCCGCGCTCGGCGTGATCCCGCTGGCCTTCCTCGCCCAGATCGCCTTCATCGTCGCCTTCGGCGTGCTGCTGGACACCCTCGTGGTGCGCTCGCTGCTGGTGCCCGCCCTCGTGCGGGACATCGGACGGCGGGCGTGGTGGCCGGGACGGCTCAGCCGCGGTGGTGCCACGGCCGGTGAGGACCGGGCCGCGCGCACGTGAACATGCTCGCGCCGATCCGGGGCAGGCGCATGACGAGGGAGTTGTCCGTTTCGAGACGGGAGGTGTCTGCCGCTATGGGCGCGAAGGTGTTGGAGCGGTTTCCTGCGGGAGCTCCGCGCGGATCGTGGCCGGCGGAGGAATGCGCGGCACGACGGCGGGCGGAGGGTGAGCCCGCGACCGTCGTGATGGACCTGGAGTCCGACGCCTTCCTCGTCGTGGTGCCGGCGGGCGAGGAGGACTGACGGCATCGGGACCGGCGGCGAAGGCCGGCACACCTGACGGCGACGGTCCCGTTCCCCCACGGTCTCGTGTTCGACGTGGGCCGTACGGAAGGCAGTTCCTCGCGGCCCACGCGAAAACCGAACGGGGTGACCGCCACCGGCATTCCCGCCGTTTCCGACCGCACGCCGGAACAACACGCGCGCATTTCAAGCGCCTTGAAGACTTTCCCGCGTACTGACGTGAAATGCGGGGGTCCGCGATACGAGACCGGCCGGGATTTCCTTGACGGTCCCGGCCGGTGGCTGCCACGATCGACGCCATGAAGACGCGACTGGACCTCACGCGGCGACGCCATGTCGACCTCGCGCGTGTCTCCAGCGCCTCCTGTTGCGCCCGTCGCGCCACGGCCTGATCCCGTCCGCGGATCCGCCGCGCCCTTTTCCGCACCGAGAACCGCATCCGCCTTTGCCGGGGCGGTCGTGTGCGTCTTCTTCCTTTCTTCTTTCTCCGGCGCCTCCCGAGCGCGTCGGCAATCCCCCGTGAATTCGGTGTGCCCGAGAAACGTCCCGATTCCAGGGTTCCGCGTGTCCGCGGTGCCCGCGCGATCGGTCTTCGGCACCTGACCGCTCCCACCGGGGCGCCCGCCCCGCACGGGCGCCCCGGACTCCCCGAAAGAGGACCCATGGCCACCGTCCTGTCCGTCTCCGGCAGCCCCTCCGCCTCCTCCCGCACCGGCCGTCTGCTGCGCCACCTCGACCAGCGGCTCATCGCCCAGGGCCACGAGGTGATCCCGCTCGACGTGCGTACGATCCCGGCCGAGGCCCTGCTCGGCGCGGACTTCCGCCACCCCGCGATCGTCGAGGCCACCGAGCTGTTCGCGCGCGCCGACGGAGTCGTCGTGGGCACCCCCGTCTACAAGGCGTCGTACTCGGGAGTCCTCAAGGCGCTCCTCGATCTGCTCCCGCAGTACGCGCTCACCGGGAAGACCGTGCTGCCGCTCGCCACCGGCGGATCGGTCGCCCACGTCCTCGCCATCGACTACGCGCTGCGGCCCGTCCTCACCTCCATGGGCGCCGCCCACATCGTGCAGGGCTGGTTCACCCTCGACAAGGACATCACCGCCCACGACGACGGCTCGATCACCGTCGCCCCGGCCGCCACCGAGGCGCTCACTCAGGTCGTCGACCGGTTCTCGCGCGCCCTGGGGCGTACGCCGTACCTGGCCACGGCGAGCTGAGGCGACCCACGTCCGCGCTGGTGACCGCCGGCGGCACCGGAGGATCCAGCACGTCGGCCGTCACGTGCCCCACGGGGGCTGTCCGCCCCGCCACGGCCTCCTCCCGTGACCCCTCTGATCGGAGACCCCACGTGTCCCTCACCTTCCACTGGTTCCTGCCCACCAACGGCGACAGCCGCCACGTCGTCGGCGGCGGCCACGGCGCGCCCGTCACCGCCTCGGGACGGGACCGGCCGCCCACGGTCGCCTACCTGAGCCAGATCGCCCGCGCCGCGGAGGACCTGGGCTTCGTGGGCGCGCTCACCCCGACCGGGGCCTGGTGCGAGGACGCGTGGCTGACCACCGCGATGGTCAGCCAGAACACCGAGCGGCTGAAGTTCCTGGTCGCCTTCCGGCCCGGCTTCCTCTCGCCCACGCTCGCCGCGCAGATGGCCTCCACCTTCCAGCGGCAGACCGGCGGACGGCTGCTGCTCAACGTCGTCACCGGCGGTGAGAGCCACGAGCAGCGGGCCTACGGCGACTTCCTCGACAAGGACGACCGCTACCGCCGTACCGGCGAATTCCTCGAGGTCGTACGGGCGTTGTGGGAGGGCGAGACCGTCGACCTGAAGGGCGAGCACCTCCGGGTCGAGGACGCGCGACTGGCCCGGCTGCCCGATCCGGTCCCCGAGGTGTACTTCGGGGGCTCCTCGCCCGTCGCCGGCGCGATCGCCGCCCGGCACGTCGACGTCTACCTCACCTGGGGCGAGCCGCCCGCCCAGGTCGCCGAGAAGATCGCCTGGATCAGGGGGCTGGCGGCGCAGCACGGGCGCGCCCTGCGGTTCGGCATCCGGCTGCACGTCATCACCCGGGACACCTCCGAGCAGGCGTGGGCGGAGGCGAACCGGCTGCTCGACGGGTTCGACCCGCAGACCGTGCGGTCCGTGCAGGCCGGACTGGCCCGCAGCGAGTCCGAGGGGCAGCGGCGGATGCTCGCGCTGCACGGCGGCAGCCGGGACGGGCTGGAGATCCATCCCAACCTGTGGGCGGGCATCGGGCTGGTGCGCGGCGGTGCGGGGACGGCGTTGGCGGGGAGCCACGAGGAGGTCGCCGAGCGGATCGAGGAGTACGCGGCGCTGGGCATCGAGGAGTTCGTGCTGTCGGGCTATCCGCATCTGGAGGAGGCGTACTGGTTCGGGGAGGGCGTGCTGCCGCGGCTCGCCGCGCGGGGCCTGTGGCGGCACCCGGCGGCCGATCGGGCAGCGCCGGTGGGGGTGCCGTTCGAAGGGCTGAGCGGGGCGAGCGGCTGAGTGGGTCGAGCGGGCCGAGGGGACCGAGTGGGCGAGGGGGCCCAGTGGGCTGAGGGGCCGAGTGGGTCCAGCCGGGCCGAGCGGTGGAGCCGCACCCCGGCACATGGCCCGCGCTTCTTACGGCAAGCCGCCGGCCAGGGCGTTCAGGTGTGCCGTCCGTGACGCGGGTGTCTGGCCCTGGACCAGGAGGAACAGGGCCTCCCTCGCCAGGCGTTGGGCCCTGCTCGACAGCAGCATCGAGCGTCCGCCCCCCGCCACCACCGCCGCCGTGGTGGCCGTCAGCAGCACCTCGTACGCCTGTGTCCTCAGGGCCAGCCTCTCCTCCGCGTACTCGTGCGGCACCGGGTGATCGGCGAGGGCGTAGGCCCGGCCGCGCACCTCGGCCAGGCGGGCGCGCAGGGGAGCCGCCGTGTCCTCGTCCAGCAGGGCCAGGGCCGACTCCGTGATGCCGAAGAGCGCCGGGCCGGCGTTCACCGTCTTCGGGTGGTCCGTCGCCGCCCACTGCTCGTACGGTGTCCGGAGGACCACCGACTCCTCGGGCAACCAGAGGCCGTCCAGCTCCAGGGACACCGTCCTGGACGCGGTGAGGGCAGCCAGCCGCATCGGCTCCGACGCGCGCAGACCCGGCTGCTCCCGGGCGTCCGCGAAGGCGAACAGCGCCTCGCCGGCGTCGGTGACCCCGGCGAGGAGCATGACGTCGTTCAGGCCCCACCCGGTGTACCAGGGCACCGTCCCCTCGAAGCGCCGGCCGCCCCGCTCCCGGCTCACCCGGACGGGTGTGCGCGGGTACGCCCGCAGGTGGGCGTAGGCCACCCCGGACAGCAGTTCGCCGCGCGCCAGCGGGGCCAGCAGGCGGTCGCGCACCGGAGCCTCGCTCCTGGCCAGCGTCAGCACCGGGGTGTGGTGCTGCGTCTGCACGAACCACGTCGAACAGCACGCTCCGGCCAGGATCTCCGCCGTCTCCCGCACCACCGCGGCGGGGGCCGCCGACCCGCCGTACTCCTTCGGCGCGTTCGCCCCCAGCAGACCCGAGCGCCGGATCTCGGTGAGGTGGCTCACCGGCACGCCCTCCTGGTCGACGCGTTCGGCGTGTGGGGCCAGCAGCTCGTCGGCCAGGCGGCGGGCGCTGGTGACGAGGGGGTGCGGTGCGGTCATGGGGACGATTCTTCCGGTGCCGCGACGCGCGGTGTCGATCCGGGTGTGCCGTTCGGGGAGGAGGGCACGAGGACAAGCCGACGGTATCCGGGGCGGGTTCACTGGTCTACACCCTTGACTGGTACAGACCAAAGCGGTTGAGTGTGCCTCCACACCCCCACCACGGCCGCCCGCCGCACCGAAGCCGGTTCCTCCGCCCCGTGTGCCCAGGGCTGGTGCTCCGCCCTGCCCCTGCGGTGAGCGGCCGTGCCCCGCGAAGGAGTTGATCCCGTGTCGAGGCGCCGCATCTCCGCTGTCCTGACCGCGTTCGTCCTCGCCGGCGCGGTACCGGTCCTCCTGCCGTCCACCCCGGCGTCCGCCGCCGCGTGCTCCAGCTATCCGAGCTGGGTCGCCGGCAAGGCGTACCGCGCCGGCGACATCGTGCGCTACACCGACGGCAAGGCCTACATCGCCGAGCACGACAATCCGGGCTACGACCCGACCATCAGCACCTGGTACTGGGAGCCGTACGCCTGCGACAGCGGCTCCGGGACGCCCGTCGGCAGTTTCGTGGTGACCGAGGCCCAGTTCAACCAGATGTTCCCGAACCGGAACGGCTTCTACACCTACAGCGGTCTCACCGCCGCGCTCGCCGCCTACCCCGGCTTCGCCACCACCGGCGGTGACACGGTGAAGAAGCAGGAGGCCGCCGCCTTCCTCGCCAACGTCAGCCACGAGACCGGCGGACTGGTGCACGTCGTCGAACAGAACACCGCCAACTACCCGCACTACTGCGACTGGAGCCAGCCGTACGGCTGCCCGGCCGGTCAGGCCGCCTACTACGGACGCGGCCCCATCCAGCTCAGCTGGAACTTCAACTACAAGGCCGCGGGCGACGCGCTCGGCATCGACCTGCTGAACAACCCGTGGCTGGTGCAGAACGACGCCGCCATCGCCTGGAAGACGGCCCTGTGGTACTGGAACACCCAGTCCGGTCCCGGCACCATGACCCCGCACAACGCCATGGTCAACGGCGCCGGCTTCGGCCAGACGATCCGCTCCATCAACGGCTCCCTGGAGTGCGACGGCAAGAACCCCGCACAGGTGCAGAGCCGCGTCACCAAGTACCAGCAGTTCACGCAGATCCTCGGTGTGGCGCCGGGCGGCAATCTCTACTGCTGACCACCGCACGCCTGACCGAACTCCGCCATGACCTCCGAAGGGATCACCGCGGACGCCGCGGGCACCTGGAGACTCGGCGACCTGACCGTCGGCCGCGTCGGCTTCGGCGCGATGCGGCCGACGGGCAGCGCCGCCTTCCACCCCGGGACACCGAGCGACCGTGACCGGTCGATCGCCGTCCTGCGCAAGGCGCGCGACCTCGGCGTCAACCACACCGACACGGCGGCCTTCCACTTCTCCTCCCTCCGCTCCGCCGACGAACCCATCAACAGTGCGCTGTTCCCGTACCCGGACGACCTGCTCATCGCCACCGAGGTCGGCCCGTCCCGCGACCACGCGGTTCAGCGGGGCACCTCGGCCGGCCCCGAGGACCCGCGCGGCCACGTCGGGGAGAGCCTGCGCCGGCTCGGCCGCGACCACCTCTGACCTCGTGTACCTGCGCCGTATGCGCCAGGACTCGGGCGCCGAGCACCTCGGCGCCCTCGCCGAGCTGCGCGAGGCAGGCCTCGTCCGCCACCCCGGCATCTCCGACGTCGAACCCCGCCACCTCACCGAGGCCCTGGCCGTCGCCCCGCGGTGAGCGTCCGGAACCGCTTGCGGCCTGGACGACCGCCCGCGCGCGACCGAGGAACTCCTGCGCGCCTGCGACGAGAAGGGAATCGCCTTCGTGCCGTTCTCCGCCATAGCGGGAGAGGGAGGGGCGCGGGGCGCGCCCACGACGAGGAGGTCCTGGCGGTGGCCCGTGCCCACGGCGGCAGTCCCGCCCAGCTGAGACTCGCCTGGGGCCCGGCCCGGGCCCGCACGTCCTGGCCATTCCCGGTCCGGGCACCCCCACCACCTCGTCGAGAACGTGGCGGCGGGCGCGCTCCGGCCCGGGGCGAGGAGCCGGCGAGACTCAACGGCGCGCAGCGGCAGGGCGGTTGAGCGAGCACGGGGGAGCGGGCCGTCAGACGACCCACGCTCCGTCCCGCATGACGTGCCGCCCCGGCATCTCGTGCACCTCCCGCCACGCCTGCACCTCACGGGGCCGCACCCTGAAGTAGCCGTAGGGCGCGCGTTCCTCGCGGGGATCCCACCCCGTCCTCGCGAGGAACGCCTCGGCCGCCTCCGCCGGCACCCCCCGCGCCGTGAAGGTCTCCGCCTCGCCGTCGATCAGGACGACGTCCCGGGTGGCGCCGAACGCCAGCCGCACCCGCCGCCCGTCCCGCAGATTGCGGCCCGTGGGGTTGGTGAGCCGGGTCGACAGCCACAGGTGCGCGCCGTCCCAGACGAACCACAGGGCGACGAGGTACGGCACCCCGGCCGGGTCCGCCGTGGCGACCCAGACGTCGAGCTCCTCCTCCAGCCGGTCCAGTACGTCCCGCTTGCGCTGCTCGGGGCCGCGAGGCGGCTCGGTGATCTCCATGGCGGCGACGCTAGCCGCCGGCGCCCCACGCCGCCTCGGGCCGGAGACCCACCCGCGCCTCGGTCTCGGGCCCTGGTCCGGTCCGCCGGCGGGCCGGACCCTGCCCCTGCCGGGCCGACCGCGCGTTCGGCTGAACGGCACCTCAAGAGCCCTGTACGGGCCTCGCTCATGAGCACGATCCAACGGATTCTCAGTCGCCTGTCCCAGGTGGGGCTTGTGGCGACGGTCGCTCCTCCGTGCCGCCCGCCGCGGGGCGACTGGCGTCCGTCAGGTTTTACGTATAACCTCTCCCGCTAATCAGACTCCCGGAAGGTCCCGATGACCCGTATCGCCCTGGTCACCCTCCTTGTCGACGACTACGACGAGGCGATCCGCTTCTACACCGACGCCCTCGGCTTCCGCCTCGTCGAGGACGAGCCGCGCCCCGACGGCTCGCGCTGGGTCGTGGTGCGCCCGGACGTCCACCAGGACGGCACCGGACTGCTCCTCGCCCGCGCCGTGGGCGACGCGCAGCGCGCCCGGGTCGGCGACCAGACCGGTGGCCGGGTCGGGTTCTTCCTGCACACCGAGGACTTCGCCCGTGACCACGCCCGGATGGTCGCCGCCGGCGTGACCTTCCTGGAGGAGCCCCGCCACGAGGCGTACGGCTCCGTCGCCGTCTTCCAGGACCTGTACGGCAACCGCTGGGACCTGCTCCAGCCCGCCCAGCGCTGATCCTGCTCCCCTGCCCCCAGCTGCCACAGAAGCCCCAGAGAAAGCCAGAGAACAACCGCTCATGACCGCGCCCCGCATCGACACCGACACCCTCCGCCGGCTCCCCAAGGCCGTCCTGCACGACCACCTCGACGGCGGCCTGCGCCCCGCCACCGTCGTCGAGCTCGCGGACGCGATCGGCCACACCCTGCCCACCACCGACCCCGAGGAGCTGGCCGCCTGGTACTTCGAGGCCGCCAACTCCGGTGACCTGGTCCGTTACATAGCCACCTTCGAACACACCCTCGCCGTCATGCAGAGCCGCGAGGGCCTGCTGCGCACCGCCGAGGAGTACGTCCTCGACCTGGCGGCGGACGGCGTGGTCTACGGCGAGGTGCGCTACGCCCCCGAGCTGATGCTGAACGGCGGGCTGACCCTGGCCGAGGTCGTCGAGACGGTCCAGGAGGGCCTCGCCGCCGGCATGGCGAAGGCGGCCGCGGCCGGCACCCCCGTCCGCGTCGGCACCCTGCTCTGCGGCATGCGCATGTTCGACCGCACCCGGGCCACCGCCGACCTCGCGGTCGCCTTCCGGGACGCGGGTGTCGTCGGGTTCGACATCGCCGGCGCCGAGGACGGCTTCCCGCCCGCCGACCACCTGGACGCCTTCGAGTACCTGCGCCACGAGAACGTGCCGTTCACCATCCACGCCGGTGAGGCCCACGGCCTGCCCAGCATCCACCAGGCGCTCCAGGTGTGCGGCGCCCAGCGCATCGGCCACGGCGTGCGCATCACGGACGACATCGTCGACGGCAAGCTGGGCCGCCTGGCGGGCTGGGTCCGCGACCGCCGCGTCGCCCTGGAGATGTGCCCGACCTCCAACCTCCAGACCGGCGCCGCCACCTCCATCGCCGAGCACCCGATCACCGCGCTGAAGGACCTCGGCTTCCGGGTCACCCTCAACACCGACAACCGGCTGGTCTCCGGCACGACGATGACCCGTGAGATGTCCCTGCTGGTGGAGGAGGCGGGCTGGACGGTCGAGGACCTGCGCACCGTCACCGTGAACGCCCTGAAGAGCGCGTTCATCCCGTTCGACGAGCGCAGGGCCCTCATCGAGGACGTCGTCCTGCCGGGTTACGCGGCCGCGCTCTGAAGCAGCCCGCGCACATAGGCGGCCTGTCCGACGTGCTGGAGATCGTCGGACAGGACGCTGACCAGCCGTACGCCCAGAGTGACCGGCGGATCCCAGCGCTCGTCCACGATGCGCTCCAGCTCCGCCGCCGTCAGCCCGCGCAGCGCCTGAAGGGTCTGCGCGTGGACGGCGTCGTGGTAGCCGGTCAGCAGGTCGCCCTCGGAGACCTGGACCCTGGCGACCTTCGCCGCGCTGTGCCCGTATCCGGTGTCACGGCGCGGCAGGTCCAGGCCGAACCGCTTCTCCCAGTCCTGGGACAGCCACACCTGGTCGAGCCCGAAGGCGTCCGCGACATGGTCGTCCTGGACCCGGGTGAGGTGCCAGACCAGCCAGGCGATGGAGTTGGTCTCGGCGGTGGGGCGGGCGTTGAGGTCGTCGGGGTCCAGGCCTCCGACGGCGGCGTGGACTTCTTCCTGGATGCGG
This sequence comes from Streptomyces sp. NPDC051315, assembly GCF_044455165.1. Classification (NCBI taxonomy): domain Bacteria; kingdom Bacillati; phylum Actinomycetota; class Actinomycetes; order Kitasatosporales; family Streptomycetaceae; genus Streptomyces; species Streptomyces sp. NPDC051315. The sequence goes on from NZ_JBITEN010000008.1 coordinate 151,683, forward strand.
TTGTACCCGTCGATGAGGATGTCCTTCGCGTGCATAGGTCCACCATGGCGCACGCGCCGTCCGGGCGCCGCTTCTTGGCCGGACCCTTACCCGGCCCCCGTGTCCAGCAACGCCATCAGCGCCCGGGCCGCCGGGCTGGTGGCCTGCGGCGGCGGCAGCAGGGCGACCGTCTCGTACGCCACCTCGCCCGTGTCCTTGAGGGGCAGCGCGGTGAGCGACTCCCGCTTGTGCCGGAAGTGGCGCGGCACGACCGCGATGCCGAGGTTCTCGCCCACCAGGTCCAGCAGACTGTGCACGTCGTTGACCTCCAGCGCCACCGTGCGGCGGGCGCCCGCGGCGGCGAAGGCGGCGTCGGTGGCCCGGCGCGGGCCCCAGTCCGGGTGGAAGTCGACGAACACCTCGTCGGCCACGTCCGCCGGGGTGAGCGCCGCGGCGCCGGCCAGGCGGTGGTCGGGGTGGCACAGCACGTACATCGGCTCACCGGCCAGCGGCGCGGACCGCAGCTGGTCGCTGTCCGCCTGGGTGCGGTAGGCGAAAGCCAGGTCGAGGCGCCCGGCCGCCACCTCCTCGGCGAGCGCGCCCGACCCGGACTGCCGGAGCCGGATCTCCACGTCCGGGTGCCGCCGCCGGAAGGCGGCCAGCAGCCCCGCCACGTGCACTCCCGCGATGCACTGTTCCGTGCCCACCGCGAGCGTGCCCCGCACCACGCCCTGCACGGCGGCCACCGCCTCGTGGGCCGCCCGCACCTGCGCCAGGATCCGCTCGGCCTCCGCCAGCAGCGCCCGGCCGGCCTCCGTCAGCGTCACCCGGCGGGTCGTCCGTACGAACAGCGGCGCCCGCAGTTCGCGCTCCAGGGCCCGGATCGACGCCGACAGGCCCGACTGGGAGACCATCAGGCGTTCGGCGGCCCGGGTGAAGTGCTGGTCCTCGGCGACCGCGACGAAGTGCTGGAGATGGCGCAGTTCCATGATTGAGAAGCCTATCCGCTGAATCCCATCGGATTCTCCTGTTGGACCACTACCCGCAGGTCCCGCCAGAGTGGGTAACGGTTCGAGTGAACCGATCTTCCGAGCCAACCCCTCATGGAGTCGCGTTGTACACCGCACACCCCGACCGCTACGCGGACATGCCCTACCGGCGCACCGGACGCAGCGGCCTGAAGCTTCCCGCGCTCTCGCTCGGACTGTGGCACAACTTCGGCCCGGACCGCCCGGTCGAGACCCAGCGGGCCATCCTGCGCCGCGCCTTCGACCTCGGCATCACCCACTTCGACCTCGCGAACAACTACGGCCCGCCGCCCGGCGCCGCCGAGTCCGCGCTGGGCGAGTTCCTGAAGGCCGACTTCGCGCCCTACCGCGACGAGCTGGTCATCTCCACGAAGGCCGGCTACCTGATGTGGCCCGGCCCGTACGGCGAGTGGGGTTCGCGCAAGTACGTGCTGTCCTCGCTGGACCAGAGCCTGAAGCGGATGGGCCTGGACTACGTCGACGTCTTCTACTCCCACCGCCCCGACCCGGAGACTCCGCTGGAGGAGACGATGGGCGCCCTGCACTCCGCGGTCCAGCAGGGCAAGGCGCTCTATGTCGGCGTCTCCAACTACTCGGCCGAGCAGACCCGTGAGGCCGCCCGCATCCTCGGTGAGCTGGGCACCCCGCTCCTCATCCACCAGCCGCGCTACTCGATGCTCGACCGCCGCCCCGAGAGCGAGGGACTGCTCGACGCCCTCGACGAGCTCGAGGTCGGTTCCATCGTCTACTCCCCGCTGGAGCAGGGCCTGCTCACCGCCCGCTACCTCGACGGCATCCCCGAGGACTCGCGCGCGGCGAGCGACAGCCCCTTCCTGAACTCCGACGCCCTCACCGAGGAGCTGGTCGGCAAGCTGCGCGCCCTGGACGAGATCGCCCAGGCGCGCGGTCAGTCGCTGGCCCAGCTCGCCCTGGCCTGGGTGCTGCGCGGCGGCCGTGTCACCTCCGCCCTGGTCGGCGCGAGCAGCGCCCGGCAGGTCGAGGACAGCGTCGGTGCTCTGGGCAACCTCGACTTCGACGCGGACGAGCTGGACCGGATCGACGCGGTGATCAAGGGCTGAGCCGTTGTGTCAGGCGCACGGTGACGGTGCCGCCCTCCCGTCCTCCGATGGTCTGACGGACCCCGGCCTCGACGGGGAGCCTGTGCGTGCCGTCACCGCGGGCCATGAACGAACTGCTGAAGGGATGCCCGTCGACCGGTCCGCGGATCCGGACCGGTCCGCGGGTGCCGGAGATGCCACGGACTCCGGCCGGAGACACAGGCCCAGCCGCCCTTGTCCGGTTTCTAGCTCAGGACCGCGCTGAATTCCGCGTCCACTTTTCCGCCGGTGGTCAAGGTGTTCTCCTCGCGGCGATCTCTTCCGCCTTTTCCGGTGGACCGCCGCGAGGAGCGGAATTCATCGTTCACGCTCCGGCCGGATCATTCACGCTCCGGCCGGCACCCGGTCCAGGAATCCGAGGACCGAGGTGATCAAACCCTCGGCGTCGAGAGTGATCACGTCGGAGCCGGCCACCGGCGCGGACCCGTCGCTCCGGCTCACCAGCTCCCAGGAGAAGCGGGCCGTGTCGTGGTGCCCGTCGACGGCCCCGCTCAGCCGGAAGACGAAGCCGGGGAAGCGGGCGTGCGTGGCCGCGATGACGGCCACGATCCCCTCGTGTCCGCGGACGTCGGCGAGCGGGTCGGTGTAGCCGCCCTGCGGGGCCCAGGCGGCGGCGACCGCCCTGGCCCGTGCGCCGGGCTCAAGGGCGTTCCAGGCCTCGAGGTAGCGGCTGACGGCGGTCTCGTAACGGTCGGTCTGTGTGGACATGGACATCGGCCCCCATGAGGTCGTCCGTACTGGTCGGGAACCGGATCGAAACCCTGCCGATCCGGTGGGACCACCCTGCCCGCGTCCGCCGTGCCGGTCGATTACCCGTCGGGTAATGACGGTGATGAACGCCGCCCGCAACATTTCGGCCATGAACGGCGATGAATATGCCAAGAGACTGGCCAAAAAGTCATGGTGACAGTGTTTCAGTCGTCAACATACTCGAACTGCAGGGGCAGTTCACCCCACAGGAGCCGCACGGAAAGCGAGGCCGCACCGGCAAGCGAGCGACGGGGGAGAAGGACGTGCACGACGAATTCCTGTGCCATGTCACCGCGTACGGCGTCTGTGACGGCCGGCGCATCGGCGTACCGCTGGGTACCTACCGTGCCCCGACGCTGGCGCTCGCCCTGTGGTGGCTGCGGGACCGGGCCTCCTGGATCGCCGAGCGGCTCGATCCGCAGCCGGACGGCGGGAGCATCCCGCCGAAGGCGCTCGTGCCGGTCGCCGAGACCGTGCCGGACGTGCCCGGCGTCCTGCGCGCCTGGTGTGCCGACGTGGAGCGGCAGGAACTGGTCGCCGACGAACTGGCCGGTGGGCGTCTGGTGCGGATCGCCGCCAGCGACGAGACCACCGAGTACGAACTCCTCGCCGAGTCCGTCGACGCCCTGCGGATGCAGCGGACCATCCCGGCGCTCGTCCTTCCCGTCGGCTGACAGGTGACGCCGGCTGACACCTGACGTCGGCTGACACATGACCCCGGCCGACGCGTGACGCAGGGGCGCCACCGCCGTCCCGATGGGACGCATAAGGAGCGAATCGATAGAATTCCGGCATGGCGGAGCGGCCGTTCGCCTCGACTGCGCCCGAACTCGTGCTGGAGACCGAGACGGGCTCCACGGTGATGACCCCGAGCCAGACCTACCGCGTCGGCCGGGACCCGCTCAGCGACATCCACCTCGACGACGCCCGCGTCTCCTGGCACCACGCGGTGCTGCGGCCCGACGGCGGCCACTGGATCCTCGAGGACGAGCACAGCACCAACGGCACCTACACCGACGGCCGCCGCATCGACGAGTGGGGCGTCGGCCCCGGCAGCGTGATCCGCTTCGGCAGCCCCGACGACGGCCCGTGCGCCGTCCTGACCGCCCGCCCGCCGCCCGCGGCGGAGCACCGGTCGGCGGTGACGGACCCGGGAGTGACGGGAGCGTTCCGGCAGCCCACCACCGTCCGTCCGCTGCCCGCCCGCAGCGTCCGCATCGGCCGCGCCGCCGACAACGACCTGGTCATCGACGACCTCGTGGTCTCCCGCCGGCACGCCGAGCTGCGGGCCCTGCCCGACGGCGGCTACGAGATCGCGGACCTGGGCAGCCACAACGGCACCTATCTCAACGGCCTGCCCGTCACCACCGCCCCGATCGGTCCCGGCGACGTCGTCGGCATCGGCCACTCGGTGTTCTGCCTGGTCGGCCACGAACTCCAGGAGTACGTCGACACCGGCGAGGTCTCCCTCGATGTGCAGGACCTCACGGTCACCGTCGACCACGGCCGCAGGGTCCTCCTCGACCACGTGTCCTTCCCGGTGGGGGAGAAGTGCCTGCTGGCCGTCGTCGGACCGAGCGGCGCCGGCAAGTCGACGCTGCTCAACGCCCTCACCGGCCAGCGCCCCGCCGACCACGGCACGGTCGTCTACGACGGCCGCGATCTCTACCACGACTACGCCGAACTGCGCCAGCGCATCGGACTCGTGCCGCAGGACGACATCCTGCACGCCCAGCTGACCGTGCGCAGCGCCCTCACCTACGCCGCCGAACTGCGCTTCCCGCAGGACACCGCGCAGGCCGAGCGCCGCGACCGGGTCGAGGAGGTCCTCCGCGAGCTGGGCCTGGAACAGCGCGCCGGCCAGCCCGTGCACAGTCTCTCCGGTGGCCAGCGCAAACGCGTCAGCGTCGCCCTGGAACTGCTGACCAAGCCGTCGCTGCTGTTCCTCGACGAGCCGACCTCGGGCCTGGACCCGGGTATGGACCGCTCGGTGATGCACATGCTGCGCGGGCTCGCCGACGACGGCCGTACCGTCATCGTCGTCACCCACAGCGTCCTCAGCCTCGACGTCTGCGACCGGCTCCTCGTCCTGGCCCCCGGCGGCCGGGTCGCCTACTACGGACCGCCCGGCGACGCCCTCGCGTTCTTCGGGTTGGGGCAGTGGCCCGAGGCCTTCGAGGCCTTCGAACGGGACCGGGAGCGCGACTGGGCGGGGCAGTACGCCGACTCGCCGTTCCACCGGCGGTACGTCGTCAACGCCAGCGCCCAGCCGCTGCTGCCCCGCGAAGGCCCGGTGATCATGCTGCCGCCGGCCCGGCCCCGCAGCCGCTGGGCCCAGCTCGGCACCCTGGTGCGCCGCTACACGGCCGCGCTCAGCGCCGACCGCACCTTCCTGGCCATCATGATCGCCCTGCCGTTCGTGATGGGCGCCATGGCCCGCGCTCTCGCCGGCAGCACGCTCACCCGGGACACCGCGATGAACGCGCTGCTGATCCTGTGCGTCGGCGGGGTGCTGACCGGAGCGGCCAACGCCGTGCGCGAACTCATCAAGGAACGCGTGATCTACCAGCGGGAACGGGCCGTCGGCCTGTCCAGATCGGCGTACCTGATGTCGAAGGTCGTCGTCCTGGGCGCGGTGACCGTCGTCCAGGCGGTCGTCCTGACGCTCGTCGCCCTGCTCGGCGTCGACCTCGGCGCACCCGGAGGCGAAGGCGTGCTGATGCCGCCGCTGGTCGAGATCGCCATCGCCGTGGCCCTGCTGGCCTTCACCGCGATGATGCTGGGCCTGCTGGTCTCCGCGCTGGTGCGCAAGGAGGAGGTGACGATGCCGCTGCTGGTGCTGCTCGCCATCGTCCAGGTGGTCTTCTGCGGCGCGCTGCTGTCCCTGGACGGCGTGCCCGGCCTGGAGCAGCTGGCCTGGCTCGTGCCCTCCCGCTGGGCGTTCGGCGCGATGGCCGGCACCCTGGACCTGGCCCGGATCGTGCCCGGCGACCTGACGGCGGACCCGCTGTTCGAGCACGCGGCGGGCGTCTGGCTGCTCGACGTGGGGATGCTCGTCGTGCTCTCGGCGCTCTTCGGATACGTCGTCGCCCGCCTGCTGCGCCGGCACGAACCCGCCGTGATGCGGAAGTAGGCCGGCGATGACGACCCCCGGCTTCCGGCCCACGCACGTCGTCCCCCAGCAGGGCATGCCCGCCTGGGAGGCTCCCGACCCGGCCCGTCCCACCGTCCCCCTCGACCCGCTGCTGCCCGTCCGGCTCGCCGAACGGCGCGGCGACTGGGGGCACGTGCTGTGCGCCAACGGCTGGTCTGCCTGGGTGGACGCCCGGTACCTGGTCGCCGTCCCCCAGGACCCGCCCCTCGCCGACGGCTCCCTCACCACCGTCACCGACCCCCGCCCCCTTCTCGGCAGGGCGGAGCAGGCCCTCGCGCGCTACCGGGCGGCCCTCGAGGAACTCGCCGGCGGCGCCCTCGACGGCGAGACCTTCCACCGCCGCACCCAGGGCCTGCGCATCGGCGTCGTCGTCGACGGCGAGTCCATGTGGCTCTACGACCCCACCAGGGGGTGCTGGGCGTACGGCGACGGCACCCGTCTGAGCACCTACGCGGTCGACGACCCGCCCACCACCACCCACGACGCCGGCCACGTCTCGACCCGGGGCGTCGCCTCCGAGGGTGAACCCTGATGGCCGGCGAGACGGGCCTGTCCTCCGGCCGGCCCTCCGAACTGGTCGGCCGTCAGGTCGCCGGGTACCGCATCGAGGACGAGCTCGGCCGCGGCGGCATGGCCGTCGTCTACCGCGCCCGCGACCTGCGGCTGGACCGGACCGTCGCCCTCAAACTGCTCGCCCCGGAACTGGCCCGCAACGACACCTTCCGTCAGCGCTTCACCCACGAGTCCCGGGTGGCCGCCGCGATCGACCATCCGCACATCGTGCCGATCTTCGAGGCCGGCGAGGCCGACGGCGTCCTCTACATCGCCATGCGCTACGTCGTCGGCAGCGACCTGCGCCACCTCCTCGACGACCGGGGCCCGCTGCCGCTGCCGACCGCCGTCCGCATCGCCGCGCAGGTGGCCTCCGCGCTCGACGCCGCCCACGAGCACGGGCTGGTCCACCGGGACGTCAAACCCGGCAACATCCTCGTCGCCCGCGGCACCGACAGCCACCACCCCGAGCACGTGTACCTCACCGACTTCGGCCTGACGAAGAAGTCGCAGTCCCTGACCGGTTTCACCAAGGTCGGCCAGTTCGTCGGCACCCTCGACTACGTCGCGCCCGAGCAGATCTCCGGCCGTCCGGTCGACGACCGCTGCGATGTCTACGGCCTCGGCTGCGTCGTCTACGAGACCCTCGCGGGCCACCCGCCCTTCCGCCGTGACGACGACATGGCCCTGCTCTGGGCCCACCAGTACGACGATCCGCCGCCGATCACCGAGGCCCGCCCCGATCTGCCCCCGTGCGTCGACGCGGTCTTCGCCCAGGCCCTGGCCAAGACCCCCGACGCCCGCCACGCCACCTGCCTCGCCTTCGTCTCCGACCTGAGGGCGGCCGCATCGGGCGGCTCCCGCACGGGCCACCCGCCGACGCAGGTGAACGTCAGGGTCGCCGCGGAGGGGCGACCGAAGCCGCCACCGGCGTGGGCGGCGCCGGCGTTCGGGCGGCGCGAGTAGGACGTGTCCTCCGCGGCCCTCCGACCCCCGTCGTGTCAGGCCGGACCGGCGCGGGCGGCCGTCGGCACGGGACCCGGCGCGGGGACGGCCGGAAGGACACGGACCAGGGCACTCCCGGACCCGGTCGGCCGTACCCGGCCCGCCGTCTCACCGCGCCCGGCCCGCCTCACCGTGCCCGGTCGCCGACCCCCGCCCGCCCGGACGAGGGGGCGTCGACCTGGCCGTGCCCCGACGTGCCCCGGGCCAGCACCCCGCCCAGGAAGCCGGCGACCGCACCCCACACCGCCGCGAGGCCCAGCGCCGTCCACGGCAGGGGACGCAGGAAGAACTCCCCGGACAGACCGAAGCCGCCCAGGTCGCTGATGCCGAACACGGACAGGCCGTAGTGCGCGGAGATACGTCCGACCAGGCAGATCATCAGCACCGTGAGCACCAGTGCGACCGCCATGCGCACCGCGTGCCGCCAGCCGGGTGTCCGCGCCGGTGAACGCGCCGCCATCACGAAGGCCGCCGCCAGCAGCAGCACGGCGTCCACGGCCACGAGCCACCACACACGGCCGTCGTGGTCGGCGAGGGTGCCCAGGTTCAGCGTGGCGGTGTCCGAGCCGCGCAGCACCTCGTCCAGCACGCGCGGCATCGGCAGCCCGAACGGGCCCTCCACCCGGCCCTCCCAGCTGGCGCCCAGACCGATGGTGAACGCGAGCCACACCAGGTTGGGCAGGCCCAGCAGTACCATCGCGAGGGTCTCGGCGGGACGACCGCGCGTCACCGCGACCCCCAGGGCGACGAGCACGCCCAGGGCGACACAGGCCAGGAGCAGCAGCACCATGGCGTACGCGGCCGGCCGCACCGCCTCCTGGAAGCGCAGCAGCCGGGCCGGCAGCGGCGCCCCGCGCGACACCAGCAGCGCCAGCACCAGCACACCGGCCAGCCACAGCAGCCCGAACACGAGGGTGAGCGGCACGTCCGCGGTGAAGCCGGCCTTCGGGCTGATGCCGAACACGTCGCCGAGATCAGTCAGCGTGTCGTCGCCCACGGAGAGCGCGAAGGTCTGACGGGCGGCGAACGCCAGGGCGAGCAGCGCGAGCAGCCAGACCACGGCGATCCGGGCCGCCCAGCCGGTCAGTTCGGCCGCCCCCGCGACCGCCCGGTGACGCAACGGCCGCAGGAAACCGGCCGCGGTCACGAGGGCCCCGGACAGCGTGACGGACAGCGGGACCACGGTCAGCCCCGCCCGCGCGTCGGCCGGCCCCCCGGCGTCCGCGGAGAGTTCGACCGTGCCGCCGACGGCGGTGACGACGGTCGCCGCGACCACCCGCGGGAACGCGCCGTCGGGCAGGTCCGCGGCTCCGGCCCCCCACAGGCCCAGCGCGGCCACCACGCCCATGGTGATCAGCCCCGCCAGGGCGGTGACGACCGCCTGTGGCCAGCCGTGACGGGCGACTGCCTGCGCCGAGGGGGTGTGCGGGCTCACCCTGCCACGCTAAGCAGCGCCCGCCCCGCGCGCCTGCCGGGAGAGCCGTCCGCGTCGGCTTGCGAGTGACACCCGACCGGAGCACACAATGGTGATGTTGGCGAACATAGCGGCGCGCATGACACAAACGCCGCGAAGAGCCACGTCGGGAGTGCTCGTGAGCGTCGAACCGCCGTCGTCCGGCCGCCCCACAGGACCGCCGTCCGGCCCTCTGTCGGGACGCTCCCAACCACCCGCCGGCCCACCCTCCCAGCCGCCCGCCGGCCCACCCTCCCCACCGTCCGGCGGCAGCTCCGGCGGGACACCGCCGGGCGGCACGCCCGAGCCCCGCCGTCAGTGGTGGAAGTCCGTGCCGCGCCTCGCCCTGCTCACCACCGCCCTCGTGGTCGCGGTGGCCCTCGCGCTCGTCCTGACCCGCACCGGCGGCGGTGGCGGTGGCGGTGACGCCGGGGCCGGCAAGAGCGAGGTCTTCCTCCAGGCCGCGGGCAAGACCGGCCCCGACCCCTTCACCGACAACACCGCCAACACGCCCTCCGTCCCGCCCACCACCTCCGTCACCCCGACCACCTCGGTGCCCGCGAACGTCGTCCAAGGCGTCGACGGCGGAGCCGGCGGCGTGTACGGCGGCACCCGCAACGTCCCCGCCTGCGACGTCGAGAAGCAGGTCAGGTTCCTGCGGCAGGTACCCGCCAAGAACGCGGCGTTCGCCTCCGTGGCCGGCGTCGCCCCCTCCCAGGTCCCCGCCTACCTGCGCTCCCTCACCCCCGTCCAGCTGCGGTATGACACCCGGGTGACCAACCACGGATACCGCGACGGCGCCGCCACCCCGTACCAGGCCGTCCTCCAGTCCGGTACGGCCGTCCTCGTCGACGCACGCGGCGTGCCCCGGGTGCGCTGCGCCTGCGGCAACCCGCTGACCCCGCCGGTCGCCCAGCGGACCACGCCGGAGCCCGTCGGCGACTCCTGGCCGTCGTACCGGCCGTCGAACGTCGTCGTGGTCACGCCGTCGACGACCGTGGTCGAGGCCTTCGTGCTCTACGACCTCCGGCACGAACGCTGGTTCGCCCGCGAGCGGGGCGACACGGGTGAGAAGGACCGCCCCGCCAAGCCCCCGGCGAAGCCGCCCACGCCGTCCGCGAGCGTCTCCCTGTCGAGTTCGCCGTCGGAGGAGAAGAGCCCGCGGAGTCCGTCCTCGAGCCCGTCGACGTCCACGAGCCCCGGCTCACCGCCCCCCAGCGGGGAGTCGCCGTCGTCGAGCGAGAAGCCGCCGACGTCGAGGGAGGAGTCGCCGAGTCCCAGCCCGGAGCCGCCCTCCGAGCCCCCGCCCCCGCCGCCGCCGCCGACGACCCGGACCGAGACGGAGCAGCCCGCCTCGCCGCCGGAGGCCCCGAGGACGGAGGACACGACCACGCAGTCGGCACCGGCCTCACAACCCCCGTCCGCCCCCAGCAGCCCTCCCGCCCTGTGAGGCAGCCCATGGCCGCGGGGGAGAAAGCGGGGGACTGCGCGGCCCGGCACGGGGTACGAGCACAGGTGCAGCAGCGTCCGGCCAGTTCCGGCCTCCGAGAGAGAAACGCATGACCGAGCACCTGGACGGGTCAGTGATATTGACCGGTTTCGACGTACCCGTGGAGCCGCTACGGCGAGCGGCGCACTACACCGGTGAACCCGGTTCCATCGCCGACGCACGAACCTTCGCCGCCTACTTCGTCGACCAGCTCAGGACGGAGTGGTACGCCACCGTCGACGAGCGCGTGCGCGGCGAGGTCCTCCTGGTCGTCAGCGAACTGGTCACCAACGCCGACCGGCACAGCAACGGCCCGTACATCCTGGAACTGGAGGGGACGGACTCCTCGGTGACGGTGTCCGTCTACGACAGCAGCGACGCCCTGCCCCTGCGGTTCCCCAAGGACCCGCGGCGCATCGGCCGGCACGGTCTGGAGATCGTGCACGCGCTCGCGACGGAGGTCACCGCCGAGCGCGTACCGGTCGGCAAGCGCGTCCGCGCCGTACTCGGGCTCGTGTCGAAGAAGTGAGCCGTGGGGCCGCCGGCCCCACGGCTCCTGTGCTCTCAGGCGCAGCCCAGTTCGCCCAGCATCCCCTGGCGCAGCCGCATGATGATCCGCTTGATGAGGCGGGAGACGTGCATCTGGGAGCAGCCGAGCCGCTCGCCGATCTCCGCCTGGGTGGCCTCCTCCACGAACCGCATGTGGATGATCTGCCGGTCGCGTTCGCTGAGCTCCGCCATCAGCGGGGCCAGCGAGTGGAAGTCCTCGACGAGCCGCAGCCCGTCCTCCTCGACGCCGATGAAGTCGGCCAGGACCGCCTCGCCGTTCTCCGGGCCGTCGCCGGTGAGCGCGGCGTCGAGCGAGGAGGAGTTGTAGCCGTTGGAGGCGATCTGCGCCTCGATGACCTCCTTCTCGGGGAGGTTCATCAGCGTGGCCAGCTCCGCCACCGTGGGTTCCCGGTCCAGCCGGCTGGCGAGTTCGTCGCGTGCCTTGGCCAGCTCGACACGCAGTTCCTGCAGCCGCCGCGGCACGTGCACCGCCCACGTCGTGTCCCGGAAGAACCGCTTGATCTCGCCGACGATGTAGGGCAGCGCGAACGAGGTGAACTCCACCTCGCGCGAGATCTCGAACCGGTCGATGGCCTTGATCAGGCCGATCATCCCGGTCTGGACGATGTCCTCCATGTCGTCGCCGCGGCCGCGGAACCGTCCGGCGGCGAACCGCACAAGCGACATGTTCATCTCAATGAGGGTGTTGCGCGCGTACTGGTACTCGTGCGTGCCCTCCTCGAGCTCCGTCAGCCGCTGGAAGAACTGACGGGACAGCTCGCGTGCGTCGCGGGGGGCCACGCTCCTGGGGTCCTCGACTCCCGGCAGCGGTGCGCCACCCGTGCTGGTCCCGGCGGTGTCCTCGACGACCTGTGCCTCCGACCCGATCACGGCGTGCATAACCTCTCCCACGAAAGTCACGGTTGGACGTCTGCTGGTCCCGGTCCGTGAGCGGACCGGGTGCAGGCCCGCTCAGGGGGCGGATACCCCGAGTTCGCCGTCACATGCCCAACGTATTCGGACCGGCCGGAAACCGAGAGGGGGAGGCGAGGTGGGGACCGGCGGAGAACCGGCGGTGGAGGCGGGCGCTGGGGCGGCCGGAGCCCTCTGTACGCCGCGACCGGGGCGTTGGTCCGACCGGAGGAACCCGGGGGGCGAGGGCGGCATCGGCGAGAGGGCCGGTTGGGCTCACCGTGCCGTGCCCGGCTCACACCGCCGTGCCCGGCTCACCGTCCCGTGCGCCGGGCGGTGATCAGCTCGTGGAGGTAACGCTTGGTGACGGTGCCGCCGTACCGGCCGTCGATGAGCTCCCGGAGGCACGCCAGCAGCCCCCGGCGCGCGGACTCGTCGAGCGCCAGGTGTCCCGAGTAGGTCAGCAGGACCTCGATGTACGCGTCCGTCGAGTACGTGATCTCCTGCGCGTGACGGTGGACGGTGACGTCCTCGAAGCGGGCGCCGGCGGTCAGCTCATCGGTGTCCGTGGCCGTCACGTCCTCGCTCTCGAGGCGCAGACCGGGCGGGGTCGCCGGGTCCCACCGCTCGTAGCAGCGCTGCGCGTCCGCGAAGAACTCCACGCTGCCGCCCCTCACATGGTGGGTCGTCACGAGCGCCAGCAGGCCGCCCGGACGCAGCGCGTCGGCGGTCCGCGTCACGCGCAGCGCCGGGTCGATCCAGTGGAAGGCGGTCGCGCTCACCCCCAGGTCGAAGGGATCGGTGGGCAGCGGCCAGTGCTCGAAGTCGTCGACCACCACGTCCACCCGCGGGAACGCGGCGAGGTGGCGCCGGGCCACGGCCGCCAGGGACGGGCCCAGCTCGACCGCCGTCAGACGACAGCCCGTCTCCGCCAGCGGGCGCGTCAACTGACCCGTGCCGGGCCCGATCTCGAGCACCCGGCTGTCCGGCCCTAGTCCGGCGTGCCCGGCCAACCGCCGCACCAGGGGCGGGGGATAGGAGGGCCGAACCCGGTCGTAGCGTTCCGCGACCGTGTCGAACGTGTTCCGCAGCATCACTGGCGCACCTCTCCGACCGGCCGTCACCGGTTCCCCCGGTCGGCCTTCCCGCGTCCCCCGACCACGACACCCGCACCAGGAACGGGAAGAGGGGGCGTCCTGCGCCGCGGCCTCGCTGACCGGACGCGATTTCCCTGTGGGCGGAACGCCGGGCCCTTCCCGTGGCCGCCCGCGCTCCTAGGCTGGGAGGGTGAGCAACCAAGCGCCGAACCACGCCCGCGTGATTCCCTTGCGTCCCTCGGCCGAGCGCCCGGGAACCGCCCGCCCCGCCGACCGTCCGCCCGCCCCCAGGGAGCCCCTCTGGCGCGACCTGGTCGGGGACGTCCTGCGCCGCGAACGCCAGGCGCAGGAACGCACGTTGAAGGACGTCGCCGACGCCGCCCGCATCTCCATGCCGTACCTGTCCGAGGTGGAGCGCGGCCGCAAGGAGGCCTCCTCCGAGGTCCTCGCGGCCGCCGCCCACGCCCTCGGCCTGAGCCTCGGCGACCTGCTGGCGCGGGCCCAGGGCGAGCTCGTCCGGCTGAGCGGCCGACACGCCGGCGCGCGCCGCGCGCCCACGACCTCGTCGCACAACGGGCTCTGCCTGGCCGCCTGACGCACCACGCGGGCCGGCGTCTCGGACTCGCCGCCGCCCACGGGCCGGCGTCTCAGACCCGCACGAGACGCCGGCTCAACACCTCGTCGGCCAGGCCGTACGCCACGGCCTCCTGCGCGGTGAACACCTTGTCGCGGTCCATGTCCGCGCGCAGCGTCGCGAGGTCGTGACGGGTGTGGCGGGCCAGCACCTCCTCCACCTGGGCGCGGATCCGGACCATCTCCTTCGCCTGCAGGGCGAGGTCGGAGACCGTGCCCCGGCTGCCCCCGCTGGCCGGCTGGCCGAGCAGCACGCGCGCGTGCTCCAGCGCGAACCGCCGCCCGGGATCGCCGCCGGCGAGCAGCACGGCCGCCGTCGAGGCCGCCTGCCCCACGCAGAACGTCGAGATCGGCGCCTGCACGAACGTCATCGTGTCGTAGATCGCCATCAGCGAAGTGAACGAGCCGCCGGGCGAGTTGATGTAGATCGCGATCTCGCTCTCGGGGGCCGCCGACTCCAGATGGAGGAGTTGCGCGATGACGACGTTGGCGACCCCGTCGTCGATCTCGGTGCCGAGGAAGATGATCCGCTCCGACAGCAGCCGGCTGAACACGTCGTACGACCGCTCGCCCTGCGGGGTCCGCTCGACGACGTTCGGAATCGTGTACGTCCCCATGTCACAGCCCCATCCGTCGCCTGGAGGCGGCCGGGCGGACGTCGGCCAGCGACTCCACGACCCGGTCCACCATGCCGTACTCCCTGGCCTCCTCGGCCGTGAACCAGCGGTCGCGGTCACCGTCCCGGGAGATGGTCTCCGGGCTCTGGCCGGTGTGCTCGGCGGTGATCCGCTCGATCGTGCGCTTGGTGAACTCCAGGTTCTCCGCCTGGATCTCGATGTCGGCGGTGGTGCCGCCGATCCCGGCCGACGGCTGGTGCATCATGATCCGCGCGTTGGGCAACGCGTACCGCTTGCCGGACGCGCCGACGCTGAGCAGGAACTGGCCCATGCTCGCCGCGAAACCCATGGCGAGCGTCGAGACGTCGTTCGGGATGAGCCGCATCGTGTCGTAGATGGCCAGGCCCGCGTGGACCGACCCGCCCGGGCTGTTGATGTACAGGCTGATGTCGGTGCGCGGGTCCTCCGCGGACAGGATCAGCAGCTGGGCGCAGACCCGGTTCGCGGAGATCTCGTCGACCTGGGTGCCGAGCAACACGATCCGCTGGTTGAGGAGTTGGGCGGCGAGCTGGTCGTCGAAGCGGGAGGGCGGGGTGTCGCCCTCCTCGGCCCGGGGCAGCAGGACCGGCGCGAGGCCGGAGGTGAGTGGGGGCATGGGCCCTCCTTCGAAGGCGTCGGCGCGGCGTCGCTCGCCGCGCTCCTCCCACCTTCGGCCTCCGACCGGCCCGGCCGGGGATTTCCCTGCCCTCGGCAGATTCGCCGAGGGCAGAGCATGCCGGGGACCCCCGGGCGCCCGGAGCCCCCGTGCTCAGCCGATCCCCTTCTTCCGCAACTCCCGGAAGAACGCCCGCACGTCCCCGACCAGCAGATCCGGCTCCTCCATCGCCGCGAAGTGCCCACCGCGGTCGAACTCGGTCCACCGCACGAGGTTCTCCGTACGCTCCGCGTTGCGCCGCAGCGGGATCTGCAGTTCCGCCGGGAACAGCGCGAGCGCGGTCGGCACCCTCGACGGCTCCCGGGGCGCGGCGACCCGGCCGCTGGTCGTGTGCTGCCGCTCGTAGTAGATGCGGGCGGACGAACCGGCCGTCCCGGTCAGCCAGTACAGCATCACGTTCGTCAGCAGCTGGTCCCGGTCGACGGCCTCCTCCGGCACCTCCCGGGAGTCCGTCCACTCCCGGAACTTCTCGACGATCCAGGCGAGCTGACCGACCGGCGAGTCGCTGAGCCCGTACGCCAGGGTCTGCGGCCGGGTGGCCTGCTGGTAGTAGTAGCCGGTCCCCTCCGCCGAGAACGCGGTCCACCGCCGCCACGAGGCCAGCGTCCGCTCCCGCTCCTCGGGTGCGAGCGCCGCCAGCTCCTCCGGCGTGGGCTCCGTGATGGCCTGGGCACCCGGCAGCAGGTTGAGGTGGACGCCGATCACCCGGTCGGGGTGGGCCCGCCCGAGCTCGCGGGAGATCGCCGCGCCCCAGTCGCCGCCCTGCGCCCCGAACCGCTCGTAGCCGAGCCGGGACATCAGCTCCGCCCACGCGTCGGCGACGCGGCCCGCCTCCCAGCCGCTCTCCGCCACCGGCCCGGACAGCCCGAAGCCCGGGATGCCCGGTACGACGACATGGAAGGCGTCGGCGGGATCCCCGCCGTGCGCCGCCGGGTCCGTCAACGGACCCACCACGTCCCAGAACTCGACGATCGACCCCGGCCAGCCGTGCGTGATCACCAGCGGGGTGGCGTCCGGCTCGGGCGAGCGGACGTGCGCGAAGTGGATGTTGGCCCCGTCGATGGTGGTGGTGAACTGCGGCCACTCGTTCAGCCGGGCCTCCGCCGCCCGCCAGTCGTAGGTGTGCCGCCAGTACGTCACCAGCTCCCGCAGGTAGTCGGCCGGCACACCGTACGCCCAGCCCGTCGTGGGCAGCCCCGCGGGCCAGCGGGTCAGGTCGAGTCGTGTGTGCAGGTCGTCCAGGTCGCTCTGGGGTACGTCGAGGCGGAAGGGACGGATGCCGCTGTCGGCGGGTGAGGACGTCATGGTCCGGATGTTAGTTCGGGCCGGGGTCACGGCCATCCGGATCAATGGCCGGCGCGAGCGATGAGTTCCGGGGCGGGCGCGGGTCGACACTCATGACCGTGTTCCACGCCCGCGTCTCCCGTCTCCAGGAGGAACCCATGACCACCGACGGATTCACCACCTGCCTCTGGTTCGACGGCCGGGCGGAGGAGGCCGCCCACTTCTACGTGTCGGTCTTCGAGAGGAACTCCGCCATCGGCACCGTCGCCCGCTACACCGAGGCCGGGCCGGGGCCCGCCGGCTCCGTGGTCACCGTGGAGTTCACGGCGAACGGACAGAGGTTCGTCGCGCTGAACGGCGGCCCGCAGTTCACGTTCAACGAGGCGATCTCCTTCCAGATCGACTGCGCCGACCAGGAGGAGGTCGACCACTACTGGAACAGGCTCACCGAGGGCGGCGGCGAACCCGGTCCCTGCGGCTGGCTCAAGGACAGGTACGGCGTGTCCTGGCAGGTCGTCCCCCGCGTCCTCATCGACATGGTCACCGACCCGGACCAGGAGAAGGCCGCCCGCGCCACCAAGGCCATGCTCTCCATGGGCAAGCTCGACATCGCCGCCCTCCAGCAGGCCTACGACGGCCGGTGAGGTCCCCTCACCGGCCGGCGTCGGCCAGGATCTCCTTGATCACGTGCCGGGAGTTCTCCGCCAGCGGCGGATTGGTCTCCCAGTAGAACGGCAACGCGATCAACGCGATCGACAGCGCCCAGCCCCGGCCGCGTGCCCACTCGGCGTCGTCCGCGCCCACCGTCTCCCGGAAGACGGCGCGGGCGGGCGCCGGAAGCAGGTTCCAGGCCACGATGAGGTCGACGGCGGGGTCGCCCACCCCCACGCTGCCGAAGTCGATCACCGCCGTGAGCCTGCCGTCCTCGACGAGCACGTTCATGGGCGACAGATCACCGTGCGCCCACGCCGGCGGCGCCGTACGGCCCGGAGCCCGCAGCGCCTCCTCCCACAGGGCGGTGACCGCGTCGGTGTCGATCCGTCCCTCCAGCTCGGCGATGGCGGAGCGGGTGAACGCGTCCCGCTCCGCCAGGGGCACGCCCCGGTGGCACCGCGGCCCGTCCCGCACGTCGATCCCACGCAGCCCGGCGACGAACGCGCCCAGATCCGCCGCCAGCGCCTCGGGACCGTCCACCGCGCCCGCGACCGGGTTGCGGCCCTCAAGCCACCGGTAGACGGACCACGGCCAGGGATACCCCTCGCCCGGCTCGCCCCGCTCCAGCGGCACGGGCGCGGCCACGGACAGCCGCGGGCCCAGCCGGGCCAGCCAGTGCTGTTCGTGCGCCACGCTCTCCACGGCGCCGGGGTGCCGGGGCAGCCGCACCACCTTGTCGTCCCCGAGCCGGAACATCGCGTTCTCGGTCCCGGCGGACGCCAGCCGCACCACCGGCAGCGACGCCCACCGCGGGAACTGCGCGGCGACCAGCCGCCGCACCAGCGGGACGTCGATGCCGATCTCGTCCGGACGCATCCTCACCACGGTCATGCGGACCATTGCAGATGCCCCACGCGCCCGCTGTCCAACGAATTCGACGGCCCCTCGGCGAAACGACCCGGACCCGGTCGGCGGTGATCAGCAGGTACGGGAGGCCGGCGCTCTCGCAGGCGGTCCGATACGTCTCCTCGATCCCGCGTGGCCGGGTGGTCGGCCCGGCCGCGCCGCTCCCAGCAGGGCAGGGCCACGCCGGTGAGGTCCTGCACGTGCACCGGGACGAGCCGGTGGCGGCCGGGCGCCCGGAAGTACCCGGAGCGCGGAGGGATGTCGCAGACGCAGTGGGCGTTGATGAACGACACCTCGCGCGAGGCCTGGCCGTAGGCGTGCTCCCGTGCGACCGGGAGGCAGCCGTGGAAGGGGGGAGACGGTCACCGTCCGTCAGCGGGCGTGGGGAGGAGTGCCTTCGCCGCGCGGGACGGCGGGCGGGTGGCTAGCGTGAGGAACCGGACAATCCATCCTCATCGGAAGGGCCGCCGTCATGGCCGTGCAACCTGAGGGAACCCCTTGTTGGGCCGACGCGATGTTCAGTGACCTCGAGGGGGCGAAGACCTTCTACGGCGACGTCCTCGGCTGGACCTTCGGCGAGTCGTTGTCGGAGTACGGCAACTACACCCAGGCCTACGCGGACGGCAAGGCGGTCGCCGCCGTCGTGCCGCCCATGCCCGGTCAGGACGGCCCGTCGGCCTGGTGCCTCTACTTCGCGTCCGAGGACGTTGCCGCCACCGCGGCGAGGATCCGTGAGAACGCCGGCGAGATCCTGCTGGAGCCGATGCCGGTCGCCGATTTCGGCACCATGTGCCTGGCCCGCGAACCCAGCGGCGCGGTGTTCGGCGTGTGGCAGGCCGGCACCCACGAGGGCTTCCAGGCGATGGGCACCCCCGGCGCCTACGTCTGGGCCGAGGTCTTCACCCGCGAGCCAGGGAAGGCCGACGCGTTCCTCGCCGCCGTCTTCGGTTACCGGCAGAAGCGGCTGGAGGACGAGGCGATGGACTTCCACCTCTACGACCTGGGCGATCGTGCCCTGCTGGGCCGGATGACCATGACGGAGGACTTCCCGCCCGAGGTCCCCTCGTACATCAACGTGTACTTCACCGTGCCCGACTGCGACGAGGCCGTGGCCCGGGCCACGAAGCTCGGCGCGACCCCGCGGCTCGGGCCCACGGGTTCGCCGTTCGGCCGGTATGCCTCCCTCATCGACCCGCAGGGCGCGGACTTCTCGGTGATCGACGTCACCACCACCGAGGGAGAGATGCCGAAGACCACCGAAGTCTCCTGACCGGCCCTCGGCCCCAGGCCCCGGCCCTCGGCCCCCGGGTTCCGGTCCGTGCCGAGCGCAGCGCCGGGCCATGGCATGATCGTGCGCATGCGTGAACGTGTGGTGGCCGCGTGCGACGGGGCTTCGAAGGGAAACCCGGGACCGGCCGGCTGGGCGTGGGTGATCTCCGACGACAGTGAGGCCCCGGCCCGCTGGGAGGCCGGACCGCTCGGCAGGGCCACCAACAACGTCGCCGAACTCACCGCGCTGGAACGCCTGCTGACGGCCGTCGACCCGGACGTGCCGCTCGAGATCCGCATGGACTCGCAGTACGCGATGAAGGCCGTCACCACCTGGCTGCCCGGCTGGAAGCGCAACGGCTGGAAGACCTCCGCCGGAAAGCCGGTCGCCAACCAGGACCTGGTCGTGCGCATCGACGAACTGCTCGAGGGCCGCACGGTCGACTTCCGCTACGTCCCCGCACACCAGGTCGACGGCGACCGGCTCAACGACTTCGCCGACCGGGCCGCCAGCCAGGCGGCGAGTGTCCAGCAGCCCGCGGGCAGCGCCCTCGGCTCGCCCGAGCCGCCGCCCTCGCCCGACACCCCGCCGGCCGCGGGCGCACGACGCCGGACCGCCGACGGCAAGTCGCCGCGGCGGTCCGGTGGTTCGTCGTCCCGCACGATCAAGGCCAAGTTCCCCGGCCGCTGCGTGTGCGGACGTCCGTACGCGGCCGGGGAGCCGATCGCCAAGAACGATCAGGGCTGGGGTCACCCGGAGTGCCGTACGGCGGCGGCCGGGTGACGGTGGGCGTCGGTCAGGTGACCACGCCGCGCCAGCCGCCGGTCTCGTTGCCGCGCTCCTCGATGAACTCCTTGAAGCGCTGGAGGTCGCCCTTGGTCTGCCGCTTCACGATGCCCAGCTTGTCGCCGACGGTCTCCGCGAGACCCTCCGGCTCGTAGTCCAGCTGGAGCATCACCTTGGTGTGGTCGTCGTCGAGGCGGTGGAAGGTCACCACGCCGGCCTGCCGTGCCTCCCCGCCGACCGTCGTCCACGCGACCCGCTCGTCCGGGATCTGCTCGGTGATCTCCGCATCGAACTCCCGGTGCTGCCCGGCCACCTCCGTCACCCAGTGCGTGAGGGTGTCGGTGCGCTGTTCGACGCGTTCCACACCGCTCATGAACTTGGGGAACGTCTCGAACTGGGTCCACTGGTTGTAGGCCGTGTGCACGGGGACGCCGACCTCGATGGATTCTTCGACCTTCGTCACGGTCGTTTCCTCCTTCGTTCTCTTCGGGTACGCCGCTCGGGTACCCCTGACCTGCGCGGTGAACCGCGCCCGGGTCAGTCGGTGTCGAAGGTGTAGTGCGCGGTGTGGTCGAGCAGGCCGGCCGGGGTGGTGTCGTTCCAGGGCTTCATGGTCTCGTTCAGGTCGACCACGTTCGGGGTCCCCGCGGCCGGGAGGTACGCGGATCCCGGGTGCCGCCGCTGCCACTCGGCCCACAGCTTGTCGATGTAGGCGTGGTGCAGCCAGAACACCGGGTCGTTGGGCGAGACCCCGGTGGCCATCTGGCCGCCGACCCAGACATGGACCCGGTTGTGCAGGTTGACGCCCCGCCACCCCTCCAGGTGGTTGCGGAAGCCGTCCGAGCCGCTGTTCCAGGGCGCCATGTCGTACGTCGCCATCGCCAGCACCGACTCCACCTCGGCCCGCGTCGGCAGCTCGCGCACGCTCGCCCCCAGCGCCCGCCGCAGATACGTCCGTCCGTCGAGGCGCACACTGATCGGCCAGTTCCCGGTGGACGCGGCGAACGGCCCGTCCATCACCCGGCCGTCCAGACTGCGTCCCGTGCCGCCGAGGAAGTCCGGTGCCCACAGCGAGGACCGCGTGGTGCGGTCCACGGACCAGTCCCAGTACGGCAGCGCCACCGAGGCGTCCACCGACTGCAGCGCGCGCTCGAACTCCAGCAGGAATCTGCGGTGCCAGGGCAGGAAGGACGGGGACCGGTGTCCGGTGCGCTCGCCGTTGTCGGTGTCGCCGACGATGAAGGCGTTGTGCGTGGTGACGAAGGCGTCGTAACGGCCGCTGCGCTTGAGTTCGAGGAGGGCGGCGACGAAGCGGCGCTTCTCGTCGGCCGTGAGGGACGCCTGGTTCTTGCGGACGGTCATGTGCGGATGCTCCAGAGGTGCGTGCGGGAGGTTCAGTGGGCGGTGGGGAAGGGCAGCAGCCGGGCGCCCCGCAGCTCGTCGACCGCGGCACGGGCGGCGGCCCGGGGGGTGGGCACCGGGTCGTAGTGGCTCACCACGCTGATCCAGCTGCCGTCGGCGTTGCGCATGACGTGCAGTTCCACGCCGTCGACGAACACGGCGTACCCGGCGCCGTGGTGACCGCCGCCGTGGTGGCCGCCACCCGCCGACGGCCGGCCCTGTATCCGGCGGCCCTTGTAGACCTCGTCGAAGGAGGCGGGGGAGTCGGAGGGGGAGGGGGCAGCGGGGGAGTGGTCGTGGTCGCCGGCCCGGGCGGCGGGGGCGACGACGGTCTGGGCTCCGGCGGCCGTGGCGAGGGCGGCCGCGGCGGTGAGCGCGCGACGACGGCTGAGTTCGGGCATGCGGGATCTCCTGCGGTTCGTTCGGTTGACGACCCCGCATGCCTATCGGCCGGTGGAAGAACGGGAGAAATCTCGCAGAAGTGGTTGGCTACGATCCGGACAATCAATTACATGTCGTGCAATGTTGAACGAAGATGATCTTGCTGTCCGCAGGCTCCCGCATGACCCGGAAGGGGCAATTCCTTTCCCTGGGAGCGGTCCTTTCGGTGGCTTTTCGCACACCGCTGTCGCGCCGGTGGTGTGGCTCACGTGGAGAAAGTGACGGAATCGGGGATACGAGGCGACTTCGGCCGGTGTCACCGACTGCTACCCTCCGTCCTCCAGTGACCACTCTTCGTCATCTCTAGGGGTGTGCGTGAAAGTCGCCTGCGTCGGCGGCGGGCCCGCCGGCCTGTATCTCTCGATCCTGCTCAAGCGCCAGGACCCCGCCCACGACATCACCGTCTACGAGCGCAACCCGGAGGGATCGACCTACGGCTGGGGCGTCACCTACTGGCGCGGCCTCCTCGACCAGCTCCACGCGCGCGACCCCGAGTCGGCGCGCGCCGTGGAGGAGAGCTCCGTCCGCTGGAACCAGGGCGTCGCCCACGTACGGGACCTGTCGACCCGTCAACCCGGCGACGTGGGCCACGGCATCGGCCGGCACCGGCTGCTCGAGATCCTCGCCGACCGTGCCCGCACCCTCGGCGTGCGCCTGGAGTTCGAACACGGGGTCACGGCAGAGGACCCGCCGGAGGCCGACCTCCTCGTCGCGGCCGACGGTGTCCACAGCGCCCTGCGCACCCACCACGCCGGACACTTCGGCACCGACCTCACGGCGGGCCGCAACCCCTACATCTGGCTCGGCACCACCCAGGTCTTCGACTCCTTCACCTTCGCCTTCGTGGAGACCGACCACGGGTGGATCTGGTGCTACGGCTATCCCTTCAGCTCCGAGCGGAGCACGTGCGTCGTCGAATGCGCCCCCGAGACCTGGGCCGGACTCGGCCTGGACCGGGCGAGCGAGGCCGACGGACTCGCCCGGCTGGAGAAGCTGTTCGCGCACATCCTCGACGGCCGTCCCCTGATCGGCCGCGCGTCCGCCGACGGCGGCGCCCAGTGGCTGACCTTCCGCACCCTCATCAACCGCACCTGGTACCGCGACCGCCTCGTCCTCCTCGGCGACGCCGCCCACACCACCCACTACTCCATCGGCGCCGGCACCACCCTCGCCCTCGAGGACGCCTTCGCCCTGGCCGACTCCCTGCGGGAGTGCGCCGACCTGCCGCAGGCCCTCGCGCACTACGAACGACAACGCAAGGCGGCCCTCCTCTCCGCGCAGAGCGCCGCCCGCTACAGCGCTCACTGGTACGAGAACCTGACCCGCTACATCCACCTCCCCCCGGAGCAGATGTTCGCCCTGCTCGGCCAGCGCCACTCGCCGCTGCTGCCGTACGTCCCGCCCCAGCTCTACTACCGGCTCGACCGAGCGGCGGGCCGGATGGAGGCGCTGCGCCGCTTCAAGCGCTGGCTCGGCCCGAAGCTCGCCCGGACCGCGCACGCCCGGGCCCTGACCGCGCGCGAGTGACCCGTTCGGACCCGTGGCTCGGGTGAACCCGTCCGGACCCGCAGCCTCCGGTGAACCCGTTCGGACCCGACCCCAGCCGGAGCGCCGGTGGCCTGCCGCCCGTCTCACCCTCCCGGTCCTGGCGCACTCCGGCACGCGCACCACACCGGCCTCGTCGGCGTCGCGCCGTTGCCGACGCTGCACGGCCACCCGCCGGCGTCCGGTGTCGCGGGAACGGTCGCCCTGGCGGCGTGCGCGGTGGCGCTGACGATTGCCGGCGGGGCCGGCCCGAGGCCCCGCGCGGACCGGCACCTCAGCCCCTGAGCGCGCTGTCCCGCGCCGACTGCCGGCCTCGGGCCGAGGCCCTCTGCCGGAAACGCCGAAACCCGTCCCGTGACGACTCGGGATGCCCTACCGTGAAGCGCTTCCGAGCCGTCCGCGCCGGGCCTGTGCCACCGGGAAGGGAGGACCGGGTGCAGCCAGGAGGAGCTGGAGAGAACGGCGCCGCCGCCCCTCACCGGTACCGCGATCACATCGACTTCCGGGGCGGCCGGTTCCACGGCCCCGTGGCGGTCTACCACGGTTGCGACCACGCACCGGCCACCGCGCTGTCCGATCTGCCCGCGCCCCGGGCCGGGTTCACCGGACGGGACCGCGAACTCGCCGTGCTGCTCGACGGACTGCGTCCGTCCGCCGGCACACGGGCCGGCACCCCCGTCATGTGGGCCGTGACCGGCCTGGGCGGCATCGGCAAGACGGCACTCGCGCTCCAGGCGGCGCACATCGCGCAGGGCAACGGCTGGTTCACCGGCGGCACACTCTTCCTCGACCTCGCGGGGTACGACGACACCCCGCGCACCCCCGCGCAGGCCGTCACGTCACTGCTGCACACACTCGGGGTCGGCGGCATCCAACTGCCCTCGGACGAAGTCGACCAGTACCGCCTCTACCGCAGCCGGCTCGCCCTGCTCGCCGACCAGGGCAAGCGGGTGCTGCTGCTGTTCGACAACGTCTGCGAGCCCGGCCAGTTGCCGCCGCTCCTGCCGGGTGGCGACGCCCACCGGGTCGTCTTCACCTCGCGGGAGTCGCCCGAGTCCCTGCCCGCCCGTGAGCTGGTCCTGCAGCCGCTGCGCCCGGAGGAATCGGCCGCGCTCATCGAGGGGGCGCTGCGCCTGCGGGAGGCCGGGGACGACCGGCCGGAGCGCGAGGCGGATTCGGTCGAGGAACTGGCGGCGCTGTGCGGGCACCTGCCCCTGGCCCTGCAGATCGCGGCCGCCCTGCTGCGTCACCGCCGGTCGCGCGGCCGTGTGGCCTCTCTCGTCGAAGAGCTGCGGACACGCACCGATCGTGCGGCCACCCTCTCCAGCCGGGGCGTGGACCAGTACGGCAGACCACTGGCCCTGTCCCCGGTCCTGGAGGCGTCCGTACGCCGCCTCCCCGCGGACCGGGCCCATACTCTCTGCCTCCTGGCCCAGGTCCCCTGCGTGGACTACGGCACGGACACCGCGGCGGTCGCCACCGGCCTCGGGGAGCCCGCGGCACTCGACATGCTGGAGGATCTGGCCCAGGCCCACCTGGTGACCCTGGAGCAGCCCCGCGACGAGGCGCCCGTGCGCTGGCACATCCACGATCTCGTGCGCGGTTACGCCACCACCCGCGCCGGGTCCGACCCGCGTCTCACCGCGGCGGGGCGGGAGGCCCGCGCCCGATTACGGCGGCACTATCGCGCCCAGGCCCAGCGGTTCGACCTGCTGCACCGCCCGGTGCCGGCCCGGGCCCCCCAGGCCGCCGCGATCGCCCGCAGGAGTGCCGCGCTGGCCTGGTTCGACCGTGAGCACGCCAACCTCGTGGCCGCCGCCCTGTGGCCGGACGAGGGCGACCCCGAGGTCGGAGTCGGCCTCGCGCTGCATCTGGCCGAGTACCTGCGCTGGCGCCGCTTCTTCGAGGACTGGATCGCCGTCGGCCAGACCGCCCGCCCCCTCGCACGCCGGATGAACGACGACCACGCCGAGGCCGCCGTCTGCAATCACCTGGGCAACGCCCTCCTCCGTGCCGAACGCCCCGTCGAGGCCGTCGAGCCGCTCACCCACGCGGCCGTCCTCTTCCGCCGCGCCGGGGACCGGGCCGGAGAAGGCCTGGCCTGGAACAACCTCGGTCTCGCCCAGCGCCGGTCCGGACATCCCGGAGCGGCCCTCACCCTGCACGTCCGAGCCCGTGACCGCTTCCGCGCCCTCGGTGACCGGTGGAACGAGGGGCGCGCCTGGCACAACCTCGGCCTCGCCCTCGACGCGGCGGGCCGCCACGCCGAGGCCGTCGGCGCGTTCCGCCGGGCCTGCGCGCTGCACGGGACGACGGACCGCATCTTCCACGGCGACTCGCTCAACAGCCTCGGCTGCGCCCTCCAGGCGGAAGGCCGGGCGGAGGAGTCCGTCACCGCCTTCCAGGAGTCGCTGCGCATCCGTCAGGAGTACGACAACTGGTATGCCACCGGGCTCACGGCGTACAACCTCGCCCACGCCCTGGAGAACACCGGCCGGCAGGACGAGGCGGCGCGGGCCCGGGCCCAGGCCGTCGAGGCGTGCGCCCGCGCCGGAACCACCGCGGCCGTCTACGGACACCACCACTGAGGGGCGGTGGCGTCGACGAGCTCGCCCCTCACGGACAGGCCCCTACGCGAACAGCCGCCCGTGCAGCGCGGCGCGGAACACCCGGTGCGGGTCCAGGCGGTCCAGCGTGCCGGCCGCCTCGTCCCAGGCGGCGCCGAAGGAGGACGGCACGGCCGTCCCGAGCACCTCGTCGTCGCTCCAGGCGGACTCGTCCGTGTACCCCCAGCCCTTGGACCACTCCACCCGGGTGAGGGCGTGCGTGCCGTCGTACGCCGTGAGCAGGAACCGTTCCAGCTCGCGGTAGAACGCGCCGGTGTGCGGGGTGCCCGGCAGGGTCAGCACGTCCAGCCAGACCGCCGTGTCCCACTCCGGGTGGCCGGCGTCAGGGCGCAGCGCGGACAGCAACGGCGCCCGTGCGCCCGCCAGTCCGGTGTCCGCCGGATCGTCGAGACCGGTGACCCGGATCTCCACCGCGCCGTTGACGGGGAAGCGCCCGCCGGCGGCGTAAGCGTTCAGCCGCTCACGGTAGAACGCGGCGAACTCCGCGACGACGCGCTGCACCTGGTCGCGGCGGGTGAGCACCGCGTACCCGTTGGCGTGCACCCGCAGCGTGGTCGGCCTGAGGTACAGCAGCGTGTTCTTCGACGGCCCCCAGATGTCCGCCGACAACGTCGCCACCAGCCCCAGCCTGGCCGCCTCGAGCTGCGCCGTGCCCAGCGCCGGCGCGAGGTACCAGGCCGCGTCCGAGACCATCGTCCCCACCAGGTCCGCCACCGGCCTCGGGACGCTGTCCGAGAAGGGGTAGGGATACGGCGACGTCACCCGCCGTGAGGTGAGCGGCCTGGTCGGCTCGACCGACCACACCTTGAACCACGGGAACTCGGTGAACGCGAACCAGATCGCCTCCACCCGCCCGTCCGACTCCAGGAAGCTCGCCAGTGTCCGCCCGTCCGAGCCGGGCGCCGCGAACAGCTCGCTCGCGGGGATGTCCGTACGGCTCAGGCACCGCAGGTCGGTGTTGGGCCCCACCCGGAGCGTCACCTCGGTGACCAGCGAACACCCCAGATGCGTCAGGAGCGCGGCGCAGTCCGCCTCGTCCCGTGTGAACGTCCGCAGCACGTAGGCGCCGTTGTCCGCGTCCCACACCACGGCGGTGAGGGAGAGCACGAGATTGCTCAGCGAGCCGTAGGTGTGCCCCGGCAGCCGCTTCTCGCCTCGGGCGGGGACGGCGGTGCCGTGCGCGTCGACGGCCAGGGCACCGCCCAGTGTGAGGTTGCCCGGCGCGGGGGCGGCGGTGACCCCGAGGCCGTGCTCCTCGAGGTAGGTGAGCAGGGCCTCCGTCGTGACCCCGGTGCCGGCCCGCACCGCGTCGGCCGACTCCAGGGCCAGGCCCGTCAGGTGCGGGCCGGTGTCGACGAGCAGGACCCGCGCGTCCGACGGCGTCCCCTCCGCGACCGTCAGGGGCGACCAGCCGTGCGAGGCACCCCGGGCCCGCACCGTCCAGCCGTGCCGCCAGGCCCAGTTCACGACGGCGACCACCTGGCCGGGGCCCTCGGGCACGCAGGCCCACAGCCCGGTCACGGTGATCTCGCCGTCCCAGTTGCGGTACGCCGTACGGGAGAGGGGGACGTCCGCCGGAAAGTCCGGCAGCTCCTCCGCCGCGGCGACCGGGTCCGCCGCGACCAGACACGGCACGGTGGCCAGCGCGGCCGCGGTGCGCAGGAAGCCGCGGCGGGTCCAGGAGGAGTCTCCCGGCTGTTGGTTGCTCACTGAACGATCAGTCACGGGCTCACGCTAGGGGCCCTTCGACCGGGGGAGGGGAACCGTCGAACATCGTCACTCCTGCGGGTGAAAAAATCACGGGTGGCGGGAAGGAACGCCGGTTCCGCACAGGACCGGAACGAATGACAGACTGACGCCATGGACGAGCGCGTATTCGGTAGGTCTGGTCAGCACGCATCCGTCGTCGGCCTCGGCACCTGGCAGCTGGGCGCCGACTGGGGCGACGTCGACGACAAAGAGGCCCTGGCGGTTCTGGAGGCGGCGGCCGAGCACGGGGTGACCTTCTTCGACACCGCCGACGTGTACGGCGACGGACGCAGCGAGCAGACCATCGCCACGTTCCTGAGCAGCCGCCCGGACCTGCATGTGCTGGTCGCCACCAAGATGGGCCGCCGGGTCGAGCAGATCCCCGAGAACTACGTCCTGGACAACTTCCGCGCCTGGAACGACCGCTCCCGCCGCAACCTCGGGGTCGACCGTATCGACCTGGTGCAGCTGCACTGCCCGCCCACCCCCGTCTACTCCAGCGACGAGGTCTTCGACGCCCTCGACACCCTGGTGGAGGAGGAGCGCATCGCCCACTACGGCGTCAGCGTGGAGACCTGCGCCGAGGCCCTCACCGCGATCGCCCGGCCGGGCGTGGCCAGCGTGCAGATCATCCTCAACCCGTTCCGCATGAAGCCCCTGCGCGAGGTGCTCCCGGCGGCCCGGGAAGCCGGCGTCGGCATCATCGCCCGTGTCCCGCTCGCCTCCGGTCTGCTGTCGGGCAAGTACACCAAGGACACCGTCTTCCCGGAGAACGACCACCGCACCTACAACCGGCACGGCGAGTCCTTCGACCAGGGCGAGACCTTCTCCGGTGTCGACTACGCCACCGGCGTCGAGGCCGCCGCCGAGTTCTCCGCCCTCGCCCCCGAGGGGTACACCCCGGCCCAGCTGGCACTGCGCTGGATCATCCAGCAGCCCGGCGTCACCACCGTGATCCCCGGCGCCCGCTCGCCCGAGCAGGCCCGCGCCAACGCGGCCGCCGCCAAGCTGCCGGACCTCTCCGACGAGACGCTGGGGGCGATCGCGGACCTGTACGAGCGGCGGATCAAGGAGCAGGTCGAGGGGCGCTGGTAGCCGGACCCGGGTGACGGGGGAGGAAAACGCCGTTCAGGGGGTACTCGCCGGAACACAAGACCGAACAGTCACTCGAACCGGGGAGGACAGGTGGCAGGGACGGCAGCGGCGGCCGAACGGCGCAGAGGGCGCAACGAGACCGAGGAGGAGCGCGCGGACCGCATGTGGGGGGAGTTGATCCAGGAGGTCCGCGTCGCCCAGACGGGTGTCCAGATCCTCTTCGGCTTCCTCCTCACGGTGGTGTTCACCCCCCGCTACGCGGAGCTGGAGGCGACCGACCGGGCCATCTACATCACGACGGTCGTCCTGGGCGCCTGCGCGACCGGCGCCCTCATCGGTCCCGTCTCCCTGCACCGGCTGGTCTCCGGGCGGCTGGTGAAACCGCAGGCGGTCAGGTGGGCCTCCCGGATGACCTTCATCGGGCTGGTGCTGCTGCTCGCCACCATGACCTCGGCCCTCCTGCTCATCCTGCGGGTGGCCACCCACGACGGCTACGTCCCCTACCTGGTCGCCGCCGTGGTCGCGTGGTACCTGCTGTTCTGGTTCGGGGTGCCGCTGTGGACCCGGCACCGCTACACGGCGCGCTGACGCCGTCCGCGCCCGGCATGCCGGGCCCGGCCCGGCCCCGGCTCGGTCCGTCCCGCGCGTCCCGCGCAGCGCCGTGAGGCAGCTGCCGATCGCCTACTGGAGCTCCTCCAACTGCTGGACCATGTCGTCCTCGTAGAAGTCCTGGGCGTCGTCGAAGGTCAGTTCCTCGAACGCCTTCGTCGCCTTCTGCAGGACTGCTGTAGAACTTCGTGCGCCGCTCCTGGACCCGCAGGGCGGGGTCGGCCTCCACGGTCTCCACCACGAGGCTCTTCAGCGAGTCGTAGGCCTCGGCCGCCCACTCGCCGGCGTCCTCGCCCTCGTCCAGCTCGTCGAGCAGCGACAGGTGCCGCTCGGCCTCCTGGCGCAGCTCGGCGGGCGCGTCGAGGGTCTGCCCGGCCGGGGTCCTGATCCGCCCGGACTCGGCGATCTGACGGACGTAGCCGATGCGGTCGGCGGAGCGGCTCTCGCTGGCGACGGCCTTCTTCAGGTCGTCGGTGCGCACGACGTCGCGGGCCAGCTCGGTCTGGAGTTCCGGGTCCTCCTTGACGCGGTCCAGGAGAGCGGCGCGGGCCGCCCGGGCGGTCGAGGGGTCCGCGAGGATCGCGGCGCGCAGGGCGGTGGGGTTCTCCGCGACCTCCAGCGCCTTCGTCGGCCGGATACCCTCCGCCTCGGCGGCCTCGGCGGCCTCGGCGGCCTCGGCGGCCTCGGCGGCCTCGGCGATCGCCGCGCCGCGCTCGGAGGCGGCGCTGGAGCGGGAGGCGTAGTACGCCAGCCACACGTCCGCGTCCGGCAGCTCCACCTGCTGGCCCGGCGCCAGCTCCTCGAAGTGCGGGACGAGCCCGTCGTCCGCCGCCCGGTCCCACTGGGCGGACGTCTCGGACGGGTCGATCGCCAGGGTCACGGACGACTCTCCTCTTACGGGCTGCGGGGGCGGGCGGGGGCCGGCACTGCGCGAGTGCGGACCGGCAGCCAGCCGGCGCCCCCGGCCGTGCCGTGACCGACCCGCGCCCGCCGCGGCGGGACCGTCAGCCGAGGGCGTCCCGCAGCGCCGGCAGCAGCGTCTTCTCCGACCAGTCCAGGTACGCCGGCTGCGAGTCGCCGCCGATCTGCACCAGGGCGATCTCGGTGAACCCGGCCTCGGCGTACGGCCGTACGGCCTCGACGAAGTCGTCGGGGTCGTCGCCGCAGGGGATCGAGGAGGCGACGTCGTCCGGTGTCACGAACTGGGTCGCCGACTCGAAGGAGTCCGGGTGCGGCAGTTCGGAGTTCACCTTCCAGCCGTTGCCGAACCAGCGGAACTGCGCGTGCGCGCGCTTCACGGCCGTGTCCCGGTCGGGGTCGTAGCAGACCGGCAGCTGGCCCACGCGCGGCTTGCCCGCCCCGCCGTGCCGGTCGAACGCCTCCAGCAGACCGGACTTGGGCTCGGTGGCGATCACCAGGTCGGCGAGCCGGCCGGCGAGCTTGCAGGACTGTTCCCCGGAGACCGCGACACCGATCTGCGGCGGCTCGTCGGGCAGGTCCCACACCCGCGCCGACTCCACGTCGAAGTGTGTGCCGTGCCGCGTCACATGGCCCCCCTCGAAGAGCGCGCGGATGATCTCCACGGCTTCCTCGAGCATCTCGTGCCGTACGTCCACGGAGGGCCAACCGCCCCCCACCACGTGCTCGTTGAGGTTCTCCCCGGAGCCCAGCCCCAGCCGGAAGCGGCCCCCGGACAGCAGCTGCATGGTCGCCGCCTTCTGGGCGACGACCGCCGGGTGGTAGCGCATGGTCGGACACGTCACGTACGTCATCAGGGGAATCCGGGACGTCGCCTGCGCGGCGGCGCCCAGCACGCTCCACGCGTACGGCGCGTGCCCCTGCGAGCGCAGCCACGGAAAGTAGTGGTCCGACGTCACCGAGAAGTCGAAGCCCGCCTCCTCGGCCCGTACGAGATGGTCGACCAGTTCACGAGGGCCGGCCTGTTCGGTCATCATCGTGTATCCGATTTGCACCATGAGTCCCGAGTCCCCGGCGGGCCGGGGCGGAAACCGGTCACGGACGGCGCGGCAAAACCGCTCGTCGGCCACGCGGGCCGCGGGGCAGGATGCGGGCATGAGTGTGCGTCCGCTGCCTTCGAGCACCCCGTCCGCCCAGGGCGTCGACGCCTCCGGCGTCCTCGCCCTCCTCGACGCCGTCGACGCGGCCGAGCACATCGAACCCCACAGCCTGATGATCCTGCGACACGGCCGGGTCGTCGCCGCCGGCTGGTGGGCGCCGTACGCGCCCGACCGCCTCCACCTGCTGTACTCGATCAGCAAGAGCTTCACGTCCACGGCCGCCGGGTTCGCCGTCGCCGAGGGGCTGATCGGCCTCGACGAACCGGTGATCTCGTACTTCCCGGAGTTCGAGGCGGACATCACCGACCCGCGCAGCCGGGACATGCGGGTGCGGCACCTGGCGTCGATGGCGAGCGGCCACGAGGCCGAGACCTTCGAGCGGGCCCACGCGCTCGACCCGGACGAACTCGTCCGCGGCTTCCTGCTGCTGCCGCCGGACCGCGACCCGGGCACGGTGTTCGCCTACAACCAGCCCGCGACGTACACCCTCGCGGCGATCCTCCAGCGCGTCACCGGCCGGCCGCTCTCGGCGTACCTGCGGCCACGGCTGCTGGACCCGCTCGGCATCGGCGAGGTCGCCTGGCTGACCGACCGGCACGGCCGCGAGCTGGGCTTCAGCGGGCTGCACGGCACCACCGACGCCGTCGCCCGGCTCGGTCAGCTCTATCTGCGCGAGGGCGTCTGGGAGGGGAAGCGGCTGCTGACACGGGAGTGGGTCGCCGAGGCGACCCGCGCGCACATCCCGACGGCGGGAGCCATGGGGGACACCGACCGGCAGGACTGGCACCAGGGCTACGGCCTCCAGTTCTGGCGGTCCCGGCACGGCTACCGCGGCGACGGGGCCTACGGCCAGTTCTGCCTGGTCCTGCCCGAGCAGGACGCCGTCCTCGCCATGACCGCGGCGACCGCCGACATGCAGGGCGTGCTCAACCTCGTCTGGCAGCACCTGCTGCCGGCCTTCCGGCCGCAGCCGCTCTCCGGCCGGGAGGACACCGACGCGGCCCTCGCCGACCGCCTGACCCGCCTGGCCCTGCCACCGGCCGTCCGCGAGCCGGCGCCGCCGGAGCGGGCGAAGGAGTGGTCGACCGCCCGGTTCGCTCCCTACGGCGGTGTCTGCGCCGACCGGCCGAGCCTGACCGGTGCCGCCGTCACGGCGGACGCGCACGGCTGGACGCTGACCCTCCTCGAGGACGGCCACCGGCTGGACCTGCGGCCGGGCTCCGGCGCCTGGACCGTGGCCGAGGAACCGGTGCCCACCGCGGTGAGCGGCGGCTGGACCGACGGCGACACCCTCGCCGTGGACATCCTGTTCCTGGAGACCCCGCACCGCATGCGGGTGACGTGCTCCCTCACCGGAGGGACGTTCACCGCGCGCTGGGCCACCGCGCCGCTGCACGGCGGGCCGCTGCGCTCCCTGCGCGCACCGCGCCGGCCGGCCTGAGCCGCGGGCGGCGGTCCGGACCGGGCCGGTCCGTGCGAACCGGGCCGGCCCGCCGGCCCGGCCGGCTCGTCCGCCCCCGGGCCGTGTGAGCCCGGCCGGTCCCTGTGCCCGAAACGGGCCCCGGTGACCCCGCCCCTCAGTCCGAGCCGGGCCGGAAAGTCGTCAGGAAGGTGTCCAGGGCCTGCCGGTTCGCGGCCTTCTCCCAGTCCGCCGCGGGCGTCGTCCAGCGCAGCGAGAAGCCGCGGTGCCCCCCGAGCAGGAACCCGCGGCCGAACGTGCGCACCCGGGTGCCGTCGTCGTCGACGAACCACTCCATGTCGGCCGCCTCGTACCCCTGGTACGTCGTCGCCTCGATCGCGCCGACGCGCCGGAAGCCGTCCCGCTGCCGCAGGCCGGGCTCGACGGTGTCGCGCCAGACGACCACCGGGTCCTCGCCGACGCGTTCGCTGTACGTCACGGCGAGACTGCGCGGGTCGCCCTCCGCCCCGAAGGTGACGCGGTAGGCGAGGTCGGAGGTGCGCGAGGTGTCCAGCCGCTTCCAATCCTCGGGGAGCGCGACGGAGAAGCCCTCGGGCGCCCGGTAGAGGCGGTAGCCGGCCGGTACGGCGTCGGTGGAGGCCGTGGGTGAGGGGCTCGGCGAGGCGGCCTCGGGGGGTGACGAGGGGGCGGACGAGGAGGCGGACGCGGTCGGGGCGGGTGGCGGCGTCGGGGTCGGCGTGACCGGGACTCTGTCACCCGCGTCCTCGCCGGGTGACGTCGGGGAGGCGGAGGGGCGGGCCTGCGCCCCGCCGGACCCCGTCTCCTCGGTGCCCGGCAACCGGCCCGTCGCGGCGAGGGCGGCGACCGCCACCGTGACGACGGCCAGCACCGTACCGGCCGCCAGGGCCCGGCCGCTCCACCGCGGACGGACGATGCGCCCGAGGGCGTACGCCGGCCGTGTGCGGGGCGCGGCCACCGCGTGCGGGTCCTCGTCGAGGACGCGGTGGAGGGCCTCGCGCACCACCGGCCGGGTGAGCCGCTCCCGCGAGTCCTTGCGCAGCAGGCCCTGCACGGTCGGGCCCAGGGGCCCGGACCGCAGGGGCGTCCGCAGCGGCAGCCGGTCCACGGCCTTCAGCGTCGTCTCGGGCCGGTCCCGGTCCCGGTACGGCGGCCGCCCCTCGACCATCGTGTAGAGCAGCGCGCCCAGCGCCCACAGGTCGGCGGCCGGACCGATCCGCTCGTCCCGCGCCTGCTCGGGAGAGGCGTACGCGGGTGCCGCCAGGCGTGGCGCGAGCGTCGCGCCCGCCAGGCCGAACCCGGTCACGACGACCGGCCCGCGCGCCCGCACGAACACCTGGCCGGGACTCAGCTCGCCGTGGGTGATCCCCTCGCCGTGCGCGGCCTCCAGGACGTCGAGCACCTCCAGCCCGATCGCGGCCGCCCGGGTGGGGCTGAACGCACCCTTCTGTTCCAGGAGCTGGCCCAGCGGCAACCCGTCGATCCACTCGGTGACGATCCACAGGGCGCCCTCCTCCGCCACGGCGTCGAGGACCGTGGCGACCTGGCCGGGGCACATCAGGGTCATCGTCTCCGACATGCGCAGCACGCGGTCCGCGGCCTGCCCCGCCTCCTCCGCGCCCTGGCCGGCCGGCAGCCCGATCCGGGTGACCAGACAGGGCCGGGGGTCCGCCCGTTCGGTGGCGTACTCGGCGTACCAGCTCACGCGGTTCGTCTCCTGGTGGACGACGTCGAGGAGCCGGTACCGCCCGGCGACCAGCTCGTGCCTGGAGACGTGCGCCTTGACCATGGTCATCCCTCGCTGAACCGGAGTTCTCCTTTCGCAGTGGTACGGCTGGAGTGAGGTGGTCCGTTCAAGGGAAGTGCAACTCCGGCGCGATTCCTGTCTTTCATTCAAAAACGGCGAGCAAATGTGCGAGGAAATCAAATTACTCCGGGCGGTTCGGCGGGTGTAACCAGAGGTAAACCGGCATCCGGCGCCCGCGAACGGGCCCCCGCCGGGCGCCGTCCATTCCGCGGTGAGGGCCGCCCCGACGATTTCTTCTTACCGGCACGGAACTCGGCGCAGTTCCCGCCCGGATGCCGACGCGGAACCCGGCGGGGAGCTCAGCGCAGCCCGAATCGCTCGGCCCAGGAGGACATGTCCGTCGTCGTCGCGTTGCCCCCGCAGACCACCAGCCCCAGCCGGGCGCCGTCACCCACCCGCGCCACGACCCGCCGGGCCGCCGGAAGCAGGCACCCGGCCGCCGGCTCGGTCCACACCTTGGCGTGCTCGGCGAGCTCGACGCAGCCCCGCACGGCCTCCCGGTCCGGCACCACGAGCACCTCGGTCACCAGGGCGGAGACATGGTCGTACGTCAGCCGCGTGACGGCCGGAGCGCTGAGGGTGGTGGAGATGGACGACACCTCCACCGGGACCGGCCCGTCAGCCGCCAGCGCCGCGGACATCGCCTCCGCGCCCTCGGTCTCCACACCCCAGATCCGCACGTCCGGCCGACGGGCCCGCAGGGCGGCCGCGACCCCGGAGATCAGCCCGCCGCCCCCGATGCTGACCAGCACGTCCGTCACCTCGTCGGCGTCGTCGGCGAACTCCAGCCCCACCGTGCCCTGACCGGCGACGACCACCGGATCGTCGAACGGGTGGACGAGGGTCAGACCCTCGTCCCGCAACCGGGTCACGAGCGAGAACGCGCTGTCCATGCCGTCCGTCAGCCGTACCGACGCGCCCGCCTCCTCGGCGATCTCGACGGCCCGGGCGGGCGCCGAACGCGGCATGACCACCGTGGCCTTGATGTCGAGGGCGGCGGCCATGACCGCCACGGCGATCCCGTGGTTCCCGCCGCTCACCGCCACCACCCCGGCCGCCCGCTCGCCCTCGCTCAGCGAGAGCAGCTTCGCCGTCGCCCCGCGCGCCTTGAAGGAGCCGGTGCGCTGCAACAGCTCCAGCTTCACGGTGACCGGGACGCCGAGCAGCGCGGACAGCCCGGGGCTGGGGAGAGTCGGGGTGCGGACCACGTGCCCGGCGATCCGCTCCGCCGCGGCTTCGATGTCCGAGATGCCGATCAAGACAACCACCTTTCCGGTGCGCCGGTCCCGGCGCACCGCTTGGCACCCTGTCGCGCGGCACGCTCAAGGTCAACACGGGGTGGACGCCGGAAGAGGGGTACCCGCCGTCAGAGGTCGCGCCGCACCAGGAACTCCAGCAGCGTCCGCAGGTCGTCGGTGGCCCGCGCCCGCAGCGGCACACCGGTGAGCGCCGCCTCCGTGGCGGCCACCTGCCGGCGCGCCTCGGCTAGCGCCGCCGCACGGCCGCCGGCCTCCTCGACCAGCGCGGCCGTCTCGGCGGGGTCGCCCCCGGCCTCCAGGGCCAGGACCAGTCGGCGCGCTACCGGAGCCGGCGAGTCGAGGGCGGCCAGCACCGGAAACGTCTTCTTGCCCTCGCGCAGATCGCCGTGGACGGGCTTGCCGGTGACGGCCGGATCGCCCCAGATCCCCAGCATGTCGTCGACCACCTGGAAGGCGATCCCGAGATGCCGCCCGGCACGGTCGAGCGCCGTGACCGTCTCCGGGGGCGCGCCGCCCAGCACGGCGCCCAGCGCGGCCGCGCAGCCCAGCAGCGCGCCCGTCTTGCCCTCCGCCATCGCCCGGTAGGCGTCGGGACCCGGCCGGTCGGGACCGGACCAGGGGCGGGCGGCGAACAGCAGGTCGTCGGCCTGCCCGCGCACCAGGTCCGTGAGCGCCGCCGACAGCAGCCGTACGCCTGCCGCGCCGTGCGGGGCCGCGGCCAGCGTCTCCACGGCCAGCGCGAACAGGGCGTCACCCGCGAGGACCGCCGGTCCCGTGCCGTAGGCCTTCCACACCGTGGGGCGGCGGCGCCGGGTCGGGTCGCCGTCCATGATGTCGTCGTGCAGCAGCGAGAAGGTGTGCACCAGCTCCACCGCGACCGCCGCCGCGACGCCGGCCCGCTCGGGCGCCCCGGCCGCCTCCGCGCCGAGCACCGCGAGAGCCTGCCGCAGCCCCTTCCCGCCGGACGCGACGACGGGCGCCCCGCCGACCTCGCACCAACCGAAGGAGTACGCGGCCATCTCACCCACCCAGGGGTGCAGCCGTCCGACGGCCTCGACCAGGGCCGGCCGCACCAGGGAACGGCAGCGGTCGAGGATGCCGGCGGCGGACGCCGGCCCCGGGCCCGCCGTCGGCGGGCCCGCCGGGGCGACCGTCGTGGAGAACGCCGTCACCGTACGGCCTCCGCACCGGTGCCGCCGGGCACGTCCGCGCCGATGCCCAGCTCCTCCTGGGCCCGCGCCACCATCTCCCGCGCGTGCCGCAGTCCTATCCGCTCCAGTTCCTTCGCCAGACCGGCCAGCTCCGCCGCGGTCTCCGCCCGATCGCGGCCCAGGCGGGCCAGGGACTTGGCCAGACCGAGCCGGGCGAGCGCCTCCCCGCGCGGCTCGCTCATCGCGGCGAACTCCGCGAGCGCCTGTTCGTAGAGCTCCCGTGCCTCGGCGTGATGGCCCGCCCGGTACAGGACGTTGCCGCGCATCTTGTGGTTGTAGGCGAGCGCGCTGGAGAGGTTCATCGCGCGGCAGGTCGTCTCGGCCTCCGACAGCAGGGCGAGGGCCCGCTCGGTGTCCCCGTCGCGCACGGAGACGATGTCGGCCAGCCCGCGCAGTGCCCAGGCGTGTCCGCGCCGGTCGTCGGCGCGCGCGGCGATCTCGGCCGCCTCCTCGAACAGGGCGTAGGCGGTGTCGTGGGCACCGGAGTTGCGGTGCATCTGCGCGATGCCCTCCAGGGCCCACACCGTGTGCCGTGCCTCGCCGCGCCTGCGGGCCTCGGCCAGCAACTGCTCGTGCAGCCTGCCGACGGCCTCGTAGTCGCCCTGGATGCGGCCGGTCTCCGCGAGTCCGGCCAGCGAGTAGCCACGGACGACGACGTCCCCGCCCCGCTCGCCGAGCTCGGCCGCGAGGCCCAGCAGCCGCCGGGCCAGCCGGAAGGCGCCCCGCTGCCGGGCCAGGGTGCCGCCGCTCCACAGCGCCCAGGCCATCGCCGCCACGTCCCCGGCCTCCCGGGCCGCGCGGTAGCTGGCCTTCCAGGCCGAGTCCGCCTCCCGCACCTGCCCGAGCCGCCGGTGCGCCTCGGCCACCGCGAGCCCGGAGCGGGCCACCTCGGCGTGCTCACCGGCCCGCTCGGCCGCCTTCAACTGCTCGGTGCCCGCGGCCAGTACGTCCACGAGGGAGGAGTTCACGGAGAGGGTGGTGAGGGCGCCCTGGTACTCGGGGGCGAATGCCTTGCCGTACATCGATTCCTTTCGGCACCGAGTATGCGCTGCGTGTATACCCGATGTGTATAGTGCGCCGGACTGCACCCCCGGCCGATGCGGGCGGGGGTGGGTCTTCCGTTGTCGCTGGTCAAGACGCGGGCGCGGAGGGCGGGGTTGGCCTGTGAGGCGTAGATCACCTCAGGCGGGCCGACGGGGCGTCAGGCGCCGAAGAGCTGTGTCCAGTACGTGCCCGCGGGGCCGCCGCCCGCGAAGCCGACGCCGATATGGGTGAAGTCGGGCTTGAGGATGTTGGCGCGGTGCCCGGGGCTGTTCATCCAGTCCTCCACGACCTCGGCGGGGGAGCGCTGACCGCAGGCGATGTTCTCGCCGATCGTCCGCCGCGTGGAACCGGCCGCGGCCGCCCGGTCCCAGGGCCGGCTGCCCTCGGGCGAGGTGTGGGAGTAGAAGCGGCGCGCCACCATGTCCGCACTGTGGGCCCGCGCGACCGTGGCGAGCAGGGGATCGACACCGAGGGGCCGCAGTCCGGCCCGCGCCCGTTCGCCGTTGGTGAGGTGGACGACGTCCGCCTCCGTCCGTGCCAGACCTGCGGGTGTGAGCGGGCTCGCCCACAGGGCGGTCCAGTAGGTGTCGCCGGTGCGTCCGTCCCGGACGTGTGCCAGCCCGGTGTGGGTGAACGCCGGGTCACGCAGGACGCGCCGGGTCCGGTCGGCGCGCAGACAGTACGCGACGAACTCGGCGGGCGTGCGGGGTCCGGACACCAGGTGTTCTCCGACGGCGAGGTACTGGTAACCGGTGGCCGTGAGCCGCTGGTGGAGCGAGACGCCGTCCGCGCCCTCGGTGCCGAGCCGGCCGGCCGCCGCCATGGCGGCGGCATGGGCCCGGGCCGCCGCGGCCAGACGCGTGTCCACGGCGACGGGCGTGCAGCCGGCCGCGGCGCGGTCGCGGTTGACGAGGGCGAGGAAGCCGTCGGGCTCGGGGGAGGGCCCGGAGGGGCGCACGAGGGTGGGCGCGGACGCGGAGGCCGGTGTGCGGGAGGGGGCCGGCGCGGAGGGCCGTACGGCGGTGGCGGTGGGCCGGGCCGCAGACGTGGTGGCGGCCGGAGGCGGGGCGGTGGGCGGCGAAGGGGGCGCGGGTCCCTCCTCGACGACGTCGACCCCGAAGTCGCGCGCCAGGCCCGCCAGTCCGTCCGCGTACCCCTGTCCGAGCGCCCGCAGCTTCCATCCCCCGCCCCGCCGGTAGACCTCGGCGAGCAGCAGGACCGTCTCCTGGCGTGGGGACGGTGGCGCGAACCGGACGAGCGGGCGGCCCCGCGGGTCGGTGACGTGGAGTGTGGGGACGGGCAGACGGGCCAGCGGTGTGCCCGGGTCGGCGGCGCTGACGACCACCGTGACGCGGGTGGCGCCGGCCCGCAGCCCCGCCGGGTCGAGCGTGAGCGTGTCGCCCCGCAGACGGGCTCCCGGGGCCGTCGGCTGGTTGTAGAACACGAAGTCGCCGTCGCCCCCGACCCTGCCGCTGTCGTCCGTGACCAGCGCGCTGACGTCGAAGGGGCCGGGCACCCGGACGGTCAGCATGCCGCCCGGAAGGGGCACATTGCCCCCGGGGACCAACTCGCTCATCCCGCCGTCCTGATGTCGTCGTGCGGCCCCCGTGGGGCCTTGTCCGCGGAACGGCCGGCAGGGCCGACGGGTTC
The DNA here is from genome assembly GCF_044455165.1 of Streptomyces sp. NPDC051315. NCBI lineage: Bacteria > Bacillati > Actinomycetota > Actinomycetes > Kitasatosporales > Streptomycetaceae > Streptomyces > Streptomyces sp. NPDC051315. Next base: position 191,588 of record NZ_JBITEN010000008.1, read on the forward strand.
CCGGCCGCCGTCGGTCCCTCCCGGCCCGCTCGCCGGACGCGTGGTCAGTTCCGCACCGTGGCGGCGGAGTCCCGCGCGGTCGCGGCAGCGATGTCCTCCGCCCGCTCGTGGGGCAGCACGACACCCCTGCGCGCCCCCGTCGCCTTCCCGCAGAACGCGGATTCCAGCGTGCGCAGCATCGTGTTGTGCACGCGGGCGCTGTTGGACGTGTTGGCGAGCGCGCTCAGGCTGCGCTGCCCGTCCTTCGACGTGAACGCGTACGTGTAGTAGCCCTGTACGGCACCGGTGTGCCCGTACACGGAGACCCCGCAGGACAGGTCGCGGCGCCGCAGCCCCAGCCCGTACGCCTGCCGGGTGCCCGCCGGCACCCAGCGCCGCATCTGGGTCAGCGCCCCGGCCGAGGTCAGCCGGCCGCGCAGCACCGAGGAGAGGAAGACGTTGAGGTCACGGGTGCTGGAGATGAGCGCGCCCGCGCTCTGCGCCCAGGACACCGTCTGCCGGGTCGCGTCGACCAGGGTCGTGGCCGGGGCGTCCGGGGTGAGATAGCCACGCGTGTGGAGGCCGGGGATCGCGGTGGCCGGGTGGACGTAGAAGGTGTCGCGCAGCTTCAGCGGCTCGATGATCCGCTTCCGGTACTCGGTGCCGACCGTGTGTCCCGAGAGCTTCTCGATGAGCATCCCGGCGACGACGAAGTTGGTGTTGGAGTAGGAGTAGGCGCCGCCGGGGGCGGTCGTGCGCGCGTGGCGCAGCGAACGGTTCAGCAGCTGACGGTAGGTGAAGACCCTGGTGCGGACCGCCTCGAAGCCGCGGACGGTGCTGGCGAACAGGTCGTTGGTGTAGTCGTACAGACCGCTGCGGTGGCTGAGCAGGTGGCGGACCGTGATCCGGCCGTCGGGCAGGAGCTTCGGCAGGTAGCGGTTGACCGGCGCGTCGAGGGACAGCTTGCCCTCGTCGACGAGTTGCAGCAGGACGACGGTGGAGAAGATCTTCGTGACGCTGCCGACGCGGAAGCGGTTGCCGGCGCCGAGCGCCCGTTGCGTGCGCCGGTCGGCGAGGCCCACGGCGAGCCGGTGGACCGAGCCGTGGTCGTCGAGGCGCGCCATCGCCCCGGGCGCCCCCTGCTGCGTCGCCGTGCGCAGAACGCTCCGCAGACCGGTGAGGTCCGGTTGCGGCGGTGCGACGGCGGCCGCCGCCGGGCGCGGGGGCGCGGGCGAGGCGTGCGCGGGCGAGACGTGCGCGGGCAGCGTCAGCAGGGACAACAGCGCCGCCCCGAGTGCCGTGCCCCCGCGCACCGTCCGCGGTCTCCTCCTCTCCCGTCTCGGCAGGTCCTTCGCTGGTGCGAGATCGGTGACTTCCACTCGAGGCAACCTTCTTCCGTGCCGTCACGTCCCCACAGCCGACGCACAGGTGGGTCACCTGCTGATCACTGTGCGGTGGGGTCGGCTCAGTATCACCGTGAAGGCTGCCAAAAACGGTGATTTCGGCCTTACATGGACATGCCTGGTCCGAAAGGGTGGCGCACCGAGGGCGCTGGTCAGCCCCGGCCGCCGTCACCATGACGTCGACGGCGCGACGACAGGGGTGGGGGGGGGGGGGGGGGGGCGGGCCCGCGGGCCCCCCCCCCCCCCCCGCCGCCCGCGCCCCCCCCCCCCCCCCCCCCCGCCCCCCCCCCCCCCCCCCCCCCCCCCCCCCCCCCCCCCCCCCCAGTCCCCCCGACGATGACGCGTAACGCCCCGGCCCCCCTCTCAGGGGCGCCCCCCGGTCCCCCCCGGGCGGGCCGGGCCGGCCCCTTCGGGCCCGGCGCTCAGCGGTGCAGTGACCGTGCCCAGTCCGCCGGCACCCGGCCCGCCGGCCCCGGCGCCGGCTGGTCCGTCGGGTGGCTCGCCGGGGGCGCGAGGTCCGGGCCGGACTCGTACAGCTCGTCGTTGTCGTAGTCCCAGAACCACTCCTCGCCCGGCTCGAAGCTGCGGACCAGGGGATGGCCGGTGGCCTTCCAGTGGGCGGTGGCGTGCTGGGCGGGGGAGGAGTCGCAGCAGCCGATGTGCCCGCAGGCGGCGCAGCGCCGCAGGTGGAACCACCAGCCGCCCGTCGCGTGGCACTCGGCACAGCCCGTGCCGCTGGGCGGGACGCTCGGGTCGATGGCGTCGGCGTCGGTCATACGGGCTCCTCGGCGGTCTCGGGTTCGGGGGCGGTCTCGGGGTGCGGGGCGGTCAGCGGCAGCAGGACCTGGAAGCGGGTGTCGCCCGGCTGCGACTCGACCTGGAGGCTGCCGTGGTGCTTGTTGACGACGATCCGCCAGGAGATGTCCAGGCCCAGCCCGGTGCCCTCGCCGACCGGCTTGGTGGTGAAGAAGGGGTCGAAGATACGGCTGCGGATGTCCGCGGGGACACCGGGCCCGGTGTCGCGGAACTCCACCAGCAGCCGGTCCCCCTCCCGTGCGGTCCGCACCGTCAGCGTGCCCTCGCCGCCGGTGCTGTTCATGGCGAAGACCGCGTTGTCGATGAGGTTCGTCCACACCTGGTTGAGCTCCGCCGGATAGGCGGGGACGTGCGGCACCGTGCGGTCGTAGTCCTTGACGACCTCGATGCGCTGCCCGATCTTCCCCGACAGCATCAGCAGGGTGCTGTCGAGGAGTTCGTGGACGTCGACGACCCGGTAGGGGGCGCGGTCGAGCTGGGAGTACTGCTTGGCGGCGTCGACGAGGTGGGAGATGCGGTTGGTGGAGTCGTCGATCTCGTCCATCAGCAGCTCGGTCTCGACGGTGTAGTTGAGCCACCCGACCGCCCCCGGCAGGATGTCCTCGTCCACGGCCGCCGCGACCTGCTCCAGCCAGTCCACGTCGAGTCCGGCCTGGACGAAGACGGGCGCGATCCGCCAGCCCTCCGGGATGCCGTGTTCGTCGAGCCAGTCGGTGAGCTCGTCCTCCCGGTCGGAGGCCTCCAGCGGACTCAGCACCGGTGCCTTGGCGACCCGTTCGGCGGTGCGCTCCTGGATGTCGATGAGGTCGGCGAGGGTCTCCCGGGAGTAGGGGCCCTGGGCGATGACGGCGAGCTTGTGCCGCATCTTCGCCACCCGCTCCCGCAGGGTCGCGGTGGCCCGTACGGCCGCAGCCGCCGGGTTGTTCAGCTCGTGCGTGAGCCCCGCCGACAAGGAACCCAGGGCCAGCAGCCGTTCCCGCTGCCCGACGGCCCGCTGGGTGTTCTTCGAGCCGAAGAACAGTCCCTCCAGCAGGTGGGCGGCCATCGGGAACCACTCCTGCATGATGTCCGCGAACGACTGCGCGGGCAGCACGAAGAAGCGGGTCGGCTCCGTCACCCGCATCGAGTTGTTGTAGACCTGCGGCACCCGGTCCCCGAGGTACGCCTGCATGGCCCCCGCGTACACACCGCGCTGCGAGGTGCGGCTGACCTCGATGTCGTCGCCGCCGACCCGGCGGTACAGCACGACCGTGCCCTCGATCATCACGTAGAAGCAGGTCGCCGGCTCGCCCTCGGAGTACACCGGACCGGCCTCGAACTTCTCGACCCGGCCCTCGCCGCACAGCCGTCCGAGCTGTTCGGGGGAGAGCTTCTCGAACAGGAACAGGGAGCCGATCTCCCGCGGGCTGCACGGCATGACCCGCCCGCTCACGACTGCTCCAGGTACCGGTGGACGAGCATCACGGCCATGGCTCCCTCTCCGACGGCGGACGCGACCCGCTTGGCGGACTCGGCGCGCGCGTCGCCCGCCACGAACACGCCGGGGATGTTGGTCTCCAGGTGGTACGGCGGCCGGTCCAGCTCCCAGCCCGCGGGCGGCCGCCCGTCCGGTGTGAGGTCGGGCCCGGCGAGGATGAACCCGTCGCCGTCCCGCAGGACCGTCCCGCCGAGCCAGTCGGTCAGCGGGGCCGCGCCGATGAACACGAACAGCCACTGCGCGTCGACGAGTTCGGTGTGCCCGGTCCGCGTGTCGCGCAGCGTCAGCTGCTCCAGGTGCCCCTCCCCGTGCGCCGCCTCGACGACCGTCCCGGCGCGCACCGAGATGTTGGGCGCCTCGTCGATCTGCTGGATCAGGTAGTGCGACATCGACGCCGACAGGTCGGGGCCGCGCACCAGCAGCGTCACCGACTTGGCACCCCGGGACAGGTACATCGCCGCCTGCCCCGCGGAGTTGGCGCCGCCCACGATGTACACGTCGTGGCCCTGGCAGGAGGGCGCCTCGGTCAGCGCCGACCCGTAGAAGACCCCGCAACCGGTCAGATCGGCGGTACCCGGCGCCTGCAGTTGGCGGTACGACACCCCGGTCGCCAGGATCACGCTGTGCGCGGCGATCTCCGATCCGTCGGAGAACCGTACGACGCGCGCGGCCCCGTTCACCTCCAGTGCCGTGACCTCGCGCGCGGTGAGGATCTCGGCGCCGAACTTGGTGGCCTGGCGACGGGCCCGGTCGGTGAGCTGGGCGCCGGAGACACCGTCGGGGAAACCGAGGTAGTTCTCGATGCGGGAGCTCTGACCGGCCTGCCCGCCGGTCGCCGACCGCTCCACGAGCACCGTCCGCAGCCCCTCGGACGCCCCGTACACGGCCGCGCCGAGCCCGGCCGGTCCGCCGCCGATCACCACGAGGTCGTAGAAGTTGGCCGTCGGCGTCGTCGCCAGGCCGACGCGGGCCGCCAGCTCGGGCGCGTCCGGCTCGACCAGCGGCGCGCCCTCCGGGGTGATCACCAGCGGCAGCCGCTGCCCGTCCGCCCCGGCCGCGGCCAGCAGCCGCCGCCCCTCCGGCTCGTCGGAGGAGTACCAGCGGTACGGCACCTGGTTGCGGGCCAGGAACTCCCGCACCTCCGAGGAGCGCGCCGACCAGCGGTGCCCGACCACCTTCGTGCTCGGCACGGGCCGGTAGTCGCTCGCCCGCCACGCCGCCAGCAGGTCGTCCACGACCGGGTAGAGCTTCTCCTCCGGCGGATCCCACGGCTTGAGCAGGTAGTGGTCCAGGTCGACGACGTTGATCGCGTCGATCGCCGCGTTGGTGTCGGCGTACGCGGTCAGCAGCACGCGCCGCGCCCCGGGGTACACGTCCAGGGCCTGTTCGAGGAACTCGATGCCGTTCATCTGCGGCATGCGGTAGTCGGCGAGGATCACGGCCACCAGGTCGCCACGCAGCTTCAGCTCGCGCAGCGCGTCCAGCGCGGACTCACCGGACTCCGCGCGCACGATCCGGTACGACGCGCCGTAGCGGCGCCGCAGGTCACGGGCGACGGCACGGGAGACCCCCGGGTCGTCGTCCACGGTCAGGATGACGGTCCGCGCTGTCTCGGCCGCCTGTGCCATACGTCTCCCACCCCGAGCGGTTCACGACTCGCCGCACGGCGAACCCCGCGCAGGCTCCCGCCATCGTATGTTCGATCGGTGCCGTTCGCTCCGCGAAGCGGGAGGCGGTGCGTTCCCGGCACAGGCCGGGGCGCGCGTGGTCAAGGGCCCGGCCCCCGGCACGGGACCGGAAGAGGGCCGGCGTCAGTCCCGCCGCTCCCGCGGCACGCGGACTCGTCGCCCTCGGGATCGGCCGGCCCTGCCCACGTCCGCTCACGCCCTCCGTCTCCGTGCCGACCGCCCAGGGTCGGCGGACGCTCGCCCCCCGCGCGTGCTGGTCGTCCGGACGGATGTCCGGGGGAGCCGGTTCTTGACCGTCCTGACGGTCCCGGCCTTCGGCACCGGCATTCCTGGCGGTCCTGGCCGTCGGCACCGGCACGGAGAGCAGGCACGGGAGGCGGCCCGGGGCCGGCCGCATCGCGTACAGCTCGGCGCGTCGTGGACCGTGAGCCGGCCGAGGGCCTCGGCCCACCGGCGTCCCGGCGCCACCCACCGGATTCGGCCGCGCCGACGATCACGTGTCACCCTCCCACGGTCATGCCGGGCGGCTTGGTGAAGACTGGGGCCGACAGATCGAACGCGACGCAGGGAGGCGGCGGGATGACGGGCCCGATCACGGCAGGGGTCGACGGGACGGACGAGAGCCTCGCGGCCCTCGCCTGGGCGGCCCGGGAGGCCGTCCGGCGGGACGTGGCGCTGAGGGTGGTGCACGCCTGGCGGTTCCAGTCGGCCGCCGCGGCCGAGGTGGCGGACCGGGACACGCAGGAGCAGTGGGTGCGGGCCAACGTCCAGCAGGCCGCGGAGGAGATCACCGAACGGCACCCCGGCCTGCAGGTGACCACCGACATCCTGGAGGGCGACGCGGTCGAGACGCTGGCCGCCGCCGCGGCGGAGGCGGAGATGCTCGTGCTGGGCTCGCGCGGCCACGGCCCGGTCGTCGGGTTCCTGCTGGGCTCCGTCGGACAGCAGGTGATCGCCGAGGGCACGCGCCCCGTCGTCCTGGTCCGCGCCGGGACGGAGCCCAGCAGCGAGGTGGCCGGCCGCGAGATCGTCGTCGGCCAGCACGGCGCCCCCGAGGACAGCGCCTCCGTGCTGCGGTTCGCCTTCGAGACGGCCGCCGCCCGCGGTGCCACCGTCCGGGCCGTCCGCGCCTGGACGCTCCCGCCGCTGTTCTCCTACAGCCCCGGCTCGCTCAAGCTCCTCGACGAGGCCGGCGGCCTGGAGCCGTTCGAGAAGAAGGCGCTGACCGCGGCCCTCGCACCGTGGCGTGAGCGCTTCCCGGACGTGCCGGTGGTCGAACACGTGGAGATCGGCAGCGCCGGGCAGGTGCTGCTCTCGGTGGCCGGGCGGGCCCAGCTGATGGTCGTCGGCCGGCGCGCCCACCGCACCGCGGTCGGCGCCCGGATCGGCTCCGTGGCGCACGGCGTGCTGCACCACGCGGACTGCCCGGTCGCCGTCGTGCCGCACGAGTGACTCACTCCGGGACGGTCGGCTCCAGCGTCTCCCGCGCCTTGGGCAGGACCTTCTCGATGTAGTCCTCGACGGCCGTGTCCAGCCCGATGTCGTGCTGCGCCCGCTCCGACAGGTACCAGCGGTGTTCGAGGAGCTCGTGGTAGATCTCCGCCGGGTCCATGGAGCCGCGCAGCTCGACCGGCACGGCCCGCACGGTCGGCCGGAACACGTCCCGCACCCACCGGTGCGCCAGCACCTCCGGGCGGGCGGCCAGCGGGTCGCCGGGGGCGTAGTCGTCCTGGGTCGCCATCCAGCTCTCCAGGTCGTTCAGCAGCCGTCTGGCCTGGTTCTCCTCGGTGTCCAGGCCGGTCAGCCGCAGCAACTGCCGCTGGTGGTGCCCGGCGTCGACGACCTTCGGCACGAAGGTGACCGTGTCGCCGTTGGAGGAGTGCTCGATCTGCATCTCGGCCACGTCGAAGCCGAGGTCGTTGAGCCGGCGGATCCGGCGCTCGATGTAGTGGTACTTGCCCGCAGGGTAGACGGAGGTGCGGGTCAGCTCCTTCCACAGGCCGTGGTAGCGGGCGCAGATCTCCATGCCGAACTCGATCGGGTCCACCGACGGGTGCAGCGCCCCCGACGCCTCCAGGTCGAGCAGCTCGCCGCTGATGTTCACACGGGCCAGGTCGAGGTCGTAGTCGCGCTGGCCGGTGCTGAGCTGCGGGTGCAGGTCGCCGGTCTCGGCGTCGACGAGATAGGCGGCGTAGGCGCCCGCGTCGCGCCGGAAGAGCGTGTTGGACAGCGAGCAGTCGCCCCAGGCGAACCCGGCGAGGTGCAGGCGGACCAGCAGCACCGCGAGGGCGTCCATCAGCCGGTGCATGGTCGCCGGCCGCATGGTCGTCTCGAACATCGACCGGTACGGCATCGAGCCGCCCAGGTGCCGGGTCACCAGCACCGACTCCAGCGGGTCGTCGGCGTCGTCGGTACGCCCGGTGACCACGGCCAGCGGGTCGACGGCCGGGATGCCCAGCCGGTCGAGGTCGCGCAGCAGCTCGTACTCGCGCAGCGCCGGGCGCTCGGCGAGCTCCTTCACGGCGATGACCTCGTCGCCGGCGCGGGCGTAGCGCACCACGTGCCGGGAGATACCGCGGGGCAACGGCACGAGGACGTCCTCGGGCCATCGCTCCAGGGGCAGGTGCCAGGGGAGCTCCAGCAGGAGGGCCGGATGCTCCGGGTTGGTGGCGCTGATCTGCAAAGCCATGGCCCGAACATTAGGGCCTCCGGGTGTACGGCCTCAGCAGCTGTTCAAGGGCCGGGACGCTCCGGCCCCGGGCGGCCCGCGCCGCGGTGGGCGCCGGCGGTCAGCCAGTCCGGTACGGCCCGGGAGATGGGCCCCGTCGGCGCGGATGTCGTACCCCTCGTAGCCGGGCATGGAGCCGGCCTCCAGGACGTACCGGTCTCCGGTGGCTTCCTCGATCGTGAAGTCCACGCCGAGCAGGGGCACGCCGGTCTCCGCCACCAGCCGTCGGCAGCCCTCCAGCCGGGCCCACCCCTGTAGGGCGTCAGTCACGGCCGGCCAGGAAATCGGCCGGAGCCCATTCCCCCTGCGGCACCTGTGACAAGCGGGTGCCGTACGAGGAAGGAGCGCTCCGCTCGCCGAATTCGCTCGCGAACGGAACCACGGTTCCGTGAAGGATCACCGGCGGTCGACGTCGGACAGGCCACCGAACGCGACGGTGTTCCCCGGCCCCCCACCGCAGAAGGTGGCGCACCACCGCTTCCGGCCGCTCATTACTCCCGGGGTAATCGACCTCTCCCCCCTCCTCCCGGAGGATCGGGCACATCGACGGGAACCCCCGCCGGAATCCAGCCGCAGCCGCGAGGAGAGCGCCATGTCCGTGAAGTCCACTGCCGCCACGGCGAGTTCGGTCACCACCGCGAGTTCCGTCGCGGAGGCCACCCGGGCCGTCGTGCAGGAGTTCGTCGCCGCCCGGCTGGCCGGCGACACCGGGCGGCTCGTCGAGCTCTTCGCCGACGAGGTCGACTGGCTGCTCGCCGACAACCCCGCCGTACCGTGGATCCGCCCGCGCTCCACCGCCGTCGAATGTGCCGCGCAGGCCGCGGAGTTGCTGGAGCACACCGTGCCGGAGGACGCGCGCGCCTCCGTCCACACGTTTCTCGTCGACGGTGCCGACGCCGTCCTGATGGGGCATCTGGCGGGGACCGTTCGCGCGACGGGGAAGTCCTTCGAGGGCCCGTTCGCGCTGCACCTCACCGTCGAGGACGGCAGGATCACCCGGCATCACCTCTACGAGAACAGCCTGTCGATCGCCGAGGCCTGCACCCCGTGAGGGCGCGGGCTGGCCGGGCTCGCCGGCGCGGCGGCCGTCCGTCTCACGGCGTGGGGGCCGCCGCGATCCGCGGCGCATCGGTGGCGTGGGCCGCGGTCACGGCGGCTGCGGACGTCACCCGTGCGTCTCCGGGGAACCGTGGCCATTGGTGCGGAAGATCCGGTCCAGGTGGTACCCGAGGATCGCGGAGGCGGACTCCGGACTGCGCTGGCCGACAAGGACGCTGGTGCCGAGCCCCGCGGACATGGCCAGCAGGCTGACCGCCTCCGCCCCGGGGTCCACGCCGGGTGCCAGCAGACCGGCCTCCCGTGCCTGCTGGAGGAGACCGGTCACGGTGGCCTCGGCGGCATCGGGGTCCTTGATGAAGGGCTGGGCCGCCAGCGCCTCGTCGTGGACGGCCAGGACGGCGTAGGACGTGTAGAGGTGGTGGAAGGAGCGGCTCTCCTCGTCGGCGGGCAGTGCCGCCGTCAGCAGCGCCTCGATCACCGCGCGCGGGCCCGGATCGTCCCCGGCGGCCCGGACCCTGGCGGCGACCCGCTCACCGAATCGCTCGGTCAGATGGCGCAGTCCGAAGAGCAGCAACTTCTCCTTGGTCTCGAAGTAGTACTGCACCAACCGAAGCGACACACCCGCCTCCGCCGCCACGTCGCGCATCCCCACGGCATGCAGCCCGCACCGGCCGGCGACCCGGACGAGTGCCTCGGCGATCTCGGTCCGCCGCTCTGTGTGATCCACGCGCCTGGGCATCGTCCGGCTCTCCGTTCGTCGCTCCACCGGGTGCGGGCCTCGGGTCCTGGGCCGCTCCGGGGCCGTTGATGATACAGGCGTATCATCTATGTGATACGTTCGTACCACGAAAACGACTCCCTCGGAGGTGGCCGTGCCCAAGACCGCCGAAGTCCGCACCCGGCCCGATGTCGGCCGCTATGTGAGCAGCGCCCGGCGCGACCGCTACTTCGCGGCCTGCGACGCGCTCTACGCGATGGGCGCCCCCGCGCTGTCGGAAGAGGACGTGGAGACGTCCTTCGGTACCACGCACGTCTACCGCTACGGTCCCGCGGACCCAACCGCCCGCTCGCGCACGCCCGTTGTCCTGGTGCACGGGGCCGGCTCCTGCTCCGCCATGTGGTACCCGAACACCCCGGCCCTCAGCGCCGAGCGGCCCGTGTACGCGATCGACACCCTGGGCGACCCCGGCCGCAGCGAGCAGTGTGAACCCATCCACGCAACGGAACGCGCCGCGCAGTGGCTGGACGAGACGCTCGCGGGGCTCGGGCTCGACCGTGTCCACCTCGTCGGCAGCTCGTACGGTGGATGGCTCGCCCTCAACCAGGCGCACCGCAAGCCCGGTCGCCTCGCCTCGGTCACCCTGCTCGATCCCGGTGGCCTGGAGAAGGTGGGGGTGCGCTTCTTCGTCTGGATCTTCGTCAGTCTCTTCGCGACGTTCGCCCCCAAGGCACTTCGCCCGCGACTGGCGGCCTGGCTGGAGCAGCCGGTCCTCGTCGTGCCGGAGCTGCGCACGATGGTCAGAGCAGCCGTCCGCGCCTACCGCATACGCCGTCCCGCTCCGCTGCCTCTGTCCGAGGCCGAACTGTCGACCGTCCGCACCCCGCTGTACCTGGTGCTCGGCAAACGCAGTCTGCTCGTGAACCCGTACCGGCAGGTGGAGCGCGTGCCGCGCCTGGTACCGGCCGCCCGAGCCGAGATCATCGGGAACACCGGACACGGCCCGCAGATCGACCACGCGGAGGAGGTCAACCGCCGGATGCTGGACTTCATGGACTCCGCCGACTGACGACGGTTTCCGCGCGTCCGCCGACCGATGCGGGGAGCCTCGCCCGGGACTTGGGCTCACACGGCGGCACTTGCTCACCCCGGAGGCCGGTACGCAGCGGGCGGAGCGACCCTCGGCGGGCCGGTCGCAGGCCCTCTGGCGCAGGATGGGGGCATGGGTGGTATCACGGGTTTCGTCCGCTCCGGGTCGCTGGGTGTGGCCTTCGCGGTGCTCGACGACGGCAGCGGGGCGTGCGACCCCAACGACGAGGTGCTGGTCGCCGCCCCGAACTGGACAACCGCAGCACGGCTGATGCGCGAGCGTGGCTACCGGCGCGTCCCCAAGCAGCCCGACCGACTGAAACCGTCGCCCGACGCCGTCGCTCTCGCGGTGAGCACTCCCGGCGTCGTGTACCGGCGGAAGTGGGCTGCCGGAGAGGAGTGGCAGCCGATGGCCTGAGGTGCTGCCGCGGAGCGCGTCATCGCAACGCCGCCACCACCCCGTGGATCTTCTGGTCCGCGAGGGTTGCGCCGCCCACCAGGCGGTCGAAGACCAGGCCGTCCACGCGGATAAGCAACGTGACGGTGCGACCCTCGGCGTCGGCGACGCCCTGCGCGGTCAGGACGTCGCGCACGTGCCGCGCGGCGTTCTCGCGCGGCACGAGGATCTCCCGCAGTTCGGGATGGTGCCCGCTCGCGATGGCGCAGGCGTAGCGAGCGAGGGAGCGGCGCCGTTCGTCGCCGGTGAGCCGCTGCTCGACGAAGGCGGCGACCCCGTTGCCGGTTGCTCGGCGCTCCGCGGCACGGGTGTCCGCTCGCCGAACTCCTGGAGTTCGGCCCGGTCGAGCGCGACCAGACGCCGGACCAGCGCCGTGAGCAGTGCCTGACGGGTGCGGTAGTAGGCCGAGGTGGTGCCGGGCGGCAGGTTCGCCGCCCCGTCCACCGCGCGACGGGTCGGTCCCCGGATCCCGGTCTCGGCGAATACGTCGATGGCCGCATCGGCGAGCAGAGTGCGTCGGTCGGTGGGCATCCCCCTTTCTGCACCTGCGGAGACGGGAGGGAGTCACCCCCTGGCTATCCTCCCGACATGAAGATCGGACTGGGTGGCCCTGCGTCCGGGGCGGGAGTCGGGGCGGGATTCGGGGCGGCCACCTCGCTCGTCAACGCGCTGTCGTCGCCGTACGTGCCGCTCGGGACGCCGCTCGTCGGAACCGTCTGGGCCAGGACCGCCAAGGTGCTCAGCCTGCTGATGGACGCGGGCTGGTCATGGGCCGCGCTCGCGGTGGTGACGGGCTGGCTGGCGGGTGCGCCTGTCCGAGGGGCGCTGGCCGGGGCCCTGACGCTGATCGGGGCGTCCGTGGCGTACTACGTGACCGACACCTTGGTCCTGGGGGCTTCGCCGGCCTCGTTCGTGCCGGAGATGGTCATGTGGTCCGTGGCCGGTCTGCTGTTCGGACCGGTCCTGGGGCTGGTGGGTGCGGCCGTCGGGCGGCCTGGGCTGACCGGCTTGCTCGCCGCGCTCACGGTGCCGCTGGGTGCCGCGGTCCAGATGGTCGTCATGCCACCCCGACCCCACCTCACCTTGACCCCGGCCATCGTCCTCGCCGAGGCCATCGTCTGGACGGCCGCCGTGGCGAGTGCCGGCTGGGCCGTCCACCGCTTCCTGGTCGAGAGGCGCTCAGCCGCGAGCGGATAGCGGAACACGCGATCGCGCGCCGGATGCGGAGCCCGCGAGCCGGCCGGAGTTGCCGTCGGCCCGCAAGGCTGCCCGAGCTCACCGTGCCGACGGGCAGGGTGCCGGACCGGGGCGGCCCCCCCCGCTCGTCGCCGGGACCCTCGCGGCATTCGCCGCCGTCCGCTTCCGCCGTCACAGTCCCCGGCCGTCGGGAGTGATGGTGCGGGCGATCCGGTCGGCATGCAGGCGTACGGCGTGGGCGAGGTCCAGGCTGCCCTGGGTGATGACCCACTGCAGTTGCAGACCGTCGCTGACGGCGATGCACTCGCGGGCGACGGCGGTGCAGTCGGTGTCCGCCCGTAGCGTGCCCTGCCGCACGCCGTGCAGGAGGAGGCGGGCGAGTTCGTCGACGGCGCGTTCGTAGCGCTCGGCGAAGAGGGTGTGGGCCGCGCTGGTGGGATCGGCGGCCTCGGCCGAGGTGAGGACGAACAGCTCGATGAGGCCGGGTTGGGCGAGATGGCGTTCCGTGGCCGCCACCATGGCGCGCAGCACGTCCAGGCCGGTCGCGTCGTCCGACAGGCGCGCCCACCACTCCGCCTCCGTGGTGAAGCGGTGCTCCATGACGCCGAGGAGCAGGTGTTTCTTGCTGCGGAAGTGGTGCAGCAGACCGCCCTCGGTGATGCCGACGTCCTCGGCGATACGAGTGAGCGGGGTGCGGTGGTAGCCCTCCTGGGCGAACCGCTGGGCGGCCGCCTCCACGATCTTCTGGCGCCGGGCGATACCGACCGAGTAACTGCCGCGCGGGCCCCGGGTGCTGCTGCTCATGGGTTTCACCGTAGTCAGGTGGCGGCCGTGAGGGATGCCCGGGTGGGCACGGCCGACAGGGCGTGTGACCTGTATCACCATCTGAAAACCTAGTGTGCTCGGTTTTTGGTCCGCATCATCGTCCGGAAACCTCGGCGTAACGATGCGCCGACCTCCCCTCGGAGCGACCATGAACTTCTCGCCCGACCCGGCGCAGCCGCCGACGGCTCTCCAGCAGGCGACCGACACCGACCCGACCGGCCCCACACGGTCCGACTCCGACCCGACCGGCCCCACACGGTCCGACTCCGGCACCGCGCGCTGGAGCGCGCCCGAACTGCGCCGGCTCGCCGCGCTCATCTGGCCCGGCCAGCTCCTGGTGGTGGCGGGCATCGTCGCCGCGAACGCCCAGCCGCAGATCGCCCAGCACTTCCACACCCACCAGATCGCCTGGTTCAGCCTGGCCTTCACCCTGGCCACGATCGTGGCCACCCCGTTCGCCGTGCGCCTGGGCGAGGTGTACGGCAAACGCCGGGTCATGCTCGCTCTGGCGGCGGCCGGCCTGATCGGTGACCTGATCACGGTCCTGGCCCCGAACTATCCGGTGATGGTCGTCGGCCGTGTCGTCGGCGGCCTGTACGGCCCGGTGGCCGCCCTGGTCCTGGCCGCGGCCCGTGACCTGTTCCCGCCCCGCAAGGTGGCCGTCGCCCTGGGCACCGTGGCCGGATCGGTCGGTGTGCTCAGCCTGCTCACCCCGCTGCTGTCCGGCTGGCTCCTGGACGCCTTCGGCTGGCGCGGTGCCCTGTGGTTCCTGGTGGCCTCGACCGTCGTGGCCATGCTGATGCTGCTGTGCCTGCCGGAGACACCGCGCCGGGTGGCCGCCGGGACGCTCGACTGGCTGGGCGCGATGCTGCTCGGCGGCGGCCTGGCCCTGCTGGTCTTCGCCCTCGGCCAGGGCCGGGACTGGGGCTGGACCTCGGCAGGCGTGGCGGGCGGGCTGGCCGCGGGAGCGGTGGCGCTCGTCGCGTTCGTCCTCCGGGAGCTGAGGGTGCCCGACCCCGTCCTGGACCTGCGCATGCTGCGGCGCCGCCCGGTGGCCACCGTGCTCCTCGGCTCCTCCGTCCCGCAGGCCGCCTTCTTCGCCTCGCAGACGATCCTGATCTTCCTCGCCCTGTTCCCGGCGATTCCGCACGTCTCCGACGGGCTGGGCTGGACCACCACCCACAACGCCGTCGTCGGCATACCCGCCGGGCTCGTCACCTTCGCCGCCGGCGTCGCGGTGGGCAACGTCGTCCGCAGGATCAGCCCCCGCACGGTCTGGTACCTCGGACTCGTCCTCCTCGCCGCCGGAATGGTGGCCGCCGCCTTCCTCCACCGGGACACGACGCAGATCGTGCTCACCGGCGTGGTGATGGGCCTGGGCGGGGGCATCCTGATGGCCGGCCAGCAGGCCATGATCGTCTCCGTGGTCTCGCCCGAGGAACAGGCCGCCGCGAACGGCATGTCCTCCCTGCTGACCCAGGTCTTCCTCACCCTCGGCAGCCAGCTGCTCTTCACCGTGCTGGCCGCCGACTCCACCCTCCTGGACAGCACCGCCTTCTACCGGGACCAGGCCTACACCAACGCCTACCTGGCGATGGCCGCCATCGTCGCCGTGGGGCTGCTGATCTCCCTGGCCATCCCGCGGCTGCGCCGCCCCTCGGAGGCCGACTCCGGCGAGGCCGCCGCACCCACCGCCCGAGCCTGACCGCACACCGGAAGGAACCGACCGTGTCCCCGATCCGCCCCACCCATCTGCGTGTGGAACACCTCGACCGCCCGCTCGGCACCGACGTGCGCAGGCCACGCCTGTCCTGGCGACTGCCGCAAGGCGCCACACGCCAGCTCGCCTACCGCATCGAGGCGGGCGACTGGGACACGGGGCGGATCACTTCACCCGCCAACACCTATGTGCGCTACGGCGGTCCGGTCCCGGCCTCCGCCACGCGCACCGCTTGGCGGGTGAAGGTGTGGACCGACCTGGGCGAGAGCGACTGGTCCGAGCCCTCCTGGTGGGAGACCGGTCTGCTGCACCCGGACGACTGGCGGGCACGCTGGATCGAGCCGGCGGAGACCGAGCCCGCCGAACCCGGCCGCCGTCCGGCCCACCTCTTCCGCCAGGACTTCACCCTCGGCAAGCCGGTGCGCGCCGCCCGCGTCCACGCCACCGCACACGGCGTCTACGAACTGTTCCTCAACGGCCGCCGCGTCGGCGACGCGGAGCTCACCCCCGGCTTCACCGCGTACCGATCCCGCCTGCAGGTGCAGACCTACGACGTGACCGGCCTGCTCACCAGCGGTGACAACGCCCTGGGAGCCGTGCTGTCCGACGGCTGGTTCCGCGGCCGGCACGGGTTCGCCCGTGCGGCGGACGGCTTCGGCACCCGCACCGCCCTGCTCGCCCAGCTCGTCGTCACGCACCCCGACGGCACCACCACGACGATCCGCACCGGCCCCGACTGGCGCACCACCGAAAGCGCCGTGACGGCCGCGGACCTGATGGACGGCCAGGAGACGGACCTCCGCGCGCACGACCCGCGGTGGGCGACCCCGGGCTTCGACGACAGCCGCTGGGACAAGGCGCAGACCGCGGACGGCGGGCTGTACGCCGACTTCACCCGCCTGACGAGCACCCCCGCACCGCCGGTGCGTCGCGTCGAGGAGATCCGACCGGTCGCGGTGACCGAACCGTGCCCCGGCCGCCATGTGGTGGACCTGGGCCAGAACATCAACGGCTGGATCCGGCTGAGCAGCCTCGGCCCCGCCGGGACGCGCCTGACCCTGGTGCACGGGGAGGCCCTCGACGAGCACGGTGACGTCACCGTCGACAACATCCGCGCCTTCGACTGGGTCACCCACCGGCCCCTGCCCGCCGGGCAGACGGACACGGTCGTCTCCGCCGGCCGCACCGGCGAGACGTTCGAACCCCGCCACACCACCCACGGCTTCCGCTACGTCCGTGTCGAGGGCCACCCCGGCCCGCTGACCGCCGACGACGTCACCGGGGTCGTCGTCCACACCGACCTGACCCGCACCGGCTGGTTCACCAGCGGCGACGCGCGCGTCGACCGCCTCCACGAAGCCGCCGTACGGAGCCTGCGCGGCAACGTCTGCGACGTACCCACCGACTGCCCGCAGCGTGAGCGCGCCGCCTGGACCGGCGACTGGCAGGTGTTCGTGCCCACCGCCGCCTTCCTCTACGACGTCGCCGGTTTCACCGCCAAGTGGCTGCGCGACCTGGCCGCCGACCAGTGGGCCGACGGCCGGGTGCCCAACTTCGTGCCCGACCCCGCCGACGAGGCCGCCCGGCGGGCCTCCGCCGAGGGCGGCATGACCGGCTCGGCAGGCTGGGGCGACGCCGCCGTGATCGTCCCCTGGGAGATCTGGCGCGCCTACGGCGACCTGGACCTGCTGCGCGAGCAGTACCCCTCCATGCGCGCCTGGGTGGAGTACGCCGCCGCTCAGGCCCGCACCCGCCGCCACCCGGACCGCGCCGCCGCCCGCCCCTGCCCGGCCCCGCACGAGGAGTTCCTGTGGGACACCGGCTTCCACTTCGGGGAATGGCTCGAACCCGGCATCGCCCCCGACCTGGACCCCTCCCGCGACCGCGGCGACGTGGCCACCGCCTACCTGTACCGCTCCGCCGACCTGCTCGCCCGCGTCGCCGCACTCCTCGGCCACTTCGACGACGAGGCCCGCTACCGGTCCGTCGCCGACGGCGCCCGCACCGCCTGGCAGCGCGAGTACATCACCGACAGCGGCACGATCACCCCCGACACCCAGGCCACCCTCGTGCGCGCCCTCGCCTTCCGGCTGCTCCCCGACGCACTGCGCGCATCCGCGGCCGACCGGCTCGCCACCCTCGTCCGCGCCGCGGGCACCCACCTGACGACCGGCTTCCTCAGCACCGGACTCCTGCTGCCGACGCTCGCCGAGAACGGCCACCTCCCCCTCGCCTACGACCTGCTGCTGCAGGACTCCTCACCCTCCTGGCTTGCCATGATCGCCAAGGGCGCGACCACCATCTGGGAGGACTGGGACGGCATCGACGAACAGGGCCGGCCCAAGATGTCGTACAACCACTACAGCAAGGGCGCCGTCATCTCCTTCCTCCACCAGTACGTCGCCGGCATCCGCCTGCCCGACACCCCGGACGCGACCACCGCCGGCTACCGGCGCTTCGTCGTCGCGCCCCGGCCCGGCGGCGGCATCACCTCGGCATCCGCCCGCCACGACTGCCTGCACGGCACCATCCGTTCCGCATGGGAGCACGACGGCACCACCTTCACCCTCACCGTGGAGATCCCCCCGGGCACCGAAGCCGAGATCGACCTGCCCGGGACCGGCCGGACGACCGCCGGCCCCGGTACGCACACCTTCACCAGCGAGCTGACGTCATGACCGAGCCGAGCCGCACGCCCGCAAGCCGGCCGAGCAGACCCGCGATCCGCCGCGCAGCTCGGATCCGGACGACCACGACGGTCACCACGGCGGTGAGAGGGCCAAAGCGACGGAGACACCGGGGAGGGTGAGCAGCCCGGCTGCGACGGGACGGCACGGCTCGGTGACGCGGTCCTCCTCGCCAAGGCGTCACCCGTTGGGGGCGTCGTAGGCCGGCGTCGCCCCGTCTGCCGCGCCCGCGCGTGCCGGGCCGGGCCCTCAGCTCGCGCGGCCGCGGGCTCCCCGGGAGGCCCGGGGCGTGATCCCGGGCGCAGGGCGGTCCTCCCTCGTCCCGTCAGCAGGCGGGTGGCGCGGACCGGTCGCGCTGTCCGTCATGGCGTCGCGAACGCCGGTTCGTCCGCCGGCCGGCGCGTCCTGCCCCTGCGCAGCGCGCGGACCAGCAGCCCGTGCCGGGGTGCCAGGCACCAGGTCAGGGCGAACAGGGCGGTCAGGACGCAGACGATGGAACCGCCGGCGGCCAGGTCGTGGGCGTAGGACACGTACAGCCCGGCCAGCGCCCCCGTGCCGCCGAACACGGAGGCCAGCAGGGTCATCGCCCACAGCCGTTCGGTGAGCATGCGGGCCGCCGCGGCCGGAGTGATGAGCAGCGACAGCACGAGGACGTTGCCGACCGCCTCCAGCGAGAGCACGATCGTGGCGGTCACGACCGTGTAGAGGACCAGGTCGAGCCCGAGGACGGGGAGCCCGGCCGCCCGGGCGGTCTCGCGGTCGAGGCTGACGGCGACCAGTTCCTTGCTCAGCAGCAGGACCACGGCCACCAGGACCGCCCCGACGCCCGCGGCAGTCCACACGTCCTGCGGACCGACCGCGAGGACCTGTCCGAACAGGAACGACGACAGGTCGGTGGACCAGCTGTCCTGCGTGGACACCAGCACGATGCCGAGCCCGAACGCGCTGGAGAAGAACACCCCGATGACGGTGTCCTCCTTCAGCCGCCGGTTCTGCGAGACGAGCGCGATGAGGAGCGAGGTGGTCAGGCCGGCGAGCGCCCCGCCGAGCAGCAGGTTGCCCTGGAAGGCGTACGCGAGCGCGACACCCGGGAAGGCCGAGTGGGACACGGCCTCGCCGATGAACGCCATCCCGCGCAGCACGACGTACACGCCCACGACCCCGCAGACCAGCCCGGTGATCACGGCGACCGCGAACGCCCGCTGCATGAAGGGAAGGTGCCAGGGGTCGGTGAGGAACTCCACGACGGTCACGCGGCCCTGCCTTCCGCGGCGGCGCCGATCGCCGTGTCCAGGCCGAAGGCGCGCAGCATCTGCTCGGGATCGGCGAGCAGTTCGGGTCCGCCCTCGGCGACGACCGTACGGTTGAGCAGCGCCACCCGCGAGCAGGTGCGGGCGGCGGCCGCCAGGTCGTGCGTGGTCATCAGCAGGCCCTTGCCGTCGGCGGCCAGCCGGCCGAAGAGGTCGTTGAGGAGTTCCTGGGTGGGGACGTCGACACCGGTGAACGGCTCGTCCAGCAACAGGACGCGGGGATCGCTCGCCAGCGCTCGGGCCACGAGCACGCGCTGCCGCTGGCCGCCGGACAACTCCCCGATGGGCCGCCGGCGCAGGTCCGTCAGGCCGACCAGCTCCAGCGCCTCGTCGACGGCCGCCCGGTCGGCGCGCCCGGCCCGCCGCAGCCGGCCGATGGAGCGGGTACGGCCGGACAGCACCGCGCCCGCGATGTCGATGGGGAAGTCCCAGGCGAACTCGTGGCGCTGCGGCACGTACCCCACGAGGTGCCGGGCACGGGCGGGAGACAGGCCGTCGACCAGCACCTCACCGCTCGCGAGCGGGACCAGGCCGAGGGCGGCGCGCAGCAGGGTGGTCTTGCCCGCGCCGTTCGGGCCCAGCAGGCCCAGCAGGTCGCCCCGGTGCAGGGCCAGCCGCGCGTCCTGGACGGCGGTCCGCCCACCGAGGACCACGCTCACGTCCCGGGCCCGCACCAGGGGCTGCGCGGTGCTCACGCGGGCGTCCTTCCGGCCGTACGACTCCGGCGCCGGCGGCTGACGGCGACGAAGGCCGCCCCGAGCGCGGCGAGTGCGGCCGCGGTCCCGCCCAGCAGCGCGGCGTTCCCCGCGCCGGTCGAGGCCATGGAGCCGCCGTCCGAGGAGGTCCCCGCCGACGACGCGTCGCCGCCCGTGCCGCTGTCCGGCGAGCCGCCGCCCGCTCCGCCCGTTCCGGAGGACGGGCCGCCGCCCGATCCGTCGCCGGGCTCGACGGCGTCCGGGTTCTCGTCGCCGACCACGAAGGCCACGGTCTCGGTGTCGCTGACCGGGGTGCCGTCGGCGAGACTGCCGCCCATCCGGAGCGTGAGCCGGTAGGTGCCCTCCTCGGTGAAGGCCCAGCCGCCGTGCGCGTGCGTGCCGGCCGGGACCTCGAAGGAGTCCGGCACCCCGTCCTTGCTGTTGAACAGGACGGTGGCGCCCGACATCGCGTCGTAGGTGTAGAGCGCGACCGTGCCGGGGCCCTCGACTCCGGTGAGGGAGAACCGCACGCCGCCCTTGGTGGCGCCGGCCTCGATGTTGTCGGTGGACCAGCCGGGCCACAGCAGCCCGTCCTGCTGGACCTGGTCGAGCAGCCAGACCGGATCGCCGGCCGTGCCGAGGAAGGCGAAGTCGTCGCCGTCCGGCAAGGTGTTCTTCGCGGCGGGCTTGACGTGCAGAATGACGGAGGAGGGCTCGCGCCAGGTGGTCTTCCCGGAGACCGTGCCGTCCTTGACGTGGATCTGCATCCTCCTGTCGACGACCCGGGCGGCGATGTCGATGTGGCCCTCGTCGATCACCGTCGGGGTCGCGACCACGTCGGTGTCCGTGGTGGCGCGCGCGGCGACCGGCGCCGGGTCGGCGGCGGCCGGGGTCCTGCCGGCCGCGGCGAGGCGGCTGTCCGTCCGGGGTGTCACCTCGGCGGCGGGTGCCGGGGGAGAGGGCTCGGCGGACGCGCCTTCCCGCTCCCCGGCGGCCCCGTCCGCGCGTGCGACGGCCTCGTCGCCGACGAGCACCGTGTAGACGGTCCCGACGGACAGCTCCCGCCCGTCGACGGTTTCGGCTTCGGCGGTGAAGACGGCCCGGTACACCCCCTCCGCGGTGAAGGCCCACCGAGTGCCGCCCTGCTGTCCCACGGGCAGTTCGTAGCCGTCGGGCAGCCCGTCGGCGCTGTCGAACAGCAACGGCTCCCGCCCGCCGTCCTCCGCCTCCGCGTACACCTTCAGCTCGCCCGGCCCGTCGAGCCCGGTCAGCGACCACCGCACGGTGTTCCGGTCGACGGCGCCCTCGGGCACGCCGGTGGTGTCCCAACCCGGCGCCGGGGCGTCCGCCCGCAGGGCGTCGGGCACCTCGACGACGTGCGCGGCCGCGCCCGTCACGGCGTCCAGGCTCAGCGCCCCGTCCGCGTAGGCGATCCGGCCCAGTCCGGGCCCGGTACCGCTGTCGTCCGCGGCGGCGACACCGCTGCCCGCGAGCGCGGCCGCGAGTGCCGCGGCCACCGCGACGCGTTCCCTTCCCCTGCCTGCCATCAGGCATTCCCTCCCAGGCACTCGGCGAGTTCGTTCGCGTTGTGCCGCATCATCGATACGTAGTCGTGGATCTCGTCGTCGAAGGAGTCGCCGTAGACCGTGCAGACGCCGACGCCCTCGTCCTGGGCGACCCGCTTCAGCACGTCGGCGCGGGCGGCGAGGTTCGGCTCCAGGAACACGGCGGGCACCTTCTTCTCGCGGATGGTGGCGCCGAGTTCCTCCACCTCCGCCGCGCTCGGCTCCCGGTTGGGCACCGGCACGACGAAGCCGGCGACCTCCATGCCGTACGCCTCGGCGAGGTAGCCGAAGGCGTCGTGCGTGGTGATGAGGTCGCGGTTCTCCGCCGGGACGGTCGCGAGCGTGCGGGCGACCTCCTGGTCGAGGGCGCCGAGCGTCCTCAGGTAGGACGAGGCGTTCTTCTCGTACGTCGCCTTCCCGTCGGGATCGGCCTTGATCAGTTCGGCCTCGATGCGGCGGACGTACGCCTCCGCGTTGGCGACGTCCTCCCAGGCGTGCGGATCGAGATCGCCGTGCACGTGCTTGCCGATGACGGCCTGCGGCAGCACCCACACCGGGTCACCGGCCCGGCCGAGGAAGGCGTACGGCTGCTCCTTCGGCACGGACTCCTTCGCCCGGTCGGGCACGTTGAGGACGACCTCGCCGGCCGGGTGCTCGGTGCGGGCGCCGGTCTTCTCCTCGTCCGCGCGGACGTACACCGTGCCGGTCCGCGCGTTGAGCGTGACGTCGGCGTGACCGCCGTCCAGTACGGTCGTCCCCATGGGTGCCGCGGCCGTGTCGCCGACGGTGAAGGTGACGGTGCCGCTGCCGATCGCCTCCGTCTTCCCGTCGAGCGTCTCCGTCCGGCCCTCGACCGTCAGCCGGTAGGTACCGGGCTCGCTGAAGGCCCAGTTGACGTGGGTGTGCGCCTCGGGCGGCAGGGTGAAGGAGTCCTGGGCGTCGAGGCCGTCGGCGGTGTCGACGTACACCTTGGGCCGGCCGAGCGTGTCGGTGAGGTAGACGCGCAGGTCGCCCGGCCCCTCCACCTTCGTCGCCGTCGTGCGGACCTGGGAGCCGTCACCGGCCACCTCGCCCTCCACGGCCCAGCCCAGCCACAGCACGTCCAGCCCGAGGTCCTCCTCCAGCTTCATGACCGTGCCGCCGTACTGCTCCAGCTTCTCGGCGATCGCGATCTTCGGAGCGTCCTCGGGCGCGTTGGTGTGCACCATCTTCATGATCCCGGGCTCCTCGAGGAGCAGCCCGTTGCTGAAGACGACGTCGGCCTTCGCGACCCGGGCCGCGTCGCCGGGGCTCGGCTCGTAGGAGTGCGGATCGCCGGTGCGCGGCACGATCGACGTGACGTCGACGCGGTCGCCGCCGACCTGCTCGACCAGGTCCGCGACGATCGCCGTGGTCGCGGAGACCGTCAACGCGGCGTCCGACGACCCGGAGTCCGCCCCGCCGCACCCGCTGCCCGCCGCCGTGACGAGCAGCGCGCAGGCGCTGGCGAGCGCGGTTCTCGTGGTACCTCTGACGTGCCCCCGCATGGGGCTCCCCCTTCTTCCACGCCCCCACTGCGAGGGGGCCTTCACTTCCCGGACCCCGCGTGGGGGCCATGACCGAGCCGCGTACGGCGGACCGGGATCGCCGCCGCCCGGTCCGCCGTACACGGGGCTCTCACCGCACGGGGCGACGACGTCGTACGGCGAACACCGCGCCGCCCCCGAGGAGCACCGCGGCAACGGCGATCCCCGCGATCACGGCCGCACCGGACCCGGTGGAGGCGAGCCCGCCACCCGTGAGGGCGGTTCCACCGCTCGACGAGGTGCCGGTCGTCCCCGCGGAGCCGGCGGCCGGCTCGGCCGTCGGCGCGGTGGGGGGCGCCGAGCCGGTCGCGTCCGGCGCGTCGGTCGCCGGAGCGGAACCCGGCACCGAGACCGACGGCGACGGCGAGGGCGACGCGGTCGGCGACGCCGTCGGCTCGTCGCCCGCGCCCGGCACCACGGTCGACGGATCCACGTCGTCCCCGACGACCCAGGCGAGCGTCTCGGTGTCGCTGACCTTCGTGCCGTCGGCGAGCGTGGCGCCGACGGTGAAGGTGGTGCGGTAGACGCCCTCCGCGGCGAAGGTCCACACGAAGTGGCTGTGCCGGCCCGCGGTCAGCGCGTAGCTGTCGGGCAGTCCGTCCCCGCTGTCGAACGCGATGTCCACCGCCCCCAGCGAGCCGGGGTTGAACATGGTCACCGCGCCCGGCCCCTGCACCTTGTCGAGCCGGTACGTGATCGGCCCGTCGACGTCGGCGGCGCGGTACTCCTCGGTGTTCCAGCCGGGCCAGAGGAGACCGTCCACCTGGCTCTCCGGCAGCCACCACACGGGAGCCCCGACCGTGCCGAGGAAGCCGAACCCCTCCGTGATCCTCCGCAGCGCCGCGGGCCTCACGTGCAGGACGGTCCTGCCGGGCTCGTGCCACTGGTGCGACTGTGAGGTGCCCTGCTTGACCTGGAACCGCAGCTTGCCGTCCACCGGCCGGGCGGCCAGGTCGAGATGCCCGTCGTCGATGACGTGCGCGGGCACGGGCGGGGTGGCCGACGGCGTACCGCCCGAGGCGCTGACCGGGGCCGAGGGGCCGCTGGGCGTGGGGCGGGTGCCGTCGCCCGGCAGCACGTCGGCCGGGTCGACGTCGTCGCCGACCACCACGGCGAGGGTCTCCGTGTCGCTGACACCCCCGGCGGTCACCGTGAAGGTGAGCCGGTAGACGCCTTCGGCGGTGAACATCCACAGGGGTGCCGGACGTTGCCGCTCCCTGGGGAGCGTGAAGACGCGCGGTGCCGAGGCGGTGCTGCCGAGGTGGATCTCCGGGGAGCCGTCCGACCAGTCCGTCTCCCGGGTGTACGTGGCCATGCCGAAGTCGCCCGGACCCCGGTAGCCGGAGAGGGCCACTTCGGTGCCGGCGCCCGCTTCGGCGCCGTTCCAGCCGGGCTCGGGCGCGAAGAGGTTCTCCGCCTCCCAGCCGTTGAGCTGCCAGGTGTCCTGGTCGGTGGTACCGAGGGCGGTCGCGACCGGGTTCGGCGTGTACTGGAGCGTCGACTGGGGCGCGTGCAGCACGACGTCGGACGGCTCGCGGACGACCGGGGTCTCCCCGCCGCGGTCGTCGATCCGCAACTGGAGCGTGCCGTCGACCAGCCGGGGCGTGAGGTCCAGCTCGCCCTCGTCGAGAACGACGGCACCACCGGCGGCGTGGGCGGACCCGCCGCCGCCGGTGGTCAGCCCTGCCGCGCCCACGGCCACCGCTGCCGCGGCGGTCAGCACCGCGGCGGTGAAGGCGCGTCCACCGCGCGTCAGGGCCCGCATCACGAGCTGACGACGACGGTGTACGTCTCGGTGGCGGACTCGGTGACCCCGCCGACCGTGCCCTGGACGCGGAAGGTCAGCCGGTAGGTGCCGGCCTCCTCGAAGGCCCAGTTGGCGTGGTTGTGCGTGGCGACGCCGAAGGAGCGGGACTTGAAGGTGGTGATGGCGGGGTTGGAGTCGAACCAGCGGCTGCCGCTGCCGGCGTAGACGCTGAAGTCGTCGGTGGCGGCTCCGTTTCTGGTGGCGCCGACCAGGGTGTAGGCCACCGTGTTGTTGGCGAACACGCCGGTGGTGAGGTGCTCGGTGGAGATGCCCGGGAACAGGACGCCGGCCGCGGCGGCTTCCGTCTCGGTGTCCGGCAGCAGCCAGATCTGGCTGCCCGAGCCGAGGAAGCCGAAGCCCGGGTTGGCGACCTTGGCGGCGGCCGGGACGGACAGGGTCACGTCGGCCGGCTCGTACTCCGTCTCGTTCTCCTCGTCGTGGACGTGCAGGTGCAGGTCGGCGCCGTCCCATTCGGCGTCGAGTACGTCGACGTGGCCGCCGCTGAGCGTCGTCGCGGCGACGGCCGGGGTGGCGGCCAGGCCGGCTACGGCGAGCGCGGCGGCGAGCGAGCCGGAAACGGTCAGAGCGCGGGTGAAAGCACGCAAGTCGATCCCCCCAGGATCAGTAGGCGCACGCGCTTGAGCGTGCGCAGACAAGTCACATGGTAATCATTTTCAAAAAGGATTGGCAATGCGGTGTGTGTGGCCTGTGAGGGCTTTGCCGATGGAAGGTGTGCCCCGGTGATGGTCGCCGACGACGACGGCGGCCCGGGGGCGGGGAAGGTCGTATGGGCGGCCAGGGGGTCGCAGGAGGTCGGATGTGGGGCGGGCGTGGCGGAAGGCCGAAAGACCGGGCGGCGGGAGGTCGCGGAAGGCCGGGCAATTGGGCGTCACGGGGGGAGTGCACGATCCAGGCTTCCCTGAATTCAGGATCTCCTGTACCGTCGCGGATGTGCTGACCGTTGCCTCCGACATCGAGGTGCTGGCCCGATTCGGCCGCGCGCTCGCCGACCCGATCCGCTGTCGCGTCCTGCTCGCCCTGCGCGACGCCCCGGCCTACCCGGCCGACCTCGCCGAAACCCTCGGCGTCTCGCGCACCCGGTTGTCGAACCATCTGGCGTGTCTGCGTGACTGCGGCCTCGTCGTCACCGTCCCCGACGGCCGCCGCACCCGCTACACGCTGGCCGACGAACGCCTCGGCCACGCGCTGGACGATCTGCGCTCGGCGGTGGTCGCCGTCGAGACGGACCGGACGTGCGTCGATGCCGAGATCAAGGGGTGCTGCTGACCGTGGCCACGGACACACCCCTGTCCCTCGGCTCCGGCCCGGCCCGCCGCGAAGCACTCACCCGCCGGATACGGCTGCTGGTCGCCGCCACCATCACCTACAACGTCATCGAGGCGATCGTGGCGCTCACCGCCGGCACCCTCGCCTCCTCCACCGCGCTGGTCGGCTTCGGCCTGGACTCCGTGATCGAGGTGTCCTCCGCCGCAGCGGTCGCCTGGCAGTTCTCCGCCCGCGAGCACTCCGTCCGGGAGGCCCGGGAGAAGACCACACTGCGGATCGTCGCCGTCTCCTTCTTCGTGCTCGCCGCGTACGTCACGGTCGACGCGGTACGAGCCCTCCTGGGCACCGGCGAGGCCGAGCACTCCCTCCCCGGCATCGTGCTCGCGGCGCTCTCCCTGGCCGTGATGCCGTTCCTGTCCACCGCCCAGTCCAGGGCCGGGCGCGCACTCGGCTCCGCCAGCGCGGTCGCCGACTCCCGGCAGACCCTGCTGTGCACCTACCTGTCCGCCGTCCTGCTGGCCGGGCTGGTCCTCAACGCCACCCTCGGCTGGTCCTGGGCCGACCCGGTCGCCGCGCTCGTCATCGCCGCCGTCGCCGTCAGGGAAGGCCGCGACGCATGGCGGGGCGAGGGCTGCTGCGCGGCTCCCGCCCCGACACCGTCCGCCGGCGTCGAGCCGGACGCGTGCGGCTGCCGGCCCGGGTGCGCCTGCTGCGACTGAGGCCGCACCACCACGGTCGCGCCCGGCCCAGCCGCGTCAGCCCGCCGATCTCCCTCACGGCGATCACCCCGGCCGGGTCGCTCCGCGCGCCGCGACCAACTGGACGTTGTCGCCGTCCAGCCCGTCGCGGGGCCGCCCGGTGGGAGGGGCGCACGCTGACCCAGCTCCTGTGCGGACACCCGGTGACGCGGTTCGTGGCCCCAGTCGCGACAGTCAGCAGACGGGCGGTCCGCTGCCGGTGCCGGGGCTGAGGGTGAAGACCTGGTCGAGGCCGACGACGCTGAGGATGCGCAGGAGGGTCGGAGGTACGGCGGCCAGAGTGATGTCGGCGCCGGCGGCCTGGGCGCGCTGGCGTGCGGCGAGCAGGGAGGTGATGCCGGTGGAGTCGCAGAACGCCAGGTCGGACAGGTCGAGGGTGAGGCACTGGCCTGGCTCCAGGACGAGGTGTTCGACCTGGTGTCGCAGGGCGGCGGCCCGGGCGTAGTCGAGTTCACCGGCGACGTGAAGGACGGGGCCGGTGGCGGCTTCGCCGTGGGTGATGTGCAGCGGGGTCATCGTGGCTGGTTCGTCGTCGGGCGGGTGTCGGGCCGGGCGGCGGGGACGCCGAGGGCGAGCAGGGCGGTGTCGTCGTTGAGGCCGTCGCCGAACCCTTCGAGCAACGCGGTCAGCGCGGTGATCACCGCGTGGGGTGCGGCGGGCGCGTGGTCGGCGGCGAAGGCGAGCAGCGCGTCTTCGCCGTACAGGCTGTCCCGAGTGGGGCCGGTGCGGGCCTCGGTGAGTCCGTCGGTGTAGAGCAGAAGGGTGTCACCGGGGGCCAGTGTGGTCTTGGCGATGGTGCTGGGCGCGGTGGGCAGGGCGCCGACGAGCATGCCTCCCGGGGTGGGCAGGAATTCGGCCCGGCCGTCGGCGCGCAGGATCAGCGCCGGGGGGTGGCCGCCGGAGGCCAGCCGGATGCTCGCGTGATCGTCGTCCGTCCCGGTTTCCAGGATGCCGAAGACGCAGGTGCAGTAACGGGGGTCCCCGCTGGCCGTGTACCGCTCGTGCAGGACGGCGTTCAGCGTGGTCAGCGCGGCATCGGGCTCCGGGTCGTGGTGGGCGGCGGCGCGCAGGGTGTAGCGGGTCAGCGAGGTGAGGGCGGCGGCCTGGGGGCCCTTGCCGCACACATCGCCGAGGAAGAAGGCCCACCGGTCGCCGTCGATGGGGAACAGGTCGTAGAAGTCGCCGCCGAGCTGATCGGGAGAGGCCGTGTGGTAGTAGACGGCCGTCTCCAGTCCGGGCAGAGCCGGCAGGCTGTCGGGCAGGAGGGACTTCTGCAGCACCGCGAGAGCCTGGGCCAGCCGTTCCCGGTCGGCCTCGGCCTGCTTCCTGGCGCTCTCCGCCTCCGCGCGCGCCCGTTCGGCTTCGGCGCGGGCCCGTTCGGCGTCCTGACGGCGGCGGAGCAACTCCTCCTCGTAGGCGCGCCGGTCCGAGGCGTCGAAGACGGTCGTGCGGATCAGCAGGGGCTCGCCCTCGCTGCCGTGCTTGACCACGGAGGAGACCAGCACGGGCAGTCGGCCCCGGTCCGCCGTCCTCATCTCCAGGGCGATGCCGTGCAGCTCGCCCTGCATGCGCAGCAGTGGCGCGAAATGGGTCTCGTGGTACAGCTTGCCGCCCACGGTCAGCAGGTCGGCGAAGTGTTTGCGCCCCACGACAGCCGCCCGCTCCAGGCCCAGCCAGGCCAGCAGCGTGGTGTTGATCTTGGCGATGGTGCCGTCCATCAGCGTGGACAGGTAGCCGCAGGGCGCTGACTCGTACAGGTCGTCGGCGCTGTCCTCCAGCAGCGCGGTGAAGGCCGCGTCCAGGACGGCCTCGTCGCCCTGCTCGGACGGCTCGGGCACACCATCGGTGCGGCACATCACGCCAGGCTCTGGAGGAAGTCGAGTATCGCCTCAGTGGTGGCTTCGGGGGCGCTGAGCTGTGGGCAGTGGCCGGTGGCGTCGAGCGTGACGAGGCGCGAGGTGGGGATCGCGGCGTGCACGTAGGCGCCGACCTCGCGGGGCGCGATGGCGTCCTGAGCGCACTCCAGTACGAGGGTCGGCACGGTGACGCTCTTCAGGTCGTCGCGGCTGTCGGACAAGAAGGTGGTGCGGGCGAAGACACGGGCGATGTCGGGGTCTGTGGCGCAGAAGCTGTTGGTCAGTTCCTGCCCCAGCTCCGGCCGCTCCGGATTGCCCATGATCACGGGAGCCATGGCGGAGGACCAGCCCAGGTAGTTCGACTCCAGGGCGGCCAGCAGCTCGTCGATGTCCTCCGCGGTGAAGCCGCCGCGGTAGGTGTCGTCGTCGATGTAGCAGGGGGAGGGGGTCACCATCACCAGCGCCCCGATCCGCTCCGGCGCGGCCTGCGCCGCCAGGACCCCGACCATGGCGCTGACCGAGTGGCCCACGAACACCGCCCGCTCCAGGTCCAGCGCGTCGCAGACCTCGACCACGTCCTGGGCGTACCCGTCGAGGGAGGAGTACCGCTCCTGGCTCCAGGCCGACAGATCCGAGCCTCCGGAGCCCACGTAGTCGAACAGAACCACCCGGTATCTCGCCGCCAGCGCCGGCACGGCCAGGCGCCACAGGTTCTGGTCACACCCGAACCCGTGCGCCAGCACCAGCACGGGCGCGTCCGCTGGACCGGTGACCGTGACATTGTTCCTTCGGCGGATGTCCATGCGAACATCCTCCCACCTACTTCGGGGCGGCTCGAACAGTCGTGATCCTCACGTGGCGCAGGGCGCCCCGCAGCGGACCGTGCCACGTGGGTTCACGGTCACCCGCGCGGGGGCGGGCCGGTGGCTGGTCGGCTGGAGCAGCTTCGTCGAGAACGCCCTCACCGCCAACCCGGTGCCCGCCCCACTCGCCGGCCGCGACCGCGCGGACCTCGACCTACTGATCCGCCTCGCGAACGCCGACCCCACCGCGCACGCCGACCGGCTCACCCATCCCTACGCCCCCGCGGAACTGCAACGGATCCTGACCGTCCTGCGCCATGTGCTGACGGCCCGCGCGACGGTCCTCGCCGCCAACGCGGCGTACATCGCCTCCGCCGCGCAGGACGACGCCGCCCGCGCCGAACCGCCGTTCCCGTTGCAGGGCTCGTACCGCAACATGCTCAGAACCGCTCAGCGGATCCAGCCCGTGATGAACGACGCCGAAGTCGAGGCCCTCATCGACGACCACTACACGGCCGAGGCCCGGGCCCTGACCACCGGAGCCGGGTCCGACCTGCTGAAACTGGCCGAACTACGTCGCGACCTCACCGCCGAGCAGGCGCGACGCCGGAATGAGCAGTGATGGCCCCGTTCCCGGTGCCGCTCGCCACCGCGGTCGTGATCACCACCCTCGGCACGGCCGTCCTCATACGCCGTGACCGACGACGCGCGACGGCCGACACGGAGGCGCCGGCGGGCGGGACGGAGGACGGAAGTCCGCGCTCCGGCCCGGCCTCTGATCAGCCGCAGCAACGGCCTCGTGGCAGCCGGCATCGTCCGCCGTGCGCCCAGGGTCTGTGCCGGCCGGGACGTCCTGGCGAGGGCGGCGAGGCCGGGCAGTGGGGGGCGGCCAGGGAGGCGCGGCAGCGGCTCGGCAGGCGAGAGGTCAGCGGATGATCGGCGACACAGGAGGGGGAGTGCTGCACAGGGCGTGTACGGCTGACCGTGCCGCTCGCTCCACGGCCGAGACGCCGTGGGACATGCTGGGGCTGCCGTGAGAGAGGACGACGACGTAGAACGTGCTCCCGTGCGCGGTGATCCGCCCCATGCTGTTGATCGCCCAGCGTCGGGAGTGGGAGCGCTGCAGCCAGCCGTTCTTGAGCTGCCACTGGCTGCCTTCCGCGGACACCCCCCAGTCCTGGTCGGTGTCGATCCGGTCCATGAAGGTCTGGATCAGGTGGCGTGAGGCCTCACTGAGCGGTGAGGGATGGGCGAACACGGCGGTCAGCAGAGCCAGTTGGTCTACCGCGGTGGTGCGGGTGAGGCCCCAGCGGGAGCCCGGTCCCGCTTGGGTGGAGTTCAGGCCCAGGGTCTTGTTCGCGTCGGTGAGTCCCGGGCCGCCGCCGATGCGCCGCCACAGGGCGGTTGCGGAGTCGTTGTCGCTGTCCTGGATCATCGAAGCGGCGGTCGATGTCTCCCACGGGGTGAGTGACTCTCCCTCACGCTGGGCGCGCAGCAGCAGGGCCGCCAGGATGTTCACCTTCACCAGGCTCGCGGTGATGTGCTCCTGTGAGCCGTACACCGCCCGCCGGCCGGTGCCGGGCTCCAGAACGGCCACGGACACCTGGGTGCCGCTCCGTCCTTCGATCGGTTCGAGGGAGCGAGCGAGCACGCTGTCCGCGTCCGTCCCGGCCGGCGCTCGCCTGCCGGGGCTTCCCGGTGGCGCCTGGGCCGGCTCACCGTTCCCCGACGAAGGCGCCCCCGACGTCGAGGGTGCCTGGTCCTCTGCCGGGAGGTGTCCGACCCGGTCACCGGTTCCGTCGTGACCGGCAGCGAAGCAGCCCGTGAGGAGCGTGCCCGCCAGCGAGCATGCCAGGGCCAGCTGTATTCGCTCCCGACACGGGCGAACCTTGCCGCGTCCGCTCGGCTCGGGCGGGAGGGACGTGTGCCCCGTCGCGTGGGGCGGACAGGCGGCATCATGGGGAGTCATCGGGATCCTCGATCGCACGAGCGGGCGGCAGCCTGAACGGAAGAGCATGCCCACAGTCTTTTCCGGCGGCAGACGCGCCGCATCCCGAGGCGATTTCCCCCAAGAGGAGCAAACCGCCCCTGAGGACAGCCGTCTGACGACCCCTCGAAAACCGAGGGCGTCCCCGCGTCTCCCGGCCCACCGCACCTGCCCCCCGCGCCGCCCTGTCGTGCACCGCCGCCCTTGGTGACCCGGCTGTGGCACGCCACCCTTGTCGGTGAGCACCCTGCGGCGTTCGGGGGAGGGCCGGAGGGGCCGCGCGACGAAGCGACCGGGCGCCGTCGGCTCGCGCCACCCCGATCCGCCCGACGGTACGACCGCGATCCCGAGGAGGCCGTCGAGGACGGGGTCGAGGACTTGGCCGTCGACCGCACTCGCGATGCCCTGTGGGCGCACACGAAACGCTGCCCCGGAGGATTGTCAGTGCTCGTTCATAGGATCACGGCATGCCTGATGCCTTCACCGTTCTGTGGACCCATGACACGTGCCGGGCCCTGCGCCAGGCGGGGCGCGTGGGCGAGCGCCCGCCGGTCGCCTTCAGCGGCATCCATTCCTCCCTGCCCGCCTGGTCGGGCGCCCGTGCCGGGGACGAGGTGTACGCGCTGCACGTCAACCGGTGCGTCGTCTACGTGGTGAGCCGCATGCGGGTGATCGACACGGAGCGGCGCGAATGCTGCGGCACCGCCCCGGCGACGTGGCGGGACCCGGCCTTTCCCGGACACGACGCCTGGTCGATGCTCGGTGCCGGCGGCTGCGGTGCCTCGGTGGTGCACGTGGATGCGACGCCCGTCGGCTTCGACACGCCGGTCCCGGGCGAACTGCTGTCGCGGCTCACCTGGCGCAACCGCCGAGGCCAGACCCGGGGTCTGAAGTACGTGGTGGACGGCCGTCTCGAGCGCTCGGTCAGTCTCCAGGGGTTCTACCGTCTGACCTCCGCATCGGCTGACGAGCTGCGGGAGGTCGTCGGCGACACCGTCCCCGGATGACGACGGGTGGAGGACGAGCAGGTGACCGGATCGCACTCGCTCCGGCCCTTCCCTTCTTCCTTCCTTCCGTGAGCACCGACGGGTGCTCGTCGCCAGACGGCTGCTTTCCGCTCTCGCCGGACGGGCCGGGGCGCACGGCGTCGGCAAGACGGTGCCGTCCTGTCGGCCGTGCCGGTCACTGGACGTAGGTGTCACAGAGGTCGCGGACGGAGGGTGGGACGGGTGCCTGGTGGGACCAGCTGCAGACGGTGCGCATGTCGTAGCTGCTGGGGGGCTGGGTGGTGGGCGGGAGGGCAGGCCGTCGGCGGGGCGGGGCAGGGGCCTGCGAGCGGGGCCGGGTGCGTGGGGGAGGGGCGGGCCGCGGTGGCGCCGGTTCGACGACGGCGCGCGGCCGGGCGGGGGTGTCCGGGCGAGGGGGCCGGTGGTCTGCGGTGTCGTCGGGGCGCTGTGGTGTCCGGCGGTTGGGGTGGCGAGGCGTGGGTGTGCGGGTGGGTGCGGTGTGGACGAGTGCCGTACGCGGAGAGGCCTGTGTGGGGGGCGGGACGGGGGAGGGCGTGCGGGCGGCTGCCGCGGCCAGGCGCGGCCGCGGAGTGTCGGCGGGGACGGACACGCACCCGGCGGTGATGAGGACGGCGACGGCCAGGAAGGCGGCCCGGGCGGGACGGAGGCGCATGCCCTCACTGTGCTGGAGCGCCGCGCGGTGCCGGGTCCTACTCCCTGTTGATCACCGGCACGGGTGACAGCGGGCGCGTACGGCACCGCGGGTCCGGCGTGCTGACCGGTGGCCGCAGCGCCGGTGCCGGCGCTGGTGGGGTCGCGGCTCCGGCCGATGGCCGGACGTCAGGCGAGTTCCTTACGGACCGGGAGTCTGCATGCGCTGGCCGTCAGCTCCTGCCGCAGGCTCGGACTGGGGGCTGCGGCTTTCACCGACGGCAGTGTCATGTCCTTGATCGCTGTCGTGTCAGAGGGAAGTCCTTCCGCGCCAGGCCGAGCGTGACGGGGGACTGGAATCCGTCCTCCGCGATCGGTCCCCGGGCCGCCTCCCGCCGCGATCGCACGCGCGCGTTGCTGGGGCGCGGTGACACCGGTGGAGAGGTCGGCGAACCCGGGCGAGTGTTCGCCCGTTCAGCTGCCGTGCGCGACAGCCGCCTCAACGTGGCGTATGGCGCGGCCACCGCGCGGACCGGCTCGCGGGGGCATCTCCACGCCGTCGCCGATGATCCGTGGGGCGGGTGATGGATGCCTCACTGCCGCCTTGTGCAAGGGAGTGGACCCGTCACCATGCCAGGGCGGATGGTGAGCGGCATGAAGGATCACCCCATGGCGCCTGTCGTCCCTGCCGGTTCCGCCGACCCCCCCCTCCCACGGCCTGTCGTGCGGTACCGGGTCGCCGGTCCGGAGTCGGGCGCTGCCAGGGTCTGCGAGCGGGCGTGAGTGAGGTGTCCGCGGGTGTGGAGGCTGACGAGGTCCGCCGTTTCTGGGGCCGGCTGGGTCTTCCCGGGCTGGTTGACGTCCACACGCATTTCATGCCCGAACGGGTCCTGCGCAAGGTGTGGGGCTACTTCGACGCGCTCGGGCCGCTGACAGGTGGGCTCGAGTGGCCGATCACCTACCGGAAGGCGGAGGCCGAACGCACGGCTGTGCTGCGGGAGTTCGGCGTACGGGCCTTCACCGCGATGCTCTACCCGCACAAGCCCGGCATGGCCCAGTGGCTGAACGGCTGGGCGGCCGGCTTCGCCCGCCGCACCCCGGACTGCCTGCACACCGCCACTCTCTACCCCGAGCCGGGCGTCGAGGCGTACGTCCGGGAGGCCGTCGAGGCCGGCGCGCGCGTGTTCAAGGCGCATGTGCAGGTGGGGGCGTACGACCCGGCCGACGAACTCCTGCGGTCGGCGTGGGGGTTGCTGGCCGAGGCCGGGATCCCCGTGGTGATCCACTGCGGCTCCGGGCCCGCGCCCGGCAAGCACACCGGCCCCGAGCCGATCGCTCGGGTGCTGGCCCGCCACCCGCGACTGCGACTGGTCGTCGCGCATATGGGCATGCCCGAGTACGAGGAGTTCCTCGGTCTCGCCGAGCAGTACGGGCAGGTGCGGCTGGACACGACGATGGCGTTCACCGACTTCACCGAGCGGTTGACGCCGTTCCCCCGCCGGGCGCTGCCCCGCCTGTCCGCGCTCGGGGACCGCATCCTGCTCGGCTCCGACTTTCCCAACATCCCCTATCCGTATCTGCACCAACTGCACGCCCTGGAGTCTCTGGGCCTGGGAGAGGAGTGGCTGCGGGCGGTGTGCCACGACAACGCGGCCGGGCTGTTCGGAGTGTGAGCCCGGTCGTTGCGTTCGTCGTCCGCCGTGGAGCGAGCCTCGCACACGAGGGGGCTTGCCCGCTGCTGGAGCAAGGCCTCGGTGCGCAGGTGCGCCGGTCGCCACGATCCGGTGCGCCTCCGTGTGCGCGGCTGGGGTCGGGGTGCCCCGCGTGCCGTCCACAGGGCGGGGGCCGATTCCGTCTGCCGTCGCGTCCTGGCGGCGGCCGCGGCGCCGAGGACGCGCAGGTCGCGGAGGACCTCGCGGGCGGCGCGGGCGCCCGAGGCCGACGCGCCCTGCACCGACCCCGTGGCGCGCTGGTCGCCGCAGACGTACCGCCCCGGTGTGAGACCGCGCCCGCGTGCCGTGCGGAGCCTCGGAACTGCTCCCGCGCGGGTGACCTGTCCGCTCTCGCAGGCGGTTCTCCCTCAGGGGCGGGACCGCCTTGATCACCAGGGGAGCCGTCCGTCGTCCGCTCACCGTGATGGCGGGCCGTGCCGCTCGTCAGGCCGGCGGGGGCGGCACAGCAGTGAGCGGGGGCACCCCCCGACCCTTGTCACAACGGCTTGAGCCGGGAGCGCAGGAGGCAGAACTCGTTGCCCTCGGGGTCGGCCAGGACGTGCCAGCTTTCGGTGCCGGTCTGGCCGACGTCGGCGGGCCTTGCGCCGAGAGCGAGCAGTCGTTCCAGCTCGGCGTCCTGGTCGCGGTCGGTGGCGTTGACGTCGATGTGCAGCCGGAGCTTCTCCGGCCGTGGGTCGGTGGTCGGGCTGAGGACGAGGATGGGCTGCGGGCCGCCGAAACCGGCGTCGGGCGGGCCGATCTCGATGCTTCCGTCGTCCTCCCGGCCGAGTTCGACGTAGCCGAGGACGTCGCTCCAGAACGCGGCCAGCCGGTCGGGGTCCGCGGCGTCGATGACGAGTTCACTGATGCGGCATGCCATGGCCGTCACTCTACGAGATGACCTGGCGGGCTCGGCCGACGTGCAACTGCTGGTGGAGCGCGCCGGTCCCACCTGTCCGGAGCGCCTTGAGCAGCCGCTTCTGTTGCGAGCGGGGCGTGGCCGGGGTGCGCGTCGACTCGGCCGCGCTGCCCGCCGAGGGCCCCGACCTGCCGGGAGTCGTCGAGGGCCGCGACCCCCACCCGTACATCGACCGTGACGAGTCGCACGAGATCGAAGGGGTCCGCCGTCGCGCGCGGGACGCGGCGAGGCTGCGACGGTGATGACGGCCGAGCCCACTTCCCCCAGGGCTACGAGCCGGCCGGGCGCGACCCGCATCGGACGGCGCCGGGCACTCGTTCGGCGTCACGGCCGTGCGCGGCTTCGGCGACATGGCCGAGGAACGGCCGGAGTTCGGCCGGAAGGACGACCCGGACGCGCTGCGCCTGCTCACGCTCGGCCAGCTCGACGACGCGTTCGGCATCACCGACGCCGCGTACCGCAACACCGGCTACGACGCGCTCAGCGACGCCGAGATCGACGCGTTCCGGATCACGCCCGGGTACCGCGCCTTCCTGCGGACGACGCACGAGGAACGGTCGCGCCGCCCGTCCGCGATCCGTGACGTGCTCGCGCTGCCCGCGGATGTCACAGGGCTGCGCACCGCGCGGGACGTCGCCCGCGAGCTCGGCCGGTTCTCCACGACCGGCAACGCGAGCATCACGGTCCGCGGTGTGGTCGCGTCCGTCGCGGAACACAGCGGCGGCACGGTGACCGCCCGGCTGCGCCTCACCTCCCCGGGACCCGACGCGGCCGAGCGCCACGCCGCCCTCGCCGACGGCCTCGCGCTCGCGCACCCCGGCGAGGTCGAGACGCTCGACGTGAGCGCCGACGGCATCGACGTCACGGCCGCGGGCTCCGCCGCGCAGTTGCTCACGCTTCTCGGAACCGCACCCGACAGCGTGCCGCTCGACGAGGTGCAGCCCGCTCACCGGATCACCCGCGCGCTCGCTTCCGGCGCGATGAGCCACGGCGCGCTCGTGGCCACCGCGCACGAGGCCGTCGCGCACGGCGCGAACATGGTCGGCGCCCTGTCGAACAGCGGCGAGGGCGGCGAGCACCACTCCCCGTACGGCACCCTCCGCGGCTCCCGGATCAAGCAGTTCGCGTCCGGCCGGTTCGGCATCTGGGCGGGCTACCTCGCCGACCCGATGCTCCAGGAGCTGGAGATCAAGATCGGGCAGGGCGCGAAGCCGGGCGAGGGCGGTCAGCTGCCCGCGCCGAAGGTCACCGTCGACATCGCGGCGGCACGCGGCGGAACGCCGGGCATCGAGCTCGTCTCACCGCCGCCGCACCACGACACGTACTCGATCGAGGACCTCGCCCAGCTCATCCACGACTGCAAGGCCGCCCGGGTCCGGGTCGTCGTGAAGCTGGTGTCGTCGGAAGGCATCGGCACCATCGCGGTCGGCGTCGCCAAGGCCGGCGCGGACTTCATCAACGTCGCCGGGAACACCGGCGGCACGGGCGCCGCGGCCGTCACGAGCCTCAAGTACGCCGGGCGGTCGGCGGAGATCGGCGTCGCCGAGGTGCACCAGGCGCTCGTCGCCAACGGACTGCGGCAGAAGGTCGTCCTGCGCTGTTCCGGCGCGCACCAGACCGGCGGCGACGTCTTCACGTCGAGCAGCGCGTCGTGAAGTACCTGCGCGGCACGCTGGAGCGGTTCGGCGACGACGAGCTCGCCACGCTCATCGCGATCAAGCGCCTCGACGACTACAAGCACGCGCTCCGGCAGCGGAACAACCTCAGCGTGGACGCCCCCGGCACCTACGGCTGGATCGTCCACCAGAGCACGAAGAACGCCGGCCGCGTCCGCGCCGCCCGGTTCGACGAGCTGCTCGCGAACGCGGCACTCGCCGACATCGCCGGACGCCGTGTCCCGCAGGCTCCCACCGAGGCGGTGACCGCGTGACCCTCATGCCCCCGACCGGGTCCCTCATCCCGGCCGACGCGCCCTTCTCCGCCGAGCAGGAGGCCTGGCTCGCCGGGTTCCTCGCCGGCGTCGCGGCCGCCGCACGCCGGGACACCGCCGCGGGCGACGCGCCCGCGGCGACGATCGACGTCCTGTTCGGCACGCAGACCGGGGAACGCCGAGTTCCTCGCCGGTGAGGTCGTCGCCGGGGCCCGCGCACGCGGCCTCGGCGGGACCACCACCGCCCTCGACACCGTCACGCCCGAGCGGCTCGCCGCGATGTCCCACGTGCTCGTGGTCACCTCGACGTACGGCGAGGGCGAGATGCCCGACAACGCCGGTCTCTTCTGGGAGGCGCTCCAGGCCGACACGGCACCGCGGCTGGAGGACCTGAGCTACGCCGTCCTCGGACTCGGCGACCGCGGGTACGACGACTTCCGCCAGGCCGCGAAGCTCATCGACACCCGCCTGGAGCAGCTCGGAGCCACCCGGTTGCACGACCGCGTCGACTGCGACGTCGACTTCGAGGAGCCCGCCACGGCCTGAACCGCCTGTCCTTTCTGGACCGGCCCACCGGCCAGGTCATCCGCCGCCACGAACGGGACCGGCCCGGCGAACTCATCCACGTCAAGAAACTCGGCCGGATCCCCGACGGCGGCGGCCACAGGGTGCTGGGCCGCCAGGCCGGCCGCGCCACCCGCAGCAACATGGGCTTCGACTACATCCACTCCGCCGTCGACGACCACTCCCGCCTCGCCTACAGCGAGATCCACAACAATGAGAAGGCCGCGACCTGCGCCGGCTTCTTGCGCAGGGCAGCAGCCTTCTTCGCTGATTGCGGGATCGACCGCGTCGAGCGGGTCCTGACCGACAACGCCTGGCCCTACCGCAAGAGCTTCGCCTGGCGCGATGCCCTGGCCGACCTCGGCGCGGCCGGCAAGCTCACCCGCGCCTACCGGCCGCAGACCAATGGCAAGGTCGAACGCTTCAACCGCACCCTGCTCGACGAATGGGCCTACCTGCGGCCCTACAACACCGAACGCACCGACGCCCTGGCAGACTTCCTGCACACCTACAACCACCACCGCAGCCACACCGCACTCGGCGGCCAGCCACCGATCACCCGCGTGAACAACCCTGCGGGTCAATACACCTAGGGCCTGCCCGGACGGGGACGTCTGCCCGCCGCCGCGAGATCCCCTCCTCGGCCGCGCCGTCTGTCGTGCGCCTGCGCCGGTCCCGGTCCGCGGAGGGGTTTCGCGCCATGATGGAGACCCACGACAGCGCAAGCGGCTGTGCGGTACCTGACCGCACGCGCGGCGAAAGGCGATCCGTCCATGGAGCTGACCCTGGTGGTTCTGATCATCATCGTCGCGCTGACGTTCGACTTCACCAACGGCTTCCACGACGCCGCGAACGCGATCGCCACCTCCATCTCCACCAGAGCCCTCACTCCCCGCGTGGCGCTGGCCATGGCGGCGGTGATGAACTTCTGCGGCGCCTTCCTGGGCACCGAGGTCGCCAAGACCGTCGGCAGCGGCATCATCGCCGCGCCCGAGGACTTCTCGGGCCTGGTGCTGGTGCTGTGCGCGCTCATCGGCGCGATCGGCTGGAACGTGTTCACCTGGTGGCGGGGACTGCCGACCTCGTCCTCCCACGCCCTGATCGGCGGACTCGTCGGTGCCGCCCTTGCCGCCTCGGCCACCGTGCACTGGTCCGGCATCGTCGACAAGGTCCTGCTGCCCATGCTGCTGTCCCCGCTGGTCGGGATCGTCCTCGGCTACGGGCTGCACACGCTCATCCTGTGGGCGTTCCGCCGTGCCGCTCCGCGCCCCGTCACCCGCCGCTTCCGTGTGGCGCAGAGCGTCTCCGCCGCGGCCATGGGCCTCGGCCACGGGCTGCAGGACGCGCAGAAGACCATGGGCGTGATCGTGCTCGCCCTGGTCACGGCGGGCCGACAGGACGACTTCTCCGTGCCCGTCTGGGTGATCGCCGCGGTGGCCGCGGCCATGGCCGCGGGCACCTACAGCGGTGGGCGCCGCATCATCACCACGCTGGGCCGGCGCATCGTCCACCTCGACCCCCCACGGGGATTCGCTGCCGAGACCGCCGCCGCGGCCGTCCTCTACACCACCGCGTTCGTGGTCAAGGCCCCGATCTCCACCACCCAGACGATCACCGCGGCCATCCTGGGCGCCGGCGCCACCCGGCGGGCCCGGGCCGTACGCTGGCAGGTAGCCCGCTCCATCGTCACCGCGTGGGTCCTCACCTTCCCCGGAGCCGGGGTGCCCGCCGCGGCGTTGTACCTCATCCTGCACGCCCTCACCGGACTGTGACCCTCGCAGGAGGCCGCTCATGCCTGCCACGCCTGCTTCCCGCCCGCCCGGGGCGCCGCGGGCCGGGTTTCCCGACGGTCTGCCGACGCCCGGCCGCTTCGCCCACCTGCATCCCGACGACGGAGCCTGCCTGATGGAGGCGGCCGCCCTGCTGGCCACCGGTCGCTTCACCGACAGTCCCCGCTGCACCGATC
Organism: Streptomyces sp. NPDC051315; assembly: GCF_044455165.1. Taxonomy (NCBI): domain Bacteria; kingdom Bacillati; phylum Actinomycetota; class Actinomycetes; order Kitasatosporales; family Streptomycetaceae; genus Streptomyces; species Streptomyces sp. NPDC051315. The sequence goes on from NZ_JBITEN010000008.1 coordinate 231,813, forward strand.
CGGCGCTCGCCGCCCTCGCCCGCGCGGTCAACGACAGCGTCAGCGAGCCCGCCCGCCAGGCCCTGTGGCCGTTGGCCGCCGACCTGGCCGACGCCCGTCCCGTGGACCGGACCTACTCGCCCGTGCTGATCGGCATGGTCGTGGATGCCGCCCGTCGTCTGCGGCCCGCATCCCGGCGCCTGCGGCGAGGCAGTACGGCGTGCCGCGCTCGTGCCGACCGGCTCGCCCACGCACGTACGCCCGGGGTACCGGCCCGCATCGCCGACCTGCTGTGGTGGCGCGGCCCGGGCCACCACCACCTCGAACACGCCCTGCGCGTCCTGAGCGCCGCGCCGGACGCCGATCTGCGCCTGTCACAGCTCCTGCGTCAGGCCGTGTACGACGCACGGGCGACGACGTCCGGCGCGTCCGCGACGCCGGGACCGGCGACTCCGCCGGGAGCGAGAGGGCTCCGGCCGGTCCCCGGACTCCTTCGCGCCGATGTGCATGGCATGCGTGTGAGGGGGTAGGCGGTTCGTCGTCGGCCCGGAGCGGGCCGGCGACGTGCGGGGGACGAAAATGGGGAGGGAAGCATCATGACGACAGTGACTGCGGCCGGCACGGACACGGAGATCGCAAGCCTGCCGGAGGTGGCCGACCCTTCCAAGGTGGCACCGAAGGATGCCCGCGAACTGTCCCGTCTGTTCTTCGATCAGCTGGCGGTACTGGAAGAGGGCACGCCCGAGTACAGCTACGCCCGCGGCACGCTGATCGAGATGAACATGTCCCTGGTCCGCTATGCGGCCGGCCGGTTCCGCAGCCGCGGTCCGGAGGAGATGGAGGACATCGTCCAGGTCGGGATGATCGGCCTGATCAAGGCGATCGACCGGTTCGAGCTCACGCGTGAGGTGGAGTTCACCTCCTTCGCGATCCCCTACATCGTGGGGGAGATCAAGCGGTTCTTCCGCGACACCACCTGGGCCGTGCACGTGCCCCGGCGCCTGCAGGAAGCCCGCGTCCAGCTCGCCCGCGCCACCGAGGAACTCCGCAGCCGCCTCGGCCGCACCCCGACGGTCAAGGAACTGTCCGAGCTGATGAGCCTTCCCGAAGAGGAAGTCATGGAGGCCCGGCTCGCCTCCAACGGCTACAACTCCACCTCGCTGGACGCGGCGCTCAGCACCAGCGACGACGGTGAGACCGCCCTGGCGGACTTCATCGGCGCCGACGACCAGGCCCTGGAACTCGTGGAGGACTTCCACGCCCTCGCCCCGCTGATCGCCGCCCTCGACGAGCGCGACCGGCAGATCATCCACATGCGGTTCGTCGACGAGCTGACCCAGGCCCAGATCGGCGAACACCTCGGCGTCTCCCAGATGCACGTCTCCCGCCTGCTCTCCCGCTGCCTGGCCCGGCTGCGCGAGGGAATGCTCCCCACCAGCTGACAGCGGACGGGCCACGCCACCCCGCGCGCCCGGTGAGCCGGCGGATCACCGGCCGCGCGTCATAGGTGTCGCCCGCCCCTGCTCGCGCAGTCCCGGCGTCCTGTGTCTGCGAGTATGAACTGTATGGACCCGCGAAGCAGGAACCAGGTGCGGGCGTCCGGCCGGCCGGGCAGACCGGCAGTGACGCCGGCGCACGGGTTCGGGTGCGAGCGGAACACCCGGCGCCTGGTGGCGCCGGCGCTGGAGCGCGTGCGCACGCTGGTGCCCTCCGCCCCCGTGGGTGCGGGCCCCTCGGATCCGCCGGCGTGGAGCACGCAGCGGTACTCCGGCCCGGGACACCACGGGCGCCCGGGACCGGGGCAGGAGCTGACCGCTGACGCGATCACCGCGTTCGCCGGGAGACTGCGATGATGTCCAAGGCCGACGGGAACCAGGGCTCCGACCCGGATCCCGCAGAGGGCTCGAACGACGGCCGGACGTTCTCCGCGCTGCTGGAGGACAGCGTCGAGGATCTGTACGAGAACGCCCCGTGCGGGTACGTGTCCACCCTGCTCGACGGGCACATCGCCAAGATCAACGCCACCCTGCTCGCCTGGCTGGGCTACCGGCGCGACGACCTGATCGGCCGAAAGAAGTTCTCCGACCTCCTGACCGTCGGCGGGCAGCTGTACCACGAGACACACTTCGCGCCGCTGCTGCGCATGCAGGGCGAGATCAGCGGCATCGCGCTGGAGATGAAGGCGGCCGACGGCAGCCGGCTGCCGGTCCTGGTGACCTCGACCGTCAAGAGGGGCAGCGACGGGCAGCCGCTGCTGATCCGGACCACCGTCTTCGACGCCCGCGACCGCCGCGCCTACGAGCAGGAGCTGCTGCGCGCCCGTCAGGAGTCCGAGCGGGAACGCGAACGCCTCCAGCAGCTCGCCACCACGCTCCAGACGACGCTGCTGCCGCCCACCCTGGCGAACGTGCCGGGCCTGGACGTGGCCGCGTACTACCACATCGCCTCGATCGACGAAGTCGGCGGCGACTTCTACGACCTGTTCCCCCTCGGACACGGGACGTGGGGGCTCTTCCTGGGCGATGTGTGCGGCAAAGGCGCCGCCGCAGCGGCCATCACCTCCCTCGCCCGCTACACCCTGCGCGCCGCCGCCGTCTACGACCCCGACCCGACCGTGGTCCTGGGCAACCTCAACACGGTTCTCAACCACGAGTACAACGGCACCGACCCACGGTTCTGCACCGTCATCTTCGGCCTGCTCACACCCGACGGCGACCAGGGCGGCTTCCGGATCACCCTGGCCAGCGGCGGCCACCCGCCCGCACTGCTGATACGCGCCGACGGCACCGCCGACTTCCTGCCCACCCCCGGCGGCCAGCTCATCGGCGTCCTCCCCGACGCGGACATCGCCACCACCACCTTCCGCCTCGATCCCGGCGACACCCTGCTCCTGCACACCGACGGCCTCACCGAGGCCCGTACCGCCACCCGCGACAACCGCTACGGCGACGACGCCCTCCTCGACCTCGTCCGCGCCCTGGCCCCCACCACCGCCCAGCGCATCATCACGGCCATCCGAGAACTCCTCGACACCCTCGGCACCGGGGTGGACGACGACACCGCCGTCCTGGCCGTCCATGTGCCCCGACCCGGGCGTGAAGAGCGGCAGTGAGCCGGAAGTCAGCGCTGTGCGCCCCGTGCGCGGCATGAAGGGAGCTGCCGGGCACGGGGCGCACGGTGATCGCGGGACCGGCCATGAGCGCCGGAGCGTGCGGTACCGAGGTGGGTCAGGAAGCGACGAAGCGGGCGATCTCGCCGAGCACGCCCGTGTCCGCGAGGAAGCCGATGTGGGTCTGGCAGAGCACGTTGTTGTTCGTCGCGCCGTCCAGCCGGGTGCTGGTGTACGGGATGATGATGCCGTCGCACGCGGAGTACCAGGTGGCGTACCTGGTGCTGCCCGGCGTCTCGTCGCCCGCGGTGATCTGGGCGATGAACGACGAGCCCGGGTACATCTGCTGGCAGGTCGTGTAGATGAGGCAGGCGCCGGCGTAGGTGGTCCCGTGGTTCGCGCCGGCGATCGAGGCGAGGTGGCTGACGTTGGCGTTGCCGCCCAGCACCTTCAGGTAGTACTGGCTGACGAGGCCGCCCATCGAATGGTTGACGATCGCGACTTTGCTCGCACCGGTCCGCGCCTTCACGTTGTTGACGAAGGCGGCGAGCCCCTGGGCGTTGGTGACGTTGTTCCCGTAGGAGTCGTACTCGTAGGCGAAGAGGTTGGAGCTGGACCAGCCGTTGAGCCGGAAGACGCTCATGGCGGTGACCCAGTTGGACGCGCTGCCGGTGTACCCGTGGACGAAGACGACCGGCGTGCTGGTCGACAGCGGTTGCACGGCGGCGTCGGCCGCCTGGGCGGCCGAGGCGGCCGGTGCGGCCGTGGGGACGGAGCCGGCCGCACTGGCCGTCGACGCTGCGGAGAACAGGGTGAGTGCGGCCGTGACGGCCGCGAGACCACCGAGGATCCGGCGCGGGGAGCGACGACGCATGGAGCCCTCCTGACGAGGATGCGGGTTGCCTGACGCGAACAGAGTCGCGGGGCGGGCCGCGGGCTGGATCAGTGAAATCACCAGCGCGAGTGAGGACGCCGAGCGTGACGTGCCGGCGGGGGAGACGGCCGCTTCCCCCGTCCGGGATCCGCCTCGAGCGGGTGGGAGGACCTCGGGCCGGTTCGACGCATCGACCGCCCGCGCGGTCCGCCGCCGGCACCGCCAGGGCGGCCGCCGGGTTCGCCGACCGGGCGGGCTCGGTCCGCGTACGTCACCGAGGGCAAGGCCGAGTCGGTCACCGAGTGGGGAAGTGCTCCTCAGGTCCGCTCGTGGGACGCGTGCGGTGGGGACGGTGTCGCGGCGTGCCCGAACGCGGGGCGACGGCGGCTCGCGCGGACCGTGCCGATTGAGGGATTGCCGCTCGCCCGGCGCGGGCAGGGAGCCAAGCAGCACGTGACATGCGCACGCCCACCTTCCCCCACAGGAGGTCGACCATGCACGCACGCACGTTCGTCCGCACCCTCGCCGCCACCGTCGCGGCGGGCCTCGCCGTGGCGGGCGGCCATGCGCACGCCGCGCCGACGGACGCCGATGCGCAGGCCGTCGCGGCCCGCGTCGTCACGTACGACGCCAGTGCGTCGGCGGAGTTCAGGGCCGCCGTCGACCGGGGCGCGGCGGTCTGGAACCAGAGCGTGGACAGCGTCGAGCTGCGCCCGGCGGCCGCCGGACAGCGTGCCAACATCCGCATCCTGGCCGACGACGGCTGGCCCCGCGCCCTGACCACCTCGCTCGGCAACGGAACCGTCTACATCGGTCGGCAGGCCGTCAACCAGGGCTACGACACGGTCCGGATCTCGGCGCACGAACTCGGCCACATCCTGGGCCTGCCGGACCGTAAGCCCGGCCCGTGCACCAGCCTGATGTCGGGTTCCAGCGCCGGCGTCTCGTGCACCAACCCGTACCCCGACACGGCCGAGAAGGCCGAGGTCGAGGACAACTTCGGTCTCCTGGCCACGCGTCCGGCAGACGTCCCGCACGACGTGCTGCTGGTGGACTGACCCACGACAGTGGGCGGGGGCGATCCGCCCCCGCCCACAGCGGTCGACTCCCGTCGTGCCCGGCTCGCGGCAGCTTCGACGTCGGCGACGGGGCCGACGGCGGCGCTGCCCGCGTTACCCGTCCCGCTGACCGGTGCCGGTCAGCGACGGGCTGTTGTTCCCGAAGCGCGGGGCGTACAGCCCTCTCGCCGGTCAGAACGGCAGTCGGCCGCGTGCCCGCCGGCCGGCCGAGCCGCTGCGGCCCACCGCGCGGGAGCCGGAGCTGAAGGGCTTGCTGAGGAGACGCCCCAGCGGGCCGGGAGCCTTGGAACCGGTCCGCGACCCGATGCCCAGGGCGCGATGGGCACCGTTCTGCGGGTGCCGGGACAGGCGCGGCAGCAGGAAGGCAAGCACGGCGAGAAGAACGCACAGGCCGATGACACCAGCGATCACCATCAGGAACTCCCCACTACTCGGCAGCATGTTCGCTGTATCCGTTCTGATGACACCGACTGCCCGCGTGGGCCGTGAACACGCATCGTCGTCGGGCGGTCTTCCTGCTACGGCCGGTGCCACCCGGTGAATACGGTGGAAGCATGAGCAAGACAGCGCTGATCGTCATCGACATGATCAACACGTACGACCACAAGGACGCCGAGTTGCTGCTGCCCGCGGCGGAGTCGGTCGTGCCGGTCGTGGCCGGCCTGCTGGAGCGAGCGCGCGGCAAGGGCGTACCGGTGATCTACGTCAACGACAATTTCGGTGAGTGGCGCTCGCACCACGGCGAACTCCTCGACCAGGCGATGTCGGGACCGCACGCACATCTCGTGGAACCCCTACGGCCCGACGACTCGTCGCTCTTCGTCGTCAAGGCCCGCCATTCGATCTTCTTCGAGACGCCGTTGTCGTACCTGCTCCGGCAGCAGGGGATCGACCAGCTCGTGCTGTGTGGTCAGGTGACGGAACAGTGCGTCCTCTACTCGTGCCTGGACGCTCACATCCGCCACTTCGACGTCACCGTCCCGCGTGATGCCGTCGCCCACATCCACGCCGACCTCGCGCGCGCCGCCCTGCGCATGATGGAGCGCAACATGAGTGCGCGGGTGTGCGACAGCGGCGAGCTGTGGCAGTGACGGACCGGCGCGTGCGCACGCGGGCTCGTGCGGGGCGACGTGCGGTCCCCGGGCGGGGAAGGCGGTGAGGCCGCGGGCGCGCCGCGAAGCCCGGACCACTGAACACGGCGGGCGGGGGTAGTCGGTTTCGGCAAGGTTCCCTCTACGAAAGCGAAGCCCGTTCCATGGCCGAGACACGAGACGTTGTCGAGCTCATTCTCCAGGACCACCGCAGAATGGAGGACCTGTTTCGTCTGATGCGCAGCGTCGAAGCCGACCGCGCGGCAGCGTTGCGGGAGTTCGCCGATCTGCTGATCGCGCACGCGCTGGCCGAGGAGGCGAAGGTGTACCCCGCCCTCAAGCGCTACAAGAAGATCGACGACGAAGAGGTCGAGCACGGCGAGGAGGAGCACGAGGAGGGCAACAAGGCACTCCTCGAACTCCTGGAGGTCGAGGAGGTCGGTTCCGAGGACTGGGACACGAAGCTGGAGGAGCTCGTGGAAGCCGTCACCCACCACGCCGACGAGGAGGAGCGCACCATCCTCAACGGCGCACGCGAGAACGTCGCCATGGAGCGCCGGGAGGAGCTGGGCCGTGCGTTTCTGGAGGAGCGTGAGCGGCAGTTGAAGGAGGGCTGCGGCGCTGTGGACAACGTGCGCCGTATCGTCCGCTCCTGACCGGCGAGCCCGTCGCCGCGACGATCGGTCCTCCGGTGACGGGTGGGTGGGGGAGGCGGTGGGGGAGAAGAAGGCTCAGGGGCCGCCCGGCGCTCGGCGAAAGCCCGTCCCGCACCGGTCGGACGGGCTTTCCGCGCCCTCGCGCACTGCGCAGCGCCTCGCGCGCTCCCTCTCGCATACTCCGCGGCGCCTCCGCATTCCGCGGGACGGAGCGCGCGACGGCTCCTGGGTTTGTCCGAGTTGCAGGCCGCGACGGAATCACCCCGGGGAGAGAACTCCCCGCCTGTCACGCGCCGTCGGGCCGGGGTGCGGGGGTCCGTGTGTCGGGATGGTGCCCGGGGCCTTCCTCCTGAGTGATGAGTGGGGTCGGGGACAGCGCCGTGTCCTCCTCACCCGGTTCGAGGAGGGTGGCCGCGGCGCCGACGATGAGCGGGTCCGGTTTGCCCACCGCCTCCTCGTCCTTGGCCGCGTAGTCGATCCGGTGGAGAAGGCTGCGCATGGCCTCGAGGCGGGCACGTCGTTTGTCGTTGCTCTTGACGACGGTCCAGGGGGCGTGTGCCGTGTCGGTGGCGCGGAACATGTCCACCTTCGCAGTGGTGTACTCGTCCCAGAGATCGAGAGACCGAAGGTCGGTCGGAGAGAGTTTCCACTGGCGGACCGGGTCGACCTGGCGGATCGCGAAGCGCGTACGCTGCTCCGCTTTCGACACGGAGAACCAGAACTTCACCAGGAGGATGCCGTCCTCCACCAGCATCTTCTCGAACACCGGACATTGTTCGAAGAACAGCTCGTATTCCTTCTGCGTGCAGAAGCCCATGACGCGTTCGACTCCTGCCCGGTTGTACCAGGAGCGGTCGAAGAAGACGATTTCTCCCGCCCCGGGGAGATGGTGGACGTAGCGCTGGAAGTACCACTGGCCCTTTTCTCGTTCCGTGGGCTTGTCCAGAGCCACGATGTTGGCGCCGCGTGGATTGAGACGTTCGGTGAAACGCTGAATGGTGCCGCCCTTGCCCGCGGCGTCCCGGCCCTCGAAGAGCACGACCAGACGGCCGCCGGTCTCTTTGATCCACCGCTGGAGCTTGAGCATTTCGATCTGCAGGACCCGCTTGGTTCGCTCGTACTCCCTGCGGCTCACTTTCTTGTCGTACGGGTAGTTCTCCCGCCAGGTGGTGATCGGCTCTCGGGCTCCGTCGAGCAGAATCGGTTGTTCCGGTCGGCGGTCGTCCACCGTCAGCCCATCCAGCAGGCGTGCCTCAGTCTCATCGCGGTCCATTCGGCCATCGCTCCCCGTGTGACCAGTCGTATATTTTGAGTTTCACGGAGCGTTTGCCCGAAACGCTGCGCTTCTCACCTGTGTGCGCGAAATGGGAAAGCGGTCATGTGCGGAAATCCGAGACGACCGCGGAACGGGTGCGGCCTTCGCTGTCCGGTCACCGGAGCAGGCCGGAGCAGACAGGTCACGCGGGGTGATCGGGGCGGAGTCCGCGGCCGGCCGTGTCGCCGCTCGGGCGGCCGGCGTCGTCACGGCGTACGAGGGCGGGAACCAGGCCCGACTCCTCTGCGTTGAGCAGCACAAAAGCGCTGCGAGGGAGTTTGTATGGCGTACGGACCACCGCACCGCGGCCCCGGACCACAGGGCCTCACCCGACCCGGTCCGGCGCCGCGCGGTGAGCGGGCCAAGGGAGCGGCCGTCCTGATGGGCGGCTGGATGGCCCTGCTGTGGCTGCTGGAAGTGATCGACGCGATGAGCGGTCACGCGATGGACACCTTCGGCATCACGCCGCGCGAGGTGGGCGAACTGCGGGACATCGTGCCCGCCGCCTTCGTGCACTTCGGCTTCGACCATCTCTCGGCGAACAGCGTGCCGCTGCTGGTTCTCGGTTTCCTCGCCGCGCTGTCCGGGGTGCGCCGCTTCCTCGCCGTCGTCATCGTGATCATCCTCGCCAGTGGCCTGGGCGTCTGGCTCACGGCACCCGGGAATTCCACGACCGCGGGCGCCTCCGGCGTCGTCTTCGGCCTCTTCGGTTACCTGCTGATCCGAGGATTCGTGGACCGCCGTGCGGTCGACGTGGTCATAGGCGTCCTCGTCGGAGCGGTCTACGGCTCGATCCTGTGGGGCGTACTACCGACGACGGCCGGCATCAGTTGGCAGGGACACCTTTTCGGACTGGTGGGCGGGGTGGCCGCAGCCTTCGTGTTCCGCCGCCCCCGCGAGGCGTGATGTGACCGAGTCCCGGCGTCGGGGTGCGGCGGAGCGGCGGGCTCAGAGTCCGGTGACCTTGGCACCGGCCGACAGTTCGTAGACCAGCGTGACCGTGCGGCGGCCGCCGGGAGGGAGAACCACGTCCCATCGGGCGATGCCTTCCGCGTCGACCGCGGCGGGCGCCGGATGGCAGGCTTCCCTGCGCAGGCGGACCTCCACCGCCGAGATCTCGGAGACGGGGATGCGCTCCCGAAGGGTCACCGTCCGCTCGCCCCGCTCCCCGGGAGCCGAGAACCGGGACAGGTGCAGCCGGACCGTGTGGGTGGTCACGGTCCGCTGGGTCAGGCCGGTGGAGGCGTGGGACTCCTCGGCATGCCGGACCACCCGGTAGTCGTCGCGGCTGCCGAAGGCGAGCTCGACGGGGGCGCCGGGGGCCGTGAAGTCCAGCGTTCCGCGGCCGCTGAACCCGCTGTCGCGGACCAGGTCCACAGGCCCGGCGAGCAGCGCGTGGCCGGACCGGTTGTCGAACCGCACCACCTGGGTGACCAAGGGGGACAGTTCGGCCGCGCAGACGTACTCGCTCGTCGCGGCCGAGGTGAAGGCGGACAGCGGCACTCGGTGGCCGCGGCCGTCGGCGGGCACGGAGACCTGCGCGGGGGAGTGCAGCACGCGTGCCTCGCCGCCGTCGGCCAGCCCCGGCAGTCCGACCACCGGGGCGGGGCCGAGGTCCCCGATCTCCTGTTCGCGCACTTCGACGTCGACCGTGCGGCGCTCCGCGGCGGTACGGTCCTCGAGGGTGAGGCGGTCCTCGCGCAGGCGTGGTGGCTCGGCGGCCAGCGCGGACCGGGCCGTCGACAACGTGAGTCGCACGTCCGACCAGTCCTCGCCGGTGCGCTGCCAGACCATCGCGTCGGTCTCCAGCGTCAGGGAGTCACCGTCGAGCACGGCCCGGTAGGCGGGTCGCCACAGCGCACACGAGGTGAGGTGGCTCAGTCGCAGTGCCACCGGGCCGGCGACGGCGGCCTCCACGGTCAGCTCGATGTGCCCCACCAACTCGGCGGGCGCCCTCTCGGACAGGTCCATGGCCCGCCGGACCTCCGCGAGTTCGGCAGCGAGGGAGGTCAGTCGGGCTTCCACGGCGCGCAGTTGCTCGCCGTACGCGTCCCGCTCGCCGTCCACCCGGTCCAGTTCGCGTGCCCAACGGGGGCCGTCGGTCGTCCCGAAGCCCGCGCCCTCACCGATCTCCCGCAGCAGATCGGCGGCGAGGCGGCCGAGCAGGTCCAGGCGCGACCGCAGACGATCGCGTCGTTGCCCGAGGGTGAGCTGCTCCTCTTCGAGGGTGTGCGCGCGGTGGCGGAGGGCGGAGTCCTCGTCGGTGGGCGGCTGCGGCCCGCGGGGAGTCCAGGTGCGGACGATCCGCACGTCGAGCACGGTCGCGGGGTGTTCGGCGGTCAGCTCGGCCCGCAGGGTACGGTCGACGGCCAGCGCACTGACCGGACCGAGCCGCAGTCGCTGGACTCCGGCCTCCAGGTCGAGCACGACGGCTCGCTCGACGTGGGCGCGGTCCTCCAGACAGGTGACGGCGGTGACGGGAAGGGGGATCGGCTTCGGGGCCGTGGACATGGTGGTGTCAGCTCCTGCGGTTGCCGCCGACCAGGGCCTTGCCGGCCGGGATGCGGATCTCGTAGCCGCCGTCGAGGGCGGTGGTGCCGCCGGCGGGCAGGGTCACCCGCCAGACGCGTGTGCCCGGGGCGTGACGGTCGGGTCCCGCGCCGTCCTCGGGTGCCGTCCAGTCAGCTCGCTCCTCGATCCGCACGTCCGGTTCGGAGGTGACCGGCACCCGCTCGCGAACCTCGACGGTGACCGGCCACCCGAGCCGGTTGGCCAGCTCCACGTGGACCCGGTGGTCCAGCACGGTGACGTTGTTGCGCAGACCCGAGGTCGACTCGTGCAGGGTGGTACGACGCGTGACCCGGATGCCCTCGGCCGGCCCGAGCCCCACCCGGCGCACACCGCCGGGGGCGAGCGTGGGCAGCGCCGCGGTCAGCAGGAACTCGTCGTCGACGGTGACCTCCACCGGGCCGGCCAGCAGTGCCTGGTCGGTGGCGTTGGACAGCACCAACGTGGCGTACACGGTCTGTTCGACCGACGGTACGCAGAGGTACTCGGTGCGCAGACCGACCGGGACCTCGCCGACGGTGACGGTGTGCCAGGTGCCGTCCGACGGAATGTCGACCCGGGCGGCGGCGTCGAACCGGTGGTCGAAGGAACCCGCCGACTCGCGGGGCCGCACGGCCTGCCCGGGCAACGGCAGCAAGGCCACCGCCTCGGCCCGGCGGCGGTACTCGGCCGCCACCGGGTCGAAGGGAACATCCGGGAACAGCCGGCCTCTGCGGTCGTCCTGCTCGTCCGGGCCGCACAGGACGAGCGCGGCGTAGTCCAGCTCCGTGCTGCTCGGTTGCGGCGGACCGGCCACCGGTCCCGCGGCCGGCGGCGACTGCGGACCGGCCGTCGACGCCGCAGGTGGTGGCGGTGACGGCGGGCCGGCCATCGGTGCCCGAGGCGGCGCGGCCCCGCCAGGAGCCGCGGGTGCCATGGCGGCGGGAGCCGCGAAGGACGCGCCGGTACGAGCTCTGCCGCCCGGTCGCGACATGGCCGGCTGCGCCGCGGGCGGCCCGCCGTAGCCCGGCGGCGCCGGCGGCGGTGGCGGGACGGGAGCGGGCGCGAAGCCGCCCGCGGCCGCCACAGGCACGGGACCGGCCCCCGCGGCCTTGCGCGCCGGAGCCGTGACAGGACGAGGGCCTGCGGCGTCGTACCCGCTGAACAGATCGGCGAGCCCCGCCGGGGGTTCGCGCCACCCGGAACCGCTGGGGGCGGGCTGACGGCGTCCGATCCGGATCGAGCGCAGCCTCGGCAGGTCGGTACGGCGCCGCAGGTCGGCGGTGGCCAGGGCGACGCGTACGCCCGTCCAGTCCTCTCCGGTGCGCTGGGCGACCGAAGCACGCAGCACCAGGCGGCCGCTGTCGTCGCCCTGACGGTGGGTGAGACGGTAGGCCGGCACCCAGACGGCGCCCGGCACCCCGTACTCCAGCTCCAGTTCCACCTCCGCGTCACCGGCGCCGTCGAGGGTCAGCACCGCGCACACCGTGCTGTCGACGTGCGCTGACGGGGCGTCGGTGGAAGCACGGACGAGCCTGTCCGTCGCGACCGTGAGCTCGTGCTCGACACGGTGCAGCGCTTCCTCCAGCTCGACGAGGCGCGTGTGCAGGTTCGTCAACCGCTGCTCGACGAAGTCTGCGAGCTCCAGCCACGCGTCGACCGGGGTGCGGCGGTGCGGGTCGTCACGCTTGCGGGCCGGCGGCACCGGGTGCAGAGCCCTCACCTCTTCGATCAGGCCCAGCTGCCGGTCTCGGCGTGCCTGGGCCGCCGCGAACTCGTCGCGCAGCCGCTCCACCTCGCGCCGGACCTGGTCGGGCGTGCCGCTGTCCAGCGGTTCCGCGTCGACCTGCGTCCGGACCTCGACGACGCGCACGCCGACGCCACGGCGTACTCGGGCCCGCAGGGAGCCAGGGTCCAGGGAACGGGGCAGTCCTGTCACCCGCACCCGGCCGTCCGGCGGCACGCTGCCCCGGGCCAGGCGGTGACAGACCGCGCCCTGCGCGTACACCACGACCGAATCGAGGGTCGACCCCCAACCCTGCGCCTGCTCAGACCTCACGTGCTCCGCCCCCCGCCGTGTCCGTACCGCGCAAAGCCTACGCCTGGCGGTGTGCGTGTCCCGTCGGCCCCGATGCCGGTGCATCTCACCGACACGACAGGAACGGGAATCGCTCACTGCGTGTGAAGCCGTGGTGGGCACAGCTCGGTCGGAGAGTCGGCCCGGGGCCGGGGGGGGGGGGGCGGGCCCCGGCGCGGGGGGGGGGGCCCCCCCCCGGCCGCGGCGTTCGGGGAGATCCCGGATGGTCGGGATCGTCCCCGTCGCGGCTCGACGATCGCTCGAGAGGCACTGGACGGCGTCCACCGAGCGGTGCGTCAGCTCCGGGTCGCCGCCTCGAACAGCGGCCGCAGGAACCGCGCGGTCACGCCCGCGCCCTCGACGATCCGGTCCGGGGTTCCCTCGGCGACGATCCGCCCGCCATGTGCGCCCGCGCCGGGACCCATGTCGATGATCCAGTCCGCGCAGGCGGCCACGTGCAGATCGTGCTCGGCGATGACGACCGAGTTGCCGGACTCCAGCAGCACGTCGAGGGCGTCCACGATGCGCTGGACATCGCGGGGGTGCAGCCCGGTGGCGGGCTCGTCGAGCAGCACCATGCCGCGGCTGCGCCCGTCGCTGCCCTGGAGGATGGCGTTGGCCAGCTTCAGCCGCTGGGCCTCGCCGCCGGAGAGTTCGGTGCCGGCCTGGCCTAGCTGGAGGTACCCGAGCCCGGCGCGGCGCACGGCGTCCAAAGTGGCCACGAGGGCCTTGGGCGTGGTGAAGAACTCGGCGGCCTCGTCCACGGTCATGGCGAGCACCTCGTCGATCGAGCGGTCCTGATAGCGCACGGCCAGGATCTCCGGGGTGAAGCGGCGGCCCTCGCAGACGTCGCACTCGACCCACATGTCCGGCATGAAGTGCAGGTCGACCTGGCGCCTGCCGTACCCGGTGCAGGTCTCGCAGCGCCCGCCGGGGGAGTTGAAGGAGAACGCGCCGGCGCCGAGGCCGAGGCCGCGGGCGCGCGGGGTGGCCGCGTACAGCTTGCGGATGAGATCGAACGCCTTGGTGTAGGTGGCGGGGCAGGAGCGCGGAGTGCGGCCGATGGGATCCTGGTCGACGACCGTCACCCAGTCCAGGGCCGCCGCCCCCTCGATCCGGGTGAGCGCCTCCGGCCGTTCGCCACGCAGGGTGGCTGTGAGGCCGCCGCCGAGGGCGTCGTGGAGCAGGCTGCTCTTGCCGCTGCCGCTGACGCCGGTGACGCAGGTGAGGGTGTTCAGCGGGACGGTGACACGGTCCAGCCGTACGTTGTGCACGTCGACGCCTATGAGGGTGACCTGGCCGGCCGCACCGGCCTCCCTCCGCTTGGGACGGCGCACGCGCGGTCCGCGGCCGGCGAGACAGGCGCCGGTGACGGACTCGGGGACGCGGCGCACCTCCTCGGGCGGGCCCGAGGCGACCACGGTGCCGCCGCGCCGTCCGGCCTCGGGTCCGAGGTCCACCACCCAGTCGGCCAGGGCGATGAGTTCGGGGTCGTGCTCCACCAGCAGCACGGTGTTGCCTGCGTCGCGCAGGTCGGTGAGGATCTCGCGCAGCGGGTGCTTGTCGGCGGGGTGGAGTCCGGCGCTCGGCTCGTCGAGGACGAAGATGATGCCGGTCAGGTCCAGGTTCAGCTGCGCGGTGAGGCGGGCGCGCTGGAGTTCGCCGCCGGACATGGACGGGGCGGTGCGCAGGGGCTGGAGATGACCGAGGCCCAGTGCGCTCATGAGCCGTAAACGCTTCTCGAGGTCGGGCAGGAAGGTGGCGGCGACCTCGCGCTGCATGGGGGTGAGGGTGGGCTCGACGGTCCGCGCCCACGCGTGCAGTTCCTCGACGGGCTTCAAGACGACCTCCGGGTAGGTCAGGCCGCCGACCCGCAGGGTGCGCGCGACCTCGCCGTATCCGGTGCCCTCGCAGGCGGGGCACGGATCGCGCCGCATGAAGCCCGCGTAGTGCTGCCGGGCCGACTCGCTGCCCGCGGTCTCGTGCAGCCGCGTGATTTCGGCGAGGGCGCCGTCGAGGGGGACGCTGCGCTCGACGGTGGCCTCGCTGCCGGACTTCTTCTGACGCGTGGTGATGCGGAAGGTGACGGGCTCGTCGCCGGTGCCGTACAGGACGGCGTGCCGGAACGCCTCGGGCAGCTGCCTCCAGGGCAGTTCGAGGTCGGCGCCGTACCGTTCGGCGAGCGCGGGCAGGGCGAGGTGCTCGCCCGACTGGGCGCGGTCGAACCAGGCGCCGGCGCCCTGGAGCAGCGGCAGGTCGGGGCGGGTGACGACGGCGTCCGGGTCCGGGCGGACGGTGGCGCCCATGCCGGCGCACCGCTTGCAGCGGCCCTCCATGCTGTAGCGGTCGAAGTAGGCGCTGGTCAGCCCGCGCAGTGCGGGGTGTTGGACGGCCTCGGGGCCGAGCGCCGGCATGCGGGCGAAGAGCAGGCCGAGGAAGTCGTTGAGCCCGGTGATGCTGCCGAGGGTGGAGCGTTCGCTGCGGTTGAGCCGGCGCTGGTCGACGGCGAGCGTCACGCCGAGGCCGCTGATCCGCTCGAACTTGGGCCGGTTCTTGGGGGAGATGAACTGCCGGAAGAAGGGCGAGATGCCGTTCAGGTACCGCAGTTGGGCTTCCGCGTGGAGGGTGTCGATCGCCAGCGAGGTCTTGCCGCTGCCGCTCACCCCCGTGAAGGCGACGATCTTGTTCTTCGGGAAGGTGACGCTGACGTTCCGCAGGTTGTGGGTGCCGGCGCCGACGACGGTGATCGCGTCGTCACCGGGGGCCGCGTTCATCGAGTGACTCACTCCGCTCCTTCGCGTGCACCATTTGACTTCTCGAGGCTACTCTCAAGATAGTAATCTCGTGAATCTTACTCGCTTGATGGCCTTGGGCACGCTCCAGAACGTGGGTCCGCTGCACGGCCACGAGATCCGTCGCATCGCCGAAGTGACGAGCGTCAGCAGTTGGGGCGGGGTGAGCGTCGGGGCGCTCTACCGGGAACTGCGCACCATGGACGAGGACGGGTTCGTCCAGCCCGTACGCACCGAGCAGGTGGGCCGGCGCCCGGCCCGCACCGTGTACCGGATCACCGAGGAGGGGGAGGCGGAGCTCGCGAAACTCCGCGAGGAGGCCGTCGCCCAGGTGCACCACGGCACCGATCCCTTCAGCGTGGCGCTCCTGTTCACCCGCACCAACGACCTGCCGACCCTGCGCGGCCTGCTGCTGCGGCGGCGGGAGGCCATCACGGCGATGCGCAACAACATCGACGCCGAACGCAGGGCCCTGGTCGAGGCGGGCTCCATCGGCCCGCTGGACGACGCGATGTTCCAGCGCAGAGTCATGCAGCTCGAAGCCGACCTCGCCTGGCAGGACGTGCTCGACAAGGCGATCGAGGAACCCGCCGCCGCGACCGCGGACATCACACAGGAGGACCAGACATGACCGTGATCGAAGCCCACGGGCTGGCCCGGACCTTCAAGGCCCCGCACGGGGAGGTCGCCGCCGTGCGCGGGGTGGACTTAACCGTCGAGGGCGGCGAGATCGTCGGCTTCCTCGGCCCCAACGGCGCCGGCAAGACGACCACTCTGCGCATGCTGACCACCCTGCTGCGCCCCACCGCCGGAACCGCCCGCGTCGCCGGGTGCGACCTGCTCGCCGACCCGGTCGGAGTGCGCCGCCGGATCGGCTACGTCGCGCAGGGCGGCGGCGCCAACCCGGCGGAGGTGGTCGCCAACGAACTGCTCCTGCAGGCCCGGCTCTACGGCCTGTCCAAGGCCGAGGCCGCAGCCCGCATCGCCGACCTGGCCGAGCGCCTGGGACTCGCCGGGCTGGAGACGCGCCTGGTCGGCAGCCTCTCCGGCGGGCAGCGGCGCCGGCTGGACATCGCGCTGGGACTGGTGCACCGCCCGCCCCTGATCTTCCTGGACGAACCGAGCACCGGCCTGGACCCGGCCGGCCGCAACCAGCTGTGGGACCACATCCGCAGTCTGCGCGACGAACTCGGCGCGACGGTGTTCCTCAGCACGCACTACCTCGACGAGGCCGACGCCCTCTGCGACCGCATCCTGATCATGGACCAGGGCGCCATCGTGGTCGAGGACGGGCCGGAGGAGCTGAAGAACCGGGTCTCGGGCGACACGGTGACCCTGGAGGTGGCGCCGGAGGACGTGCGCACCGCCGAGGACACGGTCCGCGCCCTGGCCGGGACCCGCGACGTCGCCGTCACCGGAAACGCCATCAGGTTCCGCGCCGAGCACAGCAGCCGCTCGATGGTCGAGTTCATGCGGGCTCTCGACGCCCGCGCCGTCGACCCGGTCTCCCTCCAGGTCGACCGGCCCACGCTCGACGACGTCTTCCTCACCCTCACGGGGCGCCAGGCCGACGCGGCCGCCCCCGTCGGCACCGTCTGACCCAGGGAGAACCTCCGCCATGCAGACCCTCAGGGACACGTTACTGGTCTTCGAGAACCAGGTCCGCTTCACCTTCCGCTACAAGATCACCATCGTCATGGGCCTGGTCCAGCCGGTTCTCTACCTGCTGCTGTTCGGCCCGCTGCTGACCAAGCTGGGCGACATGGGCCGCCCCGGCGACACCTGGCAGACGTTCGTCCCCGGCGTCCTCGTCTACCTGGCGCTGTTCGGCGCCGGCTTCTGCGGCTTCGGCATCATCGCCGACGTGCGCTCCGGCGTCGTCGAGCGGCTGCGCGTCACCCCGGTCAGCCGGTTCGCGCTGCTGATGGGGCGGGTGGCCCGCGAGGTCGTCGTACTGCTCGTACAGTCCGTGACCATCGTCGTGGTCGGGCTGCTGGTCGGACTGCGCGCCAACCTCCTCGGCGTGCTCGCCGCACTCGTCCTCGTCACGCTCCTGGGCATCGCCCTGGCCTCGCTGTCGCTCTCGCTGGGCGTCGCGCTGAAGTCCGAGGACCAGTTCGCGCCGCTGCTCACCTCGGCCACGCTCCCCGTCATGCTGCTGGCCGGCATCCTGCTGCCCATGAGCCTGGCGCCCACCTGGCTGGACGTGCTGTCCCACTTCAATCCGCTGCGCTACATCGTGGACGCCATCCGGGACCTGTTCGCCGACCACTTCGCCACCTGGGCCGTCCTGGAGGGCACGGGGGTCGCGGTCGCCCTGGCGGTCGTCTGCGTCGCCGTCGGCCTGCGGACCTTCGGCAAGGAGAACGCCTGAGCGACGCAACGGCGCGCACCCGCGGAGGGGTGGCCGCGGATGCGCGCCGGGCCGTACGCCCTGCCGGGTCGCCGTCGGCCGCCGACTGCGGGCCGACCGGGAGTTCGGCAGGTCCCCGACTCGGCCGTGGCGCGAAAAGGCGATGCAGGGACTCGACCCACCATCCATCCGTCGTCGGCCAGGGTGGCGGCCCGTGACGGTCCTGATCACCGGTGGCAGTGGCTTCCTGGGAACCGAATGGGTCCGCCAGGCATCCGCTGCGGGGCATCGGACGGCCGCGACGTGCGCCTCCCGGCCCGGCAGGGATTCGGGCGTCGCCTGTGGCACCCGCTCGACGTCCGGGACCCCACGCGCGGCCCGCCACGCTTCCGGATGGCGAAGTCCGCGAACCAGATGATGACCGGGGTCAACCACGACCTGGTCGACCGCGTCAACGAACTCACCGAGGAGAACCCCCGGCTGTCCACGGCGGAACGGCAGGCGACCACCCACCCAGAACGCGGAACTCCAGCAGCGGCGGCCGCTACACCTTCATCGGCCCGCAGTACCGGGGCGGCACCCGCGCGTGAACCGCAGGCAGACGACGAGCGGCGGGCCGCCTTGACCTTCGCCGGTCAGCTGAGGACGAGCCTCACCCGTACCGTCCTTTGAGGGGGGACGGGGCCAACAAGGAGGCAGCTGGGGTCGCGGTGCCCGATCGAGACCGCGCGTGAGCCGGAGCGGCGTGAAGTGGCTGTGCGGCGGGCTTCTTCAAGACCTCGATCAAGCTGGTCGTGCTGTCGTCGGCGTGGCCCGCGGCTGTGCCTCGCCGGAAAATCTCCAGGACCGCCGTCGGCAACGAGGTGTCGACCCCCGCATCCCTGGCGGTCTGCAGGACATGGTCGGCGCTCGCCACGCCCATGGCGAGCCTTTCGATGTCGCCCGGGTACTCACCCGCGTCGATCCGCTGTGTGTGGAAGGCCAGGAAGTCCGGCATTCCGGATAGCACGGATGACGCAGACGGCAGGATTTCCTCGGCCGAGACGCCGTGGGCATCCGCCAGTGCGAGGGCGTGCAGCCAGCCGAGCACCGTCGTCCAGAACAGGTCCATCCCGACCTGGTAGTACAACGCCGCCAGCCCTGGGTCCTCGCCGCGGTAGTCCGTGCCGGTGAGCGTCTCCAACGCCTCCCGGTGCGCGTCGAACACCTCCTTGGGCCCGCTGTAGAAGGTGGAGAACCCGGGCTGCCCGATGCCCGGGGGTGAAGCCTGCACACCTCCGGTGAGGTACCGGGCACCGTGTCCTGACGCCCACCGCGCAGCGCCGCGGGCACTCTCGGGCGTGTCCGAGCTGAGATTGACGAGGACCCGGCCGGACAGCGCCTCGGTAGCCGACCCAAGGACGGTGTACATCGCGTGGTGGTCCGTCAGGCTGAGGATCACCAGTTCGCTCGCGGCGAGCGCGTCGTGGACCGTGGCGGCCCGGTGGGCTCCCGCGCCCACCAGCTCGTCCGCTTTGTCTGCGGTCCGGTTCCAGACGGTGACCCGGTAGCCCTTGCCGAGGAACGCGCTCGCCATCGCACGTCCCATGGGTCCGAGCCCAATGACCGTTACATCGTGCTTGCTCATGCCACCCCTCAACATCACATCAAAGCCTGACCGAGGCCAGGCGGCCGCCGCAGCCTGCCGCAGGCGGCGTGACTGCGACCGAGACCAGACGGAGCCGCGGAAACGCGCGCCTCGGAACAGCCGACGCGTTACGCCTTCCGCGCCGGCTTCCTGAGTACTTCGGTCAGGGCCGAGATGCTGTGGTCGCCGTGACCCGCCGCAACCGCCCGCTCCACCAGGTCGTGCAGGGGAGCGAGCCAGGCCACGTCGACGTTCGTCTCCTCGGTCAGTTCCCTGTCCTGGGCCGCGCCGGCGAGGAAGAGGTTCACGGAGGAGGCGGCATCGGTGTAATCACCGCTGTCGATTTCTGCGGCGTAGACCGGCAGCAGAGACTTGATCATGTCCAGCCACTTCCCGGCGAACCGCACCATGCTGCTCGCCTCCAGCCCACGAGCCTGAACGGCCGCGGCCCCCTGGAAGAAGCCGACGAGCGCGGGCAGCAGCATGGCGCCCACGGCCATCTCGTACAGGGCGGCGAGGTCGGTCTCGTCTCCGAGGTGGACGGTGTCGCCGCCCAGTGCCTTCAGCGTCGTCTCGTACTCGTCGAACACCGTCCTGTCTCCGCTGTAGTACAACAGCGTGTCCGGCGCTCCCACGGCCTCCGGCACGTTCTTGACCGCTCCGGCCAGAAACCGGGCGCCACGGCCGGTCGCCCAGGCAGCCATGGCGCGGGCGCCGACGGGCGAACCGCTGTTCAACGTGACAAGGGCACGCCCGGACAGCGCCGCCGCAGCCGGCTCCAGGGCGGAGCGAGTGTCTTCGAAGGTGGTCAGGCACGTGATGATCAGCGGGCTCGCCTCGACCGCGGCCTTCACCGCCCGGGCATGGACGGCGCCCTTGGCCACCAGCGGTGCGGCCTTGGCCGGTGTGCGGTTCCACACCGTTGTCGGGTGTCCCGCGTCGGCGAACGCTCCGGCCAGCGCCCGGCCCATCGACCCCAGCCCGACGACGGTCACGGGTGTGGGGGCATCCCTGGTCATGCGTTACTCCAGTCAGCAGTCGGATGGTTGGGCAGCCACGCAATCGCCGATCAGCGCGTCCGGCGCGGCTCCCATTTCATTCTGGAAGCCCCACATACATGTGATCAAGTACCTACAATTCTGTTCGGTACCCACATTTTTGTCAGTAGGAGTGCTGATGACCAAGCGGACGTATATTTGCGGGCTCGACGCCGCCATCGCCGTCATGGGAGGTAAGTGGAAGGGGTTAATCCTGTTTGCGCTCGGTGAGGACGGGCCGCTGCGTTTCGGGGAGTTGAGGCGGGCGGTGCCCGGCGTCAGCGAGAGGATGCTGATCCTTCAACTCCGGGAGATGGAGGCCAGCGGCCTGGTGCACCGGAAGGTCTACCACCAGGTTCCGCCCAAGGTGGAGTACTCGCTGACCGAGTTCGGCAGCTCGCTCAACACGGCACTCGCGCCACTCGGGGAGTGGGGCGAGGAGCATATGGAGCGCATCGAAGCCATCCCCTAGCCAGCCCTCCATTTCTCCGGCGCGTGACGCGCCGGAGGAATCCCTCAGGCATTCTCGTGTTCGGGAATCGAGCGAATCCTCAAAGCTCAGCACGCGACGGGCCCGCAGCCGGAACGGCGCCGGATCGTGTGCGAGAAACAGTGTCAGAGGTCGGATACTCAATAACCTGAGAGGCGTCGTTTTCTGTACGATCTCGCGGCTGAAGACGCCTTCGGACGGCAACACCGCCGATCTCCTCGCCCCGGTCCCCGCGGTGCGGGGCGCGCTCGCGGGTACGGCCGCGTCTCGACCCAGGGACAGTTGCCCGACCGGCAGAGCCACGCCCTGACCGAAGCGGGCTGAGCCTTTTCCAACCCCGCACTGACACTGCGAGGCGGAGCGTCCGGACGAAAATCCCTTGTGGCCAAGGGTGGCGATCGCTCTACGGTTGCTCCCCGTGACCATCGAGATGCCCTACCAGCCACTTCCGATCGACCAGTCCGGCGTGCGCTACGTCCACGGACCCGATTCCGCTCTACAGCAGGGCGTACCCGCTGGCGAGACGGTCGAGCTCGAGTGGAGGGGCAGCGAGGTCTACCCGGGAACCTTCCGGAAGTTCTGGGTCCACGTGCCGGCACAGTACGACCCAGCGGAACCGGCATCCCTGATGGTGTTCCAGGACGGATGGTGGTACCTGGACCCCGCAGGGGAGGTACGCGGCGCGATCGTCCTGGACAACCTCATTCACCGCGGCGACATCCCCGTCACCATCGGCGTGTTCGTCGATCCTGGCGTCTTCCCCGATGCGGAGAACCCGAAGAACCGCAACATCGAGTACGACGCCTTCGACGACCGGTACGTCACCTTCCTCCTCACCGAGATCATCCCGCAGGTTGCGGAGCGCTGGACCATCGCCCAGTCGCCCGAAAGGTGGGGCATCTGCGGCGGGAGCAGCGGCGGCAACTGCGCCTTTACCGCCGCGTGGTTGCGTCCGGACAAGTTCCGCCGCGTCATCGGATACCTGTCCAGCTTCGCGCAGATGCCGGGCGGCAACCCCTACCCAGACCTCATCTCCCGCGTTCCCCGTAAGCCGCTGCGCATCTTCATGCAAGGCGCCCACCGCGACCTGCACTGGAATGAGTCACAGCGGAACTGGCTCGCCGAAAACCTGCGCGTGGCAGCCGCTCTCGCTGAAGCGGGGTACGACTTCCGCCTTGTCCTGGGAGACGGCGGACACAGCCCCAACCACGGCGGCGTCCTGCTGCCGGACGCTCTGCGCTGGCTGTGGCGGCCCAACGAGGATTGATCGACACATGCATCATCCAACCCGGCGCCGGCCGCGGTGAGGTGGGCTGCACCCTGGTCGGACCAACGGTCAGAGGTTGCCCTGCCCCGCACACGCCCCCGGCCAGGCGGAGGGCACGCACGACACGCAGTACACCAGCCGGGTGACGCGGGTGACCCCGGTGTCCGCCGGATGCCGGAGGGCCTCGTGTGAGCGGGCGAGCGACGGGGCACCCGATCCTGCATGCGCATCGTGGTCACCGGGGTGACCGGGAACATCGGTTCCGTCGTCGTGCAACGCCTCCGAGCCGACGGCACGCACGACCTCATAGGCCTGGCCCGGCGGCTGCCCGAAGGCCCCGGCAGCCGTGGCGTCGACCGGCGCTCGGTGGACCTCAGCACCGAGGCCTGCCACGCCGCGCTCGTCGAGGCGTTCACCGGCGCGGACGCGGTCGTCCACCTGGCGTGGGGCTTCCAGCCGTCCCACGATCCCGCCTACCTCGCCGAGGTCGGCGTCGGCGGCACCCGCCGCGTGCTGCGAGCCGTCACCGAGACCGGTGTCCCGCACCTGGTCCACATGTCCTCGGTCGGCGCCTACTCACCGAAGAAGGACGACCGCCCGGTCGACGAGTCCTGGCCCACCGGGGGCGTGCGCAGCTCGCTGTACAGTCGGCACAAGGCCGCGGCCGAGCGCCTCCTCGACCGGCACGAGGCTTCCGGCGCCGGCACGCTCGTCACCCGCCTGCGGCCGGGAATCGTCGGGCAGCGTGCCGCCGGCAGTGCCCTCCTCCGGTACGGCGTGCCCGCCCTCGTGCCTCCCAAGGCGCTCGACCTGCTGCCGGTCCTGCCGATGGACCGGAGGCTGACCGTCCCGATGGTCCACACCGACGACGTCGCCGCGGCGATCGTCGCGGTGCTCCACCGGCGTGCGGGCGGCCCGTTCAACCTCGCCGCCGACACCCCCGTGACCGCGGCGGTCCTCGCGGACGCGCTCGGCGCCAGGCTGGTGCACGTGCCCTCCGCGGTGGTCCGCGCCGCCATGTCGGCCGCCTGGCACGCGCACCTGCAACAGGTCGACACCGGGTGGCTCGACATGGGCTTCGCACTCCCCACGCTGGACACGACCCGCGCGCGCACGGAACTCGACTGGGCCCCGACCAAGGACGGCCCGCAGGTGCTCGCCGAGGTGATCGAGGGCATGAGGGAGGCCGCGTCCGGCCGGACACCCGTGCTGCGCCCACGCACCGTCCTCGGCGCGCTCGGCGACGCGATCCGGCGCGGGCCGGTCGCTGTACGGCGGCGCCCGTGATCGCCGGCGCGGCCCCGACGCGCCCCGGGCCGCCGCCCGTGCTCGCGCTGCTCGCCGCCGCCCACGGAGGGCCGGCCCTGGCGGTCGGCGTCATCGCGGGCCTGCTCGCGCTCCGCAGCGACCTGAGCCCGCTCGACACCGCCGTCGTCACCGCGGCGGTGCTCACCGGTCAGCTCACGATCGGTTGGGGCAACGACCTGCGCGACCTCCCGCGCGACCGCGCCGTCGGCCGCACCGACAAGCCGTTGGTCACCGGAGCCCTCCCGGTCGGCTGGGTGGTGCGCGCCCTGATCGTGGCCGGACTCGCCTGCCTCGTACTGTCCGCGTTCGTCGGCTGGCGCGGCGCGCTGGTCAACGTCGTCCTCGGCGCCGGCGCGGGCCACGCCTACAACCTGGGGCTCAAGGCGACCTGGTGGTCGTGGGCGCCGTACGCCAGTGCCTTCGGGACGCTGCCCTCGGTCATCACCCTCGCCGGCCCCGACCCGGCCTGGGCGCCGCTGTGGATGACCGGCGCCGGCGCCGCGCTCGGTGTCGGGGCCCACCTGCTCAACGCACTGCCCGACCTCGCCGACGACGAACGCACCGGCGTCCGCGGCCTGCCCCACCGGATCGGCGCGCACCTGTCGCGCGTCCTGGCCGTCGTCCTGTTGTCCGCCGCCTCGCTGCTGGCCGTGCTCGGCCCCGTCGGGCCCCCTCCGGCCTGGGCGTGGGCGGTCCTCGCGCTGGTGGCGGTCCTCGTGGCGCTCACCTCGGCCACCCGCGGCCGTGCTCCCTTCCGGGCCGCGGTGGCCATCGCCCTGCTCGACGTCGTCTTGCTCGTGGCGGCCGGCTGATGACGCCGGCACCCACCCACTGGGACCTCGCCGTGGTCGGCGCCGGACCGGCCGGTGCCGCCACCGCGCTGGGCGCGTTGCACGCCGAACCGGGTCTGCGCGTCGCCCTCCTGGACCGGGCGGACTTCCCGCGGGACAAGGCCTGCGGCGACGGGGTCGCCCCGCACGTCCTCGACCTCCTCGCCGAGGTCGGCGTCACCGGTCTCGTCGACGACCGTGTCCCGGTCGACCGCCTCCGCCTCGGTGCCGGCGGCGTGGTCACCGAGCGGCGGATGACCCGCCCGGCGTGGGTGGTGCCACGCCGGATCCTCGACGCCCGACTGGCCGACGCGGCGGTCGCCGCGGGCGCCCGACTCCTTCGGCACCGCGTCCGCGACCTGCGGCAGCACACCGACGCGGTGGTCCTCGACGGGGAGGTCTCCGCCGCGGTCGTGGCCGGCGCCGACGGCGCCCACTCGGTCGTCCGACGCGCCCTCGGCCTGTCCCGCGGTCCGGCGGCCCTGGCGCTGCGCGGCTACGCCCCGGTCGCACCCGGGCGACACGGCGCGCAGGTCATCGAGTTCGGCACCCGGCACCAGCCGTCGTACGCCTGGTCCTTCGACCGCGGTGACGGCCTCGCCAACGTCGGGTACGGCGAGTTCCTCCACGCGGACCGTCCGGCGCCGACCCGCGCCCAGCTGCTCGAACGCCTCGAGGCGCTCCTGCCCGGCGCCACCGAGGGCGGGCGGCACTGGGTCGGGCACCACCTGCCGCTCTCGACGGCGCGCCGGCGCGTTCCGACCGGCCGCGTCCTGCTCGTGGGCGACGCCGCCTGCCTGGTGAACCCGTTGACCGGGGAGGGCATCCACTCCGCCGTGGCCACCGGCATCGCGGCCGGTCGCGCCGCCGCCGCGGCCCTGCGTGAGGGCCGGCCCGAGCGGGCGGGGGAGCGGTACGCCCGTGCCACCCGCCGGATCCTGCTGCCCCACCTGCGCCACACCGCCCTGGCCGCCCGGCTCGCCCGCAGCACGCGCGTCATCGAGGCCGGGCTGCGGGCCGCGGCCGCCGACCAGCGAGTCTTCGACGACTTCGTCGAACTCGGTCTCGCCCGGGGCCGGCTCACTCCCACCCTGGCGCTCGGCCTCGGCCGGGCGTTCCTCGTCCCCGTCCGTCCGAGCGGCCGACCTCAGGAGCCAGCATGACCATGCGCGTCCTCAGCGTCCGTGGCGTCCTGCCCGAGCACTGCCACCGGCAGGAGAAGATCACCGAGTCCTTCGCCGGCACGCTGACCGACGGCACGGTCGACCGCGCCGTCGTCGAGCGGTTCCACCGCAACGCGCGCGTCGAGACCCGGCACACCGTGCTCCCGCTGGAGGAGTACGCCCGGCTCGGGGACTTCGGCCGGTCGAACGACGTCTTCATCCGCGCCGGCGTAGAGCTCGGCGGCCGCGCGGTCGTCGACGCGCTCAAGGGCGCCGGCCTCACGCCGGCCGACGTCGACTACATCGCGTCGTGCACCGCGACCGGTGTGGCCGTCCCCACGCTCGAGGCCCGCGTCGCGGCGGAGATCGGGCTGCGCCCCGACGTGGTGCGCCTGCCCCTCGTCGGCCTCGGCTGCGTCGCCGGCGCGGCCGGTATCGCACGCCTGCACGACCTGCTGCGCGGCCGCCCGGACGGGGTCGCGGTGCTGATGTCGGTCGAGCTGTGCTCGCTCACGCTCCAGCGCGAGGACACCTCGGTCGCCAATCTCGTGGCGAGCGGCCTGTTCGGGGACGGTGCCGCGGCGGTGGTCGCCGTCGGTCCCGAGCATCCGCTCGCACGGTCCGACGACCCCGCCCGCCCCGAGGTGCTCGCCTCGCGCAGCCGCCTCTACCCCGACTCGGAGCGCACGATGGGCTGGGACGTCGGGTCCGGTGGCTTCAAGATCGTGCTCGACTCCTCGGTCCCCGACGTGGTGCGCCGGTACGTCGGCGACGACGTCCGCGGCTTCCTCGCCGACCACGGGCTGACCGACGACGACCTCGGCTGGTACGTCGCGCACCCCGGCGGCCCCAAGGTCCTGGAGGCCCTGCAGGAAGCGCTCGGGATCGAGCGGGACGCCCTGCGGGTGACCTGGGACTCGCTGCGCCGGATCGGCAACCTGTCCTCCGCCTCGGTGCTGCACGTCCTGGCGGACACGCTCGCCGACCGCCCGCCCCGGCCCGGATCCCACGGGCTCATGCTCGCCATGGGGCCGGGCTTCTGCTCCGAACTCGTGCTCCTGCGCGCCCCGGGGGATGAGCGATGAACGGGCAGGTCCTGTTCACCGTCCTGGTCCTGGCCGTCGGTCTGGAGCGGGTCGCCGAGTTGGTCGTGTCGCACCGCAACGCCGCCTGGAGCCTCGCGCGGGGCGGCGTGGAGGACGGGCGGGGGCACTACCCGTTCATGGTGGCGCTGCACACGGGTCTGCTGGTCGGCGCGCTCGTGGAGGTGTGGGTGCGCCGACCGGACGCCGTGGCGGTCCTCGCCTGGACCATGCTCGCCCTCGTCGCGGCCTCGCAGGCGCTGCGCTGGTGGTGCATCGCCACCCTGGGCCGGCAGTGGAACACCCGGGTGATCGTCGTGCCCGGTGCTCCCCGCGTGACCGGCGGCCCCTACCGCCGGCTCCCGCACCCGAACTACGTCGCCGTCGTCGTCGAGGGGTTCGCGCTCCCCCTGGTGCACTCGGCCTGGGTCACCGCGGTCGTCTTCACCGTGCTGAACGGGTTCCTGCTCGCCACCCGCATCCGCACCGAGGACGCCGCCCTGGCGCGGCTGGCCTGAGGGGACGCGCATGGATCTGCTCGTCGTCGGCGGGGGACCCGCGGGTCTCGCCACGGCCCTGCACGCGGCCCGGGCCGGGCTCGACGTGACCGTCTGGGAGCAGCACGCCGGCACCGTCGACAAGGCGTGCGGCGAAGGCCTGATGCCGGGTGCGGTCACCGCCCTGGCAGCGCTCGGCGTTCACCCGCCGGGGCACGACCTGCGGGGCATCCGGTACGTCGCCGGGCCGCGCCGGGCCGACGCCGACTTCCGAGCGGGCCCGGGCCGCGGGGTGCGTCGCACGGCGCTGCACGCGGCGCTGCGCGAGGTGGTGCTGGCCGCGGGCGTGCGGGTCGAGCAGCGCACCGTGCGCCGTGTCGAGCAGGACGAGGACGGTGTGGTGGTCGACGGCACCCGTGCCGGCCACGTCGTCGCGGCCGACGGCCTGCACTCGCCGATCCGCCGGGCCCTGGGTCTGCACCGGCCGCGTCGGACCCACCGGCGGCACGGACTGCGGCGCCACTACGCGCTCACCCCCTGGAGCGACCGCGTCGAGGTGCACTGGGCCCGTGACGCGGAGGCCTACGTGACCCCGGTGGCCGACGACCTCGTAGGCGTCGCGGTGCTCACCTCCCGCCGCGGACCGTACGACGACCACCTCGCCGCCTTCCCCGAGGTGCGCGAGCGGCTGGCCGGAGCCGGAACAACCGGACCGGTGCGCGGGGCGGGCCCGCTCCGCCAGGACGCGAGCGCGCGCACGGCCGGCCGGGTGCTGCTCGTCGGCGATGCGGCCGGCTACGTCGACGCCCTGACCGGCGAGGGCATCGCGCTGGCACTCGCCCAGGCGCCGGCGGCGGTGCGGGCAGTCATCAGCGGCGACCCGGCGGCCTACGAACGGGAATGGTGCCGACTCACCCGGCGCTACCGCTGGCTGACCCACGCGCTGCTCGGCGCGACGAGGGTGCCCCCGGTCCGCGCGGCACTGGTGCCCGCGGCGCAGCGCCTGCCGTGGTTGTTCTCCGCGACCGTCGACGCGCTGGCGCGTCCGGCAGCGACGTGAGCCGGCGGACTCCGGGCAATGGTGTCGTCCACGGCGGCCGCGGACCGCTGTGGGGCAACCGCGGTGGAGCGCGCGGTCCTCGACCCGGTCGGCCTCCTTGGCCTCGACCTCGTCCTCGCACACATCGGCCACGACGCTCCTCCCTCCACTGTGAGCGAATGCCCGAACGACGTGACGACGCTGAGCGGGTCGCCGCTGCGTGGCAGCGGCTGACCGCATGGCTGCGGCTCCACCCCCACCTCATGCGCCTCCCTGCTACCGCCTGCCAGGGAAGAGGAGATCCACGCCGCCGAGGCCCAGCTGACGCAGTGCCTCGGGTACGGGCTGCCCGCGGAGCTGTCGCGCTGTGGCGACTGTGCGGCGGCGTGGAGCACGAGTGAGGACACCGCGTCATCCGAGGGCGCGCGGCCCGTGCCCGCCGCGTCGGCTGTGACATCGGCGTCCGATCGCCGAACGAGGACAGCCTCACGGCGCTAACCCGGTCATCTTCCACCGGGTCGTCGAGCGCCCCCTCTCCTGACTGCACGGCTTCCGTCGCTTGCGCGTCCGCGGGGAGGGACGCGACGGCATCCACGAAGCCTTCCCCGGTCTCGCCGTCTGCCTGATCACCCACCGAGACGTCCCCCGCCTTTGTCAGGACCTCTGAGGCCACTGCCGAGCGGCATCGCCCGATCCCGGACCGCTCGCCGTGCCTCGACGTGTTGTTCCCCCGTATCCCAACGGTCGCCGAGACACTGGCCGACCGGTCGCCGTGGACGCCACCTGGCGGCCCGGGACCTGCTCGCGTCAACCTGGTCAGCTGTCCTGACCAGCCAGGATGATGAGTTTGGGTGATGTTGCGGAAGGTCGGGGAAGAAGTTGCGTCAGTCGATGGGAGGTTGCCGTGGAGGGTGGAGATCTTGAACTGGGCGGGTTGCTGGCCGCTGCGGAGGCGGCGCCGCCCGGCGAGTCGGTCGACGTGGTGGCACACGACCTGCAGAAGCGGTTCGGTGCGGAGCGTGTGTCCTTCCTGTTCGTCGACCTCATCGGTCAGCGGTTGGTACGGCTCACCGCGTCCGGCGGTGATGTCGCGGGCCATGCCGAGCCGATGGACCTGCAGGGCAGCGTCTACGACAGCGTTCTGCGGAGCCAGCGCCAGCATGTGGAACCGGACGGCCAGGGCGGACGGCGCGTCATCACGCCGGTCACCAACCGCGGCGACTGCATCGGTGTCCTGGAGGTGACCCTGCAGTCCGCCGACGACACCGTGCTCCGACAGATCCGCGACGCGGCACACGCGCTGGCCTACATCATCGTCACGGACCGCCGCTTCACCGACCTGTACCACCTGGGCCGGCGCACCACCGAGACCAGCCTGGCCGCGGAGATCCAGCACCAACTGCTTCCCTCGGCCTCCTGCTGCGAGGCGGCCCAGTTCACCCTCGCCGCCGGGCTGGTCCCGGCCGACGACATCGGTGGTGACACCTACGACTACACCCTCGACCGCGACACCCTGCACCTGTCCATCACCGACGCCATGGGCCATGACACGAACTCCGCTCTGCTCGCCACCTTGCTGATCGGCGCGCTGCGGCGGTCACGCCGCAGCGGCTGTGACGCCCTCCAGCAGGCCCACCACGCCCATCAGGCCCTCCTGAGCCACAGCCGAGGCCTGGCCACCGGACAGTTGCTGTGCGTCAGCCTCGATACCGGTCTGTGTGAACTGGTCAACGCCGGTCATCCCTGGCCGCTGCGGCTGCGCGACGGCACCGTCGAAGAGGTCAGACTCGCTGTCAACCTGCCGTTCGGGGTGGCGGCGCCCGTCCCTTACCGCGTACAGCAACTGCAACTGCGTCCCGGAGACCGCCTGGTCCTGCTCACGGACGGAATGCAGGAGCGTGGTGCCGCAGCCGTCGACCTGGCTTCGGTCGTTCACGACACCCGCGCGCTGCATCCAAGAGAAGCCGTCCGAAGTCTGACCGCCGCGGTTCTGGATGCCTGCCATGGCGACCTCAAGGACGACGCCACGGTCCTGATACTGGATTGGCACGGCGACCGTCGCCCATCGGCCGAAACCAGACCGGGCCCGCAGCGGTGAGCCGCGTCGGCCCACTCCTGAGTCCTCACTGAGGGCGGCACCCGGCGCCGTCGCCGCCGGGTCGTCGGGCCCGGCGATGCGGGCGGCAATGCGTTCGCCGACCGGTTCGGCGAGGGGCCTCGAAGTCCTGGGCGACGATGACGATCTCCGGGCCGGGCCGGGCCGACCCGGCCCGGACCACCGGAAGGCCGGACCACCGGAAGGCCGGACCACCGGAAGGCCGGACCACCGGAAGGACGGGGCACGGCCCGGGGGAGTAGGGCCGGTTTCGTCGGTGTGGCGGGCTGCGCTCGGGTGATCGGCGTGAAGGCGGCCGGGGGCCTCAGCAGCAACGGCTCCGCGAGTCCGTGCGGCGCCGCTGCACGGCCGGGCAGCCCGTCGGCCCGCTCCCGGCGCAACCCCATCGGCAGCGCGGCCGCGCCCCGCGACGCACGCGCCCTGTGCCGGTTGCGGCACTCCGAGGCGTGGCTGTGATGGCCCAGTGCGCCGTACTCGCGGGGACGGCGGGGCGGTCGGCCCTCCGGTGCCGCCCGCCCCGCCCGCCGCTACAGCGGGATGCGGAGGTCGAGCACCGGTCCCGTGGCTTCGGCCGGCGTCGCGTCCAGTCTCTCCAGGACGTGGAGCATCGGCTTGTTGCTCGCCGCCACCGCGGCGGTCAGCGTGTGGTGTCCCTCGCGGCGGGCCACGGTGGTCGCGTGTTCGGCCAGCGCGGTGCCGAGCCCCCTGCACTGCCACGCGTCCTCGACCAGGATCGCGAGTTCGCCCACTCCTTGTTGATCGGTGCGCATGACGTTGGTCATGGCGATGATGTGGTCGGCACGGTCGGCCGGAGTGGTCACCAGGGTGGTGCCGCGCTCCGGATTGGACAACTGGCGCCATTCGGCGGGCGAGATCCCGGACTTGCCCGCGTGGTATCGCAGGGCTCGGCTGCCCAGCGAGCACCGGCGGTGCAACTCCTGGACCGGCGCCAGGTCGCCGGGGGTGGCGTTCCGTGTCCGGGTGGCGGTGCCGTCGGTCAGCGCGATCGAGTGAGTGGCGCCTCGACAGCCGGCGTCGGGCATACGACGTACTCCTCCCCTTGCGTTGGTGACTGCTGTGCCGCCGGTCCCGGGACGCGTGTGCGGCCTTGCTACGGCAGAAGTCTTTTGCCGCTTCGGGGCCGACTCAAGGGGCTTTCGCGCCATGCCGGTCGCTCCCCGCTCATGTTGAGTCACGGAGAGAATCGGCAGTGACGTTCACCTGCGTTCCCCACCCGTGGCGAACGTCCAGCCCGTCCTCGGGCGCCCGCCGGTGGCCGGGCCCGGTCGACTGGCGAAGGTGGCGGTGGCTTCTCGGAGAGGGGGCGGGGTAGTGCTCCAGACGTCGTCCGGCAAGGCGTAGTGGCACTGGACGGCGTAGGTGCGGGCGGCAGGTGAGCGCGGTCAGCGCTTCACGGCAGTTTCACCGTCACATATGCGGGAGCAGTCGGGGAACGGGTGGTGCAATGGCTTTTTCCTTTGTCTCCGCTGCTGGTCACGTTGATCGTGACGTGCGTGGCGGTACTGGGCAGCTTGAGCGGAAGAGCGACCCTCTGGTCCACCTTGCCCATGTCGTCAGACCGCAAGAAGGCTGAATGGAGCTCCGTTTCCACCCGATTGCCTTCACGGTGCAGCGAACCGCACGAACGCAGCTACGTGATCATTGCGATCGACACCTACGGCCTGGACCGTGAACCTCGGCGAGACCTGGGGCCGTTGACCCGTCAGGCTCACGCTTGGCACGGTCGGCCTGCCGTTCCCGGAAGCGGCGAGGGCTGCGACGACCAGTGAGGCGACAAAAGCCGCGATATGGGCCGTACTCTCGACGATGAGAAGCAACCTTTGATGGCCGGGGCGGTGGCTCAGCCAAGGAGGAGTTCTCGAACCCGGTGCTGCGGCGCGACGGGCCTTGCGAACGTCAGGGCTCGGTCATTGCCTTATACGAAGGGGCAGTTGACGATGCATCTGACCACGGTGGTGCGGGCGTCGCCGCCTTGATGCGCGCTGCGAGGCCGTCGAGGAGGGTTGTCAGGCCGAACTGGTACAGCGATGTGGACGAGAGGCCGGCTTCAGTGGCGGCGGAAGCGAAATGGGGCAGGCGGCCCTGAGCCAGCAGGGTGGTCATGCGGTGGTGCTGGGCGTCCATCCACTGCACTCCGGTGATGCCACTGGCCTGGGTGGCGCGTGCTTCGGTTTCCGTGTCGATCGCCTGGCCTCGGACATATCCGAAGAGGGTGACGGCCGCATGCATGCGGGTGTCGGCGTCCAGGCCGAGGCCGTCCATGGCGGCCAGGGCCCAGTCGATGTGCCGCATGCCGTGTGGCACGAGCAGGGGCCGGCTGAGGTTGAGGGCCGCGGCCAACCAGGGATGGGCTTGGTAGAGGCGCCACTGGATGGCCGAGGACAGCTCCAACTGTGTCCGCCAACCATCGGGCGGCCGCGCCGGCAGCGGCTCGCCGGCGAAGGCCGCGTCCACCATCAGTGCGATCAGCTGTTCCTTGCTGGTGACGTGCCGGTAGAGCGACATGGTCGGCATGCCGAGTTCCGCAGCGACCCGGCGCATCGTCAGTCCGGCCGTTCCCTCGGCATCGGCGAGCGTGATGGCCGCGCGGACGATGCGGGTCCGGACGGCTGGGTCGTCGGCGGGGGACCTGGCTGAGCGAGCCTGCGGCGCCGTGTCGGCGACGACGGTCCCGACCCCGGGAACAGCCCTGACCAGGCCCTCGTGCCGCAGTGCTGCCAGCGCCTTGGTGGCAGTGGCCATGGCCACCCCCCACCGCTGGGTGATCGCCCGGGTGGACGGCACGCGGTCACCTGGAGCGAGTTCGCCCGTCTCGATGCGGTGACGCAGTTCTCCCGCGATCCGTGCGTACGGGGCCTGGGTCATGGCCTACCTCCCTCTGATCGAATCGGCCTCGGACCCTAGCGCACTAGTACACCCTGTTCTTCCCGCACTAGGACGCTTCTATTGAAAGAGCACTTCAAGACCGATAGGGAGGTTCGTACGTTGTACCCATGACGACGAACAAGAACGTTCTGATCTCCGGCGCCGGTATCGCCGGCCTGACGCTCGCCTACTGGCTGGACCACCACGGTTTCCGCCCCACTGTGATCGAACGCGCCCCGCACGTCCGACACGGCGGCTACGCCGTCGACTTCCGAGGTGAGGCCCTCGACGTCCTGGACCGGATGGACCTGCTGGAGCCGGTCCGGGCGCTGGACGCCGCGATGGGTGACGCAGCGATGGTGGACGCCGAAGGCAGGCAGTACGCCGTCCTGCCGGCCGCGGTCTTCGCAGGTGACCTGGAAGTCCCCAAGGCGAAACTGACCCAACTGCTGTACGCGGCCGCCCGGGAAAGGTCGGAATACCTCTTCGGTGACTCGATCTCCGCGGTTGAGCAGGACTCCTGCGGCGTGGACGTCACCTTCGAGAACGGGCCACCGCGCCGGTTCGACCTGCTGGTCGGCGCCGATGGCCTGCACTCGCGGACCCGAGGGCTGGTCTTCGGACCCGAGGAACGCTTCGTACGCTCCCTGGGTATCCACACCGCGATCTTCAGCCTGCCGAACTATCTGGGGCTGCACCGCACCGGACAGCTGTACGTCTCTCCTGGGAAAGCGGCCAACATGTTCGCCGACGACGCGGGCGGCCGAGCCCGGGCCGCCCTGCACTTCGCCGCCGAGGGGCTGGAGTACGACCGCTACGACATCACCGAGCAGCAGCACATCGTCGCTGAACGGTTCACCGGTGAGGGCTGGGAAGTCCCCCGGCTGCTGGCGGAGATGAGGGCGGCCGAGGACTTCTGGTTCGACGCCAACGCCCAAGTCGTGATGGACACCTGGACCAGCGGGCGAGTCGTCCTGCTCGGTGACGCCGGCTACTGCGCGGCCCCCACCTCGGGACGCGGGACGTCCCAGGCGCTGATCGGCGCGTACGTGCTGGCCGGTGAGCTGGCGCAGGCCCGCGGCAACCACACGGCGGCGTTCGCGGCCTACGAGAACGTGATGCGGCCCTTCGTCACCGAGCACCAGGCCGTGGGACGCGAGGGCGCGGAGCGGTTCTTCATGCCCGCCCCCACCCAGGAGGTGCTGGACGTGCTCGCCGCCACCGCCCCGGAGCGCACCCGCACAGAAGCGGTCCGCCTGCCCGACTACGCAGTGCGCTGACCTGCTTGACGGGCTCGCTGCGCCAGGCGATCGGCACCCGCGCCACCTGCTCGGGGAGGCTGTGTCCAGCCAGTGATCCGTCTGAGCCGCTCCACCCAGTGAAGTCCTCGTCCTCGTCCGGAGCGACATTGAGAGCTCTGGCACCTCCCAGGAGAGCCGCGCCCCTGGACTCGGGCAGGTCCTGCCGAAGTAGCCGGCCCGGGTCAGGCGGCGGGCAGCGGCACGCGCTCGGCCTTGGTCCGGGGGCCCTCCCGGCCTTCGTGACGTCGAGGTGCCGGTAGAGTGTCGAGCAGCCGCGTTCGACCCGAAGCTGTCCGGCTCCTGGCCTGTCGACCTGCCCCGCGTGTGTCGCCGCGCTCCACCCGCACGCTGCTGACCCGCCGCGCGGACGAACGGCGCCCGCTCCGGCACCTGCCGCAGCCGTGTGTGCTCCCCGGCTGCCACTGGTGCGGGACGTCGCGACGCAGGCGCGGATCCGGCTCAGCGCTCCGCCGGGCTTCGGACCGTGTGCGTTCTCGCCTCCGCGACGAGTCTGTCCGCTTCGGCACGCGCCTCGCGCAGCGCCGTCTCGGCCTCCACCACGCGCCGCTCGGCGGCCTGTTGCAACTCGGCGGCACGGCGGCGGGCGGCGTCCGCCTCGGCCATCATGGCGGCGGACGCCGAGCGCAGGTGCTCCGCCTCCGCACGGGCGGTCGCGACCACGACGTCCGCCTCCTCGCGCCTGGCCGCGCTGTGCGTCTCCGCCCGCTCCCAGAGTCGCCACGCCTGGTGCAGGATCCGCCCGGCGACGGATGCGGCGAGCCCCGGACGGGCGGCGTCCAGAATGTCTCCGCCGGACGGCGTGAGCGCATGGTCGACCAGAATCGCGCTGAGGGCGTCGTGGACGGCGACGGCGTCCGCGGGCCGGTCCTCGGGGCGTTTGGCGATCAGGCTCAGGATGAGGTCGTTCAGCGCGTCCGGGAGTCCCTCGACGAGGGCGGCCGGCGCTTTCGGGACGGTCCCCGCGTGCATACGCAGAACCGCCAGCTGGTTGGAGCCGGCGAAGGGGGGCTGCCCGGTCACCGCGTGGTAGAGGAGACAGCCCAGGGAGTACAGGTCACTGCGGTGATCGATCTCCCGGACACCTGCGGCCTGTTCCGGCGACATGTAGTGCGGGGTGCCCAGCACGGTTCCGGTGACGGTGAGTTCGTTGACGCTCATGGTGTCGCCCAGGAACTTCGCCACGCCGAAGTCGAGCACCTTCACCGTCCCCTCGGGGGTGAGCAGCACATTGGCGGGCTTGATGTCCCGGTGCACGACATCCTTGCCGTGTGCGGCGTCCAGTGCCTGGGCGATCTGGACGGCCCATCCCACGGCGAGCGGCCAAGGGGGTGTGGACTCCTTGAGCCGCCGGCTCAGCGAAATCCCGGGCACGCGTTCCATCACGAGGTAGAGGGCCTGGCGCCCGCCGGCGGCCACCTCACCCCAGTCGTGAATGGTCACGACGTTCTGGTGGGTGATTCGCCCCGCCAGCTGCACCTCGCGCCGGAACCTGGCCCGTGTCTCGGCTTCATGCCCGCCGAACAGCGCGTGGACGACTTTGACCGCCACGTCACGCCGCATCCGCTCGTCGTGCGCGGACCAGACCTCTCCCATGCCGCCCACGCCGAGACGGTCCGTGATGCGGAACCGTCCGGCGAGCAGTACGCCCTGCACCGGTTGTCTCCCCCCGCCCGTGGATCGCGTACGTCACGAGTATCGCTGGTTCACCCCGCGTCCGCGGCGCTTCACGTGCCCGCCGAATCGCCCGAGCTGCCGTACGAGCCGCCCGCCAGACGGCGCAGCCGCTGGGCCTCCTCCTCGAGACGGCGGGCGACACCCGCGGCGCCGTCCACCGTGTCGTCCAGCCCGCTGGCGCCGAGTTGCGCGGCGAGAGCGGTGAAGTAGTGGGCGGTGGTGAGCAGGTGGGCCTCCACGTCGAGATGCGCCCCCGCGCCGGAGGGGACGCCGCGCGCGTCGTCGAGCACACGGTTGATCCGCTCGGCGATCTCGTCCCTGGCGTCGTGCGGCAACCGCACCGCCCGGCCGATCTGGGCGAGGACGGAGTGGCAGGAACGCACGAGTGCCTGGAGCAGTTGGTCGTCACGGTTGAGGCCGGTGTTCCCCGACGCACCCGGGCTGATGTTGCCCGTGGCGATGCGGGCGCTCGCCAGGGACGGTTCGTAGGGGAGCAGGTCGATCGCGCTGGTCGCGCCGAGCGCCGCCCGGAAGCAGGGGTGGACGTGGAACTCGGTCTCGTGCGGCTGCACCGGCAGGTCGTCGTCGCCCGCGAACACCACGTCGCTTCCGCGCCGCACGCCGAGAAAGCCCACTCCGTACAGGATGTCGACGACACCGGACGGGGTCAACGCGTCGGCGTACGCGGGGAAGAGCCGGTGGAGCGTGTCCGCCGCGGTCTCGAAGCGGCTGGTGAACGCGGCTCGGCTGACGACGTAGCCGGTGTTCTGGAAGAGCGGGAAGAGGTTCCTGAGGAAGGGATGGGCGACCAGGTACTCCAGCGACAGGTCCTTGAGTTTCCACGTGGAGAACTGCCGGCTCGCCTGGAGGACGTCCGCCTCCGTGATCCGGTCCCGCTCGTGCTCGAAAGCCGTGTCCCGGCAGCGGTTGAGGAACTGGATGGCGTCCCGCGGCCGTGGCAGACAGCGGCGGAAGAGGTACGTCGCGGTCTCCTCGTCCTCGACGGTCTCGGGAAAGATCTCCCGCCAGAGCTGCTCCGCGGTCAGTTCCGCTCCGGCGGAGGCCCGGGCACGGGCCAGGGCGAGGTCGCGCAGGGCCTGTTCCGTCCAGACGATCCTCAGTTCGTCACCGTGGTACTTGTCGCCCTCCCCGAAGGACAGCGAGTCGTAGATGTCCGCGCGCAGGAACAGCAGGAACCGTACGGAGCGCTTGTACAGGCTGGCGGCGTGCTTCGCCGCCAGCAGCAGCCCGATCACCATCGAGTTGCTGTCCGTCTCGGCCGACCACACCTGTTCCAGTTGGTCGACCATGAGCAGCAGGGGTCCGTGTACGCCGTCGCAGCCGAGGTCGGCGAAGGCCCGCGCCACCGCCTGCTCGACGACTTCCAGCTGCCGGGCCGCCCGCGCGCCCTCCGACGGCGCCTGCGCGAGGTCCAGGCCCGCCTTGACGCCGAACGCCTCCAGGGACAGGGAGGTCTGCAGGCCCCTGGCCCCCTGCGCGAGCCGGTCGCCCAGCCGTCCGCCCGACGGTTCCCCGTTCTGTTTCAGGAACCGGCCGAGCGCCTTCACCGAGTCCGGCTTCCGGCCGTGCGCGTCCTTGGCGTGCGTCACCAGGTGGCGCGCGGCGTGTACGGCGAACACGTACCGCCAGATCAGCGCCTTGGCCGAGTCCCCGGGCAGCCCCTGCAGCTCGAACCGCCGGATCTCCTCTCCGGCCGTCTCGTCCGGGGTGACCAGGGCCTTCCCACAATGGCTTGCGCCGTCGGCCATCAACTGCATGCAGATGGCGCTCTTGCCCGATCCCTTGCGGCCGATGATCAGCATCTTGCGTCCCGCCACCGCGGCACGGTAGGCGGCGTTGGGCAGGAACCCGCCGCGCAGCAGCAGCCCGTCGGTCACGTCCCGTTCGGCGTCCTCACGCCCGAAGTGCAGATCCGCGAGCACCGGCCCGTCGGCCATCCCGTCCCCCTTGGTCTCGGCCCGGCAACCGCGATCCGGCGCACCCGGGTCATGCCGTCACCACCGTATCGGGAAGATGCGCGGGTCTCCCAAGTCATCGAGAACGCGGGGTGGTTGATCCTGGCGGTGGCTGCGTGGCCGCGGAGGACGCAATAACCTGGGCAGCCCAGGGGGAAGGAACCGCAGATGGAACCGCTCGGCGTCGAGGACCCACGGCAGATCGGCTCGTACCGGCTCGTCGCTCTGCTGGGCAGCGGCGGCATGGGAGCGGTGTACCTCGGACAGTCGGCCGGCCGCACCGTGGCGGTGAAGGTGGTGCGGCCGGACCTCGCGCGTGACGAAGCCTTCCGGGACCGGTTCCGCAGCGAGGTCAGGGCGGCGCGAAAGGTGTCGGGCGCCTTCACCTCCCCGGTCGTGGACGCCGATCCGGACGCCGAGGTCCCCTGGATGGCGACCGCGTTCGTCGCCGGAGTCTCACTGCGCCAGGCGGTCGGCGCGCACGGCCCCCTGCCCGAGGACGCGTTATGGACGTTGACGGCGGGGCTGGCGGAGGCCCTGACGGAGGTGCACGGCGCCGGGCTGATCCACCGGGACCTCAAGCCGGCGAACGTGCTGCTGGCTCTGGACGGACCGCACGTCATCGACTTCGGCATCTCCCGGGCCGCCGACGGAGCGGGGCTCACCGCCAGCGGGGCGGTGATCGGGTCGGCGCCGTACATGTCGCCGGAACAGGCCGAGACGCAGCCGCTCACACCCGCGAGTGACATGTTCTCCCTCGGTTCGACGATCGCGTTCGCCGCGCGCGGATCCGATCTGTTCGGTACGGGCGCGGCCGTGGCGGTGCTGTTCCGGATCGCGACCGTCGAGCCGGATCTCGGTGCGGTCCCGGCAGGCCTTCGGCCCCTGGTCGCGGCCTGTCTGGCCAAGGACCCCGCCGGCCGGCCGACTCCGCGCGAGGTGATCGAGGCGGTCGAGCGGGAGGGACGGCCCGTCCCGTCGAGCGGCTGGCTCCCGGAGGCGATCAAGTCCGACATCATCGCCGTACGGACCGCCATGAGGGCGCTGCCGGAGCCCCCGTCGCCGCAGGAGGTGCCGCACCCTCCTCCCGGCGAGCACCTTCCCGGGGCGGCGCCTCGGCCGAGCCGCAGACGTCTGCTCCTCGGGGTGGCCGGCGGGGCACTCGCGGCGGCCGGCACGGGCAGCGCGATCTGGTGGTCCGGCGGCGGCGCGAGGTCGGGGAGCGGCGCGAAGCCGGGACGCGGCGCGATGGCCACCGGGATCTCGCGCCCTTCGGACGCCGACGTCCGGGAAGGGAAGCTGGCCTGGAAGCAGACCATGCCCGCGGCCTGCCCCCAAGTCCTCTCGGCCAACGGCCGGGTGGTCTGCGTGTCCCTGCAGTACGTGTGGGGGCTCGACGACGGGGGCGACACGAAGTGGACCCTGGATGCCGCCACTCATGGCCTGACCGTGCTGGCACTGGGGACGTCCCCGGTAACCGCCGTCGCGACGGTGGACGGCGGACACCTCTACGTGGGAGGCGCGGTGGTGCCGAAGGTCGAAGACGCCACGGCCGACAACCCCCTGCCGCAGTCCGGTTCGGCCGTCGTACGGATCGACATGAGCAGCGGCAAGGTCGAACGGACGATCCCGTTCCGCGAGCCGCCCAGCTCGGGAGTCGGATGCTTCTGGGGCGTCCGCGACGACACCGCGTACCTTTTCGCCGTCCCATCCGCCTCGAACCTGGCCACCTATCCGGTCATGGCGCTGAACCTCGGCTCCCGGACCGTTTCCTGGTCGCACGTCCACGACGAGATCCCCGTCTTCGCGGCTCTGCCGCCCAGCGGCAGCGACCACCTCCTGCTCGGCACCCCGAACGAACTGACCGCCCTCACCGCGAAGGGCAAGGTGAGCTGGTCGAAGACCGTCAAGGTCAGCACGGTCGGCGCCGCCGGGCCGCACTTCGTCGTCGTCGACACCAGTGGCCGCCTGACCGCTCTCGACCCGGCGACGGGCAAGAAGACGTGGACCGCGTCGGACGTCCTCTTGGGGGCCGGCCGCAACGACGGCATCGCCACGAACAGCGACGGAAGCATCCTGTACGTCCTGCGGACCGACGCGGACGGCGGGTACTCGCTGGGCGCCCTGGACAGCCGTACCGGCAAGGCGAAGTGGAGGAGGCCGGTCCCGGCGGACGACAGGAACGCCGAGCTGTCCGGCGCGCGCCTGCTGTACGCCGACGGGAACCTGTACCGGATGGGGGCGGACTGCGTCGTGTGGGCCTTCGACCCGGCGAACGGCACACCCCGTTGGAAGTACACGGGAATGAAGGGGTCGAACCCCGCCGACCTGGCCTGGGCCGCCGGTGACGGCCGGCTCTGCATCTCGGACCCGACCGCGCAGACGGTCGCCGCCCTGCACGCGAACGGAGCCTGATCGTGGACGTGTTGGCCCCCTCCGACCCGGCTCGGGTCGGCCCCTACACGCTGCTGGGCCGCCTCGGGGCAGGCACCATGGGTGCGGTCTTCCTGGGCCGGTCGACCGGTGGACGCACGGTCGCCGTCAAGTTGATCCGGCCGGACCTGGCCGGCGACCCGGGGTTCCGCGCACGCTTCCGCGCGGAGGTCGCGGCGGCCCGGGCGGTCTCCGGAGCCTTCACCGCGCCGGTGGTCGACGCGGATCCCGACGCGCCCGTGCCCTGGATGGCGACGGCGTTCGTGCCGGGCATCTCGCTGCACGACGCGGTGGCCGTCGCGGGGCCCCTGCCCGAGCCGGCGCTTCGGGCCCTGACCGCGGGGATCGCCGAGGCTTTGGTGAGCGTCCACGCATCGGGACTGACCCATCGGGACCTGAAACCGGCGAACGTGCTGCTGGCCCTCGACGGACCCCACGTGATCGACTTCGGGATCGCACGGGCAGCCGAGGGGACGGCGCTCACGGCCACGGGCCGGCGCCTCGGGACACCGGCGTACATGTCACCGGAACAGGTGATGGGGCACCCGCTCACACCGGCGAGTGACGTGTTCGCGCTCGGCTCGACGATCGCGTTCGCCGCGAAGGGGTCGTCCCTGTTCGGCGACGGACCGGAACCGGAGGTCCTGCGCAGGGTGGTCCGGGACGAGCCGGACCTCACTGCGGTTCCGGAGGGGCTGCGCCTGACGGTCGCGGCCTGCCTGGCCAAGAGTCCCGAGGAGCGTCCGGCGCCGCGCGAGGTCGTCGAGTTCATCAGACGAGGGACGGGGCCCGCCACGGCGGGTGCCTGGCCGCCCGCGGTTTTGATGGACGCGATCGAGGAGGCGGCGGACGTCATGGCACCGGGGGTCCGGGCGGCTCCGGCACAGCCCCCTCCCCTCCCGGCCGGGGGCCCGCCACCCGCGTCCCCTTCGGACGCGGTACCGGCCGGGTCCTCCTCTCCGCCTCCCCCGGCCGCGCGACCGCTCGCCCGCCGAAAGCTCCTCCTGGGCATGGCCGGCGGAGCCCTGGCCCTCGCCGGCGGCGGCACGGCGCTCACGCTGGCGCTGCGCGACCCCT
The DNA here is from genome assembly GCF_044455165.1 of Streptomyces sp. NPDC051315. Lineage (NCBI taxonomy): Bacteria > Bacillati > Actinomycetota > Actinomycetes > Kitasatosporales > Streptomycetaceae > Streptomyces > Streptomyces sp. NPDC051315. The sequence goes on from NZ_JBITEN010000008.1 coordinate 273,509, forward strand.
CGACGAAGGGCGCGGGCGGCGCGAAGCCCGCCGTAAACCTCGAGGACCCCGCGCGTTCGCTGGATCCGAAGGTCGTCGCGACTCCGTCGTGGACGGCGCCGCTCTCCGAGGCGCTCATCCAGGTGGCCGGTGACAAGGACACGGTCGTCGCCGTCGGCAGCGACCACGTCCGGGGCTTCGACCGGACGTCCGGCCGTGCCCTGTGGGGACCGCTCGGCAACACCGCCGACACGCAGTACGCGGGCACCGGGGGAGACTGCGTCGCGGTCGGCAACGGAATGGCGTTCGCACTGGGCGTCGTACGCAGTGCGGACAAGATCACCATGACCCGCAGGCTCAAGGCCATCGATCTCGCCACCGGCAAGGTCGCCTGGACGGTGGCGGCACCGAACACCGGCTTCCAGGAAACGTCGGTGCCCGGCATCCTCGACGGCTTGGTCTACGTCACCGGGACACTGGTGGGACGGGGCGGCCTCGACTTCACGAGCGGCCCCTTCATCTGGGCGGTGGACCCGGCCACCCGGAAGATCCGCTGGGAGAAGGTGATCGTGGAGGACTACCAGGACGGCCGCAGCACGAAGGCGAGACTCATGCTTCCGGCCACCGGCACCCGCCTGCTGTGGGCGACCAGCAACTCCGACGGCAGCTCACCCAAGATCTCCGGCCTCGACGTGAACGCGGGCGGAAAGGTCCGGTGGAGCCAGCCCGCTCCAGGAGGCAACCAGACGATCGCCACGTCCTTCGCGGCCCTGAGGGGCAACTGGCAGGACGCGGAGCACTGTTGGGCCGGCGGCTTCTTCCTCTACCTGGTCGACCGCCTCCACGCCGTCGACCCGGCCAACGGCCAGGTCGCCTGGAGCACGCCCACCGACGCGAAGGTGACCTTCACCGCCGTAGTGGCCGACCAGGACGGCTCAACGGTCTATGCCGCCGGAGCCGACTATCAGGGCCACGTCGTCGTGTACGCCTTCGACGCCGGAACCGGCGCCGTGCGCTGGGCGGGCTCGCTCGCTTTCGCCCCGTCCAACGTCGGACTCATCGCGATGCGGTGCGCGGACGGCCACGTCTACGTGTGGGCGAGGGGGAAGGTGTGGGCCCTCGCCACGGCCGACGGGACGGGACGCTGGACCTACGAGTTCAACGGCAGCGGCAACGCCCCGTATGCGGTCGCGATACCGTTCTGGGCCGGCGGCGGCAGGGTCTACGGCACGACCGACAAGGGCTTGGTGGCCATCAGCGCCACCGGTGACAAGGGGTCCGCCGCAGCCGGCGCGTGAGGCATCGGAACCGCTGATTCCTCCCTTGCCGGAGACCGGTCCCCGGGGGCGTCAGCTCCGTCCGACGTCCTACGAGACGTCCTCGCCGGCCCGCTGTCAGTGCCGCCTGGCGGGACGTCCTCGCCACCCTCCCCGAGGACGCCGTACCGATGGTGGCGGCCCAGTGGTACGACATCGAGGAGGTCGAGTTCGCGGACTACCCCGATGCCCGCGACGCGGTCGACACGTTCGTCGCCCTGGCCTGCCGGGCGCGCAGGGCGGGCGCCCATCTGTACTGCCGATGCAGCCTGTGAGGGTGCCCGTCGGGTACCGGTCGCGGTACAGGAGAAGGCGCCGGCCGGAGCTCAGACGGAACGTCGTGCCGAGGTCCTCCAGGACGGCGACCTCCGCATCCGCGCGGGCGTACGGCACGAAGAGGGGGGCCACTCGGCACGGACGACGGGACGCGCCCCGTATGCGGCTCGAGAAACACGCTGCCGCCCACGGACGGCGTGAGCATCCCGGAAGACCGTCACACCGGCCGCTTGGGGAGCAGCAGCGGGGTCGCCAGCAGGAGCACGCCTGCCAGGCCGATGGCCGTACGTGGGCCGAGCAGGCTGCCCAGCACGCCCCAGACGGCCGTCAGGAGCGCGGTCGAGGCCCTGATCGTCACCGCCCAGGCGGACAGCGTGCGGGCGACCCGGTCGGTCGCGGTGCGCTCGAGGCGGTAGGTGGCGTGGACCGGGTTGAAGACCCCGCAGCAGAAGATGAGCCCGAGCTCGACGCCCATCACCAGCAGCAGCCCGCCGGTGCCCGGCCCGAGAAAGGCCAGGCCGACGGGCCAGATCGCGCGCAGCGCCCCGGACACGACCAGGACCTGGTGCTGCCCGAACCGGGTGACGAGCGGTCGGGCTAGCCGCGAACCGAGCAGCCCGCCGATCGAGGGCGCGGCGAAGGCGAGGCCGTACTGCCACGGTGCGAACCCGAGCCGGCCGAGCATCAGGACGGTCAGCAGCGGCTGGGCGGCCATCACCAGGCCGTTGAACAAGGCGGTGTTGAAGAAGAGCGGACGCAGCGTCGCATCGGCGAGGATGTACCGCCAACCGTCGAGCAGGTCCCCGGCCCGCATGCGCGTGGCCTCCCGGCGCTCGGGCGGCGGCTCGTGTCCGCCCGTCGCGCGGATGCCCAGGGCCGAGAGCAGGTAGCTGACCGCGTCGGCCGCCACCGTCGCCACCGGACCTAGGAGCCCGATCGCGGCGCCGCCCAGCGGCGGTCCGATGATCGTGGTCGTCCAGGCCGTGGACTCCAACCGGGCGTTGGCGACGAGGAGGTCCTCTGTCGGCAGCAGTGTCTTCAGGTACGCGCCGGAAGCGGCGCGGAAGGTGATGTCGGCCGCCGCGACGACGACGGTGACCAGCAGGAGCTGAAGGAAAGTGAGCACGCCGAGCGCGAACGCGGCGGGGACCGTCAGCAGCGCCGCGAACCGCACCAGGTCCATCGCGATCAGCACCGGCCGTTTGCGGCGGAACTCCACCCAGGGGCCGAGCGGCACCGCCACGGCCGCACCCACCGCGGCCCCCACGGAGGAGAGCGCGGCGACCTCGGCCGGTCCGGCGTGCAGCACCTGGAGGGCGATCAGCGGGAACGCGCCGAAGGCGAGCCAGGTGCCGAGCGCGCTGGTCCCGTACGCGCCCCAGAGCCAGCCGAAGGGCCGCCCCAGCCGGTGCCCGCTCCTCATGCCCGACGCCCCCGCTCCTCGCCCGCACAACCGATCCGCGATCCGGAACATCCAAGCGAGCGCCACACCCGGGGATCAAACAACTGCAGGGCCGCCGGTCCACAACCGATGGTTGTACCCCTAGAGTGCCGGCATGGACCTCGACACCGTTCGGACCTTCGTCGCCGCCGCCGACGCAGGGCAGTTCCAGGAGGCCGCCGCCGAGCTGGCGGTCACCCAGCAGGCTGTCTCCAAGCGCATCGCCGCGCTGGAGCGTGGCCTCGGTGTGCGGCTGTTCACCCGCACCGCGCGCGGCGCCGAGCTCACCATCGACGGGCAGGCGTTCCTGCCCCACGCGCGTGAGCTGCTGCGCGTCGCCGAGCGCGCGGGCGCGTCCGTGCGCCCCGGCCGCCGTCCCCTGCGCGTCGACGTGATCGCTTCGCGCGGCGCGGCGTCGGGCCTGATGCGCGGCTTCCACCGCGCGCACCCCGAGATCGAGCTCGACGTGGTGTGGCTGTTCGACATCGAGACGGCCGTCACCGCCATCCGCTCCGGTGAGATCGACGCGTCCTTCCGTGCCGTCGCCGCGCCCGGCCGGCCCCTTCCCGAGGACATCGTGTCCGTCCGGGTGCTCGACGAGCCGCTCCAGCTCCTCACCGGCCCAGGCCACGCGCTGGCGGGCGCCCGGTCGGTGACCGTCGCTCAGCTCGTGGGGCACCGGATCTGGATGCCCGGCATCGTCCCCGGCACCGAGTGGGCCGCCTACTACGACGACCTCGTCGCCGAGTTCGGCCTCACCATCGAGGCGACCGGCCCCAACTTCGGCTCCGACGCGCTCCTCGACACCGTCGCCGACACCCCGGCCCTGGCCACTTTCATGGGCGGGGAGACCCGCCTCGTCTGGCCCGCCGGCCACGGCCTGCGCCGCATCCCGGTGATCGACCCGACGCCCGTCTACCCGCACTCGCTCCTCTGGCACCGCGACAACCCCCACCCAGCGCTGGCCACCCTGCGCGCCCACCTCGCCGCCACACCCCCCGGCCACGACGCCGCCGGTACCTGGGTGCCGCGCTGGGTGGTTCCCCGCTGAACGCCGCCGCGTCTTCGATCACCGTGGTCGGATCGACGGACGGTCAGTCGGCGGCAGGCGCCTCGGCGCACTCCGGCTCACCCCTCCGTGTGCCTCAGGTGCCATGACGGTGATCAAGGTCAAGGCAGTGACCTGCCGATTCGGCTCAGGAACCCCGGGTAACGGCTGGTGGCGGTGGCGGAGCCGGGCAGCGTGAAGGAGCAAGCCGGGCAGGACGCCGCGGACTCAGCCGTAGGCACTCGCTGGGTGCGTTCGCGGTGCAAGCCGGCGAGGACGCCTCCGAGCGGCGAGGGAGGTGCCACGCGCCCAGGAGGAGTCCGGGCGTCCGCTAGGAAAGGTCCGGGGCGTTCGCGTGGAGCGTGCCGCCCGGGTCCACGGTCATGGTCCAGTGGTACCGGCCGCTCACCGCTCTGTCGCCCGTGTCGTTCCTGCCGTCCCAGGCGCGGATGGCGGCACCTTCGTGCGAGCTGCCGGTGAGGGCGCGCACGGTGGTGCCGTAGGCGTCCTTGATGGTGAGCGTCCAGGACGCGGGTGGCCGGGTGAGCCGCCAGGTCCCTCCCATGGGCGGTCGCTCGCCTTGCGCAGGTCCACTACGAGTCCGCTCGCCAGTCGAACAGGCTGATCCGCGAGCGCGGCACCGTCACCGGCCGGATGTGGATCATCCGTTCGCCGTCGGTGTAGGCCACGTGGCGCCGTACCGGTTGGCGGTCAGCATGCCGATCCATGTCCCCTCGGGGACGGTGAAGAAGGGGGAGGTGGAGGCCGGGTGGCCCCGCCGAGGTGGAAGTCGGTGAGCGTCACCGTCCGCCCGTCCGCGGACTGCTGCACCGGATTGGTAGCCGTCGCCGGCCTTGGCGGGCAGCGCACCCGGGACGGTGATGTTCCGGCCGGTGCCGTGGTCCCACGCCGGCCTTGTCCGACGCGGAGCAGCGCCAGCGCCAGTACAGCCAGCGTCCGACCGCCTGCGGGTCGTCGGGGACGCAGCCGGAGCCGAGCGCCACCCCCGAGCCGCGACGGCACGGAAGAAGGGGTGCGTCCGGCGAAACGGTTGGCGTCGCCGCAGGTGCGGGACCGAGCTGGACGCTAGTGACTCGCCTCCGACGGACCGTCGCCGACCCCCGCCGGGGCGGCCATCGGTCGGTTTGCCGTAGGCGCCGCTGCTCGCGATGCCGAAGAGCATTGACCGGGCCTTGTTCCTGGTGGTGCTGGGACAGCGAGCCCCGCTGCCCCTTGCTCTCACTTGGGCATCAGGACGGTGTCGATGAGCTGCACCGTCGCGTTCGCGGTCGGGATGCCGCCGCAGACGATCTTCGCGGAGTCATTCACCGTGAAAGAGGCACCCGACCCCGAGGTGGTGAGGTTGCTGCCCTCCAGGGTTTTGAAGTCTCCGTCCGCGAGCTGGTTCTGCGTGATCTTTTCGCCCACCACGTGGTAGGTGAGGACCTTGGTCAGCTCCTCCTTGTCGGCCAGCAGGGCGTCGAGATCCGCCTTCGGGATCTTCTTGAACGCGGCGTTGGTCGGCGCGAACAGCGTGATGTCCTTGGACTTGTTCAGGGTGTCGCCCAGATCGGCAGCTTTCACCGCGGCGGCGAGTGTCGACAGTTCGGGGTTCTTCGAGGCTGCGGTGGCTACCTGGTCGTCGGCCATGTCGTCGAGGCCGCCTGTGCCTTCCTTCGGTACCGACGCACAGCCCGGGCCGAACGGCTGCGAGACGTTGCCGGCGGACGCAGTCGGCGCCGCCATTGCCAGGGTCACTGGAAAGATGAGTGCCGCTGAGGCGGTGAGGACGGAGCGGCGGATTCGAGTGACGTTCATGGGTCGTCTCCTCCGGGGGAGGGCTCTGCCTGCACTGGTCCGGTACGCGGCCGGTAAAGGATCGGTCCGACCGGTACCGCGGGCGCCGCGAGCGCATACCTGCGTATCCCGCAGACCCACCATTTCAGCGTCACACAGATGGTTCCCTGCTGCTCAGCGAGTCGGTCAGGTTGCGCGTTCGCGGAGTACCCCTGGTCGATCGCGGAGCGCGGAGACGGAGCGCAAGAGGGGGAACACCAGGACGAGACGCCGTGGCAGAGCCCCGCCCGCCGCCTGGCGGAAGTGGTACCGGATGAGGCCCCGGGCCGCTCCGGCGGCGGGTTGACCAGCAAGATCCACCTGACGCGCGACGACATCCATGGGGGAGCCTCGGCCGCTGTCATCCATGAGGGAGCCTCGGCCCCCGTACTGCCAGAGCTCGTGGACCGGGAGCTGGGCGAGGCCGTGCGCCGGTGCATGTGAGGTCGTGCGGCGGCGCATGCGGCGGGAGGATGTTCCGGAACCGGGCCGGGCAGGGCGTTCAGGGCCTGCTCGGCGAAACACTCGGGTCGTGGCGTCGGGCCGTGCGTGGTACGCGGTGTGGGGCGTGGCTGGGATCCGGTGGTTGCAGCCGCCGGTTCCGCTGCTTCACCGAACCCTGGCTGGGAGCCCTGGTGCCCGGGAAGGCGGCGGTTGCAGCGTTTGCCGCAAGCATGTCCTGGAGCGGGACAAGCCCGTGGGCCCCGGGTGTTCCCGGAGCCCACAGGCCGACTGCTGCTTGGTGAATCACCAGCGGTACCAGCGGCCCCTGCGGCCGCCCGTGTCCGCACTGCGCAGGACGAAGCCCAACAGCCAGACGACCAGCACGATGACGGCGATCCACCACAGTGCCTTCAGCGCGAAGCCCGCGCCGAAGAGGATCAGAGCCAGCAGCAGAACGAGAAGCAGGGGAACCATAGTTATCAACCTCCGTGACTCCTCGTGCCCGGCGGATCAAAGAACACGCGGCCGATTTACCTGGTTTCTTCACCGCTTTCGCGGGCACTGGGCTCAGTTTCTCCACACGGGCGTCCACCTCACCGCCGGGTCGGCGTGTGGAGTGCACGGTGCCGTCGGCTTGTCAGCCTGTTCAGGAGGGGAGGGCAGCCTGAAGCGTGGCATACGTCGGCAGGAGTTCGTCGAGGCCGACGATGTGCAGGAGCCGCTGCACGGCTGGTGGAACGTTGGCCAGGCGAAGCCAGCCGTCGCTCTCCTGTGCGGCGCGGTAGGCGTGGACGAGGGAGTTGATGCCGCTGGAGTCCATGAACGTGACGTGTTCGAAGTCGATGACCGTGCGGGGCGCGCGTCCATCGCCTCTGTCGTTGTCGAACGCCCAGTCCACGAACCCCACGCTGCCGCGGTCGATCTCGCCGCGCAGCCTCAGGACGCGCACGCCCTGAGGAGTGGTGTGCTGGGAGACGGCCAAGCGGGACGCGTCCATGTGACCACCTCGTTCTGCGCGCAACGGAGTCGGCGTCCTCCCCACGCAAGCGCAGGACCGGTTGCAATGTCAACAAAATCCGGGTTCGTCTTCCCCGCCGCCGCAGGGGATGACACGGGGGCCGGTGACAGCACCCTTGTCGGCCGAGGCCGCCCACGTGTCCCGCCGTGACCAGTCGACGGCCGGTGACGTCGGCCTGATCATGGACGGCGTCGCCTCACCTCCAGGAAGAGCCGCCTGTGAACTGCGCACGGTCCCCGAGGGCGCCGTCCTCACCCTGCAGCAGGGCGATGACCCGGGCCGCCCTGGCGGGATCACGGTGACGTTGCGCGCGGGTGACCCGCGGGTCCGTGTCGGCGGCACGGGAGTTCTCATCAGCTGGGCGGTCGTCTCAGTTGTGTAGCGGCGGTCGCAGTCCCGACGGCAGGCGCCGGGACTGCGACCTGCCGCCCGTCCCGGCGTGGCAGTCGGCCGCTGGTGATGCCGACGAAGGCCAGGAAGTGCTCGGCTCTGTGCTCGTGGCACCTGCGCTGGCGGCGGCGGCCATTGAGCCGACATGACGCTCGCCGCGGTGGTGACAGTCCGCCAAAACCCTCGTACGTCCGCGTAGATGAGGGGCTCCGCCCTCACTCGGTCGGGCGCGGCGGCGCCGCGCCGCAGCTGCGGTCAGACGGTGTTGACCGTGCCGCCGTGCATGACCAAGTCGGCGCCGCCGGGTGTGTGCCCCCGCTTCGAGAGCCCGAGAGTTACCGCGTCGGCGACCTCCTCAGGTTCGCTGCGTCACCCGGGGTTTGCGGGGTGTCAGAGCATGAGCAGCAGCCGTGTGTTGGCTACGAGTTTCCGGTTCACGCTGGTGCTCTGCACGAAGATGGTGAAGTCGTCGTTGTGATTCGGCTTGACGCGAATCTCCACGTCGGGCAGGCCGAGCAGGGCTCGGGCCTCGGGCCCGGTGTACACCCGGTCCGTCTTCTTCTCCAGCACCGCTATCTGCTTGTGCGCCTGGATCTTCTCCGGCTTGCTCAGCTGGTAGAACGCACCACCGGTCCGGTAGGTGTGCCCGCATTCGACGACCCAGTCCCGGATCGCCGCGTCACGCGCCACGGGGATCAGCTGGTACTTCGACGGATTCACCGGGGTGAGGCCGGCCGCCTTGATCGTCTCCTTGTTGACCGCCTCCGCCCCCGTGGAGAACACCGCCCGTGATCCCCGGATGCCCTGGGCGCGGCCCACCATGAAGTTCTCGGTGGCCTGCCGGATGACCTGCCCGGCCTCCTCCAGGCCCTGGGTGCTCGTGGCGTCCCAGATGGCGATGTTGTCCTTGGGGAAACCGCACTGCATGGCCTCGCGCTTGCCCATCTGGTCCGGCACGAGGACGGCCAGCGTCCAGTTGTCCTGCTGTGTTCCGATCATCTCGGCCACGGCCTCGACCAGTTCACGCTGATTCGTGGCAGGGGCGTCCGGGCAGCGATGACTTGCGTTCTCCTGCCCGTCGGTGAGCACGAACGTCAGGAAGCTGTGGTCGCCGTACAGTTGAGCCGTCTGCGCCAGCTCCCGCTGCGACTTCAGCGCGGCCGCCAGCAGAGCCGTCATTCCACCGACCCGGTACAGCTGCTTCAGCGACGGCATCCTCAGCACGTCCTTGTCGTAGATGACGCACTCCACCTTGTCCGCGAAGACGTACACCGTGACGCGCGTTTCCTGCTCCAGCTCCCTCGACCGGCGGGCAAGATAGGCGATCTGCTGGTCGGCGACCTCGACGACCTTGCGGCTCAGGTGCGACATGGACGAACTGGCATCCAGCACAAGAGCGACGTGATTGATGTAGTTCTGGTTTCCGGACATGACAACTCCCCCTCGTTCCGACTCGGTTTCCTCACTCTCTCACCCACCACTGACAATCGATCTTGGCTCCCGGGCTGGGCGAAGACACCGCCCGGCCAGGGGCGCGGCCGGGACGCGGCACGAGCCCGGGGCGGGACCTCTCGGGCGGGTGTCGGTGTGGTGAGAGTCGGTGGTGGCCGTCCGGTCGGAAGCGTTGGGGAACGATGCCGGCTCAGGTTCGAGAGGTCTCACAGTCGAGGTCCTGCCCGCGGACGCCTCGAAGAGCCGCGACGCGAAGGCGGCGGAGCAGCTCAGGGTCGCGTACGGCGACGGCGTCCTGCGGTTCGAGGCACCGGCGGCGAAGAACCGGATCCTCGGCGCCTCCGGTTCCGCCGAGGTGACGGTCCAACTGCCCGCCGGCTCACGCGAGGCGAAGGCGGCCGCCGCCGAGTTCCGGGGGCCGGACGGCTCGGTGACGTCACCTTCGAGGGCGCGCAGGAAACCGTGTGCGGGGCCTCGATCAGCAGCACCGCGGGAACGCGCGCTGCCGCGCATGACCGAGCTCGGCCTCCGGGCCCTGGACGTACGCCCTTACGCCACCAAGACCCCGTGAACCCAAGGAGCATCGCACCCGGCCCCGTCTCCCGCCCAGGTGAAGAGCCTGGCCGGAGAGGCGCCTCGGCCGATCCAAGATTCGGCCAAGGTTTCTCCCATGCCCGGCGGTAAAGGTGGTGAACGTCGCTCATCCGGCTCCGGAGCAGCCCTGGGGCTCGGCGGTCCGTACGGGAACTCCTGTGCGGCGTCGCCAGGCGGACCAGTGGGGCGGTGGGCCGAGTCACGTACGGACCGGACGGCGAGCGTCGGCAACAGCCGCCGGCGCAGGGTGGATGCCGTTCCGCGCTCGTACGGCGGAAGCGACACGGCCAGCAAGACACGAACTCTGTGTTCCTACCGAGGGAGAGATCCATGCGTATTCGCCGTGCTGTCGCGACCATGGCCGTCGGCGCCGCACTCGTGCTGGGCGTCTCGGTCGGGCCGGCGCTTGCCGCCCCGTCCGACGCGACCACCGCCGCAACGGTCGAGTCCGACCAGGTGGTGCGGGGGGAGGGAGGTGCCGGCATCGCGGCGGGGACCGCGCACTACTGGGCCACTTACAACACCCTCACCGACTGCACCGTGGCCGGCATCATGGTCCTCCAGTCCAATCCCGACCGCTACTACCATGCCGAGTGCACCCCTTCGGGCACCCGGTACAAGCTGTGGATCTGGTTCTGACAGCTCGCGGTTCGTGCGCGGACGCAGGGAGGGAAGCTCTGACACCTGCTTCCCGGCCTGCAACATCAACCTGAGTGACGGCGACGTGGTCTGGTGCTCGCTCCCGGTGTGGTCGATCACCGGAGGCGGGTGACCTGCCTGAGGAGTCCGGTGCTGCCCGCGCTCCCCGCACCCGGGGACGCGGGCGGCTCCGCGCGCAGCAGCTGTTGCCGTGACCGGGCCGTGCTGGTCCGGCCCCGGTACAGGCGGACCGGCCGGCGGACGCCGTCACCTGGCTACCCGCCGGCATCACCCGAGGACCGGGTACGCCTTGTTGTCAGGTTCACACCAGAGGCGGCGTATCCTGCCGGGGCCGGAGAGCCGTCGGGTGATCCGGTACGCCGACGGGGAGTGAACCGCCTCGCCGGGGCAGTCGGTGCCGTGGCCCCGTCCCTGCCTCCGCCGAGGCGCCGCCCGTGCGCAGCGCACCCCCTGCGGCCGCACGCGCCCCGTACCGCGGCCCCCGCAAGCAGCAGCGACGACCTGTCGATCACCCGTAGACGTCTCATGGACGAGTCGTAGACACGCCTGGTCGAGGATCGAGGCGGATCCACACAGGCCCGTCACCACGACGAGGCACACACGGGGGATCGAATCCTGGGGGGACCACATGGGGATGACGCGGTGAGCGCGCGGCCGGCGCAGACAGCCGGATCACGAGCGTTGTTGGGACGCAGCGGGGAGACCGCAGCGCTGAGGAATCTCGTCGCGCAGGCCTGTGCCGGCACGGGCGGTGTCCTCGTGCTGCACGGCGAGGCAGGCATCGGTAAGACCGCCCTGCTCGACAGCGTCCAGACCGAGTACGCGGCACTTCAGGTCCTGCGCGTGAACACGACACAGACCGAGACCGAGCTGTCCTTCGCCGGGCTCCAGCACCTGACCGGCCCGCTGCTGCACCACGGGGGCGGCCTGCCGCAACCGCAGCGCGGCGCGCTCGGCGTGGCTCTCGGACGCCGTTCGGGTGCCGATCCCGACCACCTGCACCTGGGGCTCGCCGTCATGGGTCTCCTCTCGGCCGCTGCCGAGGAACAGCCGGTCGTCTGCCTCGTCGACGACGCGCAGTGGATGGACCGCAGGTCCCTCGCCGTGCTCGCCTTCGTGGCCCGGCGGGCCGCCGCCCGGCGCATCGCCTTCGTCTTCGCCGCAGAGGACGCCGACCACCTCGCGGAGCTGTCCGGACTGCCGCGGCATGCCGTCAGGCCTCTCGGTGACCGGGACGCGCGGGAGCTGCTGGACGCCACCGTGCGGGCCCCGCTCGACCAGCGGGTGCGTGAGCGGGTCCTGACGGAGGCGCACGGCAACCCACTGGCCCTGCTCCACCTCCCGCGCTGGATCGGACCGACCGAGATGACGGCCAGGGCGGCCATCGCGGACATGAGGGCACCGAAGCGACTGGAGGAGTCCTTCCGGACCCGGCTGTCCCAGCTCCCGGACGACACGCAGCGGCTGCTGCTCCTGGCGGCTGCGGAACCGGACGGCAGCCCTCTCGTGGTGCGCCGGGCCGCGGCGCTGCTGGACATCGGACCGGACGCCCCGGCGGTGGCGGAGGCCGCGGGCCTCCTCGTCATCCGTACGCGGATGACCTTCCGCCATCCCCTCCTGCGGTCCATGATCTACGCGGCGGCCTCCTCGACCGACCGGCGGCGCGCGCACGCCGCCCTGGCCGAATGCTATGACGCCACGCAGGACCCGGACCGGCAGGCCTGGCACCTGGGGCAGGCCGCCGCGGACTTCGACGAGTACACGGCCGACCGCCTGGAGGACGCCGCGCGCAGGGCGGCGAAGCGCGTCGGCACGGGCGTCGCCGCCGGTTTCTGGGAGCTGGCCGCCGCCCTCACGGCGGATCGCGGGGCCAGGGCGTCACGGTTGCTGTCCGCGGCGCGCGCGAAGCAGGAGACCGGCGCGTTCCACGAGGCCCTCGCCATCCTGACCTCCCTCAAGCACGAGGCGCTGCCCGACGCCGACCGTACCCGGGTGGTCCTTCTGCACGCCCGCACGGTCTCCTCCCTCCAGCGCGACGAGGAGGCGGTGCAACTGCTGACGGACGCGGCGCGCAGGGTGGCGGAGCAGGATCCCGCGGCAGGGCGGCGTCTCCTGCTCGACGCGTTCGCGGCCGTCGCCTTCTCCGGGCGGTACCTGCCCCGGAGTCAGCTTGCGGACATCGTCGCCGAGGCCCGACGGTTGCCTTCGCACCCGGACGCGGACGGCCCGGTGGAACTCCTGCTGCAGGCCCAGATCACCGCGGTCACGAAGGGATCCGCGGCCGCCGCACCGCTGATGGCGCGAGCGGTGCGGAGATGCCTGGCCGAGCCCCGCGCCCAGGCGTTGAGCGACCCGGACGTGGCACGCCTCGCCGGCGACGCGGCCCTGTACGCGGGGGACGCGCACGCGTGGCAGCGGTTGGTGGCCAGGCAGGTGCGGAGCGCGCGCGAGAACCGGGATCACGCCGCTCTGCCCATCGCGCTGAACCACCAGGCCATGCTGGACCTGCACCTCGGCCGCCTGGACGACGCAGCGGAGCGGGCAACGGAGGCCCACGGCATCACCGAGGCCCTCGGTATGGCGCCGCTGCGCTACGCGGACCTCGCTCTGGCCGCGTGGCGGGGGGACGAGTCGGCGGGTTTCCCGCTCATCGACCTCGCCACGCGTGAAGCCGGTGAACGCCGGGAGGGGAGGCTGCTGACGGCTGCGGAATACGCCCGCGCCGTCCTGCACAACGGAGCGGGCCGGCCGGAGGCGGCGCTCGCAGCCGTGGGCGAGCCGTACGACGCGGCCGGAGCGGGATACCGAGGCCTGTTGGCGGCGGAGTGTGCCGAGGCGGCCGTGGCGTGCGGGGAGGCGGCCCGGGCCCGATCGGCCTGCGAGGTGCTCCGTGAGAACGCGCGGGCGTGCGGCACTCCGTGGGCCGAGGGACTGTACCTGCAGACCGCGGCACTGCTGCAACGCGGCTTCGAGAGCCACGAGTTGTACCGGCAGGCCGCCGAGCAGCTGACCCGGGCCGGTGCGGTGCTGCAGGCGGCCCGCGCCCGGCTGCTGTGGGGGGAGTGGCTCCTGCAGAGCGGGCACCGCACGCAGGCACGCCAACCGCTTCGGCAGGCCTGGACGGATTTCTCCGAGGCGGGCGCACGGGCCTTCCAGGCCAGGGCCGCCATCAGGCTCGGTGGGGCGGGCGAGCGAACGGTGGGGTCCGACCGGGGCGTTCACGCACTGACAGCCCGCGAGCTGCGGGTGGCGCGCATGGTGGCCGCGGGGGAGACCTCCCGTGAGATCGGCGCGGCCCTGTTCATCAGTCCCCGAACGGTCGACGCCCACGTCCGCAGCATTCTGCGCAAGCTCGACGTCCCCTTACGACGCCACCTCCAGCGCGTCGAGGGACTGCGGGCGGCCGAGCGGACCGAGGCGTGAACCCGCGCGCAGGCGGTTCGCACCGCCACTGCGCGCGGTGGCGGACAGGCATGATGCGGTCGGGCAGCCACGGGCTGAGGGGGCGTCCCGGACACCCGCCGACGCCCGGTACAGGGCACACCGACCTCGTCCGGGGCGAGCCGGGAACGGCATGACCCGAGGAACTCTCCGAGAGTGACGAGCTGGTCCATGGGCTTCATGGTGCGCAACGGGCGGGACGGTCGGCGAGCCGGAAGGGGGGCCGTGTTCTTCCTGCCCCGCCGCTCGCCCGGCCGGTTCCTGGGTGCGGTACTCCCAGGTACACGGCGGCCTGGTGCGGGGGCGCGGGGGTGGCGACCGTGGTTGCAGCTCCGAACCGCTTGGGGGTCGGCGCTGTTCCTCCGTTTCGAGATTGGGTGGGTGCCATGTACCTCGACGATTCCGTACGCAAGGGCCTGCTGGACCGGCTGCGTGCCTCGGCCGGCGCTCGCGACCGGCGCGTCCTGCTCACGGGCGCCACGGTGGTCACGATGGATCCGGCACTGGGCGTGCTGTCCAAGGGCGATGTGCTGATCGAGGGCGATGTGATCGCCGCGGTGGGTGAGGACCTGCGGGCGCAGGGCGCCGAAGCGGACGCGGTGGTGATCGACGCGTCGGGATGCGTCGTGGCGCCGGGGTTCGTGGACACGCACCGGCACGCGTGGGAGGCGCAGCTGCGCCGGATCATGCCGGACGTGGACGACCTGGGCGGCTATGTCACCAGCACGCTGCTGGGCTACGCGCCGGTGTACCGGCCGCACGACATGTACGTCGGCACCCGGCTGGCAGCCCTGACGGCCCTCGACAGCGGCATCACCACCATGCTCGACTTCTCCCACAACTCGCGCACGGCCGCGCACTCCGACGCCGCGGTGCAGGCGCTGGTGGACTCGGGCATCCGGGGCGTGCACGCGGCGATGGCCCCGCACTTCGGCGACTGGGACCAGCAGTGGCCCGCGGACGTGGCGCGGCTGCAGAAGGAGTACGGCAGCGGCCTGCTCACCTTCCGCATCGCCGCTTTGGCGACGGGTGAGATCGCCGGCCCGGAGCGGGCGTACGGGCCGCGGCTGGCTGCGGCGGCCCGCGAGCTGGGGGTCGGGGTGAGCGTGGACGCGGTCTTCGGGCTGCCGTCGTCGCAGGCGATCCTGGCGTGGGAGCGGCAGGGACTGCTTGGCCCGGACCTGACGCTGATCCACTCCACCGGTCTGACCCCGGACGCGTGGCGGGCCATCGGCGACAGCGGGACGACGATCGCCCTGGCGCCGACGTCGGACGCGCAGATCGGCCTGGAGTCGGCGATTCCCGCGGTCGACGAGGCATTGGCGGTGGGTGTCCGGCCAGGGCTGAGCATCGATGTGGAGGTCGCCCTGGCGAGTGACATGTTCACTCAGATGCGGGCGCTGCACGCGATCCAGCGGATGCGGGCGGTGAACGCCGCCTACGGCACGGACGCGGAGCCGCGCCGGATCAGTACGTCCGATGTCCTCGACTTCGCCACCCTGCAAGGGGCCCGGACGAACGGGCTGGGCGAGGTGACGGGTTCGCTGACACCGGGCAAGCAGGCCGACGTGCTGGTCGTCCGCGCCGAGGACGTCAACAACATGCCGCTGAACGACGCGGTGGGCACGCTGGTGCTGGGTACCGACGCCCGCAACGTCGACACCGTCTTCGTCGCCGGCCAGGTCCGCAAGTGGGACGGCCGGCTCCTCGACGTCGACCTGGCCGCCCTGCGCGACGACGTCGCCGCATCCCGCGACTACGTCCTCGCCGCCGGTACCACCGCCTGACCCTCACTTCGCCCCCGCAGGCAGACGGCGCCACCCGCACGGTGTGGCGCCGTCAGGGCGTGCGCGCGCGGGTGCGTGCGTTGATGGCGGGCCGGGTGACCAGGCAGCTGTCCGTGTCGGTAATGCCGGATCAGTGGACCCTACCGATGCGGGGCGCGGCCGGCGGTCCGCAGGATGGGCGTGTGAGGGGCCACGACGCGTGCCGCTGCCATACCGGCTCGCCCGTGACACCTCTGCCGGCAGACCAGCCGGAGTGGAGAACCGGGCCGGTCGACCTCCCCCGATCGGTCGGCCCGGTTCGGCGTCCGCCGGGGCCGGTGACACCGGCCCCGGCGGGGTGCGGGAGGAGGAGTACATCCCGCAGGCCGCGTCCGTGTTCAGCGCACCCTGCCGCGGGCCTTGAGACGGGTCTCGGGCAGATCCGGCGCGGGGGTGGGATCCCCCGCGAAACCGTGGACGGTGCCGAAGCGGCGTCCGGCGTTCCAGTCCGCACGGGCCTCGGCGATGTCCTCGCCGGTGCGGCCGATGAAGTTCCACCACATGACGATCTTCTCGTCGAACGGCTCACCGCCCAAGAGCAGCAGTCCGCTGTCCGTGGCGGCCCGCAAGGGGAGCTCCCGGCGGCCGCACCCCAGGTACAGCATGGACCCGGGCTCCAGTGGCACGCCGTCGACGCGCGTCGAGCCGGACATGGTCAGGACCGCGTACTCGAAATCGGGTTCCAGCGGCAGTTTCACGTCGGCGCCCCGGGAGAGGGCGAGGTCCGCTCCGACCAGGGGCGAGTAGGTGGTGCCGGGGGAGGCCGCGCCGTCGATCTCGCCGAGGATGACGGTCGCCCGCAGCCCGGTGCGCGAGGTGATCAGCGGGAGGTCGGTGTGGTGCTCGAAGGCGGGAGAGACGTGGCGGTGCGCGTCGGGGAGGGCGACCCAGAGCTGGGCCCCGTGCAGCAGCGGCGCGTGCGAGCGAGGGGACTGCTCGGCGTGGGCGATGGCCCGGCCCGCGGTCATCAGCCCGAGCTCACGGGGGCGGATGGTCTGCAGACTGCCCACGCTGTCGCGGTGCAGGACGTCCCCGTCGTGCAGCCAGCTGACCGTCTGCAGGCCGGTGTGCGGATGGGGCGGGACCCACATGCCGGGCTCGTCGGCGATGTCGTCGGGGCCATAGTGGTCGACGAAGCACCAGGCCCCGACCATCCTGCGCCCGAGGTTGGGCAGCGGTCTACGGACGACGGTGCTCTCGCCGAGCGGGGTGACCCGGGGCTGGAGCAGTTGGTGGACGGGGCGGGCCGAGACCTCGTCGCGGCCTCCTCGGCGCAGTACGGCCGGCGCGGTGTCGAGATCGCTCACGCCGTCACAGCCCGAACCGCGCGCGGTCCTGCTGCGGGACCAGGTCGACGTAGTCCGGGTGCCGTGTGATCCACCCGCGGACGAAGGGGCAGTAGGGCAGCACCTTCAGGTCGTGTTCCCGGGCCGAGTCGAGGGCGCTGTTGATGAGCAGCCCGGCGAGGCCGTGGCCACCGAACCGCTGGCCGATCTCGGTGTGCAGGAAGGCGATCTCGTCCTTGTACGCGTGGTACTGGGCGAAACCGGCCAGGTCCTCGCCCTCGTGGATCTCGAAGCGGGACTGGGACTGGTTGTCGGTCACCTGCGGGGCCATGGACTCTCCTGTGCCTGGTAGGGGCTTCGTGCGGGCGAGGTCGGACGCGGCGCCGGCGGTGGCGCTCCGCCCCGCTCGCCGCCGGTCGCGCTCACTGCAGTGTTTTCATGATGCGTCAACAAAATATGGAACGTCCGGAGGTTCTAGTGGCGAGCGGCGATCCGGCGTGCCGCCAGTCCGAGCAGATAGGCGTTGACCAGGGCGCAGGCCGCGATCAGCAGGGAGAACGGCAGTACCTCGAAGGCGCCCGACAGCAGGAGCACGACGCTGAGCGGGGCGGTGGCCGCGATGGAGTGGATGCCCGCGAAGGAGGAGTCCGCCTGGGCGACGAAGGCCGCGTCCACATGCGCCCACGCCAGCACGGAGGTGACGGCGGCCAGGTAGATGCGCGAGGCCCAGCTGCCGGTGACCGTGCGCAGGACGGACCGGGACGTGACGGCGATGCTCATGGTGCCCTTCGGGGTGTGGCGGCGACGGGAGGTCCGTGTGCGGACGCACCGACCCTGACATGGCTCGACGGCACCTCGCGTCGGCAGCAACTGCCTACCTCGTCGCATACTGGCGCCCGGCCGGCCGGCGAACCGTTCCGTCCGGCCGGGCATCGCCGCTCGCGCGGCTGACCTTTGGTGATGCGTCAACAAGATGATAGTCTCGGCCTATGACCGAACCGCCATGGCTGAGCCCCGAAGAGGCCGACGTATGGGCCACGTACCGGCGCCTGGGCCGTGAGCTGCACCGCGCCCAGGAGCGGCAGCTCCTGCGGGACTCGGGACTGTCCGCGGCGGACTACGCGCTGCTGGCCCCGTTGTCCGAGGCCCCGGACGGTCTGCTGCGAGCCAAGGACCTCGGAGCCGAGGTGGACTGGGAGCGCAGCCGTCTGTCGCACCAGATCAGCCGCATGGAGAAGCGCGGTCTCGTCACCCGGGAGGCGTGCGCCGAGGACGCCCGCGGTTCCATGGTCCGGCTCACACCGGCGGGACGGCAGGCCATCGAGGAAGCCGCGCCACGGCACGCGGAGACGGTGCGCCGGCTCTTCTTCGACCCGTTCACGGACCAGGAGGTCCGCGTCCTCGGCGAGTTGCTCGGCCGAGTCCTCGCACAGGTCGACGCGGAGGCGACGGACCCGGCCTGAGAGGTCCTGACAGAAGTCGTTGATGAGGTGACTTCGGTCTGGGCGGTCGTTGGCTCGTGGGGAAACGTCACTCACGGCCTTGGATCGTGTCGGACGACCTGTGGTCGCTCATCGAGCCGTTGCTGCCCGAGCCGGGTCCGGAGAAGGTGGGGGGCGGCTTCGGGTGCCGGACCGGCAGGCCCGGTGCGGGATCCCGTTCGGGTGCGTCTGCTTCCCGCCCGCCACGGCCTGACCGCATCGACCCTGCCGAACGCCGACTCCGTGGCCGACCTCGGCTCGGGCCGTTGGCAGGAACGGACCGTCGAGGGGATCCGGCGTGCCGCGGACCGCCCGGCGCCCGCCGGATCGTCCTCGCCGGGCACTCCGTGGGCGGACTGTCCGTCGTCCGTCTGCACCCGGCCCCCGACGCCGACGGCGCCCGGCCGACCGGGGTACTTGTCATCGACCACCCTGCCCCGACTCCTCAGGACGCATACCGACGATGACACAGCTCTCGAATCCCGAGATCGCCCAGGTACTCGCCCATGACGGCTTCCCCCCGGAGTTACTCGACGACGAGGACATGCCGGCGGAGATCGCGCACGGCCTGCGCGCCGACGCCGCGGTGGCCGACCGCCTCGCCGAACGGATATCCCCCACCGGCCGCCTCACCGACCCGCACGTGCTGTGCGGACGGGCCGAGCGGTTCATCCCGACCGAACGCCGCGCCGCCCGGGCCCACCGGGCGTCGGGGGAGTTCCAGCCGACGGTCGTCCCCGGCCGGCACAGCCTCGACGCGACCCGGACCGCCGCCGTCGGCCGTGCCCCCGCCGGCGCGCTCGCCGCGACCCGCACCGAGGAGGACGCGGCGTGAGCGGTCTGCAGAAATCACTGGGCGGCACCGTCGGCACCTTCCTCGCACTGTCCACCATCCTCGGCAGCGGCATGATGATCCTGCCCGGGACGAGCTACCAGGACCTGGGCCGCTCCGCATGGCTGCCCTGGGCCGTCGCCGCCGTGTCGGTCATCCCGCTGCTGTACTGCTACGCCTGGCTCGGCCGCCGCCACCCGTCGGCGTCCGGGGTCGCCCACTACTCCGAGGTCGCCTTCGGCCGGTCCGTCGGGCGGTCCTCCGGACTGCTGGCCACCCTCGCGCTGGTCGCCGGCATCCCGGCGACCGCCATCACCGGCGGGCGCTACGTCGCCCAGTTCTCCGGCGTGCCGACTCTGGCCTGGCTCTTCCCGGTCGCCGTCCTGACCGCGGCCACCCTGATCGGGTGCCTGGGCGCGCACGTGTCCGGGAAGGTCCAGGTCGCCCTGGTGCTCGGCTTGTTCGTCCTGGTCACCTGCACCGCACTGGTCGCGCTCGGGACGCACGGCGTGCAGGCGCCGAGCACCGAGGTACCGCCGCCGGGGGAGCTGGGCGGCGTCCTCACCGCCGTCTACGTCGCCTTCACCGGCTGGGAGACCGTGGCCTTCACCTTCGAGGAGCACAAGCGGCCGGACGCCATCCCCCGCATCTTCGCCGCCTCCTACGTCATCGTGGTGGCCCTGTACGGTCTGGTGCTGCTGGGCCTGTTCAGCGCGGTGGCCCCCGGCGACGAGGCCCTCGACGACGCCCCGTTGCTGCGGCTGGCGGAGCGCTCGCTCGGCGAGCTGGGCCGGCCGGTGACGCTGGCACTGGTCGTCGCCGCCATCACCGCGAACGTGTGCGCCTCGGTGCTGGCCTTGTCCCGGCTGGTGTTCGGCATGGCACGCAGCGGCTATCTGCCCGGCCCGCTGGCCCGGGTACGCGACCGGGACGGCAACCCGGTGACGTCCGTGCTGGTGGTCGGCGCGGTCCTGACCGTGATCGCGTTGCTGGGCGCGACGGGCGTCATGTCGTTCGAGCTGCTCTTCGTGCTGTCCGGCGGCATCTACTTCGCGCTCTACGGCCTGGGCGCGGCCTCGTACGCGAAGCTGGCCGGACCCGGCGGCACGCCCAGGGTGGTCACCGCGCTGTGCGCCGTCACGGTGGTCGCCGTCACCGTGCTCGCCGGTCCGCCCATGTGGGCGTGCTGGGCGCTGTTCGCCGCCGTCTGGCTGGTGACCGCCGTCCTCGCTGGACGCCCCTCGACGAGGGAACCCGAGTACGAGAGCGCGGACCGGTGAGCGCGGCGGCGCGGACAGGCGACGAGCACGAACCCGCGGAGACCGGCATGAACGACGCCGAGAGCACCACCGTCTTCTGGAGCGGATCCGACCGCCGCCGCTCCCGCCCGCCGAGCACCGCCCCGGGTCGGCATTCACCCGCGCCCGCTACCACCACGGGGGCGGTCATCGGCGGGATCACCGGCAGCCGGAGGCGGCCCCCGACGCCCGGCCGGCCGACTCGATGCGGCGGGCTCGCTGGGACCCAAGCCGACGGTCACTTGATCGACGACTTCTGTCAGGACCTCTGAGCGACGCCCGCCGCTGAGCCTGGGTGGAGCACACCCAGGAAACCCGCGGCCTGGTACCCGGTGCTGACGCGGGCGACCGTGGATGCCATGAACACGCACGACACCTCTTCCCCCGCCCCGCACCCCTACGTCGGCATGTGGGTCACCGCCGACGGACACATTCGCCAGGAACTGCTGCCGAACGGCCGCTACGACGAGGCCCGCGGCACCCGGCGGAGCGCGTACACCGGCAGCTACACCGTCACCGGCGACCACATCGACTACGTCGACGACACCGGTTTCACCGCCACCGGAGACGTCCGCGACGGCGTCCTCTACCACGAACACCTGGTCCTGTACCGCGAGGACGAGGTGCCGGCCCGCGACGGCCGCTGACCAGGCTGTCCTGCCCAGCGCACGGGCAGGACAGCCTCCCCTCTTTCTTCCCACCCGTCGTTCCCCGGAGCCCTGGAAGGCGCACGGACATGGAGAGCCTGGAACTGGTCGTCGCCGTCGCTGCGGCCGTGCTCGTCACCGGATGGACCGCCCGCCGCACCGGCCTGAGCGAACCCCTGCTCCTGCTGGGCGCGGGCTGCCTCATGGGCCTGACGCCGGCCTTCGACGCCATCACCCTCTCGCCCGAAGTGGTGCTGCTGCTGTTCCTGCCCGCCCTGCTGTACTGGGAGGCGCTGACCTCCTCGGTCCGGGAGATCCGGCACAACCTGCGCACCATCGCCCTGCAGTCCACCCTGCTGGTCCTGGTCACCGCGCTGGCCGTGGCGGTCGTGGCCCACGCCTTCGGTCACCCCTGGCCCCTGGCCCTCGTCCTCGGCGCGGTGCTCGCGCCGACCGACGCCGCCGCCGTCGCCGCCGTGGCCCGCGCCATGCCCCGGCGCATCCTGACCGTGCTGCGCACCGAGAGCCTCCTCAACGACGGCACAGCTCTGGTGCTGCTCGCCGTCACCATCGAGGTGGTGGCCGAGGACGCCCCGTTCAGCTGGGCGGGGACCTCCCTGCGCTTCGTCGAGTCCTACGCCGGCGGCATCGCCATCGGCGTTGCCGTCGCCCTGCTGCTCAGGCTGATCCGGCGCCGGCTCGGCGACCCGCTGCTGCACAGCGTCCTCAGCGTCGCCACACCGTTCTTCGCCTTCCTGCCCGCCGAGCTCCTGCACGTCTCGGGCGTCCTGGCCGTCGTCACCTGCGGACTGGTCAGCAGCCGGTACGGGCCCCGGGTGATCAGCCCTGACGCCCGCGTGCAGGCCACCGCCTTCTGGGAGGTCACCAGCCACCTCCTCAACAGCGCTCTGTTCGTTCTGGTGGGCACGCAACTGCCCGCCGCGGTCCGGGCCCTGACCTCCACGGACCTGCTGCGGGCCGTCACGGTGGCCCTCGCCGTGAGCGCCGCGGTCGTCGGGACGAGGTTCCTGTGGTTCTACAGCGTCCCCTACGCGGTGCGTCTGGTGGACCGGCGGCCCGTGCAGAAGGAACGCCGGATCGGGGCTGCGCAGCGGCTGCCGCTGGCCTGGGCCGGCATGCGCGGCGCCATCTCCCTGGCGGCCGCCCTCACCATCCCGGCCGTGACCGCCGAGGGACGGCCCCTGGAACACCGGGACGCCATCGTCTTCACCACGGTCGTCGTCATCGTCGTGACCCTCACCGTGCTCGGTCCCACCCTGCCGGCCGTGGTCCGGCGGGCCCGGTTCGACACCGACGAGGAGCAGACCGCCGAGTCCCTCCTCGCCCACCGCCATCTCAGCGCCGCCGCGCTGCGCGCGCTGCCCGCACTGGCCCGCCGCTACGGAGTCGAAGGGAACACCGTCGCCCACCTGGAACGTGACATCAGCGACCGCCTCCACGGCGGGGAGGACGCCACCCGGCGCAGCCATGGCGCCCACCAACTGGAGACCGCGCTGCTGCACGTCAAACGGCAGGCGCTGACCGAGCTGCGGGACGCCGGGCGCATCGACGACATCGTGTTGCGCGGCGTCCAGGACGTCCTGGACGCCGAGGACGTACGGCTGTCGATCAAGGCGGCGCGGATGTCGGGGGTGACCGGCGCACCGGACCGCGAGGCCGTGCCACCGCGTCGTTCGTAGCCGACGTCCCGAGTCGGCCAGGTCATCGCCCCGCGCAGGACGGCGCCGTCACCAGGGCCGGAAGCGCGCCTTCCGAGCCGCCCGCGTGGAACGGCGCACCCGACCCCGGGCGCGCCCCGCCCGGTCCCGGCAGGACATCCGAGCCGGCCTGGATGTCCCGTGTCCGCTCGGTGCCGTCCGGGCGTGAGTGACACGTGCGAGTCCTCACCGTCACGCCGTACCTCATGCCTCATGCGGAAGCGATGGCAAGACGGCCCCGACTCGGGAGGGGCTCGGGCGGGGGGTGCGCGAACCGACATCGGTCGGGGGCGTGCGCGGACGGACGGTCACGTATCCGACACGGGCGCCAAGTTGACGCCCGCCACCCGCAAGTTGTTGACGTGTCATCAAAAATTAGGTTAGCTTTCAACTATCCCCCGAGGGGGCAGGGGACCGGGAAACCGCCCAGGTCCGCGCGCCCCTCGGAAGCTGACCGGAGGATCGTCATGAACAAGCAGTCCCTCATGCCGCGTGTCGCCGTCGTGCTCGCGACCCTGGGTGCCGTCGCGACCGGCTCCGCCCTCTCGGCGCACGCCGTGACTCCGCAGGCTCCGGTGACGGCCGTGTCCGCTGCCGCGGAGAGCCAGGGCGAACTCTTCCCGGAGCTGAACGGCCTGCGCGTCAAGGCGGTCAACTCCGACGACGTCTACCTCGTCCTGGACGGCCGTCGGCACCTGATCCCCAGCTCCGTCACCTACAACGCGCTCTTCCGCAGTGCCGACGGCGTACGGCTGGTCCTCACCACCGCGAACATCGCCGACGGCGGACCGCTCACCGCCTATGCCTACCTGGCCCGCAGCGCCGACGACACCACCGTCCATCTCGTCTCCAACGGTTCCAAGCGTGAGATCACGCCCGCAGCCCTGGACGAGTTCGGCTTCAACACGACGGCGGTCCGCACGACCTACCCGTCGGTGCTGGCCGCCCTTCCCACCGCCGCCCCGCTCGCCTGATCCGCACCGCGTCAGGGCCGTCCCCGGCCGGCTCGCTCCCACCGGCCGTAGGCGCGCGGCGGGGGGGGCCCCCCGGGGGGGGGGGGGGGCCGCGGCGGCGGGGGGGGGGGGGGGGGGGGGGGGGGGCCCGGGGGGGGGCGCCCCCG